>NZ_JANUCB010000006.1:0-380849 GCF_024809425.1 Pseudomonas sp. JAI111 | reverse complement strand
GATGGTAGTGTGGGGTTTCCCCATGTGAGAGTAGGTCATCGTCAAGATTAAATTCCGAAACCCCTATCTGCGTATGCAGGTAGGGGTTTTGTTTTGCCCGCAGGAAAGTTCGTACAGCATCTTCAGACGGCTTCCGGCTGTCACAGTCTCCCGACAGTGCTAAGGTTCGGCCCTAGATTTTGTCATTTCCCAAGGAAGCTTTTATGCCGGACGCCGCGTCCCTCAATGCCGGTTTTATGGTGGTTCAAAGCAACAGTCTGGATGAACTGCGTAGCCTGGTGATCAGCGTAATGCGGAACTACCCGCTAGCTCCCTTGGAAAATGAAATCGCCCTGGTTCAGAGTAATGGCATCGCCCAGTGGCTGAAGCTGGCGTTGGCCGAAGACCCGGAAGATGACGATATGGGCGGCTGCGGAATTGCAGCTGCCATCGATGTTCAGTTACCGGGCAGCTTCATGTGGCAGCTTTATCGCATGGTCCTGGGGCGTGATGAAATTCCGGTCAAATCCCTGCTCGATAAAGCACCACTGACCTGGCGTCTGATGCGATTGCTCCCGCAGCTGATCAATCAACCACATTTCGAACCGCTGCAACGCTTCCTCACCAACGACACTGATCTACGCAAGCGCTACCAGTTGTCAGAGCGACTGGCAGATCTGTTCGACCAATACCAGGTGTACCGGGCCGACTGGCTGGAGGATTGGGCGGAAGGTCGTCATCAGCTGCGAAATGTCAGAGGCGAAGCCAAGCCCCTCACCCCGGCCAACTGTTGGCAGGCAGAACTGTGGCGCGCACTGTTGCTGGATGTTGGTGAACAGGGCATGGCTCAAAGTCGTGCCGGAGTTCATCAGCGATTTATTGAGCGTATCAACAGCCTCGACGTGGCGCCCAAAGGACTACCTTCCCGTGTGATTGTTTTCGGGATCTCCTCTCTCCCCGCTCAAGCGCTGGAAGCTCTGGCCGGACTCGCCCGATTCAGCCAGGTCTTGCTTTGCGTACACAACCCATGTCGTCACCATTGGGCAGACATCGTCGCTGATAAAGACCTGTTGCGGCATCAATACAAACGTCAGGCCCGCAAGAGCGGCATGCCTGTCGTGCTCGATCCACAGACCCTTCACCAACATGCCCATCCGCTATTGGCGGCCTGGGGCAAGCAGGGGCGAGACTACATTAATCTGCTCGATAGCTACGACGACCCCAATAGCTATCGTTCGGCATTTCGTGATGGGCGCATCGATTTGTTCAGCGATAGCCAGCCACGGAATATGCTCAACCAACTGCAAGACGACATCCTTGAGCTACGTCCACTGAATGAGACTCGCGAGCAGTGGCCGGCCGTCGATCTGAGTCAGGACGAGTCGATCCGCTTCCACATCGCCCATAGCGCGCAACGCGAAGTAGAGATCCTCCACGATCAGTTACTCGCGCGCTTCAGTGCTGATCCCGAGTTGAAGCCGCGCGACGTGATTGTGATGGTCCCGGACATCGACAGCTATGCACCGCATATCCGCGCGGTGTTCGGCCAACTGGATCGCTTCGATCCGCGCTTCATACCATTCACGCTCGCGGACCAAGGCCAGCGCGGTCGTGATCCGCTGCTTATTGCCGTCGAGCATCTGTTGAAGCTCCCCGACAGCCGCTTCCCTGTCAGCGAGATCCTCGATCTGCTGGACGTTCCCGCGCTGCGTGCTCGCTTCGGTGTAGAAGAGCGTGATCTGCCGACCCTGCACCGCTGGATCGAAGGCGCCGGCATTCGCTGGGGCATGAACGCCGAGCAGCGTGCGGGTTTGGGATTGCCTGAAGCGCTGGAGCAAAACAGTTGGCGTTTCGGCCTGCGCCGGATGCTGCTCGGCTATGCCGTTGGCAGCGCCAGTGCCTGCGACGGTATCGAGCCTTACGATGAAATCGGTGGCCTGGATGCCGCGCTCATCGGTCCTTTGGTTGCGTTGCTGGACGCGTTGGAGGTTGCCCATCAGGAACTCACGCAACCGGCGTCACCCAAGCAATGGGGCGTCAGGATGCAGGCGTTGGTGCAGTTGTTTTTCCAGGCCAGCAATGAGCATGACGATTACTTGCTGGCCCAACTCGAAGAATTGCGTGAAACCTGGCTTGAGACCTGCGAATCAGTAGGCTTGCATGATGACCTGCCGTTGACCGTGGTCCGTGAAGCGTGGCTGGCAGGACTCGACCAGGGGCGCCTGTCTCAGCGTTTTCTGGCGGGAGCTGTCAACTTCTGCACGTTGATGCCAATGCGGGCGATCCCGTTCAAACTCGTCTGCCTGCTCGGCATGAATGATGGCGATTACCCTCGAGCGCAACCACCGCTGGACTTCGATCTGATGGGCAGCGACTACCGCCCGGGTGATCGTTCCCGACGCGAGGATGACCGCTATCTGTTGCTGGAGGCGCTGTTGTCGGCTCGCAACCAACTGTATATCAGCTGGGTCGGTCGCAGCATTCGGGACAACAGTGAGCGCCCGGCTTCGGTATTGATAGGCCAACTTCGCGACCACCTCGCCAGTGGCTGGCGATTAGCAATCGGCAGTGACCTGCTTGAAGCCATGACGCAAGAGCACCCTTTGCAACCCTTCAGCGCGCGCTATTTTCATGAGGGCGATGACCTGTTCAGCTACGCCAGCGAGTGGCAGGTGCTGCATCAAACCGGCGAACTGGCGACGGATGTTCAGACGCTCGATGACTACATTCAAGAGGAACCGCTGAGTCTCGGTCAATTGCAGGATTTCCTGCGTAACCCGGTGCGACATTTTTTCAGTCAGCGACTGAAGGTATTTTTCGAGGCGGCTGAAGCTCCCTTGGCCGATGAAGAGCCCTTCGTACTCGACGCACTTCAGCGCTATAGCCTCAGTGACAGTTTGCTTGGCGCTGCGCTGGGGCAATTGGCGCATGTCGATTCGGCGCTTGAGACGCAGGCAAGGCGTCTGCAAAACAGTGGTCTCCTGCCTATGGCCGGGTTCGGCGAATCCCTACAGCGAGAGCTGATCGAACCATTGCCGGATCTGTTGCAACGCTACCAACAACTGCTGACATTGTGGCCAACAGCGCTAACCAGTGCGTTGCCAGTGAACCTGGAGCTGGAAGGTCTTCGTCTGGAGGGCTGGCTCAGTGGCTTGTACCAGCGTGCAGACGGCGGCTTGCTATCGGTTACCACGATTCCCAACAGCATTGGTTCGATCAAGACCCGCAAGTGGCATCGCCTGACCCGATCATGGGTCAATCATTTGGTGGCCTGCGCCAGCGGCATGTCGATGACCACGGCGTTGGTCGCCAGTGACGATAGTTTGCTGCTGGCTCCGTTGGAGAAGGACGTAGCATTGCGCACCTTGGGCCAACTGTTACAAGCATGGAAAGAAGGCATGTGCCAACCGCTGCCGATCGCGGTGAAAACAGCTTTTGCCTGGCTCTCCCAGACAGACCCGGTCAAAGCCGACGACGCCGCTCGAAAAGCCTATGAAGGCGACGGTCAAACCACTGATGGCGAGCGCCGTGAAAGCCCGGCACTCGCTCGGCAATTCGCCGATTACGATGCTCTGATTGCCGCGAACACTTTCCACCACTGGTGCAACACATTGTATAAGCCGATGCTCGAAGCCCCCTGGCGTTCGTTGAACAGCGAGGAGGCGCGCGCATGACCACGAAAACACCACTGGCCCTGGCATTCCCCCTGAGTGGCAGCCAACTGATCGAAGCCAGCGCCGGTACTGGCAAGACTTTCACCATTTCCGCGTTGTACCTGCGTCTGGTCCTCGGGCACGGTGGCGAATCGGGTGGATTTGGGCGTGAATTGTTGCCGCCACAAATCCTCGTTGTGACATTCACCGATGCCGCGACCAAAGAGTTGCGCGAACGTATTCGCACACGTCTGGCTGAAGCCGCGCGGTACTTCCGTGAGGAGATCAAGGCCCCCGACAGCCTCATCGCTGAACTGCGTGATGAATATCTGCCGGAACAGTGGTCAGGCTGCGCCAACCGCCTGGACATCGCCGCACAGTGGATGGATGAAGCTGCCGTATCGACCATCCACAGTTGGTGCCAGCGCATGTTGCGCGAGCACGCATTCGACAGTGGCAGCCTGTTTACCCAAACCCTTGAAACCGATCACAGCGATTTGCTGGGCGAAGTGCTGCGCGATTACTGGCGGCTGTTCTGTTATCCGATGCAAGGCGATGCCCTGAACTGGGTGCGAAATAATTGGGGAGGCCCGGCGGCGTTATTGCCTCGTGTCCGTGGTTTGTTCGCCAGCGAACGGAACAGTGTCGAAGGTAAAGAGCCTGCCGAACTCATCGCCGAGTGCCTGCAGGAACGACGAACTGCTTTGCTCGAGCTCAAGATGCCTTGGCGCCAATGGGTGGACGAGCTGCTTGCTCTCTGTCACCAAGGCGTTGCGAGCAAGAGCGTCGACGGTCGAAAGATGCAGGCACGTTATTTCGAACCCTGGTTCGAAAAAATAAAGGCCTGGGCCGAAGACGAGTCCCTGGAGCAGCTGGATATCGGCACCGGCTTCACTCGTCTGACCCCGGATGGCATGGCCGAAGCCTGGAAGGGAGACGCCCCACGTCACCCGGGGCTGGACGCCATGCCCGGTCTCAAAGCGAGCCTCGATGGGTTGCCTACCCCTGACGCGGCTGTCCTGCAACACGCCGCTCAATGGGTGAGTGCACGGTTCGAGGAAGAAAAGCGTCGCCGCGCGGAGATGGGGTTCGATGACATGCTGCTGCGCCTTGATGCGGCATTGCAGTCCGATGGCGGCGAGCGTCTCGCGACCCTGATTCGTGAGCAGTTTCCTGTGGCACTGATCGATGAATTTCAGGACACCGACCCGGTGCAGTACCGGATTTTCGAAAGCATCTATCGCATCGAAGACAACAATCCCGAATGCGGCCTGTTTCTGATTGGCGACCCCAAACAAGCGATTTACGCGTTCCGCGGTGCCGACATTTATACCTACCTGCGGGCACGCCAGGCCACTGCCGGCCGCTTGCATACCCTGGGAACGAATTTCCGGTCCAGCCACGGCATGGTCAGTGCGGTAAACCATGTATTCGAGCGTGCCGAGTCTCGTGAGCTGGGGCGCGGCGCGTTCCTGTTTCGTGAAAAGAACGGCGAGAACCCAGTGCCGTTCCTGCCTGTCGAATCCCAAGGTCGCAAAGAAGTTCTGCAGGTTGACGGTGAAGTCGTCCCCGCCCTGAACATCTGGCACCTGTCCGCCGAGCAGCCATTGTCAGGTGTGGTGTATCGACAACAGCTCGCCGCCGCCTGTGCCAGTGAAATCACCGCGTTGCTCAATGGGGGCGAAGCAGGTCGAGCGGGCTTCATCGAGGACGGCAAGGATTTCAGACGCCTCTTGCCTGCCGACATCGCGATTCTGGTTCGTGACGGCAAAGAGGCCCAGGCCGTGCGTGGCGAACTCTCTGCACGCGGCGTGCGCAGCGTTTACCTCTCGGACAAGGATTCGGTCTTCGCCGCGCAAGAAGCCCACGACCTGCTGACCTGGCTCAAGGCTTGCGCCGAGCCGGATATCGAGCGGCCACTTCGAGCCGCGCTGGCTTGCATCACACTGAACCTATCCCTGGCTGAACTGGAACGTCTGAATCAAGACGAGCTCGCTTGGGAGGCCCGGGTCATGCAATTTCGCGGATATCGCGAACTGTGGCGCAAGCAAGGCGTGTTGCCCATGTTGCGGCGCCTGTTGCATGACTTCCAGTTACCTGAGGCGTTGATCGCGCGCAGTGACGGCGAACGTGTCTTGACCAATTTGTTGCACCTGTCGGAGTTGTTGCAGCAGGCCGCTGCCGAACTCGATGGGGAGCAAGCGCTGATTCGTCATCTATCCGAACATTTGGCATTGTCCGGTCAGGCCGGTGAAGAACAGATCCTGCGTCTGGAAAGCGATGAGCAACTGGTCAAGGTCGTGACCATTCACAAGTCCAAGGGGCTGGAATATCCGTTGGTGTTCCTGCCGTTCATCTGCTCGGCAAAACCAGTGGATGGCAGCCGCTTACCGCTGCATTTCCACGACGCAAGCGGCAAGGCTCAGGTGACCCTGAAGCCGACTGCCGAATTGATTGCCCTCGCCGATGATGAGCGCATGGCCGAAGACCTGCGGTTGCTCTATGTCGCCCTGACCCGGGCACAACATGCCTGTTGGCTCGGCGTGACAGATCTCAAGCGCGGCAATAACAACAGTTCGGTGCTGCACCTTTCTGCGCTGGGTTATTTGCTGGGTGGCGGTGCTCCACTGACCGAATCCGCAGGCTTGAAACGCTGGCTGGAAGATCTTCAGCAAGACTGCCCGGCACTGAGCTATGGAGAAATGCCTGAGGCGACAGCCGACCATTATCACCCGCCACGCAATGAAGCGAGGTTGCTTGCGCCGCTGATACCCAAGCGCAAGGCGAGCGAAAACTGGTGGATCGCCTCCTACAGTGCGTTGCGTATCGGCGACATTCTGAGTGTGGGCAGCGATGAAGCCCCGGAGAACCCGCAAGCGCAAAAGCTCTTTGACGACGAGCGCCTCGATCCACAAGCGCCGCGAGAAGTTGTTGCCGGTGGCGCTGATATCCATCGTTTCCCCCGTGGCCCGAACCCCGGGACCTTTCTCCATGGTTTGCTGGAATGGGCCGGCGATGAGGGGTTCTGTGCGGCCCCGCAAGTCGTGGAAGACGCCATTGCCCGTCGCTGCAATCGTCGGGGCTGGGAAGGCTGGATCACCACGCTGAGCGATTGGCTGCAACACTTGCTCAAGTCTGCGTTGCCCATCGGTGATGGGCAGACCCCGGTCATTTTCGAGCAACTCACTCAGTACCGCGTCGAGATGGAATTCTGGTTCGCCAGTCATAAAGTCGATGTGCTCAAGCTCGATGAACTGGTGCGCCAATACACCCATAACGGCGTCGCTCGGGTGGCCGCCGAACCGGTATTGCTCAACGGCATGTTCAAGGGCTTCATCGACCTGACATTCGAACACGAAGGTCGCTACTACGTCGCCGATTACAAATCCAACTGGTTGGGGCCCGATGACTCGTCCTACACCGAGCAGGCCATGGAGCAGTCGATTCTCGACAATCGTTATGACCTGCAATACGTACTGTACCTGTTGGCCCTGCACCGCCAGCTAAAGGCGCGGCTGCCGGATTACGATTACGACCGGCATGTCGGGGGGGCGCTGTACCTGTTCCTGCGTGGCACGCGGGCACTCACCCAAGGTGCGTATTTTGCCCGCCCACCCAGAGAGCTGATCGAGCGCCTTGACCGGCTGTTCCAAGGCAAGCCGGAACCCAAGGCCGAACCCGCCTGGGAACAGGGAGAACTGTTATGAGTCGCACCTTCGCCGATTTGCTGCCCACGCCATTGGCAGCCGAAAGCCTGGCGGACCTGGCGCCCCTGACTCGGGCAGATGACCTGCTGCTATTGCTGACGCGCTGGGTGGAACGTGGCTGGCTACGGGCGCTGGACAAAGCCTTTGTTGCCTTCCTCCACGAACTCGCCCCCGACGATGATCCGTTGGTGCTGCTCGCCGCCGCGTTGACCAGTCACCAACTGGGCCACGGCCACGTCTGCCTGGATTTGTTCGAAACGCTGAAAGAACCGGACTTCGCCCTGTCGCTGCCGCCGGAAGGCGATGTGCAAAGTGGTGCGATGTTGTTGCCATCGCAACTGCTTGAAGCACTGGACGGCGCGCATTGGTGCAAGGTCCTGGCATCCAGTCGCCTGGTAGCGCTGGCCGTCGATGGTCGCGAAGAGGCGCAATCACGGCCCTTGGTGCTGTCGGGCAAGCGCCTGTACCTGCGCCGCTACTGGGCTTACGAAAGGCGCATCGACAATGCCCTGCGCTTGCGCCTGGCTGAACACGAAACTACGCCGAATGACCTGTTCCAACGCCTCACGGGGCTGTTCGGTCCGGCCAAGCCCGGTGAAGTGATCGACTGGCAAAAGCTCGCCTGTGCCCTGGCTACCCGCAGCGCGTTCAGCATCGTCACCGGCGGCCCGGGCACCGGCAAGACCACCACGGTCGTGCGGTTGCTGGCGTTGCTCCAGGCGCCAGCAGTGGCGGCGGGCAAACCGCTGCGCATTCGTCTGGCGGCGCCTACCGGCAAAGCGGCGGCACGGCTGACGGAATCCATCAGCCAGCAAGTCCGGACACTGGAAGTCGCAGACACCGTAAGAGACAAAATCCCGTCTGACGTCACCACCGTGCACCGCTTGCTTGGCAGCCGCCCCGGCACCCGGCACTTCCGTCACCACGCCGGCAATCGCTTGCCGCTGGATGTTCTGGTGGTGGACGAAGCCTCGATGATCGACCTGGAAATGATGGCCAACCTGCTCGACGCGATGCCGGCCCATGCCCGGCTGGTGTTGCTCGGTGACAAGGATCAATTGGCCTCGGTGGAGGCGGGCGCGGTGCTGGGCGATCTGTGTCGCGATGCCGAGGCTGGCTGGTACAGCCCGCAAACTCGACAGTGGCTTGAGTCCATCAGTGGCGAAAGCCTGAGCGCCAGCGGTTTGCGTGAGGACACCGACGGCGCTCATCCCCTTGCCCAGCAAGTCGTGATGCTCCGTCACTCGCGCCGATTCGGAGAGGGCAGCGGGATTGGTCAGTTGGCCCGTTGGGTCAACCAGCAGCAGCCCGAAGAAGCTCGCAAACTGTTGCAGGCTCGAAGCCACGAAGATGTGTTTTCTCTGCCCCTCAAAGGTGAGCATGATCGGGCGCTGGAACGCTTACTGCTTGAAGGTCATGGTGAAGGGCCGCAAGGCTATCGTCATTACCTGCATCTGCTGCGCAGCCAGCGTCCGCCGCTCGACAGCTCGCTCGATGATCCACGCTGGACCGATTGGGCGCGTGAGGTGTTGCAGGCTTTCGACGCCTTCCAGCTGTTGTGCGCCGTTCGCAAGGGGCCATGGGGCGTGGAGGGTTTGAATCAGCAAGTCACCGCCGCGCTGCTCAAGGCTCGACTCATCGACAGCGATCAGCAATGGTACGAAGGTCGGCCGGTGCTCATGACTCGCAATGACTACGGCCTGGGATTGATGAACGGTGACATTGGCATTGCCCTCAAACTGCCGGAGCGTGATGGACTGGCGCCAGGCAAGCATGTGCTGCGTGTAGCGTTCCCCCGCAACGATGGTCAGGGCGGCGTGCGCTTTGTCCTGCCGAGCCGACTCAACGACGTTGAAACCGTGTACGCCATGACTGTGCACAAATCCCAGGGTTCGGAGTTTGCCCATACGGCGTTGATTCTGCCGGATGCGCTCAACCCTGTGCTCACCAAGGAGCTGATCTACACCGGGATTACTCGGGCCAAGCACTGGTTCACTTTGATCGAGCCGCGAGCCGGGGTGTTCGAGGAGGCCGTGCGACGCAAGGTCAAGCGCTTGAGCGGGTTGATGCTGGAATGGGAAGAGGGCGTCGAGCCGAGTCATTGAAGGGGCGGCGCAGGATGGCGGGAACTGGCCGAATCGGTGCCGCACCTGTCCTCGCTGGTGTTCCGACCCTATGCTATCGTTGCGGCATCATTTCGTTACTGTCTCAAAGAGAATCCTGCATGAAGGTGGCTGTCCGGACGACAGGACGCGTCGTTGGCTGCAAGCAAATGCTGCTTGCAGGTGTTCTCTGCTTGCTGACCGGCGTGGTTTTCGCTCAGGCGCAAACCCCTGGGAGCATGGCCGATCAACGCGCCAAATCGGTCACTCAGGTCGTCCTCGGGATTCTCAGTTATGCACGCTGGCCAGTTGAGCCCGCCCAATTACGCCTGTGCGTGGTCGGCCCCACCGAGTACACCGACGACCTGGTCAAAGGCACGACCCAGGCCACTGGCCGGCCCGTCACCGTGCAACGGTACTTGGCCGAAAACCCGTCGATTGTCGATGCGTGCGATGCGGTGTACATCGGCAAGCTCACCAGTGATGAGCGCAGTCGACTCTTTGCCTCGTTGACAGGACGCCCTGTGCTGAGCATCAGCGAAAGCGACGATCAGTGCACCGTCGGCAGCCTGTTTTGCTTGCGGGTCAGTGATGATCAGGTGTCTTTCGAGGTCAACCTCGACTCCGTCGCCCGCAGCGGCGTACGCATTCACCCCAGTGTGCTGCAATTGTCCCGTCGCAAGTCGGCGGCGCCATGATTCTATTCACACCGGGTGATCGCCCCACCTTGCGCTCGGTCATCGGCCGCGGGCACTTGATCGTCGCGCTGGTGGGCGTAGCCATGGCGAGCATCTCCCTGACATTGTTGGGTGTGCTGGCGTTGCGGGTGTATGCCGACCACAACCTGCACCTGATCGCGCGTTCGATCAATTACACGGTGGAAGCCGCAGTGGTGTTCAACGACAAAGCGGCGGCCACTGAGGCGCTGGCGTTGATCGCCTCCACCGAAGAAGTCGCCGACGCCCAGGTGCTGGATGAAAAGGGTCGGTTACTGGCGCGCTGGCAGCGACCGGATAGTGGTTTGTTCTCCGACCTGGAATTGCAGATCGCGAAAACGTTTCTGGAAAAACCCATCATCATGCCGATCGTTCACCAAGGCCAGGAGGTCGGCAGCATCCAGCTGACCGGTCACGGCGGCAGCCTGCTGCGTTTCTTGCTCAGCGGTCTGGTGGGAATCGTCCTGTGCACGGCCATCAGTGCCTGGGTCGCGCTCTATCTGGCACGCCGACAGCTTCGCGCCATAACCGGCCCGCTGCGCCGCCTCGCCGCCGTCGCGCACGCCGCCCGCTGCGACCGAGCCTTTGACCGGCGCGTGCCACCTGCCGAGATCGCTGAACTCAATAACCTGGGCAATGACTTCAATGCGTTGCTCGGTGAACTCGAATCCTGGCAGACCCATCTGCAAAGCGAAAACGAAACCCTGGCGCACCAGGCCAGTCACGACAGCCTCACCGGATTGCCGAACCGGGCATTTTTCGAAGGGCGCCTGATCCGTGCGTTGCGTAATGCCAGCAAGCTCAACGAGCGGGTGGCGGTGCTGTTTCTCGACAGCGACCGCTTCAAGGAAATCAATGATGGCTTCGGTCATGCCGCCGGCGATGCGGTGCTGATTGCCGTCGCCAGCAGGATTCGTGCGCAGTTGCGCGAAGAAGACCTGGTCGCGCGTCTGGGCGGCGATGAGTTTGCCGTGTTACTGACGCCGCTGCACAAAACCGAAGACGCGGAACGGATTGCCGACAAGATCCTGGCCAGCATGGAAATACCGATCCAGCTGCCGGGCAGCACCCATGTGTTGACCTCTTTGAGTATCGGTATCGCGGTATATCCAGATCATGGGTCCACACCGGGCGCTTTGCTCAATGCCGCCGACGCGGCCATGTACCAAGCCAAGCGTGTTTCCAGAGGCGCGCAACACACGGCAGGGTCGGAGCACCCTGTCGCCCATGTTCAATCCAGGAGCTGACTGCTTTGTTTTCGATCACTCGACATTCCCTGCGTTTTTTCACGATCAGCCTGTTCATGGCCTTGCTGGCATTGGCCGGCTGCCAGACGGCCCCGCAAAAGGGCCTGACCCCGGGCCAAATCTCCGTGCTCAAACAGCAGGGCTTCGAGCTGACCGATGACGGCTGGGCGTTTGGCTTGTCCGGCAAAGTGCTGTTTGGCAGTGACGACGATGGTCTGAACGCCGCCAGCACCGAGATCGTCGAACGCATCGGCAAGGCCTTGCTGGCGGTTGGCATCGAGCGCGTGCGGGTCGACGGTCACACCGATGCATCGGGCAAAGAGTCCTATAACCAGACGCTGTCTATGCGCCGCGCGAAAAGTGTCGCCAACGTCCTGACAACGGTCGGCATGAAAGAAGAAAACATCCAGTTGCGCGGCCTGGGCAGTAATGAGCCGGTGGCCTCCAACAACAGCGCTGCGGGCCGAACCGAAAACCGTCGAGTGTCGATCGTTGTGAGCGCCGGTTAATCGGCGAACAGCATCTCCCGGCTTTCGCCCATCAACAGGCTCTGATTCTGCTCAGTCACCTCACGGATGTAATCCCACAACAGGGTGATCCGCTTGAGCTTCCTCAAGTCTTCGCGGCAGTACATCCAGAACTGCCGGGTAATGTGGATCTCCTCCGGCAGCACCGGCAGCAAGCGCGGGTCTTGAGCCGCCAGGAAGCACGGCAGAATTGCCAGTGAGCGCCCTTGTTGTGCCGCGACGAATTGGGCGATCACGCTGGTGCTGCGCAGATTGGCGCTGGCGCCAGGCAAGACGTTCGCCAGGTACAGCAGCTCCGAGCTGAAGGCCAGGTCGTCCACATAACTGATGAATTGATGCTTGCCCAAGTCTGCGGGGCGGCGAATCGGTGGGTGCTTGTCCAGATAATCCTGAGTCGCGTAGAGCTGCAGTTTGTAGTCGCAGAGCTTGCAACAAACGTAAGGACCGTGCTCCGGACGTTCCAGGGCAATGACGATATCCGCCTCACGCTTGGACAGGCTGATGAAGTGCGGTAGCGGCAGGATATCGACCGAGATCGCCGGGTAGGCATCGACGAAATGGCTCAGCTGCGGGGTGATGAAAAAGCTGCCGAAACCTTCGGTGCAGCCCATGCGCACATGCCCGGACAACGCCACGCCGGAACCTGAAACCTGTTCGCAGGCCATGTGCAGGGTGCTTTCAATCGATTCGGCATAACCGAGCAGTCGCTGACCTTCGGCGGTCAGGACAAAGCCGCTGGTCCGGGATTTCTCGAACAGCAAAGTGCCCAACGCGGCTTCCAGTGAACTGATGCGCCGCGAGACCGTGGTGTAGTCCACCGCCAGTCGCTTGGCCGCGGTGCTAGCCTTGCGGGTACGGGAGACCTCGAGGAAAAACTTGAGGTCATCCCAGTTCAACGAGCCTAAAGACGTGATGTTTTTTTGCATGATGGACCGGCTTTTATGTGCGTTCTTATCAGAAGTTTGCACATCTATACTCCAGGAACAGCCGGATAATCAATTCGCGGCAACCGCTTCATTGCAAGGCGACCTTTCGCCTTGGCTCCCCAGACAGCTCTCTACATAAGAACAATTTCCCGGAGACCCAATATGAACGCAACACTCACGCCAAACGAAACCACTGTGCAGAAGGTCAAGTTGTTGATCAACGGCGAGTGGGTCGAGTCGCAGACCACCGAGTGGCACGACATCGTCAACCCGGCGACCCAGCAAGTGCTGGCCAAGGTTCCGTTTGCCACCGCGCAAGAAGTTGACGCCGCGATCAGCGCCGCCCATCGCGCCTTCCAGACCTGGAAACTGACGCCAATCGGCGCGCGGATGCGCATCATGCTCAAGCTCCAGGCGTTGATTCGTGAACACTCCAAACGCATCGCCGTGGTGCTCAGCAACGAGCAAGGCAAAACCATCGCCGACGCTGAAGGCGATATCTTCCGTGGCCTGGAAGTGGTCGAACACGCGTGCTCCATCGGCACCCTGCAAATGGGCGAGTTCGCCGAGAACGTCGCTGGTGGCGTCGATACCTACACCCTGCGTCAGCCAATCGGCGTGTGCGCCGGTATTACCCCGTTCAACTTCCCGGCGATGATTCCGCTGTGGATGTTCCCGATGGCCATCGCTTGCGGCAACACCTTCGTGCTCAAACCGTCGGAGCAGGACCCGATGTCGACCATGCTGCTGGTGGAGCTGGCGATCGAGGCCGGCGTTCCGGCTGGCGTGCTCAACGTTGTTCACGGCGGTAAAGACGTAGTGGACGCACTCTGCACCCACAAGGACATCAAGGCTGTGTCGTTCGTTGGTTCGACCGCGGTCGGCACTCACGTCTACGACCTGGCGGGCAAACACGGCAAGCGCGTGCAATCGATGATGGGCGCGAAGAACCACGCCGTTGTGCTGCCGGACGCCAATCGTGAACAAGCGCTCAATGCTTTGGTTGGCGCCGGTTTCGGCGCGGCCGGTCAACGTTGTATGGCCACCTCCGTAGTGGTGTTGGTGGGCGCGGCCAAACAATGGCTGCCAGACCTGAAAGCGTTGGCGCAGAAACTGACGGTGAATGCCGGCAGCGAGCCCGGCACTGACGTCGGCCCGGTGATCTCGAAAAAAGCCAAGCAGCGAATTCTTGATCTGATCGAGAGTGGCATCAAGGAAGGCGCCAAGCTTGAGCTGGACGGTCGCGACATCACGGTTCCAGGCTTCGAGCAGGGCAACTTTATCGGCCCGACCCTGTTTTCCGGTGTGACCACCGACATGCAGATCTACACCCAGGAAATCTTCGGCCCGGTGCTGGTGGTCCTGGAAGTCGCGACCCTCGATGAGGCCATTGCCCTGGTCAACGCCAACCCGTTCGGCAACGGCACGGGCCTGTTCACCCAAAGCGGTGCGGCAGCGCGCAAGTTCCAGAGCGAAATCGACGTTGGTCAGGTCGGCATCAATATTCCGATTCCGGTGCCAGTCCCGTTCTTCAGCTTCACCGGTTCGCGCGGTTCCAAACTCGGCGACCTCGGCCCGTATGGCAAGCAAGTGGTGCAGTTCTACACTCAGACCAAGACCGTCACCAGTCGCTGGTTCGATGACAGCAGCGTCAACGACGGTGTGAACACCACCATCAACTTGCGTTAAGGAGCCGGACATGAAAATCGCTTTTATCGGTCTCGGCAACATGGGCGCGCCGATGGCGCGCAACCTGATCAAGGCTGGCCACTCGCTGCGGCTGGTCGATCTGAACAAGACCGTTCTGGCTGAGCTGGAGCAATTGGGCGGCAGCATCAGCGCTTCGGCGCGTGAAGCGGCCCAAGACGCAGAAATGGTGATCACCATGCTGCCTGCCGCTGTACATGTGCGCAGCGTATGGCTGGGTGAAGACGGCGTGCTCGCTGGTATCGGCAAGGGTGTACCCGCCGTGGATTGCAGCACCATCGACCCGCAAACCGCGCGCGATGTCGCAGCAGCTGCGGCCAAGCAAGGCGTGGCTATGGCCGATGCGCCGGTGTCTGGCGGGACGGGCGGAGCGGCGGCGGGCACGCTGACCTTCATGGTCGGCGCCACGCCTGAACTGTTCGCCACCCTGCAACCGGTGCTGGCGCAAATGGGCCGAAACATTGTTCATTGCGGCGAAGTCGGCACAGGCCAAATCGCCAAGATCTGCAACAACCTGCTGCTGGGGATTTCCATGGTCGGCGTCAGTGAAGCCATGGCCCTGGGCGATGCTCTGGGGATCGACACCACGGTGCTGGCCGGGATCATCAACAGTTCCACCGGGCGTTGCTGGAGTTCGGAGATGTACAACCCATGGCCGGGCATCGTCGAAACGGCTCCGGCGTCGCGCGGCTATACCGGCGGTTTCGGTGCGGAACTGATGCTCAAGGATTTGGGGTTGGCCACGGAAGCGGCACGTCAGGCGCACCAACCGGTGATGCTCGGCGCGTTGGCCCAGCAGTTGTATCAGGCGATGAGCCAGCGTGGAGAGGGTGGAAAAGACTTCTCGGCGATCATCAACAGCTATCGCAAACCCCAATAAGGGGACATTCCGGGATTGTGGCGAGGGGGCTCGCCACAAGCTCGTGTAACGCTATTTGCCGGGAGACCACGTCGGGTGGTCCCCCGGTTTTTTGCATCAGGCAAACACGAAATACTTGCGTACGGTTTCAACCACTTCCCAGGTGCCTTTCATCCCCGGCTCGATGACAAAAATATCACCGGCACGCAGGTGGATCGGCTCTTTCCCTTCCGGGGTGATGATGCAATAGCCTTCGCGGAAATCGCAGTATTCCCACTTCACGTATTCCACGTACCACTTGCCCGGCGTGCAGATCCAGGTGCCCATGATCTTGCTGCCGTCTTCGCTGGTGTAGGCATTGAGGTTGACGGTGTGCGGGTCGCCTTCGAGTTTTTCCCATTTGCAGGCGTCGAGCACCGGCAGTGGGTGGGTATCGCGAAGGACGGTAATCGGTGCGGTCATGTGGACTCCGGGACAGTGGACTAGAGAACTGAAGTCGCACCCTATAGCGCCGATCCCCCGGCCAGTTGTCTGGGGTCGACATCGAAGTATCCAGAAGCGCGCGAACTCGAAACTAAAGGGTCAACGCCTCGAGCAGCGCCTTCGCGTAGCCGGGCAACACGGCAAAGTCCCGGGCGCCGATCAGGAGTTTGCGCTGGGCCCATGAATCTCGCAGCGCGAGGCTCTTGAAGGGTGGATCCCCCGGCCAGCGCTCGACGGCCGCGAGGGGCACGATCGCCAGCCCGGCACCGCGAGCGACCATGCGCATCACCCCGTCGAAACCGTCGGCGCGCACGCGGATCTTCAAGCGCGAACCGATGTGCAACGCCTGTTCTTCGAGGTACACGGCCAGGGCGCTGTTGGCGTTCAGGCCTACGAAATCGTGGTGCAGGGTGTCGCTGAAACTCAAGGGTTCGCTGTCGGCCAGCGGATGGTCGGGCGGTAGGATCAGGACCAGCGGGTCATCGCGAAAGGCGCGGGTCTGCAGGTCACTGGTGTCGACGGCGTCGGACACGATACCCAAGTCGGCCGCGCCCTGACGCAACGCGTGGGTGATGCGGGCGCTGGGCAGCTCTTGAAGGTCGATGTCGAGATTGGGATGCCTGCGCAGAAAGTCGGCGAGCAACTCTGGCAGGTATTCGGTGATCGCCGTGGTGTTGCACAGCAACCGTACCTGGCCTTTGACGCCTTTGGCGTATTCCGCGAGATCCTGTTGCATGCGTTCGGCCTGTTGCAGCAAGGTCCGGGCGTGTTTGGCCAACGCCTTGCCAGCCGGTGTGGGCGCGACGCCGCGACGACCGCGTTGCAGAAATTCGATACCGAGCGAAGCCTCCATGGCGCGGATTCGTGCGCTGGCCGCTGCCAGCGACAGATGACTGCGGGCGGCTCCGGCGGTGATGTTGCCCGTGTCGAGGATATGCAGGTAGAGGCGCAGGTCGGTGAGGTCGAAGTGCATTGTCACAGCCTCGGGAGGTTTGTTGTCTGGGCGGACGCTTTCGCGGGCAAGCCCGCTCCCACAGGGATCTTCAGTGAATAGAGAATTCATATTCACATCGGCCAACTGTGGGAGCGGGCTTGCCCGCGATGGCGTCCGCGACCGCAGCGAAAGTTTCAGCCTCTGTCAAGGCAAGAGGCAGCCTCAGTATATGGCAGATTTTCAAGCGGCCAGTCGAGGCTCACCATAGCCCCATGAATACTCTCGCCGCGTTCTATCAAAACCTTGGTCTGGCCCTTTCGTTATTGGTCATCGCCACCTTCTTGCTGGCCGGCATGATCAAGGGCGTCATCGGGCTCGGCCTGCCCACCATCGCCATGGGGTTACTCGGCCTGGCTATGGCGCCGTCACAGGCTGCTGCGCTGTTGATCATTCCAGCGACTCTCACCAATGTCTGGCAGTTGGCATTCGGCGGGCACTTGCGTGGGCTGGTCCAACGGCTGTGGCCGATGCTGCTGGCGATCTTCATCGGCACCGGCGTCGGTACGCTGTGGATTGGCATGGCGGGTGGTCATTGGGTGGTGCGGGGTTTGGGCGCTGCGTTGTTGCTCTATGCGTTGAGCGGATTGTTCCTGCCGACCTTGCGCGTCGATGGCTCAGGCGAGCGCTGGCTTGGCCCGGTGTGCGGCTTGCTGACCGGCATCATCACCTCGGCCACCGGCGTCTTCGTGATTCCGGCGGTGCCTTATCTGCAAGCCCTTGGTTTGCCCCGGGATGAACTGGTGCAGGCGCTGGGACTGTCGTTCACCGTCTCGACGCTCGCACTGGCCGCCGGGTTGTTTTGGCGCGGCGCGTTGGGGAGCGGCGAATTGAGCGCGTCATTGCTGGCGCTGATCCCCGCGATCCTCGGCATGTTACTGGGCCAATGGCTGCGTCAGCGGATCAGTGCCGTGTTGTTCAAACGCGTGTTCTTCGTGGGCCTCGGGGTGCTCGGCAGCCACTTGCTGATCAACGGGTAGCGGACGACGGGCTGAGCATGTCGATGGCGCGGATATCGAAATCCCGTTCCAGGTACTCCATGCGCATCTCCCGGAACTGCGCCATGTGCGGCAGGTTCGAGTGCACGTCGAGGTGGGCCTGGGACTGCCAGATCTCGTAGAAGATAAACAGCGACGGGTCCTGTTTGTCGCGCAGCATGTGGTACTCGATGCAGCCGGGCTCGGCGCGACTCGCCTCTACATAACCGCTGAAAAAAGCTTCGAAGGCGTCGGATTTTTCCGGGCGGGTCTTGGCGTGCAGGATGAAGCCTTGCAAATCACTCATCAAAAAAACTCTTGAAGTCAGAATCGGCCGCAAGTCTACGGCAACAATTGCCGGTCGATTTGTGCGCGTGAGTCAAATGAGTTTTGCCCGTTTGCCGCTTACTCCGCGCGAGGCAGATCGCTAACCTGCCGCCATCCAATTTCTGACCCTTATGAGACCTTTCATGAAAAAAGTCCTGTTGCTCAATGGCGGCAAAAAATTTGCCCACTCCGATGGCCGCTATAACACCACCCTGCACGACACCGCGCTGAGCGTGCTGGATCGCGGCGGTCTGGACGTGAAAACCACGTTCATCGACGAGGGATACGACGTCGCCGAAGAAGTCGCCAAATTCCTTTGGGCCGACGTGATCATTTATCAGATGCCTGGCTGGTGGATGGGCGCGCCGTGGACCGTCAAGAAGTACATCGACGAAGTCTTCACCGAAGGTCACGGCAGCCTCTACGCCAGTGACGGCCGCACCCGTTCCGACGCCTCGCAAAAATACGGCAGCGGTGGTCTGGTGCACGGCAAGCAATACATGTTGTCGCTGACCTGGAACGCGCCGCAGCAAGCCTTCGACGACCCGACCGACTTCTTCGAAGCCAAGGGCGTGGACGCGGTGTACTTCCCGTTCCACAAGGCCAACGAGTTTCTCGGCATGACCGGTTTGCCGACGTTCCTGTGTGTCGACGTCATGAAACGCCCGAACATCGAAGCCGATGTCGCACGCTATGAGCAGCATTTGACCGAGGTCTTCGGCCTGCCGGCGTAAGGTTCCTTTTGCCCCGCATCCAGCTACTATCAAGCCAGTTTTTGAATGAGGGGCATCCGTGAAAGCCAGATCCGATGAATTGCAGATTTTCGTCTGCGTGATTGAGTGCGGGTCGATTTCCGCTGCGGCCGAACAGGTCGGGCAAACGCCTTCGGCGGTGAGTCGCACGCTGTCGCGGCTGGAGGCCAAGCTCGATACCACGTTGATCAACCGCACCACGCGGCGCATGGACCTGACGGAGGAGGGCAAGTATTTCTTCGAGCACGCCAAGCTGATTCTCGATCAGATGGACGAACTTGAAGAACGCCTCAACTCCCGTCAGCAAACCCCGTCCGGGCGCCTGCGGATCAACGCGGCATCACCGTTCATGCTGCATGCCATCGTGCCGTACATCGATGAGTTTCGCCGGCTTTACCCCGACATCCAGCTTGAACTCAACAGCAACGACTTGATCATCGACTTGCTCGAGCAAAGCACCGACATCGCCATCCGCATCGGCACGCTGGCCGACTCGACCTTGCACGCCCGCTCCCTGGGTTGCAGCCCGCTGCACATCGTTGCCAGCCCCGCTTACCTTGAGCAACACGGCACGCCCAAGACTGTCGAGGAGTTGAGCGGGCACTCATTGTTGGGCTTTACCCACAACGAAGGCCTCAACCAGTGGCCGTTGCGCTATGTGCACGGTGATCGCTGGCCGATCCAGGCGGCGATCGGCGCATCCAGCGGTGAGACGATCCGGCAACTGGCGCTGGAAGGCCAGGGCATTGCCAGCCTCTCGCATTTCATGACCATCGAGGACATTCGTGCCGGGCGCTTGAAAGTGCTGCTGGCCGAATTCAACAGCGGCTACCGCCAACCGATCAACGCGGTGTACTACCGAAACTCGCAACTGGCCTTGCGGATTCAGTGTTTCCTGGACTTCATCCAGGGCAAGTTGGCGGTCTACGCGAATTCGGACTTCAAGGGCTGATTCGTGATTCCTGCGCAAGAGTGAATTGGGTCAACAGGGATTTTTCGCCTGCGATCAGTCCCTGATACTCGTTGCATCACTTATTAACGCAGGGAGTTTCTCCATGAACGTATTCGTTACCGGCGCTGCTGGTTTCATCGGTGGCTCCATCGCCACCGGCCTAGTCCGGGCTGGCCACAAGGTCACCGGCCTGGTTCGCAGCGAAGCACAAGCCAATGAACTGAGCGCACTGGGCATCACGCCGGTGATCGGCACGCTTGACGACAGCGCGCTGTTGGCCAAACAGGCCCAGGCTGCCGACGCCGTCATCAATGCCGCAAGCAGCGACCATCGCGGCGCAGTCGAGGCCTTGCTCAATGCGTTGCGCGGTTCCAACAAAGTGTTCCTGCACACCAGCGGTTCGAGCATCGTCGGCGATGCGTCGGGCGGAAAATCCAGTGACGTCATCTACGTTGAGGACAACCTGCCGGAACCGACCGTCGACAAGGCCGCTCGTGTGGCCATCGACAACTTGATTCTCGCTGCTGCCAAAGATGGCGTGAACTCGGCAGTGATCTGCAACACCCTGATCTACGGCCACAGCCTGGGCGTCAATCGTGACAGCGTGCAACTGCCACGCCTGCTGAAACAGGCGCGCAAAAGTGGCGTGGTGCGGCATGTCGGCACTGGCCAGAACATCTGGTCCAACGTGCACATTGAAGATGTGGTGTGCGTTTACCTGCTGGCGCTGACCAAGAACGTACCGGGCACGTTCTACTTCGTCGAAAGCGGTGAGGCGTCGTTCATCGACATGACCACCGCCATGGCGCAGGCCTTGAAACTGGACGCGCCACAAGACTGGCCGCTCAAGGACGCCGAAGCCGAGTGGGGTTATGAAATGGCCAACTATGGTCTGGGCTCCAACAGCCGAGTGCGTGGCAAACATGCCCGTGAATTGCTGGGTTGGGCGCCGAAGCGGACGTCGGTGGTTGATTGGATTCGTGACGAGATGGTGTGAGTTCGCTGTAGACCGCGTCATCGTTTATCGCGAGCAGGCTCGCTCCCACAGGGGACTTGTGTCGATCCGCAAAAATGGGAACGACGCAGGACAAATGTGGGAGCGAGCCTGCTCGCGATTGCATTTCAGGCGTCCGGACAACTGGCCGGTTCGTCTTCGATTCCGTAACATCCGCTCCCTCTTTTTCGGCCACGTCTTGTGGCCCGTATCGTTGGGTTAGCCATGAAATCAAAAAGTCTGCGCGCCGATGTCCTGGCCGGACTCACCACTTCTTTCGCCCTGCTTCCCGAATGCATCGCCTTCGCGCTGGTGGCTCATCTCAACCCGCTGATGGGGCTTTACGGCGCTTTCATCATTTGCACCCTGACCGCGCTTTTCGGCGGACGTCCGGGCATGGTCTCCGGTGCGGCCGGGTCGATGGCTGTGGTGATCGTTGCCTTGGTGGTGCAGCACGGGGTGCAGTATTTGCTGGCCACGGTATTACTCGGCGGTTTGATCATGCTGGCGTTCGGGCTGCTCAAGCTTGGCAAACTGGTGCGGATGGTGCCGCATCCGGTGATGCTCGGCTTCGTCAACGGCCTGGCAATCATCATCGCGCTGGCTCAGCTTGAGCACTTCAAGAGTGGTGACGTCTGGCTCAGTGGCGCGCCGCTCTACCTGATGACCGGGCTGGTAGTGCTGACGATGGCGATCGTTTACCTGCTGCCGCGCCTGACGCGTGCGGTGCCACCGGCGCTGGTGGCGATTCTGGGCGTGGGGCTGGCGGTGTTTGTGCTCGACTTGCCGACGCGCACCCTCGGCGACATGGCGCACATCGCTGGCGGCTTGCCGACGTTTGCGCTGCCAGACATTCCGTGGAGCCTGGACACTCTGCGGATCATCGCGCCCTACGCGATTTTGATGGCGCTGGTCGGCCTGCTGGAAACCCTGTTGACCCTGAACCTCACCGACGAGATCACCGAGAGCCGTGGCTTCCCGGATCGCGAATGCGTGGCGCTGGGCGCGGCAAACATGGTCTCCGGCGTATTCGGCGGCATGGGCGGTTGCGCGATGATCGGCCAGACGGTGATCAACCTCAGCTCCGGCGGTCGCGGACGATTGTCCGGAGTGGTGGCCGGGGTGCTGATTCTGTTGTTCATTCTGTTTCTCTCGCCGCTGATCGAACGCATTCCCTTGGCCGCGCTGGTCGGCGTGATGTTCGTGGTGTCGCAACAGACCTTTGCCTGGGCGTCGTTGCGGGTGCTGAACAAGGTGCCGCTGAACGATGTGTTGGTCATCATCGCTGTCACGGTCATTACCGTGTTCACCGACCTGGCCACCGCCGTGCTCTGCGGGATCATCATTGCTGCGCTCAACTTTGCCTGGCAGCAGGCTCGCGAGCTCTATGCCGACAGTCATCTGGAAGCCGACGGCAGCAAGCTTTATCACCTGCATGGCACGCTGTTCTTCGCCTCGACCACGCCATTTCTAAATCAATTCGATCCTGCCAACGACCCGCCCGTGGTGACGATCGATTGCCGGCACCTGAGCTTTGTCGACTACTCGGCCATCGCCGCGCTGAAGACGCTGCGTGAACGCTACGACAAGGCCGGCAAGCACCTGCGCGTGCTGCACCTGTCCGAGCGCTGCAAGAAACTGCTCAAGCGCGCCCGGGTGAATCACGACTGAATTTGATGATCGTTCCCACGCAGAGCGTGGGAACGATCGGCATGTAAATTCTCCTATCCGATTTTCATATCGACCGACCGCGCATATCTCTAAGCGACAACCCTTACCCTTGCACGAAAATTAGTTTCACCTCGTTTGAAAATCACCTCTCGAAATGTTTTATGACTTTCACAATCTTTCGACGTGACCCTTTCGAGGAGTACCGCATGACCCTGTCCTTCGGCTATTGGTTGCTGGTGTATGCCGCCATCGCCATCATTGCGCTGATCGTTCTGATCGCCCGTTACCGACTCAATCCGTTCATTGTCATTACCCTGGTGTCCATCGGCCTGGCCTTGCTGGCCGGCATGCCGGCGTCCGGCGTGGTCGGCGCCTATGAGGCGGGTGTCGGCAAGACTCTGGGGCACATCGCGCTGGTGGTGGCGCTGGGCACGATGCTCGGCAAGATGATGGCCGAGTCCGGCGGTGCCGAGCAGGTGGCGCGGACCCTGATCGACCGGTTCGGCGAGAAGAACGCGCATTGGGCGATGGTCTGCATCGCCTTTCTGGTCGGCCTGCCGTTGTTCTTCGAGGTCGGTTTTGTGCTGCTGGTGCCGATTGCGTTCACCGTGGCGCGGCGCGTTGGTGTGTCGATCCTGATGGTCGGTTTGCCGATGGTCGCCGGGCTGTCGGTGGTGCATGCACTGGTGCCGCCGCACCCGGCGGCGATGCTGGCGGTGCAGGTGTACGGAGCGTCGGTCGGGCAGACGTTGATGTACGCAATTTTGATCGGCATTCCGACGGCGATCATCGCCGGCCCGCTGTACGCCAAGTTCATCGTGCCGCGCATTCAACTGCCGGCGGAGAACCCGCTGGAGCGCCAGTTCCTCGACCGCGAACCGCGCGACAGGCTGCCAAGCTTCGGCATCACCATGGCGACCATTTTGTTGCCGGTGGTGCTGATGCTGATCGGCGGCTGGGCCAACCTGATCTCCACGCCGGGCAGCGGGTTCAACCAGTTCCTGCTGTTCATCGGCAATTCGGTGATCGCCCTGTTGCTGGCGACCTTGCTGAGCTTCTGGACCTTGGGCATCGCCCAGGGCTTCAACCGCGAGTCGATCCTCAAATTCACCAACGAATGCCTGGCGCCCACCGCCAGCATCACCTTGCTGGTCGGTGCCGGCGGCGGCTTGAACCGGATTCTGGTGGACGCCGGGGTCACCGACCAAATCGTCAGCCTGGCCCATGAATTTCACCTGTCGCCGCTGATCATGGGTTGGCTGTTCGCCGCGCTGATGCGCATCGCCACCGGTTCAGCCACGGTCGCGATGACCACGGCCTCGGGGATTGTTGCGCCGGTGGCCATTGGTCTGGGTTATCCGCACCCGGAGCTGTTGGTGCTGGCGACGGGCGCGGGGTCGGTTATCTTTTCCCACGTCAACGACGGCGGTTTCTGGTTGATCAAGGAATACTTCAACATGACCGTTGCCCAGACCTTCAAGACCTGGACCGTGCTCGAAACCATCATTTCGCTGGTGGCGTTCGCGCTGACCGTAGGTCTTTCTTACCTGATTTAGTCGGAGCCGCTCGCCATGGACATCCTCTACCAGATCCGCGCCCGTCAGGATTCCTTCAGCGCTGGCGAAGGACGCATCGCCCGGCTGATGCTCGACGACGTGGGATTTGCCTCCGCCGCCAGCCTCGATGAGCTGGCGCTGAGGGCGGAAGTCAGTACCGCCACGCTGTCGCGATTTGCCCGAACGGTGGGCTGCCGCGACCTGCGCGACTTGCGCCTGCAACTGGCTCAGGCCAGCGGCGTTGGCAGTCGCTTTCTCGACCCGGCGGGCAAGCCCGAGCAATCTGCGTTTTATGGGCAGATCGTCGGCGATATCGAGTCGACGCTGCGTCAGCATTTATCGGCATTCGACGAGTCGCGCTTCGCCGATGCGGTGAAACTGTTGGGCAAGGCGCGGATGATTCATGCGTTCGGCATGGGCGGTTGCTCGACCTTGTGCAGCGACGAACTGCAAGTGCGGCTGGTGCGATTCGGCTACCCGATTGCGGTGTGTCACGACCCGGTGATGATGCGTGTCACCGCCGCCAGCCTCGATGCCGAACGCGCGGTGATTGCCTGCTCGCTGACCGGCATCACCCCCGAACTCATTGAAGCCGTCGAGCTGGCCCGCAACTATGGCGCGCGCATTATCGCCATCACCCGCGCCGATTCGCCACTGGCACAACTGGCCGATGTGCTGCTGCCGCTGCAAGGCGTCGAAACCTCGTTTATCTACAAACCCACGGCGGCGCGCTACGGCATGCTGCTGGCCATCGACGTGCTCGCCACCGAGCTGGCGCTGGCCAATCCTGAAGACAATCAAGAGCGTCTGCGGCGGATCAAACTCGCCCTGGACGATTACCGCGGCGGCGACGACCACTTGCCGTTGGGAGACTGACATGATGTACGACACGCTGATTCGCAACGCCCTGATCATCGACGGCAGCAACGCCCCCGGATATCCCGCCGACGTGGCGATTTTGAACGGCCGCATCGAGCGCATCGGCGACTTGCACGAGGCCACCGCCAACGAAGAAATCGAGGCCGCCGGCCGGGTGTTGGCGCCGGGTTTCATTGATGTGCACACCCACGACGACACCGTGGTGATCCGCCAGCCACAGATGCTGCCCAAGCTCAGCCAGGGTGTGACGACGGTGATCGTCGGCAACTGCGGGATCAGCGCAGCGCCGGTGAGTTTGCGCGGTGATCCGCCGGACCCAATGAACCTGTTGGGCACCTCGTCGGCTTTTGTTTATCCGAAGTTCAGCGACTACCGCGCGGCAGTCGAGGCGGCGAACACCACGCTGAACGTCGCCGCACTGGTCGGGCACACGGCGCTTCGCAGCAATCATCTTGACGACCTGATGCGCACCGCCACGCCGGATGAAATCGCAGCGATGCGCGAGCAACTGCGCGAGAGCCTTGAGGCCGGCGCGCTGGGTTTGTCCACCGGCCTGGCCTATGCCAACGCCTTTTCGGCGTCCACGGATGAAGTGATGCAATTGACCGAAGAGCTGAGCGCATTCGGCGCGGTCTACACCACCCATTTGCGCAGCGAATTCGAACCGGTGCTGGAAGCCATGGACGAGGCGTTCCAGATTGGCCGTCATGCCAAATCCCCGGTGATCATTTCCCACCTCAAATGTGCCGGCGCCGGTAACTGGGGACGCAGCCCGCAACTGTTGGCGTCCCTTGAACACGCCGCAAAAACCCACCCGGTTGGCTGTGATTGCTACCCCTACGCGGCGAGCTCTTCGACTTTGGATCTCAAGCAAGTCACCGACGCCCATCGCATCACCATCACATGGTCCACGCCGCACCCGGAACTGGGTGGCCGCGACTTGATGGACATCGCCGCCGAATGGGGCGTGCCGTTGCTCGAAGCCGCCCGCCGACTACAACCGGCCGGGGCGGTGTATTACGGGATGGACGAGGCCGATGTACGAAGAATCCTCGCGCATCCGCTGTCGATGGTCGGGTCTGACGGATTGCCGGAAGACCCGTTTCCGCATCCACGCTTATGGGGCGCATTCCCACGCGTGCTCGGACATTTCAGTCGCGATGTCGGGCTGTTTCCGCTGCACACCGCCGTGCACAAAATGACCGGGTTGTCGGCGGCGCGATTTGGCTTGAAGGAGCGGGGTGAAATCCGTGAAGGGCATTGGGCCGACCTGGTGTTGTTTGACCCAGTGACGATTCGTGATGTGGCGGACTTCAATGATCCGCAACGGGCGGCGGAAGGGATTGATGGCGTGTGGATCAACGGCGTGTTGAGTTACAGCGAGGGGCAGGCAAACGGTAGAAGGGAAGGGCGGTTTCTGGCGCGGGAAGGGGATTTGCGCGACGGGTTCCAGTAACGAATCCGAGCATTGGGTCACAGTGATGGCACATTGCGATTAAAGAAAGCCATGTCCAAGCCGAAGCGCTGAGATCCACCCCAACTACAATCGGGGTCTATCCAGTCAAGGAGCAACCCAATGAGCTTCGGCAAAACCACCCCGATCCTGCGGATCTTCGATGAAACCAAGGCATTGGAGTTCTACGTCGACTTCCTGGGTTTCTCGGTTGACTGGCAGCACCGTTTCGAGCCGAATTTGCCGCTGTACCTGCAAGTCTCCCGTGGCGAATGCGTGCTGCACCTGTCCGAACACCACGGCGACAGCACGCCAGGCTCGGCGCTGCGCATTGAGACGGATGAACTGGAAGCGTTCCAGCAGCAACTGCTGGCCAAGGAATACACGTTCTCGAGCCCGCAGATTCAGGCAATGCCATGGGGCAGCCAGGACATGACCATTGCCGACCCGTTCGGGAACCGGTTGGTGTTTACCAATGCGATCAGTGTTGATTGAGCGAGGTTAAAACGAGGCCCGACGATTTCTCGGCAGGCCTCGCAGGGCAGCGTCAGACAAAAAATTTGCCTTGTGATTTGTTGTGTTCATTAAGCTTGAACAACAATTCCCTTCCTCTTTGTATCGTTGCACGTGCGGTGTTCACCTCACGGTGTATGGAATCGCGGCTTATGAGGCTGGAGCTTTCCACACCCACTCGATCTGTGGCTTTACCGAGTGCGCCTTTCACACCTGCGGCATAAAACTCATCCACTCCCAATTCATCAAAAGCGGCGTTGATGGCGAAAGCGTCGTGTTCCAGATAGTTGTCGAGTTCGATCAGGGCATTGTTCAAACGCTCGATTTTCTGTCCCGACAGACCTTCGAGGGCTTTGGTCGCTTGGGTCGACGATTCAAAGTTTGGAATCCACGCGCCTTTGACCTCAAGCACCTTGGTCAGAACGAAGCCGGTTGCCATCACCGATAGGTTTTTCTGGCCCGTCGCGCTCCGTGGATTGATGTCCTGCGCTTTTGCGTGCTGCCACTTGGCGTTCAAATTATAGAAAGCCGTCCGCCCTTTATGTTCTATTTCTCCAGGCTTCAGTTGGTTGGTCTGGGGATACAGCGCGACAGGCAGATGCCGTGTTGCATTGAATTTGCTGGCAAGTGCGTCGGTCGCCAATGACGTGGTGACTGTTGCCCCGACCATGCCCGCCGGACCGGTCGGTGCCGCTAACAGGCCGGCTCCCCACGCCATCAGATGCCTCGCTGCGTTATAGGCGTAGCTCTGAAACAGCCTTTTTACGATGTCTCTTTTTCGCATGCTGTTGTAGATCTGATGGTTCAGCGTTCCGACCCTGTTGTTGACTTCGGCCAAAATGCTGGAATAGGCACCTAATTCATCTTTGATGGTGGCTTCGTCTTTTTGATTGCCGTGATGATCGATGTAGCGCACGGGGTTGTTCCCGACCATGCAATATAGATTCAGTCCGTCAACCGCTCCAGCCGGGTCTGGGCTGATCCAGCGTTGCAACCAAGGCGCGTAATATCGTGCTCCGTAGTAATAGAGGCCACTGGCATCGCGCTCCTTGCCCGAGTAGCGAATGGTTCGATAACCCGCTTCCACCTGCGAGCGGGATGCTGACCAGGCCGTTCCCCCGTAGGGCAAGTAACTATCCTGACTGATCAGCCAGGCTTGGTCGTCGAGTTCCAGCGAGCTCGAACCCAGATGATCGTCGAGGCTGTAGCGCATTTGGTTTGCCGCGATGCCGGTCGGCCGACCTGTGGTCCAGTGCAGGTAGCGAATGCTGCAACGACCGGCTTTCAGGGTGATCACTTCAAGGTGTTCGTTGTTGTGGGTGCGGATTTCGAGGCCGGGCAGATAGCGGACTTCCCGGGTGTGTGTCGCTGACGCTGCGAAGGTTGTTTGTATCTTGCGTACCCGTTGACCGCTGCTGTCGTAGCTGTAGCGTTCGATGTCGTCATTCCCTTCTTCACGCGGGACCAGCAGGACGCTGGCCAGTTGATTACGAGCATGCCATTGCAGCGATTGACCCGGATTCAACGCTTGCTGGTTGCCGTTGGCATCGAAGTCTGCATTTGAGTGAGGAACCGAATTGCCTTTGTTCCAGGATCGCAGACGATTGCTGGCAGTGGCGACACTGAATGTTCGGGTGTAGTTGTTGCCGTTGCGAACATGGCGCAGTTCGGTCAGGTTGCCGCCGTTGTCGTAAGCATAGTGCTCGATAAAATTGAACAGTCGCCGGGTGTCAATCGGTGTCCTGCCAGAGAGGGAAAGATGCGGTTGAACGTGTTGCCCCGTCGACTCCCGACCCGTTGCGCTGGACAGTTGGTAGAGGCTGTCGTAGATAAAATTGCTGACGGCTTCGACCCGCTGGTTGCTGCCGAACTGCACTGGTTGGGCCCTGTCCTCGATCCGCGTCACGTTGCCCACGGCGTCATAGGCGTAGTGCAAATCCAGCAGGGTGCTGCCAGACACCGTTGCGCCGAGTGAGCTCAGGCGACCGCTGGCTGGATCGAACACGGCGCGGCTGACAACACCGTTCCCAGCGGTCTGGGATTCGATTTGGCCAAAGGCGTTGTAGAGAAGATCCTTCAAGATCACTTGTTCTGTCGGGGCGTCCTTGATCAGCAGGCTGATGGTCTTGAGCTGACCCGTTACATCAAACGAGAAGCGCTGTTGGTGCTGACCGGCATCAATTTGCTGGATCGCTTCTCCCAGGGCGTTGTATCGCCAAGTCGTTTCGTGGCCATCCCCCGTTTCAAGCAGAGCATTGCGATCCTTTTCGCCTGCAGGCCAGACCGGTTGTCGGGGATCGGTGAGTAAGCGTCGCGTCTGGCTAACGGGCTTGCCGCAAAGTGCGTATTCGTTGATGTGCAGGGAGCCAGCGGTGTCATCGTGACGAGTCAGTGCGCCGCATTGATTATGCCGGGCAGAGGCAGATGAGCTGTCGCCATAGCTGAGTCGTTCGATCACCCGTAATGTTTCATCTGCCGCTTGCTCCTGGATAATGGTCGGTCTCAGCTGGTCGTCGAAAGTGATTTGCCAGCCGCTGCCACGCTGATCCCAGTTGCGCAATATCTGGCCGGCATCTGCGGGCAGACTCATACGCCATCCGGCGTCTGCGCTATCGACCAACAGCGTTCTGCCGGACAGGCTGTAGACAGTCCGATTATTGGCATCAGGTACGCTGGCAAACAGGCGTGGGTCCCATTGTGCAATCTGACGCCCGGCCACGTCATGCTGTTGACGGGTGATTCGCGCCTGAGGGCTGTCATCGGCGTTGCGGCGCCAGTAGGCGATTTGCCGCACCGCCAGGCCACGGCTGTCGATGGCATTGATCGTGGGGGTCTTGCGGTGAAGGCGTGCGTTCATGCCTCACCGCCAGAGGTCGAAGACTGCTCGGCCATGACCTCTTCCAAGGTATCGTTCTCGTCCTCATCAATGGTGTACCAAGGGTGACGGGTTTGCCGCCGCATGTAGGAAAAGTCACTTTGTTTGGCGAGGCGTGTGCGAGTCGGTCGACCCAATGCATCGTAAAACTGCAGGTCGCAGTGACCGAACGCTCGAAAGGATCCATCGTTGATGTAGCGATGCTGATCGGCAAAGTAAGGACGGTAGGTGCGGATCGCCAATCCTTTGTTGTTGTATTCCACCCGCTCGCTGATTTTCCAGCGCTTTGCAGCGATCTGCTCCTGTGGTTTTCCATCCTTGAGGTCCAACTCGCCGTGTGTGCTGACGACGTAGGCTGTCCCCGGCTCGACCTGTTGCTTGCTTTGTAATGTACGGCCGAAACCATCGAAGCAGGTCACGCAGAGGTGGATTTGTTGCTGGTCATCGTCGGGGTAACGATCGGCGACGAGGACAGCAACGTGTACCGGCTCACGGATGGACGCATCAATTTCGGCTTTCAGTTTCCTCTCGTCAGCTGAAAGCGATTCAAGGTCAGCCAGCCGCTTTCGGGCTTGAGAGCAAATATATCCCCCGGCCAACACGTCACCTTTGGCGACGCAACGGGCCAGCCAGTCAGCGTCCTTCAGGGCCTCTTGTGAGAGGCGCCCCATCCAGCTGAACGGTGCGTTAAAAGTGGCGCTTGCGGCGTTCTGCAGCGCTTTTTTACCGTCTTCGATGGCATCGCCCGGACTAGAAAACGTCGGGCGTTTGTATTCGTTGACCGGTTTGAAACCAGTAACACTGTTGCGTTCGTTTCCGTAGAAACTGCTGACCCGCATCTGGCCAAAATTGTCGTACAGACCTTCTTGAATGTTGCCATTCGGGTCGGTGATGCGCAGGGGGGCAAACACGTGATAGTCGTGAGTAGCCTCGGTGATACAGCCATCGGGAAGTTTGAGTTCGGTGATGCAGCAGTGATGCTTGTCGTAGCTTATTTCGGTCAGGCCGTGGCTTTTGCTCGGCTGCACGGTCCGGGTTTTGTAAAAAGCTTTCAACGAGGCATAGGTCGCGAACCCACTTTTGACTGACCAGAGCTTTCTGGCAGGTGTGGTCACTGGAAGAAAATCGACCATGCGGTGATAGCCGCTTTGTTCAAGCAGTTTTCCTTTGGGCCGAGACGCTTGGGGTAACAGGTCAAACGCTTTCAACGCTGTTTCGTCCAGCTCGGCGGTTTCGAGATGGTCGGCCAAGGCTTCGAAGTGAGCGTCGCCACCCTCGAGCACTTCTCCGGTCAAGGTGTTCTTGTAGCGGTGCACAGACAAGCCCGTCAGAGTGCTATGGGTTGTCCAGCTCGGTTCTTTGACCCACTCGATAAGCCTTTCGTGGGTCATGTCCCTGATATTCAGCCCACCTGTGTCAGGCGCCTTCGGCCGTTTCAACGCATTGGTACGTTGTCGGTAAGGCAAGCCCAATCGCCATCCCTGAGGATTCTGCAGATGGATGAACTCGGCGCGGACTTCATTCAGGTAGTAGAACTGCTGTCCCGGATCATGAGCATCTCGCCACCATTGTTGCTGGTCGACATCGCTGAAGGGCGGGGGCTCACTGTCGGTTTTGCGTCGGGCGTAATGGACGTTCACGCTGTGGGTCAGCGCACCAAACCTGTCGTGCTGCAGATTGAAGGTGTGCCGGCATTGCGGATCATCGGCGATGCCTTCGTACTCGTAAGCGATGGTCTCCAGCAGCAGCGGCAACATCCGGGCATAGCGCCGGTTGTGCTCAGGGGCCTGGAGCAAACGTACCTGATAGCGGTTTTCCTGAACCGAGTAGAGCGTTCTGGTCTTCAGGTGTTTATCGACGCCGAAGATCTCGCTGCGCAGCAAGTGGCCGCTCAGGGCCCGGGCCATTTCCAGAGTTGTTGCCGGATCGGGAGAAGTGATGAGTGTGTCACCCTCGATCCCGGATGAGTGTTGGCAAAGCAGTGCCTTACCCAATGGCACTGCGGCTTTGTCGGCATTGTGATAACCGGTACGGGGCAAGTCCACTTGTTGCCCGGTATGGAACCAGCTCTTTTTAAGGCAGGGTGTCGTAAAACCTTGCGAGTCGGCATCGCCAGAATGGGTTTCACTGTCGATTTGCAACAACAGGCCGAAGCCGCGAAATTCTCGTTCGATACCGTCGTAATAGCCTTGGCGATAGGAAAAGCTCTGGGTCAGTCGGTTGCCGGTAATTTCGTCATGCTGCGTTTGTTTCAAGACCAGATGCATGGCCAATGGCAGGTGGCAAGCAGGCGGTTTGCCGGATTTGATCCTCTGCGCTTTCTCATCCAGCCATTCCTGCGCCGAACTTCGGTAGCGGATGCTTCCGGCGGCGCCCATGTTGTTATTTGTGCCCGTGAGCAAATACGGTTTTTCACTGACGAACTCATATCGCCAATGCTGCGCTGTCGTGTGCGTGACGCTCAGTATCAGGCTGGAACAGCCTAGCCCTTGCAGGTCGGCGATGCTGACCTGGCATAGCGCGTCATAGCGCACATTGTGTGGCCAGGGCAGTGGTACGGAGGGGGCGAACCCGTTGCCGCTGCGATTCATGAAAATCAGTGCCTGATTCGCTTGCAGATAGATCAGATCGGCCGCACCGGACCCGTCCAGATCCGCAAGACGTACGTGCGCGGCATCGAACGATTCATACGCAAGCCCCGGCGAACCCAGCACGATGCCTTTACCAAAACGCCCGCGACCCAGGTTGGGCCAGCACTTCACTTCGTTGTGACGAATGCGCACCAGGTGCTGTTGACCCGTGCCCAGGACATCGCTGAAAGCGACCAGCTCGCTGGATGACGCGGTGAGCAGAGGAAGGGCGTCTTCATCCTCTTTACGATGGACCTCTCGGGCGGCCGAAAAACCTTCTTCTCGTCTGTTGGCGTAAAGGCGAACGCTGCGCGGGCCTATCAATGTCAGGTCGCTGAGGCCTTCGCCCATCAGATCGGCCAACTGCCCCTGTGGCTTGAAAAACTCCGCGGGGAATGCACTGAACGTTGCAAAGCGCGACCAGCCCCGGTCGGGGCCAAGAGAAAAATAGCCACTGAATCCCGGCTGAGCGATCACCCAGTCCAGACGACCATCACCCGTAAGATCGCTCAGTGCCATATGCAACGCTTTTTTAGTGTCAGCAACGGGAACGTCGGGTAATGCTCGCCACTGGTCGTAGGTCACTTCATCGCTTTTGGCTTTGGCTCGCATGGGTTCACGGTAATGCCAGCCTTTGTCTTTACGATACAGCACGCCCGGCAAGCCTTCGCCGTACAAGTCCACCAATTGATAACCTTGGCCATCGTTGAGACCGGGCATTCCTTGAATGGGCTGCCAGGTACGGTCATCAGTCACCACCTCGAACCCGCTGTAGCTGAACTCAACGGGAGGGCGGTTATCGACGGTGCCGGCGCTGCCAAATGCTTGCTCATGGGCCGCACTCAATTGGTGATAACCCAGCAACGTCTGGCGGTAATCGAGCAACAGGCGTCGGACCAGAACGGGGCCGGAACCCAATTCATCGGGGAAACGATGAAACATCAGTATCTGACGGCACAGACGTTCGGTACGAATTTCAAAGCCATAGGCTAAGCTGGAAAATGCGTCGCTACGGACTTGCCATTCCTGACCCTCATAGAGCGGTTTCTGTACGTACGAGGTACTTCGTTCACCGTAGTCGAACACCAGTTCGAAATGCCATTGCACAGGATTCAGCCGGGGGGTGTTCCACACGTAAAGCTGCGCATCGGCCTCGAAATTGCCATAACTCACACGGCTCAAATAGCGTTGAGACTTGGTGTCATCTTCTGCCTTGTACTGGTAAAGGATGTGTTCGCCATGGGCGTTCAGGCTTTCCTCCAGCAGCCATTCGCCGACATGATTCGAATCCTCCGGGTCGGCACGACGCGATGCAGAATTCTTTCCAAATACGTGGAGGCTGCCATCGGCACCGTGCACCAGCCAGAAACCTGGTTTGTCGCTCTCCGAGGACCAATGTTCAATGCGGTCGAAGCTGCTTTCCAGGCGTGGAAAGTGGGTTGCCACGGTGTAGGTCGTGTCCAGTTCCAGATCGTTGTAATGCTTGATGCTGATGGAAATGCGAGAGCCTTTTGAGTCGCGCAGCGGCAACCAGACAATGCCGTTGGGGCCGACAATTTCGTCATCCTCGGTATAGGCCGGGACGCCCTTGCCGGTACGTCGCGCAATGACAGGTAATGACATCCCCCAGCCGATACCGAAGACGCCGTTTCCGACGGAACTTCCATAGATGAGCGACAAGGAGGGAGCAAAACCTCGCCCCGGTGAAATCGGCAAGGCAAGCTCATAAGAGGCCTCTCCATGGGGGCCGATTGCGCCCCATCCCTTGCCAATGCTTTGAATTGCCCCGCCACCCTTGGGCAGTGACGGCGCGTTAACAGGCAATGTGCTTTGCTCACTCATTGCGCATCTCCCACCCTGGCGGTGTAGCTGACATGCACGATGATGTCGGTCAAGGATTCCAGCATCGCTTTCTGAGCGTCGGGGTTCGGGAAGGTCAGGTGCCATGTAGAGATGGCACCGGTGTACTCGAATGGCAAGTATCGTTCATCGTTGAAGTTCAGGGTGAACAGCCCATGGTCGTCGACGCCCGTTGAAAGCGCGATTTGCTGACTGGCGCGCTTGTTCTCCAGGGCCGGCCCTTTGTCGCCTGGCGACATGAATACTTTGCTGGAGGTCTGGGTCAGCGTCGCCCGGATATTTTCATAAGGGCCGAGGAGGGCAGGCAAGGACACACTGATGGTTTTGATGCGCCGCAGGTAATGGTTCTGATCTTTGTAATCGTCTTCGAACATGGCGTGGGTCAGCTTGAAATCACAGGCACCACTCTTCAGTTTGGTATGAATGTCTGCCCACTCTTCGTTTATCGAGCAGTGCTTGTCCTTACTCTTGATCTGACGTAGCGATACCGTTTTACGAATTTCCAGCTCTCGCTCGTTACGTTGCCAATATTCGGCCTGCATTTTCAGCAGGCTCAGCTTCAAATGTTCACCTGCTCCAAGCCCTCGGTAAGTTGTGTTCCACCCCCCGGGTTGAACAAAACGCATGCTGAAGTCGGCACGCTCGTATTGCCAGCAGGCTTCGGCTGCCATGCACAGTGCCAATGTTGCGTCGTAGGCCTGGTAATACAGGGCGGTAAGCTGGCTGTTGAGCCATTGGTAGAGCTGCGTTTTGGTAAAGCGCCTGCTGAGGAAGTCGTAGCTGGCTTTGGTGTGGTTTAGTGCTGTTTCGGCCTGCCGTAATTGCAGGCGTGTGGCGCTTTCCTGTTCGGCGAAATGCGCAAGTTGCGCGTCGATTTTTACCAGTTCGAGCTGTGCCTGATCACGGGTCAGAGTCCACTCTTCCCGCCGCCGACTGAATTGCGCCCTACGGTCGAGATGGGCGGCCGCCGTGCGGGTCGCAATGGCGGTACCATGGGCGAGTGCCGTAGTGGCATGCATTGCGCCTTCCCAGCGGCTGCCACCATTGCTGAAGCCAAAGATGTTCGGAACCATCATCATGCCGCCAGCCACGACCTGAGCGGCCGATGCTGTGAGCTCGGATGAACCGCTGCTCAAATACAACTGACTGGCCTGTGTTTCTGCTTCGCTGACGTCTTTTTCCAGCAACCGCTGATAGTGGCTGAGCCGCCCCTGCGCGATTGCCTTGCTGGCCAACAGGGCCTGGCGATTTTGACGATCAATGCGTAGCGCCTGGGTTTGCAGGTCAACGGACATTTTCGCCAGACTCCAGGCTTGCTGTTGCTGCAACTCCTGTAACTGACCCTGTTCTTTGCGCTCAATGAGCGACAGCAGCGTGGCGCCGAACTGGCTGACACTTTCCACTGCGTTCAGGGCCTGACTGTGCATGGCAGTGAAACGATAGTGTGGCATTTGCGTGCCTGGCAGGCTTGAAGCCATGCCGCCCGAGGCGCTCAGTGCTGTTGCGTCGAGCAGGTTGTGAGGTTCCGGCGGTGTGGCGAACAACGGTAGATGCAATGGTTTGCCGGTGATGTCGAGGTTATGCCGCAGGTTGTGCAAACGGTTCTCGGTGATATCCCAACGCTTGAGCAGTGCCGGGTTGAACGGTAAATGCAAGTGCGAGGTATCGATTGCCGGCAAGGACGCTCGTGAACTGCCTTTGCGCATCGGAAACGAAGAAGGGTTTGAACGGGCCAGTGTGTTCTCGAATGTGCGAAGGTCTTTACTGGTTGTTTTACTCAACGCTTGCAGACTGATGGCCGACCATTGATCGACCCGTTGGACTTCCGGGCGAGACCCCAGCAGGTCCAGCGCGCGCACATACCAGAGCTTTGCCTCGCTGAGACTGTCGGGCGTCAACTCGCGATACGCGGCATCACCCCGGTTGATCAGGATGTCGAGGTACAGAAAGTACAGCGCCTTGCGAAAATGCACTGGATGGCTGAGGGCAATCTGGTGCGGATCCTGGGGCGCTTGATTGGAATACGAGGGAATGTCGGGACCGGTCAAAGGCACAGCGTTCCAGTACTGGGATGACTGGCGGCCCGGATCGAAAAGATAGCGAATCCAGCGTTCAGCCTCCTCGTACTGATGTTCAGAGTTCAACCGGTGGGCGATCAACCAGGGCAGGTACAGGAATAGTTCCGTGAAGTATCGACCGTAAGGGCCGTGGAAATCCATGGTTGCTACGGAAGCTGTGCTGGCTATTTTCGGTTCTGGCAGCTGTTGTGTGTCCCTGCTGAACAGTTCATCCAGACTGTTTTCAGTACGACGGATCAACTCGGCAGCAAACACTGTGTTGAGTCGGATTGTCGGTAGGATGTTCTCGCTATTCGACATCGTTGACTGCGAAAAGTCGAGAAATTGCGCGGCGTCCGTAACTCCAATGCTGGGAGAGAGAAAGTGGCTGCTTAAACTGAGATTGATAGCCGCGAGACAGTACTGCTTAGTGTTGTCATTTTTTGTGATGCAGAATCCATAGTAAAGATTCTCGCCATTTTCACTGATCTCATGAGGCTGGAAACGGAAGGTGTAGTCTTTCGGTAGCGTCGTTTTGTCAGCGTTGCCAGAGGTTTTTTCCTCGTGCGAAACGGTGGTCTCGAGTCTCCGTACCACGTATTGAATTGAATAATCCTCTATGACGCCAAATTGACCTTTGCCGGTATCGGAGATGCGCAAAGTGACCTGCTTTGTTGATGGGACGTAGTTGATGGATACGGCAAAGCGTTCATCCAGTTGTTCGATGTTTTCCTTCATGAGTTCAGCAGTTGCAGCGCTTTTCTTCAGTGTCTTGCTTTCGTTGAGCCTGGTTTTTTCAGTAACCTTCAGCTGAAATGAGATTTTATCGAGGGAGCCGCGTAACCCATTCGCAAGGCTGTAGTGCGGATGTGTCCGGCTTTCCTCGCGGCTTCCCTTATCGATAGTTATTCCCTGGCTGTGCGTGAGGTTTTTATCGATGGTGGCTGTCTTGAGAAAAATAAAGTTTCCATTGTTCCCGGTGTCTCGTTGACTGACGTGGAGCGCAATGAAGAGACGGTCGTGGGTATTTTCCTGCTGATATACGGCAACGGTGCCTACCATCGACTTGAGTGAGCTCAGGTCCTTGTTCTGGAGTGTTGCGTTATTGCTATAACCCTGCAGCCAGGTTCGAGCACTGCTCCAGTTACCATCGTGCTTGAGGTAACTGAGATTTAACCGGAACAGCGGGTGGCGTTGTGTCGTCTGGTTTTGAGCGGAGCCGGGGGCTGGATCCTGATGAATACAATCGGCCCAAATGACAAACAGCCGATTATTGAACCAGACAGGACGAATCGAGTGTTCAATTGCATCGACTGGAATCGGTACATCGGCTTTCTTCCAGTCCGACCAGGCGAGTGAATCGGATTGTTCCTTGTCGGAGGGACGCCGCGCCATGTCCAGCGAACGCCAGTAGTAAGTGTTTTCACTGCGGGATTTGGCGATGAAGTAATAGTTGCTGTTGACGAAGTCATCGCCATCAATGTAGCCATTGAGGATGTTCAGGTTCGCGACTTCTTCGAGGCGGGTCAGGTAGGCCAGCACGGCGGTCTGAACGGCATCGGGTTGAAGTCGGTCCTGGTTGAGGTCGTTTTCCAGTTGCCGGAAGTTGTCGCTCTTGTTGTCTCTCAGTCCAGGGTCCAGATAAGTAGCGGGGAAGTACAGCAGCTTTTGAAGAGCTGCCCAGCTTGCGTATTGATGCATCTCCTTGCGCCACGTTTGCGCGAGCTCATGAGTGATGGTTGCAGAGTCATAACCCGGCTCCATGTTCAGCAGGATGCGATTGATGTACTGCTGCAGGCTGGCAATGGCACAGGCCACTGGCGTGGTGGGCACATCCTGGCCGACCCGCACATCGAGTAACCAGTGTTCGTAGAGACTCTGGGCGGTCTTCAGTGTTTTTGTCGTGGCGTTGGCGGGTGCAATGCAATTCAGGTAGTACGCTAAAAGAGCATCGCGCAGGCTTTCATCAAGCTGCTTTTTTAAGGCAACGGTCATATTCGATCCTTGAATATTGAAGGGGGGCTGGGGTCAATGACAGGCAGCGATCACGGCTTCACCTACGGCTTTCCAGTCGGGTGTCGTGCTGGTGGCTGTCAGATCGGTGGCTTTGAGCAGCAGGCTTGCCGACAGTCCTGTGCTCTTGCAGCACGCTTGGCAGCGCATGATCCAGTCCACTGCCTCCATGGATTTCGCGTACTTGTGCTCAAACTGGTTCGTCAGTAGTTTCACTTCATCGATCGCCCAGTCCAGCATGTTGGCGAGCAATTGGTTTGCGGAATCGCTGACGCTCTGATTTTTCAGGGCGGACAGGTTGGCTAGATGCAAATAATGCAAGAGGCGCTCTTCGGAGTTCGTCTGATAACGGGCGCAATCACTGAAGCGTTCGAGCAAATACAGGGTTTGAGGCGTCAGTTTTCCCGTGCTGTCCGAAGCTAGCCACCTCGGGTTATTTATCAACTCCTGCAGCGTGTGGCTGCTCAGGTGCAGCCCCTGGCAGGCTTGCGCAGCCTGAAGGACCTTCGCCAGCAACGGTGTTGATTCCCCTGCGGAGAGGTTTCTTGTCTCCTCGAAAACCGCTGTTGCAGAGGTGCCGGCCATTTTCATCACACTGGGGACGTATTGCGCGGACAAGTCCGCGATGTCGTGCAGCATGCTTTCTATCTGAAGAGTTTGCTGATGAACGTCGGGATCGTCGCTCGTTTGCAGTGCCCTCAGCCGCTTCTGCACATTCTGATTTTGCGGTAAGTCGTTCTTTACAGCGTCGAACAAGCGACACCACTGGTTCACATCACGGTTACTTCGCTTGAGCCAGTCAACGGCCCAATCCATTGCCATCAGCACGTCGAGGATGTCGGCCTTGGATTCATCCGGCTTGCGTAGCGCTCCGCTCACCAGCAGTTTGCAAAACCTATAGCCTCCCAGTATTTGCGCCAGTCCCTTGGACTCGACAGCCGAGAGACCAAACATCCGTGCAATACGGGCCTGACGATAGAGTGAGGACACCGTGGGCAAGTCATGTTTGAGCGAAGTAAGGTGTTCCCTGGTCTGCTCCGCGAACAGTAACAGTGAGTCTTGCGTGACGGGCAACCCCAATCCTGCTCCGAGATAGTTGAGGGTTTGTTGCGATGTGGCCCCCACGATATCAATGTCCTGCTCTTTGTTTTGCACCAGCGGACTCAAGAGCAATTGAGTGCGATGGAACACTTGATCGAACAACGGAGCACGATCACCGCAAGCGGAAGTCGGCATGTCGTGCAGCAGCGAAGCAAACTCCTCGGGCGCGATGCCGCGACGTTGATTCAGGTAACGGTAGACCCCCAGGACGCGCACGGTGTTGGTGTTGAGCAACAGTGAGGTTGTGCCTTCCGAACGCATGGCGTTGACGATCAGGGTGTCCAGCTCGGCAAAGGGGATACCGGTCCAGCGTTGCAATCGGACCATCCGCAGCAAAAGGTCGAAACAGTTCACAGGAAGAAATTTGAAAGTCAAAGGGCTTGTCGTTACTACTATGGGTTTGTTACGAGCTGAATTCGCGGCGATATACTCGCATCCGTAAAAATAACGATGAGGTAGTGGGCTGTTGGTTGAGTTTTTCGGACGGTATTTACCCTGTGCCAACACCTGATCAATCTGCTCCATCGATAGCCCGGTGAGCTTCTTGAAACGCTCGACGCTAAGCCTTGGATCGCCCTCTTTCGTAGCGTAAGCCTTTACTTCCACCTCAAGGTCGAACGGTTCGATGAGTATTTTCTGCTGCTCTGGGCTTAGACCAGACAACAGTTTTTGCGCCTCAGAAGTGGGCATGGAAACGCTTCCGTATTTCAAGTGACCAAGTGAAAACGGCAGTGTCAGGCTGACCCGATAGTTCAACTCGCCCAACGTTGGTTTGTCAGCACCCAACCCGAGCAAGCATTGGTGATGATGAAGGTCGTAAGGCAGAGAGAGGGGATAGCGCCCGCTTGCGAGTGCTTCGTGAACGGTTTTCTGGGAGGTGGTTTTGTCCAGGTGTGACTTGATGTGACTGCTCAAGGTGTCATTGACGATGCTCAACATGGGCTGTGGTGCAAAGGCACTCTGATGATCCAGCATTAATCCCTTGAGGTCCGGACGCCGCTTCTCCAAAGTGACTTTATCGGTGTGATCAGACGAATTTTCCAGTTGATCTGCAAACAGATACAGCGCCCGCAGATACGCCACTGGAGAGTCGATGGCAGCGATATCGCCATCCTCGCAAAACTGTTTCCAGTTCTCTTTAAACAACGCTTGATAGGTGGCGGGACCTGACGTCGAGTCTGAGCCGACACTGCGCCGAACCCGTCGATTGGCGTCGCCGGATGACAGCTGATGTTCCTGATACAGGCGACTCACCTGCCGTGCATAGCCGTGCGCGTTGTCATACACCTGCCCGGCATCGGCATCGGTATGTTCAGCGAGTGCAAGGGTGAATTGCGCCTTGGTCATGCGCACGATGTCGAACACGGATCCGAACCCCATGCGCTGCATGGCAATGTTGAAGCTGACCTTTGTACTGTCATCGCCGAGTGGAGAGTCAACCAGCCTGTGCAGCATTGAATCGTCGCTTACGTCCATGTGTAGTCATTCTCTTGTTCGAACGAAAGGTTCGAAGTCAGAAGAAAACGTACAGGAGCTGGCAAGGAATGGCGGTAGGTTGCTTGGAGTTTGAGTTGTATGAAAAAGCAATCCGTTGTCCGGATTTTCCGCCGGGATACCGTAGGTATTCAGCCCCTATACCCATTGCAGGTAAGGGGCTGAGCCCAGGCGCAGGTCAAACCCTGAAGTGACTCACCATCTGCTGCAACTGGCTACCCAGCCGCGCCAGTTCAACACTGGATGCAGCGGTTTCGTCGCTGGCGGCGGCGGTCTGTTCTGACACGTCGCGCACGTTGATGATGCTGCGACTGATTTCTTCAGCCACGGCGCTTTGCTGTTCGGCTGCGGCGGCGATCTGCTGGTTCATCGACTGGATGTTGGACACCGTGCGGGTGATGTTTTCCAGTGACACACCGGCCTTGCGGGTCAGGGCGACGCTGCTGTCGGTGAGGGCGCGGCTGTTGTTCATCACCGTCGACACTTGTTGAGTGCCGTTCTGCAGACCGGCCACCAGACCTTCGATTTCTTCAGTGGATTTTTGGGTGCGCTGCGCAAGGCCCCGGACTTCGTCAGCCACCACGGCAAAACCACGACCGGCTTCACCGGCACGCGCTGCTTCGATCGCGGCGTTGAGTGCCAGCAGATTGGTCTGTTCGGCCACGGCTTTGATCACGTCCATGACGCTGCCGATCTTGTCGCTTTCCTGTTGCAGCACGCTCATGGCTTCGGTCGAACGCGCCACTTCGGTGGCCAGACGTTCGATCTGGGCGATGGCTTCATTGACCACCTTGTCGCCTTCGCGAGCTTCGCCATCAGCGGCGGCTGCAGCCTGGGATGCTTGTTCGGCGTTGCGCGCGACTTCCTGCACGGTGGCGGTCATCTCGTGCATGGCCGTGGCCACTTGATCGGTCTCGATCTTCTGGCTGTTGACCCCGGCGCTGGTTTGCTCGGTTACCGCAGACAATTCTTCAGCAGCGCTGGCGATCTGGGTGACACCGTCGCGGATGCCGCTGATCAAGTCACGCAGGGTCACGCCCATGCGCGCGATACCTTGCTGCAACACGCCTAGTTCGTCGCGGCGAGTCACCTTGACGTCGTGGGACAGATCGCCACTGGCGATGCGTTCGACCACAGCCAGGGTGTCGCGCAACGGACCGGTGATCTGACGGGTAATGATCACCGCCGCAATGATGCCCACCAGCAGCGCCAGCAACGTGCTGATTAGTTGCAACGTGCGCGCCTGGGCGCTTTCGGCATCACGGCGATCGAGCTGGATCTGATACAGCTGATCGCTGAGGGTCACGATAGCGGCGCCCTGATCGGTCATTTCCTTGCGTGCCTGCACGGCGTCGGAGTTGGCCGCTTTATAAGCCTGCAACGCGCTGCGGTAGTTGCTCAGCGCGGTTTCGAGCTGGCGCAGCGCGTCTTGCTGGGTATCGGCAAAATGCACGTTGAGCTGTTTGAGACTGGCAATGGCCGCGTCCAGCTGGCTGATAGCTTTTTGTTCGGTCTCGGCGTTGGAGCTGGCGGTGTAGCCGCGAACCTCGTAGCGGGCCAGGATGAACGCTTCCTTGGCGGCGGTGATGGCCTGGTATTGTTCGAAGCGCTGATCACTCAGGGGCATCTGCTGCACAGCCGTGTTGATGGCTTCGATCAGCGTGCCGGCGGTTGCAGCGTTGGCGCCCATGGCGTCACGGGCGCTGTTGCCGGTGCGGTAGGCGCTGCGCATTTTATTCAGCGACGTCTTGTAAGCGTCGATGTAAGTGCCTTGTTCTTTGAGCAGCTTGAGGTTTTCCGGGCTCTTGAAGGTCGACAGCAGCGATTGTTGCTGAGCGGAGAAGGCGTCAAGGGTGGTCTGAACGGTCTGAGCGGCGGTTTCATCGCCGTTGGTCAGCATGTATTGCAGGCGTACCACCCGAAGCTTGGTCAGACCGGCGTTGAGCTGGGTGATGTCGCTCATCCAGTTGCTGCGGTCAATCAGCCCGCCCAGGCTGGTCCAGCCGGTCAGGGCCAGCACGCAGGTCAATGCCAGGACCAGGCCGAATCCCAGGCCCAGTTTCATGTTCACGCTGATGTTGCCGAACCAGCTATTCATCAAATTCCTCCAGGAACGTTGCGCTGTCGATCGTCGGTTGGCTGGAAGATTGTTGTTTTTAGGCGCCAGCAAGGGGTGTAGCAGGACTGTATCGGCAGCAATCGCGAGAGCTGAAAGGTTTTTGTAGGCGGATCCGGTAACACGCTTTTTTGAGTCTTAAGCTTTTTTTCACAAAGGTTTCACTGTTCACCGACGCGCGTCTATTTAGCTTTGTCGCTTTTGATGACAGTGATGCATGCCGGCGAGGCGGCCTGATGTGGAATTGAGACTGAGTCTGGCCGGGATAAAACGCTCAATTAAACTGGGCCGTTCAAGCCGCTATCGAAATGCCATCGTGGTGCTGGCCGCCGCGCTGCTGGTGATTCCGTTGACGATTTGGCTATTGCGGCCTGCCGCTGTGCCGGATCTGGCGCACGGTAATGTCGTGGGCGCGCGAGCGTTGGCCGCCGATTGGGCCAAAGGTGATGTGATCGTACTGGTGCGCCACGTCGAGCGCTGCGATCACTCGACCGCCGCGTGCCTGAACGGTGATGACGGCATCACCGAGCGCTCGCGCAGCGTCGCGGTGAGTGTCGGTGCACAGTTCCAGCAGATGGGGCTGAGCAAGGCTGATATTTACAACAGCCCCATGGTTCGTACGGCACAGACGGCCACCTACATGTTCAACAAGGTCGGTGTGGGCGAAGACTGGTTGATCAGTTGCAAGGGAACAATGTTGCGCGATGCCCTTTCGCACAAGGTGGCGGGCCGCAATCTGATTCTTGTGACCCACAGCGAATGCATGAATCAGCTCGAAAAAGACCTCAAGTTGCCAACATCTACGTTAGGCTATGGCGCTTCTTTGTTTATCTCCGCCCAATCACAGCAAGCACCGCGCATGCTGGGCTTCATTGAAGCCTCCGATTGGCGCTCGGTAAGCACCGAGTGAGTTTTTCCTCTGAATCAGGACACACAATGCTGACTTCTACCCGCTCTCGCTTTTATTGGGCGAACTTCGGTATCCCGTTGCTCTGCGCGGCCGTGGTTTTCCTGATGTTCGACATGACCAAAATCGACATCGCTTTCAGCAACCTTCTGTTTGATCCGGTCACCCAGACCTTCCCGCTGGACCAGGTTCGCTTCTTCGAAAAGCTGACCCATAAATGGGCGCGGATCATTCCGAACTGGACTGCCGAGATTGCCTTGATCGGCGCGATCCTGTCGTTTGTCTGGCCGCTGATCAACACGCAAAAATATCCGCGTTTCGGCAGCTTCCTGGAACGTTGCAAAGCGGCCCCTGTGCTGCGGTTTGCCTACAACCATCGGCGTGACTTCCTGTTTGTGGTCTTCGCGTTTGCCATCTGCACCGGCGTGATTCACTTCCTCAAGTCGCACACCAGCGTGTACTGCCCGATTGAAACGACTATCTACGGTGGGAAAATTGCCCACATGGAGTGGTACAACAACTTCCAGCTGTTCAGGGAAGCCGGTGATGGTCGTTGCTGGCCGGGCGGCCATGCTTCAGGCGGCTTCACCATGCTCGCGCTGTACTTCGTCGCGCGCCGCTACCGCTGGCGCTATTCCAAGGCGCTGATGTACGGCGCGTTGCTGCTCGGATTTGTCTACGGCACAACGCGGGTCCTGCAAGGCTGGCACTACATGTCCCACACCTTGTGGGCGGGGATCTTTGTGTGGCTGGCGTGCTTGCTGACGGCGCTGGCGTTCTACGGGCGAGCGCGGCTGGAGATGCCGGTGCTGCAAAAGCATGAACAGCTCGCGCAGCGTGCACAGCCGCACGTCGCAACGTAAACAGCTCCCCCTGTGTGAAAAAACCGCCAATCCTGCGAAGGAATGGCGGTTTTTTATTGCCCGACGAATGAGTCAACCCGACGCCCCACGCTTCAGCGTGCGGGCACGCTCAAACTGCGAGCGGCAACGTTACGATGAACGTACTGCCCTTGAGGTCGCCGTCGCTCATGCCGGTGACGGTGCCACCGTGGGCTTCGACCAGCTCACGCACCACCGTCAGGCCAATGCCCAGACCGGCGCCGTTGAATCCGACCGCATGCACGTCCTGAACGAACGGCTCGAAAATAAACGGTAATGCCTTGGCGGAAATACCGATGCCGGTATCGCGGATGCTGATTTCCAGCAGATCGGCCTCGGTGGTGACCGACAGCGTGATCGTGCCATCGGCCGGTGTGTACTTGGCCGCGTTGCCCAGCAGATTGCCGAGAATCTGCGTGAGTCGAACCGGGTCGCCGTTTACCGCCAGTGCACGGTCCGGCAACTGCGCGGTGAAATGCAGCTGTTGAGCGATCATCACCGGACTGCACACAGCGATAGCGTCCTGAATGATCTGCACCATGTCGACGATGCGGCAATCCAGGCGCAGCTTGCCGGTGCTGGCGCGGGAGACATCGAGCAAGTCGTCCACCAGGCGCGACATGTGTTGCACCTGACCCTCGATCAGGGCCTGCATGCGTGGCAGCTCTTCACTCGGCACCCGGACCAGTCGGCTGGCGATCAGGCTGATCGGCGTCAGTGGGTTACGCAGTTCGTGGGCCACCAGCGTGAGGATGTTCCGTTGCTGTGCCAGGCTATGTTCGGCCGACGCTTGCAAGTGTTGCGCACTGAGGACGGCCAGTACCAACTGTTCGTTGGCTTCGCGCATCTGGAGGTAACGTTGCTGCTCATCGGCTGAGCGCTGTGGCTTTTGCGCATCTGACTGCGCCAACAGAATCGCCTGGACCAATTGTTGATTGGCCTCGATCAGTTGTTCGATCTGCTGACTCTCGGAGTGCTGGATGTTCGCCTCGCTCAGCTCCTTGTTCAGGGCTGTCAGGGCCGCGCGTGCCTCAGCGGTTTTCTGGCCGAGCAGAAACAGTTCGCGAGCGGCCGTGGCCATCGCTTGCTCGTTTTTGCCATTGGCCTCAGTCATGGTTTTTGGCTCATTCCCTGTCTTTGTTCAACAGCCGCCGGGTAGGCCGACCGCCGAGCAAGCCTTCCTGATCCGGCAGCATTTCGCCGATTTGCAGGCCGTTATCGTCGATGCGGTACAGACGCAGTTCATCGGAGTGGGCGCTGGCCCGAACCTTGACCACGGCCATGATGCGCAACAAGCGGCTCTGCACTTCGATGTAACGCTGGACGATGATGGCGTCGGTGAGAAATGCCGTGCCGTAAGGACTGAAACGCAGGTCGGTGTAGCGGTCCTCCAGCTCCGAGGTCAGCAATACACTGACGCCGATGCTGGTCAGCGCGGTGACCATGCGCGACAACGACTCGCGGAAGTCTTCGCGAAAGGTTGGGGCGAGGGCCAATTCGAAGCCCGACAGCGAATCGATGACCACGCGGGTCGCTTTCAGGCGGCTGATCTCGCTCAGCAGCAACTGCACGATCTCGTCGATGGACAGATCCGGCGCGCGACTGTCCACCAGGCCGACCTGACCGCTCTGGATCAGCGCCGCAAGGGTGGTGTTCTGCGAATGATTTGGCCGTTGTTCGAACACAGCGATCACGCCGGTTTCACCATTGCGCGCGCCTTCGGCCAGGAAAGTGGCTGCCAGAATGCTTTTGCCCGAGCCCGAGGGGCCGGCCACCAGCAAGGAGTAGCCACGGGGCAAGCCGCCGCCGAGCATTTCATCGAGTTGCGGCACGCCCATTTTCAGGCGCTTGATCGGGAACTCCAGCGGCGCTTCAACCGGGTTGATGGCGGCAGGTGCAAAGACCTTGATTCCCGACGTGGCGATGCGGAAGGTATGCAGCCCCGGCAGCGTTGGTTGGCCGCGCATCTTCATGATTTCCATCTTGCGCACCATGGAGTTGCGCTGAACGCTCTGGCGCAGCCAGATCAGGCCATCGGCGACAGTGAAAATCGGGTTGGTGTCGGTTTCAGTGAAATATTCGCCAATCAGGAAGGTCGTAGCCTGCCAAGTGGTCATCAACATGCCCAGCTGCTGAACAAACTGCGGCAGGTTGTTGTTCGGGTTGTCTTCAGTCTGACTGGCCAACACCACCGAACGGAATGAGTCGACAAACACCAACGCCGGGGCATGGGTCTCAACTTCGCTGACGATGCGTCGCAGCACCTGATCCAGATCCCCGGCCAAGGTGTCGTCGGCCAGATTGATGTAACGGATCGACTGGTTGATCGCTTCGCTGTCAAAAAAGTCGAACTGCTGCTGATAGCGCAGCATCTTCAACGGCGGCTCGCCCAACACGGTAAAAAAAAGCGCCGGACGTTCGGGCGTCGCCAGGGCGAACATCATTTGATGCGCCAGGGTGGTTTTGCCGCAGCCTGGGGGGCCGGCGATCATGTTGAACGAAAACTCCGGCAATCCTCCGCCGAGCACCTCGTCCAGTCCTGGCACGCCGGTGGCCAAGCGGTTGATAGTCACTTTGGTGCTCATGGCGAATTTTCCTGCGAAGGGGTGTCGCTCAAAGAAGGTTCCCACACGTCACGTAGTAAACGTGCGGTGAGCGAGGGCCCGATCAGCGTGGTCAGCAACTCGTAGAAAGTGGTCAATAACACTTCACCGAAAAACAAGGCATCGGCTTCGCTTTGCTCGACGAGTACAGACGTGAGGGCTGTCAAATCCATGCCGGCCTGCATTTTGTCGCAAGTGCCGGCCAGAGATGGATGAGTCGAGGCGCACAAGTGGAGGCTGCGGCGATAGAGCGCGGCAACCCCTTGCTGGCCAATGATGGGCGTTAGGGCTGCGTCCATATCCTGCAAGGTTGAAACGATCGCCTGAGCGGTCTTTGCAGTGTCAGCGTTGGGACCAGCACGGTGCGCCAGAGAAGCTACGATCTGACGGCTCTCTTCGCTTAGCGTGGACATGGCTAACTGATATCTGATGGACAGGTATCGATCGTACACCCAATGACGTGCCAACAAGTGATTTGCGCCAGCTTAATGGGCGGCATTGGATGACAAACAACAGCTTATCAATCAAAAGGCAAAAAAAAGCCCGCGGGAGGGCGGGCAAACCGTAGTTTCTTGAATGAGCGAGGGCAATGTACCGATTCAAGAGGCGCGCGGGGGTGAAGAAAAATTTATGCATATGAGCGTCCCTGCGCTGGCCCCTCTACGGCAAATGGTCGGCCGCAAAATCGGCCTCCGAGCGAGCCTGCAACCGGCCCTTGCGGCAGGCTTGCTGGAATCGCTCAAAGTCCTTTTCGTTCTGCTTGGCGTAGCTTTTGGCGTACTTGAGCAGCGCGTCGGCCAACGCATCGCTCTTGCCGATGTAACCGCTGATCTGCGCGGCCTGCCCTGACGCTTTGGCATGCGCGCGGGCGAGGGCCCGGCCGCAGACACGAGCGTAGGCGGCAAAAGTTGGTGCGTCGAAAGTCTCCAGTTCGGCCGAAATTTTCATGTCGCGCAACTGCCGCACATAGAAATGCCGACCGTTGGGGCCGGTGGTCCAGCCGAGGAACAGATCGCTGGCCGACTGCATCAACCGTTGACCTTCGACCACGCGCTGACCGTCATGCCGCACCTTTGAACGGGCTTTCACGTAGTCGGCCAGTACCGAGCGCCGCGCTTCCTTGAATTGCAGAAACAGCGGGAACTCCTGTTCATCGGTCAGCAACGCCACCAGGCAACGCGTGCCGACGCTGCCGACACCGACGACTTTGAACGCCAGGTCATGAACATGGAAACGTGACAGCAATGCGCGACGGTCGGCCTGTAACGTGCCTGGGTAGTCGCGCATAAACGTGTCATAGAGCGGCCGCCAGTCCGAGAGGCGTAGCCAGTCATCGTCGGCATCCAGCAGCGTGGTGTTTTTGTGCAGGTGGAAAATCTCCGGCAAGTCATCGCGAATGATCAGACGTCCCTGAGCATCACGCTCACTGATTTTCGGCAGCAGTTCGGCATGCGTCCGCCGTTCGGCTTTTTCGATGGCGCGCTCCACATGTTCCAGCGTGGCTTTATTCGCCTGTTTGAGCAGGTCGTCATAACTGATGGACTCGTACCAGGTTTCCAGTGCGCTTTGTTCGGCGCATTCGAGCATGGTCCTCTGGTAGGAAGCGACTACTTCGCGGCAGACGCTTTCTTCGACTGATTCGCCATGACGCAGGTCGCGCGCGGCCACGACAAAACTCGCCACCAGGCGTTTGAGGTCCCATTCCCACGGGCCCGGATGCACCTCGTCGAAATCATTGACGCTGAACAACAGGTTGCGTTCGGGCGTTGCAAAGCCACCGAAGTTCATCAGGTGGCAATCACCGCAGATCGGCGATACGAGGCCCATGTTCGAGGTCCCGGCCAGATCGTGAGCTTGCAGCAACGCATTGCCGCGATAGAAGGTGAAGGGCGAGACCAGCATGCGGCCGTAGCGTAATTCGACCAGGGAGCTGATTCGTCCTACGCTGGACGCCTTGATCAGCGGGAGTGGGTCGCGCTTGATTTTCCCGGTCTCGGCCTGAGCATTGCGTGGGCATTTCTTGCGAGCATCCTTGCCTTGCTTCAAGCGGTCATTGAGGGTGGTCATGGGGGCTCTTTGGTGGGGGTTGGGGCTTGTGGGGATTGAGTGTAGAAGGGCGAGGAGAATTCAACCGATGGTTTTCAGTGTGCTTGAATCATGCAGATAGAAAAGGTTTGCCAATCCAAGGACTCAACAGTAAGTTACATAAAGTGAAACCTTCTGTAGAGTCTTGGGTATGTATCCACACTCAAAATCCACCCAGCCAATGGGCCGGCTTCTCCAACAACTGACCCGTTTGGCCAGCGAAGAGCGCTACCTGTTCACTCCCGATGATCTCAGGGTGTTGGTGCCTGATATTTCCGAAGGTGCCTACAAAACCCTGTTGAGCCGCGCAGCTTCGGATGGCCACCTGACGCGTGTGTGTCGAGGACTTTACCTGTTCGAAGCGGCCAAGCCATCCAGCGGATTGGTATTGTTTCATGCGGCCGCCCGATTACGTGCCATGCAATTCAACTACATCAGCCTTGAAACGGCATTGAGCGATTGCGGCGTCATCTCTCAGATCCCCATTAACTGGATCAGCCTGATGTCTTCAGGTCGCAGCAGCACTATTTCATGCGGAAGCTGGGGCACCATAGAGTTCGTGCACACCCGCCAGAAACCTCAGGACCTGGTCGACCAGGTTCACTATGACGCACGTTGCCGCTTATGGCGGGCAACACCGCAACAGGCTTTGCGGGACATGAAGGCCGCTAAACGAAACATGGACTTGATCGACTGGAGCGTCGCCAATGAGTTTGTTTGATGAACTGGTAGATGAGGCACTTAAAAACAAGCAGGATCTGGCGCCGTTGCGGGTCGTGGTGGAAAAGGAATTGCTGCACCACGACATCATGCTCGCGCTGAGTTCTGCCGGCATGCTCACCAAACTGACCTTCATCGGCGGTACGTGCTTGCGGGCTTGCTATGGCTCGAACCGCTTGAGCGAAGATCTGGATTTCACGGGTGGCGCTGACTTCAATCGCGAGAGCCTGACCGAACTCGCTCGCGTTCTTGTCTCAACGCTAAAAGCCAAGTATGGCCTTGAGGTTGAAGTCGCAGAGCCGGTCCGCGAGGAGGGAAATGTCGATACGTGGAAGTTGAAAGTTCAAACCCGACCAGGGCGCAAGGATCTGCCTGCACAGCGCATCAACATTGATGTGTGTTCCATCCCGAGTTACCAGCCACAGCCCATGTTGTTGCTGAACCCGTATGGCGTCGACATGGGCACCAGTGGCCTGATTTTACAGGCAGAAACGCGTGAAGAAATTTACGCCGACAAAATTGTGGCTTTTGCGCTGCGTCCTAACCGAATCAAGAACCGGGATCTCTGGGATATGGTTTGGCTGCGTCAACAAGGTGTAACGCCGCAACTGGATTTGATCGGGAAGAAACTGAGTGATCATCACTGTAAGCAGGATGAGTTCTTGACCCTGTTCAAGTCGCGCTCGGAACTGCTCGATACTGATCGGAAAATAGTGCTCGAGTTTCGCAAGGAAATGAGTCGGTTCCTGCCGGGTGAGTTAGTCGCACAAACCGTCAATGAACCCGCTTTTTGGACGTTTTTAGTTGGGCATATACGTGAGTTGTATGTGACAACAGAGAAAGCATTAACTGGAGCTGAGAGCGTTCGGGGCGTTGGCTTCAAGATGTAAAGCCTTGCAGTCATGAAAAATGGGCGGCCTCTGAGGCCGCCCATTTTTTATGCCGAAACCTGCGCCTGCAATCGTCGCCCGACGACATCCATCAAATCGCAGCCGTCGCGCAGTGAAGTCACCAACACCCGCGCCAGTTCACTGTGCACACCCTCGCTGACGGCGAAGCTTTCCAGCAGTTGCGTCGCGGTGCGGATGCGGTACGCCGCGGTTTCGTGCAATACGTCCAGCGGTGCTTCGGTGTCGATCAGCAACGACGCGATGGTGCAGTCGATGCCGGTGACGGGCATGTATCGATCCATGACAAAACCTCCATTGGGTAAAAGAGTGCGACCACTTAGACGTGGCTGGCGGACGGAGCTTCGGACACGCCTTCAGGCGGGTCGAGGTTGTCCAGCGCTCGGTTTACCAACAGTTCGCCCAGCACCGCCAACTGCTGAATCGCCAGTGCCACGTTGCGATGTGAACCTTCGAGATCACAAGCCAGGTCGGTGGACATGACGTTGAGCGAGGCGAGGGTTTCGCAAGCGTGGGTGAGCAGGGTTGGTGTGTCGACGTCGGGGAGGATGGCGAAGACGTGGCTGATGGGGCTGGGGTGAGTCGGGTTGCGGAGGCGGGCGCTGATGGTGCGTTCGATGTCTCTGGAGAGATCCGATAAATCGGGAGATTCTGTTGCCGAGTCCGGTGGATTGGGGCTGTGTTTTTTCATGGTGCATCTCCGGTTTGATAAAGGAGCTGCCATGCCCTGCTGTCAAACAGGGAAGGGTGGCAGCCGTACGCGGGTTGACAGACCGGCAAACCAGAAACCGGTGCATCCGAAGATGCCCCACGCACAGCCGCCATGAAAAGAACTGCACGCGGGCAAGCATGCCGTTTAATCGGGAAGAGTGAAAGTTTCTGGTTGTCAGCCTGTCAAAGCCGTTCGCTGATTTGCAGCGACACCTGAAGGCTATCGTCGATGAGCAGCGCCCGCCAGTTCATGAAAGGCGATACGAGTTGCGGGAAATGTCCTAGGAGGGACTACACGCTTCCCTGGCTTTTGTTCGAGGGAGAATTAAAAAAGCCCGGCACTTGGGCGGGCTTCCTTATCAGAACCGTCAATTAACCTCGTTTAGCTTCCACTTCCATCATCACGAGGTTTTGCTGCTTGGTAGCTTCCGCCAGCACTTCGCTATAGATACGCTTTTTCCGCTCTGATTTGGCATTACGAATAAAGTCAGCAAATGAGCTCTTGGTGCCCTTAGTAAAACCTAGCTTGATCGACATCATGAGTGCGCTCCTGGCAACCCGGCGGTATCGGCTCCCCTGCCGAACGGGACTTGCACGACTCGAGGCGCGACCTCGGTGGCAGCCGTGCAGGCGTAAAAAATATGGCCATCAAGACGGCTACGATCCCGACGTTCATTGAGTCCTCCCAAAAAAAATAGGAGCGAGTGACTCTGGCGCAATACTTGAACCGATGAAAGGCTAATCAGCCGTGATCGTATAGCGTAAATGCCCGATCTACCCAAAGAACATGGAAGATTCGACCGAATCGAAACCCCACCATCGGCGCCATTCCAATTGCCCGGAAGGCTATCAGATGCACATCCTCTGTAACGACGAGTGGAATTGCAGGCTTGAGGGATGATCGATCAATGATTTCGTAGCCTAGACCATGTCTTGGCGCTTGTCTGAGCTGCTGCCAAGTGAGCTGGCTTAGGACGCGAATTTTGCCAAGCACGCCGCCGCGCTCTTCAGCAGAGCAGTCACTGACGCAATAGCCTTGCTGCAAATACTCAAACGAGAAAACCGGTGGCTTCAAGTCTGGATTGTCGGCAGGCTCTGAGCGACCTTTCAAAACCTGACTTTGCTTTAGCGCTCTATCCTTGAGATGCCCCATCAGCCCAACTCCTTATTTGACTAATCCCTTGAAGAATGTGCGCATCTCTTCCACTGGAATCTCAAGGCTCACAGCGCCAGGCTTGAAGTTGTTCTTCCATGGCGCTTCTTCATGAGTCAACTCTCGCAGACGCCATGCAGAATACTGACCATAAATCTGCTGGACTTCGTTTAGCAGATCCATTTGTTGCACAGAGAAAACGTTTGCATCGAAGTCGGTCGGGAAGGGAATGCTGCCACTGCCGTGCTGTTTATAGTGATGATAAACCGATGGAACTACCGGGCCATGAGTCCATGCCTCGATTTGTTCGTCAAAAAGAGGTCTGTCGAAGACTGCAAGATGAAACCCTTGTGCGTAATACACAAGTTTTTGAAGCTTCAGGTTCGACACAAGATCGCCTGCATCTTCATTCGCTTGGGCGAGAAAAAATTTCGCTGCGTCGATAGAGCTGGCCATATGACCTCCTGGTCAAAGTCCCGTGAATGAACGGGTATAGCATAGCGAAAGCTATGCGGTCGCTGATTATCCGCTTGACTTGGGTGAAGTCAATTGGCCGGACATGAGGCTAACCTTAATCTTTCGAATACTGTATGTAAATACAGTATTTTGCTTTCTGTGGGAGGGAGACGCAGGCGGCGCCAAACCTAAGCGCGGAACACCTCACTCAACCTCTCCGTGTGCTTGAAATGATGCTCCCACAGCCGCATACCTAACGCCCCCGGTTCGATCCAGCGATGAACCACCGTCAGATCCGTAATCGACGTCGGCTGCAATCCCGCATCAAACAGCGCAAACCCGGCTGCAGGCCGCACTTCTCCGCCTGTAAGCCGCACACCAACACGCGATCAACGTTCAGGCTTTCAAATAGTCGAGGGTTTCAACGCTCGGCGCGTATCAGTGTTCAATGAAGCCGCGATCTGCCGGGATCAAGCCGTGATCGTCCGAAAAGGGGGGGCATTCGAGTGGTTTTTCAAAAAGCGTCATGAATTTGTCGTGCCGTTCGTCGGCAACAACGCTCATCAGGACACCGATAATTCGCTCACTGCCATCGACGAGCCATTGCGACAGGTCGAAGCTTTGCTGGCCATCGATAATAAAAAGGGAAAGGTGCACGGCGTATGCTCCGCGCCAGACAAGTCTGTTGAACTCGCATGGCAATTGTATGACACCGTGTAGCTAATAAATGCCGCCAAATAAATGACTGAAAATTGACAGTGATTACCGTTCGGCGACAAGTCAGACAAAGTATTGACACCCTGTTTCTGATCTCCCATTATCGGCGGCGTTTTGATGGCCTTGCGCCATAAAGTCGGCGGAATTCAAGCACTCGTATCCGCTCTAATGTTCAGGGAGAGATTTCATGTTTGTTGAGCGAATACTGGTGACTGGCGGTGCTGGGTTTATTGGGTCGCACCTCGTAGAAGCGTTGCTGGGCAAGGGCTACAAGGTTCGAGTGCTGGATAACTTGTCGACCGGCAAGGTCAGCAATCTGCCGATGGATAATGCCAATCTGAACCTGGTTATCGGTGATGTCGCGGACGGTGCGGTAGTGGCACAAGCCATGCGCGATTGCGGCGCTGTGGTTCACCTGGCGGCGGTCGCCTCGGTGCAAGCGTCGGTTGATGATCCCGTCAGCACCCATCAAAGCAACTTCGTCGGCACTCTCAACGTGTGCGAAAGCATGGTGAAGGCCGGGATCAAGCGCGTGGTATTCGCGTCCAGCGCTGCCATCTACGGCAACAATGGCGAAGGCACGGCGATTCACGAAGACACGCCAAAATCCCCACTCACGCCGTATGCCAGCGACAAACTGGCGAGTGAGTATTACCTGGATTTCTATCGCCGCGAGCATGGCCTGGAACCGATGATTTTTCGGTTCTTCAACATCTTCGGCCCACGCCAGGATCCGTCATCGCCGTACTCCGGGGTCATCAGCATTTTTACCAAGCTGGCCTTGGCAGAGCAGTCGGTGGCGATTTTCGGCGACGGCGGCCAAACCCGCGATTTCGTTTATGTGCAGGACCTGGTGAGCATTCTCGTGCAATCGCTGGAAGTCAGCGAACCAAGCCCAGGCCCGGTCAATGTCGGCCTCAGCCGTTCCACTAGCCTCAACGACCTGATCACTGAATTGGGCGCCGCCACCGGCAACCCGTTGAAGGTGATTCATCACGCGCCACGTCAAGGCGACATTCGCCATTCGCGCGCCAACAACAGCCGCCTGCTCGAGCGCTTCAAGCTCCCGGAACCGACCGCCATCGGCAAAGGGCTGGTTCAGCTTATCCGCAGCCTGTAAGCCGGTCGGTTTCGCTGTCCGACATCCAAGCAGTATCGGTTCAGTCCATTCAAGAGTGAGTTATGGAAATCGTTTTTCGCAGGACGCGTGTCCGCGCGGCCGCTAAACGGCTGCTAGCCGCATTAGCATTGTTCGTGAGCGGGCCCGCCGTGCAGGCCGCCGCATTACCGCAACCCGCCAGCGTGGCTTTTTGGTACGCCGATCAACCGCCGATTTCCGAGCTGGCTCAGTTCGACTGGTCCGTGGTTGAGCCGGGGCATATGACCGTGGGCGACGTCAAAACCCTGCGCAAACTGGGCAGCCAGCCATTCGCCTATCTGTCGGTGGGCGAGTTCAGTGGCAGCAAGGCGGACATCGAAAAAGCACACCTCAGCGGCGCAGTCGGTCCTGTGCGCAACGGCGCGTGGGACAGTCAGGTAATGGACTTGTCAGCGGCGGCCTGGCGGGAGCATTTGTTCGCTCGCGCCAAGTCTTTGCAGACTGAGGGCTACGCCGGATTGTTCCTCGACACCCTCGACAGCTTCCAGTTGATGCCCGAGTCGTCGCGAGAAAAACAGCGTCTGGCACTCGCCAGTTTCCTGCGCGAACTGCACCAGCGCCAGCCGAGCCTGAAGCTGTTTTTCAACCGTGGATTTGAAGTATTGCCGGACCTGGACGGTGTGGCGTCTGCGGTGGCAATCGAGTCCATTCATGCCGGTTGGGACGCTGGCGCCAAGCGCTATCGCCCGGTGCCTGAAGCCGATCGCCAGTGGCTGGAAACCCAGATCAAACCGTTGCGCGCCAAAGGCATCCCGCTGGTCGCCATCGACTACTTGCCGCCAGAGCGCCGCGACGAAGCGCGCAAACTGGCCAAGCGTCTGCGCGCCGAGGGTTTCATTCCTTACATTGGCACGCCTGAGCTGGACTCGATGGGCATCAGCAGCATCGAAGTCCAGCCGCGCCGGATCGCACTGCTTTACGATCCGCGCGAAGGCGACCTGATCCGCAACGCCGGGCACACGTTGCTCGGCGGTCTGCTCGAATACCTCGGCTACCGCGTCGATTACCTGCCGGTGGACAACACACTGCCTGCGTATCGCTTCGGTGGTTTGTACGCAGGCGTCATCACCTGGATGACCAGCGGCCCGCCGCAGGACGCATCGGCTTTTAACAGCTGGATCGGCAAGCGTCTGGACGAACAGGTTCCGGTGGTGTTCTTTTCCGGCCTGCCGATTCAAGACACGTTGCTGCTCAAGCGCCTGGGCCTGAATCGCGCGGCGCCGATTGGCACTCAAGCGTTGAGCGTTACTTATCAGGACAAGGCGCTGATCGGTGCCTTCGAAGCACCGGTGCAGCCCAGATCCCGTGACCTGACCGCGATCTCCCTGCTGCCCAAAGGCCCGAAAGCCGCGTTGTTGCTGACCGCGGCAGACGGCCAGACATTCGCCCCGGTGGCGGTCGCTGAGTGGGGCGGTGTCGCCCTTGCGCCGTACATTCTGGAAACGAACAACGAACGCAGCCGCTGGATTCTCGACCCGTTCGCTTTCCTCCAGGCCAGCTTGCGTTTGCCGGTGCAGCCGCGTCCGGACACCACCACCGAAAACGGTCGCCGCATCGCCACCGTGCACATCGATGGCGATGGCTTCCCGTCGCGCGCCGAAGTGCGCGGCACGCCCTATGCCGGCAAGCAGGTGCTGGACGATTTCATCCGGCCCAATCCGTTTCTGACGTCGGTGTCGGTGATCGAAGGCGAGATCTCGCCGCGCGGAATGTTCCCGTTCCTCGCCCGCGAGCTGGAACCGATTGCCCGCGAATTGTTCGCCGACCCGAAAGTCGAGGTCGCCAGCCACACCTTCAGCCATCCGTTTTTCATGCAGCCGGAACAGGCCAAGAAACGCGAAAACTTCAATCCGGAATACGGTTTGAAAATGGCGATTCCGGGTTACGACAAAATCGATTTCCACCGCGAGATTTTTGGCTCGCGCGACTACATCAACCAGCAGCTCACCACCCCGGAAAAACCGGTGAAGATGGTGTTCTGGCCGGGCGATGCATTGCCGTCGGCGGCCACCATCAAGCTCGCTTACGACGCGGGACTGAAAAACGTCAACGGCGCCGAAACCATGCTGACCAAGGCCAACCCGTCGCTGACCGGTTTGAACCCGCTGCTGCGCCCCACTGAAGGTGGCTTGCAGTACTACGCGCCGATCATCAACGAGAACCTCTACACCAACTTGTGGAAAGGCCCGTACTACGGCTTTCGCGATGTGATCGACACCTTCGAACTCACCGACAGCCCACGGCGCTTGCGTGGCTTGCACCTGTATTACCACTTCTATTCGAGCACCAAGCAGGCCTCGATCAAGGCCATGGGCGATATCTACGGCTACATGAAAACCCAGCAACCGATGTCGCTGTGGATGAGCGACTACCTCGATCGTCTGCACGGTTTGTATCAATCCAGTCTGGCCCGTACCGCCGATGGCGACTGGCAGGTTCGCGGCATGGATGCGCTGCGTACCCTGCGCCTCGACCCGCAAATGGGCTGGCCGGACCTGCTGCGTTCGCAAGGCGTCGCGGGTGTTCGTGACTTGCCGCAAGGCCGCTATGTGGCGCTGAGCAGCGATCACGCATTGCTGGTATTGCGTCCCGACCGGGATGACAGACCGGCGCTGGAGGACGCCAATCTGCCGTTGCTGGATTGGACGTATGTGGATGCAAAGCAAGTGAACTTCTCGTTCGCCGGGCAGGTCGATCTGGCCTTCTCCGTGCGTTCGTCGAGCACCTGCCGGGTTGAAGTGGATGGGCAACATTTTGCAGGCAAGGCATCCGCCGGCCTGTGGACTTTTCAATTACCAATGAAGCAGGTGAGTCATGGTCAACTCTTCTGCATCTAACTCCTCAGTAACCAAAAGCAGCCGCCTGCTCAATCCTTGGGCATTGGCGGTGGTGGCGGTGGCCGTGGGCGGCCTTTTGTGGCTGACGTTCCAACGCGAAGAAGTGTTCCAGCCAGACGGCCGCGAGCCGGATGCGGTCTCGGCCAACTACGCCGAACTGCTGCTGGCGGCGCACCCGGACGACGACCGTCTGCGCTTGCAACTGGTCGATCTGTTGATTCGTCTCGGCGACTACGCCAAGGCACGCCAGCACCTTGAGAGTTGGCCGAAACCGGCACCTGAGTTGCAGGCCTATTACCGTCTGGAGCTGGATGCGCTGGAGGCGGCGAAAGCCAATGATCCGGTCGCGCAGAAAGCCTTGGTCGAGCGCCTGCAAAGCTTTGATCACCGGATGTTGGCACTGCCGCAATTGCAGAGTCTGGCCAAGTTGGCCCTGACACTGCAGGCCCCGGCGTTCGCAGCCAGCGTCTACGAAGAAATTGCCGATCGCGATCCGGCCCAGCGTACTGATTCGCTCAAGTCTGCTGCGCAGTGGTATCTGGCCGGTGAGCAACCGGGGCGCGCCGCCGACATTTACCTGCTGCTCAAGCAAGACAGCCAGGCGCCATCCGAGCGTCGTGAATACGCGCAACTGGCATTCAACAGTCTGTTGGCGGCGGGTCGTGGCGACCAGGCCTCGCGCGTGCTGGCTGAGGAGCTGGACCAGCTCAAGGATCCGCAAACTGATTCGGCTTGGCTGGAGCAGGGCGTCGACGTTGCCGTCGGCAGCAAGCGCTTCGATCTGGCCCAACGTTTTCTCGATCAGTGGCGCGTTTTGCAACCGGATAACCCGCAAATCCTGCGCAAGGAATTCAGCATGCGCCTGGCCCTCGGCGATCTGCCCGGTGCCTGGGAAAGCGGTCAGCAGCTGGTAGCTGAGCATCCGGATGACCAGGCGTTGCTTGAGCAAATGGCGCACCTGGGCGAATGGCGCGGTGACACTCCGGCAGCCCTGACCTACTGGATTCGTTTGCTGAAGCTGCACGAAGATCCGCAAACCCGTGAGCACGCCTGGCGACTGGCGAGCCAACAGTACGACTTCGATCAGTCGATCCCTTTGCTTGCCCAGATCATGGACCAGCGAGCGCTGACCGACGTCGAGCTCGATGCGCTGATCTACGGCCACGAATCGCGCGGCACACCGGCCCAGGCTGAAACCTGGTTGCACGCTTACCTGCACAAGTATCCGACCCATCGCCTGGCCTGGACGCGGTTGCTGCAAAACCTCGAAAGCACCGGGCAGTTCGCCGCAAAGGTCGAGGTCTACAAGAACTACTCGAAACGTTTTGCACTGACCACGACCGAGCGCGTCGATTGGGCCAACACCGACCTGAAGCTGTTTGATAACCAGGCGGCGTGGGAAGTGTTGCAGGTCGATAACAGCAAGATCACCGATGAAAGTTACTGGCGCTTGCGCGCAGCCCTGGCCTGGGACCTGGAACTCGACAACGAGCTGCAGGACTCCCTGGAAAAACTGCTCGCGATCAAGGGTTCGCTCAACAGTGGCGACGAGAGTCAGCTGATCACGCGGTATCGCACCAGCGATCCGAAACGAGCCCTGACCATGATGGTCGGCAGCTGGAACCGTGCGCATGATCCGCTGCGTCTGGTCGAAGCCTTGCAGCAGGCGCAAGAAATGCAGGACTGGCCGCAAGTGGTCGCGCTGCTCAAAGACGCCGAGCAATACCCGGAGGCCAACGAGCAAGCGCAAGTGCTGGCGGTACGCGGTGCATTGGCGGTGCAGCAGGGCAACGTCGATGAGGCGCAGCGTTTGTACCTCTCGGGCTTGTCACGTTTCCCGGATGAAAACCTGTTCCGCGAACGCCTGATGTGGCTCTACATCGATCAGGGCAACACCACCGCGCTCAAGCCATTGCTGACTGAATGGAAGCCGCAGGCGCGTCAGGATCGAATCCTTTGGCTGCCGTTCGCCAGTGCCAGTCAAATGCTGGGGCGCGATACCGAAGCCCTGGCCTGGTATCGCATGTACCTCAAGACCGCCCCGCAGGATTGGCTGGTCCGCGCGGCCTATGCCGATGCGCTGGAAAACGCCGGCTATCAGGATGCCGCACAACGGCTGCGCCTCAAGCTGTTGCGCAGTCCCGAGGGCGAAAACATTCAGCCTTCGTCCCAACGCTATGCGATCTGGTTGCGCTTGATGGCCAGCAGTTATTCGCCGGGCAAGGCACAGCAGGAAGTGGCGAAGTGGAAAGACGGCTCGCCGGCAATGCTGCAATTGTGGTTCGAGCGGTTGCTGGCGCGTCTCGACGCGACGAACCAGGAATCGCAGAAAGACCAATGGCTGGAGTGGGCGCGTAGCCAGGGCTTGAAAGTCCAGCGTTACGAAGAGATTCAGCAAGCCCTGCGCAGCCGCAACAAGGCACAGGTCGAAACGCTGCTGGCTAGCAGTGACCTGAATCCAGCGCAACGCGCCCAGGCACTGAGTCGCCTCGGTCGGTTCGACGAAGCCCTCGACCTCAGCCAGTCCGCGCTGGGTGACGATCAGCCGGCGGCCGTGCGTGACCAACTTCGCCGTCAGGCTGTTGAACTTCAGGAACTGACGCCACAAGGCGCGCAACTGTCCTGGCATCAACAGGATTTCGGTGGCCTGGATTACAGCGCGCCGGGTCTGCAGATTGCGCACAACCTGGGTGCTCAGTGGTACGCCAATCTTGAGCTGGAGAACGGCACTTACAACAGCAACCAGTTGATCGAGACGCGCATGGGCGATGAGCACAACGCTGCGCTGACCCTGCAACGTTCGGTCGAGGATGGCAGCTACAAACTGTTCGCCGACACCAGTCAGCGCAAGGACGACGACCGCAATGGCCTGGGCCTGTCCCGGACCTGGCAGTTGAGCGCCAGCGACCAGGTCGAAACCGGTCTGGACTGGCATCGCAAAAGCGAAGACAGCGGCCTGATGCGCGCTTTCGGCCAGCACGACAGCGTGTGGGTCGGCGGCCGTCACGGGCTCTCGGCGCGGGATCAGATCAGTTGGGAAGTGGCACAGAAATCGTTCTCCACCCGTGCGGGCGATTCCCTGGGCAACGGCCAGGAACTGAAGATGGAATACAACCACACGCTGGAATTCGCCGGCCCCAACTGGACCGTGCGCAGCGGTATCGATTATCAGCACAACAACGTCAAGGACCGCACCCTGGATTACCTGTCCAGCGCCAACGGCGGCCCGGTGAAAAGTGTTGATAACTCGGACGATCCTACCGTCGTGACGGCTGACGATCTGCTGCAAAGCCGTTATGGCCAACTGTACGTCGGCAGCTCATGGCGTCGCGGTTTGCCGGGCGCACTGGTGCGCACTCGCCCGCAATACACCTGGCTGGTGGACGTGACGGCAGGCTGGCAATGGCTGGATCAAACCTTCAACTACGGCATCAACACCGGGCTCGGCGTCGAAGTGTTGGGCGGTGACGAATTGGCCCTTACCGTCGGCTACCAATCCGCGCCTCAAGGCGGGAACGGTCAGGCGGGCGGAACACTGGGTGTGAGCTACGGCGTGCGATTCGGACGCTGATCATGAAATGTTTACAGGAGAAAAACTGATGCAAGCGATTCGTAATCTGAGCCTGGCTCTGGCAGTCCTGTTTGTCGCCGGTTGCGCCAGCTTCACCGGCGACACCAGCCCGAATCTTCCGCGTAATGCGAAGTGGGGCACCGTGCCGATGATCAACTATTCGCAAACCCCGCAAGCTGGCGAGCGCGCCGAGCAAATCCTGCTCAGCGTACTCAGCAGCCACGGTCTGCAACCACGGGTTTACCCGGTCAGCACCCAAGGCGAACAAGCGCTGATGGACGACAACGAACGTCTGGCCGGTGCGCTCGATTGGGCGCGCGACCAGAAGCTTGATTATGTCGTCGCCGGCAGCGTCGAAGAGTGGCAATACAAGAACGGCCTGGACGGCGAACCGGCGGTGGGCATCAGCCTGCGCGTGCTTGAAGCCAGCAGCGGTCGTGTGCTCTGGAGCAAAAGTGGCGCACGTGCGGGCTGGTCCCGTGAAAGCCTCGCCGGCACCGCGCAAACGGTGCTCGACAAACTTGTTGGCGCCCTTCGGTTCGAGTGAATGCAATGAATTCTCCCCACATGGATTACAGCCTCGCGCCGCGTGCCAGCGGCCCGGTGTCTTGGCTGGAAACGCTTTTGGTAACGGGCGGCGCCATCGGCCTGGGCTTGTGGCTGACCCCGCAAGACCCGCTGCAGATGCACAGCGGTTTCCCTTGGCCGGTGCTGGCGCCGCTGCTGTTGGGCGTGCGTTATGGATTTGTGCGCGGCTTGCTCAGCGCCAGCCTGCTGGTGATGGCGTTGTTCGCACTGCGCTACATCGGGCATGAAGCCTACGCACAGCTTGATCCGTCCTTTATTGTCGGCGTACTGGTCAGCGGCATGCTCGTGGGCGAGGTTCGCGATCTGTGGGAGCGGCGCTTGCAGCGCCTGCAGATGGCCAACGATTACCGTCAGTATCGTCTCGACGAGTTCACCCGCGCGCACCAGATTTTGCGCGTCTCCCACGACCTGCTGGAGCAGCGCGTGGCGGGCAGTGATCAAAGCTTGCGCAGCTCCTTGCTGGGTTTGCGCGAGAAGTTGCGGGTGATGCCGGACGAAGGTGATGCACTGGCCGCGCTGGCCGATCCGATCGTCGCCATGCTGGGCCAATACGGCGCGCTGCGCGTGGCCGGGTTGTATCGCGTGGACGAGCGCGAAGAAAACGTCTTGCCCGAAGCACTGGCGACGATAGGCGTCATGGGGCCTTTGGGCACCGAAGACGGGCTGGTCAAGCTGTGCCTGGAACGTGGTGAACTGGTCAGCGTGCGTCAGGAACTGATCGATGCCGGCAGCTCGGCACAGTTCTCGTCGTTGCAGGCCTGCATTCCGCTGATCGATGCCGAAGGTCGTCTGCTGGCGATCCTGGCGGTTCGGCAGATGCCGTTCTTCGCCTTCCAGGATCGCACATTGAGCCTGTTGGCGTTGCTCGCCGGGCACATCGCCGACCTGCTGCGCCGCGATCCGCAAGTGCTGCAACTGGCCGACGCCGATGCGCAGCAGTTCACGTTGCAGCTCAAGCGTTCGCTGGTCGATGTCGAGCAGCACAAATTGGCGGCCGGTCTTTTCGCCTTTGAAATGACCCGTCCCAACGAAGAGCTGACGCGTCTGTTCGAACGCAGCCAGCGTGGCCTCGATCTGCAATTGCCACTGCGCAACAACCGCGATCATCAGCTGTTGCTGGTGCTGCTGCCGTTGACCAGTCCGCAAGGCACCGAAGGCTATCTGGCGCGCATGAACCTGATGCTGCACGAACACTTTGGCATTGAAAGCAGCCTGGAAAACCTTGGCGTTCGCGTGCTGCCGTTCAACCTGGAGCCTGGCTGTGAACGCAACGGGCTGCGTAATTTCCTGTTCAACGAGTGTGGCCTGAATGATCAGCAAGTGGCTGTTTAGCGGAGCCTTGTTGTTAGAGGCGGGCAGTTGGGCCAGTTTGTGGCTCGCGGCGCCCGAGTTACAACAATTGCTGGTGTTCACCCTCAGTCACGGCCTGGCGTGCGTCATGTTGTGCGCCGCCGTGTGGCTGTTGCTGCCGGCGCGCTACCGTTCGCCGCTGCCGTGGAGCCCGCTGTTTATCTTCAGCCTGGCGTTCTTCGTGCCGGTGCTTGGCGCAGTCGGCGTGGTGGCGGCAATCTTCCCGGCGCTGTACCTGCCGCGCAAACGCGACAAGCAAGCGTGGCAAGCGGTGGGCATCCCGAAACTGCCATACCGGGCTCAGTTGCAACTGCACTCGCCGATTTTTGCCGACGGCGGTTTGCAGGACGTGCTGCGTCATGCGCCCGATCCGGATCAGCGCCTGTCCGCCCTGTTGGCGACTCGTCGCATGCCTGGCAAAGAAGCCGTGCCGATTCTCAAACTGGCCCTGGCCGACCCGAGCGACGATGTGCGCCTGCTGGCTTATTCGATGCTCGACAAACAGGAAAGCGACATCAACCTGCACATCCAGATCGCCCTCGGCGAACTGGTCGACGCCACTGCCAAAGCAGCGGGCGCGCTGCACGGCAGGCTGGCGCGCTGGTACTGGGAGTTGGCGTATCTGGGGCTGGCGCAAGGCAGCGTGCTAGACCACGTACTTGCCCAGGCCAGCGAACATGCCGAGCTTGGCCTGGCAGCGGGCGAGGGCGGTGAGCTGTTCTTGCTGGCCGGGCGCATCGCGCTGGAGCGCGGTGACGTCGAGCGCGCCGAAGTGCTGTTGAGCCTGGCCCAGGAAAACGGTATGGGCGCGGCACAAGTGCTGCCGTTTCGTGCGGAGCTGGCGTTCGAGTCCGGTCGTTATCACGAAATTCCCGGCTTGCTCGCACGCCTTCCCGAGGAAACCCGTCAGCGGCCACCGTTCGCCGCATTGGTCAGGAGCTGGACATGATGCACAAGGAACAGGCACCGGTTGCCGACATCTGTCTGCTGCTCGAAGGCACTTGGCCTTACGTGCGCGGCGGCGTTTCCAGCTGGATTCACCAGATGATTCTCGGCCTGCCGGAACTGACCTTTTCGGTGATGTTCATCGGCGGCCAGCGTCAGGCGTATCCGTCCCGTCGCTACGACGTGCCGGCCAACGTGCTGCACATCGAAGAAGTGTTCCTCGAAGATGCGACGCATCCGACCAACACACTGGGCGATCCGCGTGAGGCTGACTCGCAGCAATTGCAGGATTTGTATCGCTTCCTGCATCACCCGGACGCGCCAGACCCGGCGCTGGGCGAACGCTTGCTCGATTGCATCGCCCAGGGCCGCATGACCCTCGACGACGTGCTGCGCAGCCGCGCCAGTTGGGAGTCTTTGAGCGAAGGCTATCGCCAGCATTGTGCCGACCCCTCGTTCGTCAATTATTTCTGGACCCTGCGCGCGATGCAGTCGCCGTTGCTGATGCTCGCCGAAGCCGCGCAACGGATGCCGAAAGCGCGGGTGCTGCACTCGATTTCCACCGGGTATGCGGGCTTCCTCGGCTGCATCCTCAAGCAACGCTGGAACTGCACTTACTTGCTCAGCGAGCACGGGATCTACACCAAGGAACGCAAGATCGACCTGGCCCAGGCCAGCTGGATCGCCGAGAGTTCCGGCCAGGCGCTGAACCGCAGCCTCGATGCCGGCTCGGGTTACATCCGAACCTTGTGGGTGCGTTTTTTCGAACGCATTGGCCAGCTGACGTACAACAGCGCCGACAACATCATCGCGCTCTACGACGGCAACCGTCAGCGGCAAATCAAGGACGGCGCCATCCCCGCCCGTACCCAAGTCATTCCCAACGGCATCGATCTGCCGGTGTGGACCGCGGCCCTGGAATCGCGCGCCGAGGGTATTGCGCCAGTGGTCGGCCTGATTGGCCGTGTGGTGCCGATCAAGGACGTCAAAACCTTTCTGCGAGCGATGCGCGGCGTGATCAGCACCATGCCGAACGCCGAAGGCTGGATCGTCGGCCCGGAAGAAGAAGACCCGGAATACGTCAGCGAATGCCGCAGCCTGATGGCCAGTCTGGGCCTGGAGGGCAAGGTGCATTTCCTCGGCTTCCAGCGCATCCAGGAGATCCTGCCTAAGCTCGGGTTGATGGTCCTGACCTCGATCAGTGAAGCGCAGCCGCTGGTGATCCTTGAAGCCTGGGCCGCCGGTACGCCGGTGGTCAGCAGCGACGTCGGTTCGTGCCGCGAGCTGATCGAAGGCGGTAGCGCCGAAGACCGTGACCTGGGGCACGCCGGTAAAGTGGTGGCGATTGCCGATCCACAAGCCACCAGCGCAGCAATCCTTGAACTGTTGCGCAGCCCGTCACGCTGGCAGGCCGCCCAGGCCAGCGGCTTGTTGCGGGTTACCCGTTATTACACCGAAGCCTTGATGCTGCAGCGTTACCGCGATCTGTATCAAGCCGCCATGGAGAACAGCTAAATGGCCGGTATTGGCTTTGAACTGCGAAAAATCCTTTCGCGCGATTCCTACACCGCAACGTTGCACGCCTACGTCTACGCCGGGCTGATCAGTTCCGGCCCGTGGGTGTTGTCGATCATCAGCGTGATGCTGGTGGGCATCATCAGCATCGGCTTGTTGCTGCCGAATGCGTTGGTCGGGCAATTCCTGGTGACGGTGACGTACCTGATGGCCACCTCGTTGATCCTGACGGGTGGCTTGCAGTTGTTCTTCACCCGTTTCGTGTCCGACCGCTTGTTCGAGCACAAGTACGACCAGATCCTGCCCAACCTGTTGGGCGTGTTGTTGATGGTTACCCTGGGCGCCGGCGTGCTGGGGATCATCGTCCTGGGCCTGTTGTTCGATCAGCCGCTGATCTACCGCGTGCTGGTGCTGGCCAACTTCGTGGTGCTGTGCAACTTGTGGCTGGTGATCATCTTCCTCTCGGGGATGAAGGCCTATAACCGCATCCTGCTGGTGATGCTGGTGGGTTACACGCTGATGGTCGCGAGCGCCTACGTGCTGAGCTTCCTGCAGATGCCGGGCTTGCTGCTGGCGTTGTTGATCGGGCACAGCACGCTGCTGTTCCTGTTCCTCTACGACATCCTGCGCGAGTACCGCGCCGAGAAACTGATCGCCTTCGATTTCCTCGAGCGGCGCAACGTTTTTCTCAGCCTGCTGGCCACGGGGTTCTTCTACAACCTGGGGATCTGGATCGACAAATTCATGTTCTGGTTCAACCCCGGAACCTCCAACGAAATTGTCGGCCCGCTGCGCGCCTCGATCCTTTACGACTTGCCGATCTTCCTCGCGTACCTGGCGATCATCCCCGGCATGGCGGTCTTCCTGGTGCGCATCGAGACCGATTTTGCCGAGTGGTATGACCGTCTGTTCCGGGCCATCCGCGAAGGCGAAACCCTGCAACACATCGGCCAGCTGAAAACCGAAATGACCTTGTCGATCCGTCAGGGTTTGCTGGAAATCTGCAAGGTGCAAGGGCTGACGGCGGTGCTGTTGTTCCTGTTTGCGCCTCGACTGCTGGACTGGCTGGGCATCTCCAGTTATTACCTGCCGCTGTTTTATATCGACCTGATCGGTGTGAGCATCCAGGTGGTGTTCATGGCCTTACTCAACGTGTTCTTCTACCTCGACAAACGCACCGTAGTGCTCGAACTGTGCGTGCTGTTTGCGGTGTTGAACGCAATGCTGACGCTGTTCAGCATGTACCTGGGCCCAAGCTTCTTCGGGTACGGGTTTACGCTGTCGTTGCTGATCTGTGTATTGCTGGGTTTACACAGGCTTTCAACGGCGCTGGAGGATCTGGAGTACGACACGTTTATGTTGTCGCGCTGACGGATTTTCAGGCATGAAAAAAGGCACTGGCGATAAATTGTCCAGTGCCTTTTTTTGTTTGACTGTGGCCTGCTCGCGATAGCTGTAGTTCAGTCAATAAATAAGGTGACTGTCAGGCCGCCATCGCGAGCAGGCTTGCTCCCACCGGTGATCGCCGGTGAATACAAAATCTGGGTCCGGCAACGATCCAGTGTAGGAGTGAGCCTGCTCGCGATAGCGGTGGGTCGGTTGAAATCCATGTGACAGTCAGGCCGCCATCGCGAGCAAGCTCGCTCCCACAGTGATCGCCGGTGAATACAAAAGCTGTGTCCGACAACGATCCCATGTGGGAGTGAGCTTGCTCGCGATAGCGGTAGTTCAGTCAATAAATAAGGTGACAGTCAGACCGCCATCGCCAGCAGGCTCGCTCCCACCGGTGATCGCCAGTGAATACAAATGCTGTGTCCGACAACAATCCAGTGTGGGAGCGGGCTTGCTCGCGATAGCGGTAGTTCAGTCAATAAATAAGGTGACTGTCAGGCCGCCATCGCGAGCAAGCCCGCTCCCACCGGTGATCGCCGGTGAATACAAAATCTGGGTCCGACATCGATCCAGTGTGGGAGTGAGCCTGCTCGCGATAGCTGTAGTTCAGTCAATAAATAAGGTGACTGTCAGACCGCCTTCGCGAGCAAGCTTGCTCCCACAGGTGATCGGCGGTGAATACCAAAGCTGTGTCCGGCGACGATCCAGTGTGGGAGTGAGCTTGCTCGCGATAGCGGTAGTTCATTCAATAAATAAGGTGACTGTCAGGCCGCGATCGCCAGCAGGCTGGCTCCCACAGGTGATCGGCGGTGAATACCAAAGCTGTGTCCGGCGACGATCCAGTGTGGGAGTGAGCCTGCTCGCGATAGCGGTAGTTCAGTCAATAAATAAGGTGACTGGCAGGCCGCCATCGCGGGCAAGCCCGCTCCCACAGGGATTAGCAGTGTGGCGCGGGTTTTGGCAGTTCGACGTTATCGAGCATTCGGTTCACGGCCAGTTCGGCCAGCATGACGATTTGCTGAATTGCCATTGCTGTGTGTCGGTGCGGGCCTTCCAGGTAGCCGGCGAAGTCGCTGGCCATGACACTGGCCTGGGCCAGCGACTCGCAGGTGTGGGCCAGCAGGTCTTCGTCTTTGATGTCCGGCGCAATCAGGAACATGGTGCTGGGTTTGCGGTTGGCCGGTGATTTGAGGGCGGCGGGGTTCAGGTAGTGATCCAGCGCGCGTTCGGCCGCGTCGTTGAATTTTTTGGAGTCGGCGGATTCGTAGGGAGAGACGTCGTCCGCGGCAGGCGGGTTTGGTGTTTCTTTGATCATGGTAAAGCTCCTAAAAAAATTGGAGCTGCCACTTTCGTTTCCAAGCGAGTGGGTGGCAGCTGTGTGAGGGCTGGAAAACCGAGGTAGGAGCTAACCCTTGGCAGACCCGAAGGTCTCCCGCACACAGCCGCCATAACATAGAACTGCGGGCTGAAAAAAACGCCGCAGTATGTCATGTGGACTACTGATTAGCTCTATTCCTCGGGTTTCCAGGCCCGGTCGCTGATGCGCAGCGACCGACAAAGCCTATCCACTCCGCTTCCTACCCAACAACCGCCGCGACTTGTCGGAAACATCTCCGAAAACCGGAGCGTCTGTAGGATCAGTGCGAGATTTTTTGTTTAAAAGACAATTCAAACAGCATCAGATACCGACGTGGGCACCCTGCAACGGCTACTCGGCATCAAGCCGCCAATAGCGTTCAGGGGAGCCTATATCGGCGCGCTTGGAGGCTCCGAATAGCGGAAGTTGACTCCGATAGGCGCCCACAGCGTGGGCTTTCTTTTTTGCACTTGAGGTCGGAAATTGAACGGCGCTCATTTTTAGTCCAGCCTGCCTCCAGGTCGCGAGCCGAGTCAGGACCAGGCCCGGAAGCTGTCGATAGATAGCCTCCTCATAGACGAACCAGTTCATCGGCCGGTCAGTGGCTCCATCCTCTTCGTACGGTTGCGCAAGCAGAAACGCTTCGCGCACCGCCAAGCAAGCATTGCTCGTCAGCAGATGGTCGGGGTGGGAAAGGCCCATGGGCATGAGAACGGTTCCGCCCCGTTGCTCAAGGATTGTTTTTAGCGACGATACGAGGTCAGTCGTTTGATAACCGCGACCGTACTGGCCGTCCCAGAAGTTGAGCCATGTGCCTTTCGCACCGAGTCTGCGCATCGACTCCGCATCTTCATCACGTCGCGCAAGCACGGCCTGATACCCACTACTAAAACCTGTTGCTCTGTCCCATGCCGGGGTCGCTATTTCAGGATCAGGCACGCCAGCAAATACTGTAATGACAAGAGCGTCTCGACTTTCAGCCAAAAGGCAGCCGCAACTGAAGACAGCATCATCTAAATGTGGGGAGATTACGGTGATGTGTTGCGGGATTGGCAAACGCATTGAATTCCGTCTCCCGACAGTAAAATCGGTGCCTCTCCTCAGGTATAGCCAAGTTTAAATATCAGGCGCGCAAGGGAGCGTCGAAAACGCTTCGGCTTCTGGAAAAAATCATGCTTTTAAGAGTGCGTATTATTAGCGACTGACGACTTCGGGTTTCAGTAATACCGGGTAGCCCACATACAACAAAACCCACACTAGGCGGGTTTTGTTTTGCTTCGTATCTGGTGAGCCTGGCTACGTTGAATTTATTCGTCTTAATAGAGCTGAGGCACGATGAGTTCCGGTGGCGTCGGATTGCGGGAGTAGTCTTCCTGACGCACGCGTTTTGGCAGTTCGATTACCGGTAGCTCCACCTCTTCGTAAGGCATTTGCCCGAGCAGATGATGGATGCAGTTGAGTCGGGCTTTTTTCTTGTCGTCGGCTTGCACCACCCACCATGGCGCTTCGGCGATGTGGGTGCGTTCGAGCATGATTTCCTTGGCCTTGGTATAAGCCTCCCAACGTCGACGGGACTCAAGATCCATGGGGCTGAGTTTCCACTGTTTGAGCGGGTCGTGAATGCGACTGAGAAAGCGCAGGTTCTGTTCCTGGTCGGAAATGGAGAACCAGTATTTGATCAGCTGAATACCGGAACGGGCGAGCATCCGTTCAAACTCTGGCACCGTGCGAAAAAACTCTTCGTACTGATCGTCATTGCAAAACCCCATGACCTTTTCGACCCCGGCGCGGTTGTACCAGCTGCGGTCGAATAACACGATTTCACCCGCTGCCGGCAGGTGCGAGACGTAGCGCTGGAAATACCATTGAGTACGTTCGCGATCATTGGGCGCAGGCAGGGCCGCGACACGGCATACCCGAGGATTGAGTCGTTGGGTGATGCGCTTGATGACACCACCTTTGCCGGCTGCATCGCGTCCTTCGAACAGGATCACCACTTTGTGGCCGGTCTTGACCACCCAACTTTGCAACTTCACCAGTTCGCCTTGCAGGCGGAACAGTTCGCTGAAGTAGAGTCGTCGGGCTTCCTTCTCGCTTCCGTCCTCGGCGTGTTCATCAAACAGCGCATTCAGGTCATGTCCGTCTTCGGATAATTCCAGTTCCAGCTCTTCGTCACTGTGATCGAGCAGCTCGCGGTGGATGCGCTGTATCAAGGTGTCCTGGGTTGAAGGCATGGTGAGAACTCACGTCGTGGGTGGCCGCGCAAATGCTATTCATAATTTGTGACGAGGCGGTGACGAGCGTTGGTGTTTCATCCGGTTTACTGGTTGATTAAGCGACTATGCAGGATGATCGCCGCAACATTGGCGATAATTTTCAGATGGACGTGGCTGTAAAAACGACGGATCTGGTACAGACTGTTCAATACCCTATCCATGTATTACGCGGCGTAGTGAGGAAGTGACGCTCTTAACGCTAGCCTCAGGTGAGTGTATTGACTCTGCGGGCGTTACTTCTGCTCTTTCGATATGCAGTCAGTGAAGGCACAATGCGCATCCTTTTTTGACTGGCCTTGCCGGAGGCCTCGAAATGATCAAAACGCCGTACTACCTCATCGACAAACAAAAGCTGCTGAAGAACATGCAGACGATTGCGTATGTCCGCGAACAGTCTGGGGCCAAGGCCCTGTTGGCGCTCAAGTGCTTCGCCACCTGGTCGGTGTTCGACTTGATGCAGCAATACATGGACGGCACCACGTCGTCGTCGCTCTATGAGCTCAAGCTTGGTCGGCAGAAGTTCGAAGGCGAGACTCACGCCTACAGCGTCGCCTGGGCTGACGACGAGATCGAGGAGATGCTCGACAACAGCGACAAGATCATCTTCAACTCCATCAGCCAACTGCAACGCTTTGCCGAGCGTTCCGAAGGCAAAGTCCGCGGCCTGCGCGTCAACCCGCAAGTCAGCAGCTCTGACTATCTGCTGGCCGACCCGGCGCGTCCGTTCAGCCGTCTGGGCGAGTGGGACCCGGTGAAGATCGAAGGCGTCATCGATCAGATCTCCGGCTTCATGTTCCACAACAACTGCGAGAACAGCGACTTCGGCCTGTTCGACAAAATGCTCTGCACTATCGAAGAACGCTTCGGTGAGCTGTTGCACAAGGTCAACTGGGTCAGCCTGGGCGGCGGTATTCACTTCACCGGTGAAGGCTATGCGCTCGACGCGTTCTGCGCGCGGCTCAAGGCGTTCTCGCAAAAATACGGCGTCCAGGTCTACCTGGAGCCGGGCGAAGCGGCGATCACCAACAGCGCCTCGCTGGAAGTGACCGTTCTCGACACGCTGTACAACGGCAAGCACCTGGCGGTGGTGGACAGCTCCATCGAAGCCCATCTGCTTGACCTGCTGATTTATCGCCTCAACGCCAAGCTCGCGCCGAGCGAGGGTGATCACACCTACATGGTGTGCGGCAAGTCGTGCCTGGCCGGAGACATCTTCGGTGAGTATCAATTTGATCGTCCGCTGGCCATCGGTGATCGGCTTTCATTCGTCGATACAGCGGGCTACACCATGGTCAAGAAGAACTGGTTTAACGGCCTGAAAATGCCATCCATCGTGGTGAAACAACTCGACGGTACAGTCGAAGTGGTTCGCGAATTTGGTTTTGAAGACTACCTGTCCAGCCTTTCGTAAAGCGGACATATAAAGGAGAGATACCGCAATTGAAAAAGAACGTTCTTATCATTGGCGCAGGAGGTGTCGCTAAGGTGGTGGCCCACAAGTGCGCGCAGCACAACGACGAACTCGGTCGTATTGCTATCGCGTCGCGCAACATCTCCAAGTGCCAGGCCATCATCGACAGCGTCAAGGCCAAGGGTAGCCTCAAAGTACCCGCCGACATCAAGGCCTTCGCGCTGAACGCTCTGGATGTCGAGGCGACCAAGGCGCTGATCCGCGAAACTGAATCGCAGATTGTCATCAACGTCGGTTCCGCCTTCCTCAACATGTCGGTGCTGCGCGCCTGCATCGATACCGGCGCAGCCTACCTGGACACCGCTATTCACGAAGAGCCGGGCAAGGTCTGCGAGACACCACCGTGGTACGGCAACTACGAGTGGAATCACCTCGAGGAATGCCAGCAGAAAAACATTACCGCCATTCTTGGCGTGGGCTTCGACCCCGGCGTGGTCAATGCCTATGCAGCTTTGGCGAAGCAAGAATATTTCGACAGCATTGATTCGATCGACATTCTCGACGTCAATGCCGGTTCCCACGGCAAGTATTTCGCTACCAATTTCGACCCGGAAATCAATTTCCGCGAGTTCACCGGACAGGTGTGGAGCTGGCAGAACAGCCAGTGGACCAGCAACGCCATGTTCGAAGTCAAACGCACCGACGACCTGCCGGTCGTAGGGTCGCAGAACCTGTACCTGACCGGCCACGATGAAGTGCACTCCCTGTCGAAAAACCTCGGCGTGCCCAACGTGCGTTTCTGGATGAGCTTCGGTGAGCACTACATCAATGTGTTCACCGTACTGAAAAGCCTCGGCCTGCTTTCCGAGAAACCGGTCAAGACGGCTGAAGGTCTGGAGGTCGTGCCGCTGAAAGTGGTCAAGGCCGTGCTCCCTGATCCAAGCTCGCTGGCGCCGGGCTACACCGGCAAGACCTGCATCGGTGATCTGGTCAAGGGCACCAAGGATGGCCAGCCGCGCGAAGTCTTCATCTACAACGTGGCCGACCACGAAGAAGCTTACGCAGAAACCGACAGCCAGGGCATTTCCTATACAGCTGGCGTGCCGCCCGTGGCCGCAGCGCTGCTGGTCGCCCGTGGCGAGTGGGACGTGCAACGCATGGTCAACGTCGAGGAGCTGTCGGCTGAGCCGTTCCTTAAGGCACTGGACGTGATGGGCCTTCCAACCCGCATCAAGGACGAGAATGGAGATCGTCCCTGGAACGGTAACGTCTGAGGCTCGTAACCTGCCGCTGAGCTTGATTGCCAGTGCCAAAAACGCCGCTCATTGAGCGGCGTTTTTGTTTGTACGTGATTTCTGGATGGTGAACTTCAGGAGGAAAAAACTTCCGAGCGTTGTTGCGCGGGCTCCTTGTGTCTGTGCGGTTGCTGCCGGGCTAGTCGCACCTGGACGTCAGTGACTGCATCCAGGACTTTCTGCGCCCAGCGCTCATCTTCCGGATGCACGACAACCACGCGAAAACCGTGGTCATGACCTTCAATCCGTACGCCTTCGGAATCGTCGACATGCAAGTCGATATCGAATGCCGGCGGAAACTTCGAGGGCGCGTTCGACAGCCCATGCACCGTCAGGGCACGGTTATGCCGCACACTGTTGACCACGCCGTCGACGCGGATCCCGTAGAGCAATAACCAGCGCCGGATGTAGGACGGCGTGCGCCCCGACGATGTGTAGACCCAGATGCTGCAGCCCTGGCGACGTAATTCTCGGGTCAGCGAGCGTGTTCCGATCCGCAACGGCTCACCCAGCCAACGGTGAACACAGGCTGGCAGCCGGCTTTTCTCGACTGCGCAGTGGTGGAGTTGGCAGGCCAGCGTGTCATCGATATCGAACGAAATCCGTATGCGCGCACGCCTGAACGCGGGCATCGGGATGGCACGCTGGGTGGCTTGCCATACCCGGCTGGCGGAAGTTCGGCATTTGGCGAGCATTGGATACCAATCCATCAACGGCCTCCCTGATGGACTGGCAAGCGCTTGTCTTTGAGAAAAAACTTCAAGGGATCAGGCGCCTGTTCTTCCAGGAACGCTGCATATTTTTTCTTGATCTTGGGCAATTCGTACAACGCCTTGACGCCATGCTTGGCGGAGTTGCGTATGACCGAGGACGGGTTGAAGTAGCCCTCGGCGTTTTTCAGTGTCAGCACGAACGGCGGCAGACCTGCGCGCATCAGCAGATAGCTGACGATAAGCGAGCCACTACGGTTATTGCCTTCAATGAACAATTGCGGCTTGCTGAGGATGCGCACATACACACCGGCGGCACGCTTCCAGACTGATTCGCTGCGATGCGCAGAGTACCAGTTGAACAAGTCTTTGATTCCACCTTCGACGTTGCTGAAGAAGTGTTCCTCGGTGGCGGCGAGGTGTTGAGCGAATTCCAGCCGGCGAGCCGGGTCTCGGCCGCACAGCACCGTGGCATTGATCTCCAGCATCAGATTCAACTGCTGAAGATCAAACAGGTCGACATCCCGTGCAACGTAATCGTCAATCAGGGCATAGCCTTCAAGCACGTTCTGCAGCACTTCGTCCGTCAAGGGATCTCGCTGCTCGGTGAATTGCGTGCTGAGCTCGGCAAATCGACTTTGCACCTCACGCAGCGCACGTTCAATCGCGGGCAAATCAAGACGACGCTTTGCGAACATTGGCAATCCTGATGAAGATGAGTGAGCAGGTAAAGCGACCGAACGCACGCCAATGTCGATTGGCCCTTGGCGGCATTCGGTCCTGACCGGATGGTTGTCGATTAGCTGAATTTACCGCTGATGTAATCGCTGGTCATTTGCTCACGTGGGTTGTCGAATATCTGCGCGGTGGGGCCCATCTCAACCAGATAACCGGTACGCGTGCCCTGCGAAATATCTACCGAGAAAAATGCCGTCGTGTCAGCGACACGGATCGCCTGCTGCATGTTGTGGGTGACCAGAGCGATGGTGTAGTCCTTCTTCAACTCGACCATCAATTCCTCGACACGGCGTGTTGCAATCGGGTCGAGTGCCGAGCACGGCTCATCCAGCAACAGGACTTCCGGTTCGGTGGCGATAGCGCGGGCGATGCAGAGTCGCTGCTGCTGGCCCCCCGAAAGGGACAGACCGCTGACCTTGAGCTTGTCCTTGACTTCATCCCACAGCGCGGCGCCCTGCAGCGCGTGCTTGACGCGGTCACCCAGATCGCCCTGGTAACGATTGAGGCGCAGGCCGAAAGCCACGTTATCGAAAATGCTCATCGAGAACGGGTTCGGCTGTTGGAACACCATCCCGATGTAGCGACGCACGACCACTGGATCGACGCCCTTGCCATACACGTCTTGCCCGAGGAAATGCACATGGCCCTCGAAACGAAAGCCCTTTACCAGATCGTTCATCCGATTGAGGCTGCGCAGCACGGTGCTCTTGCCGCAGCCGGAGGGACCGATGAATCCGGTGATCTTGTTTTTCTCGATCGGCACATGGCTGTCACGGACCGCCATGAAGTTGCCGTAGAAAATCTTGTCGAGCTTGCAGTCCATGACCACAGATGCCTGGGCCTCGAACGGGGCAGCTTTTTGCGCAGATAATACGTTCACTGTATTTGCTCCCATTCTCAAAACTTCGGCTTGCCGAAAATACGGCTGACGATATTCACGATCAGCACGATCATCACCAACACGAGTGAGGCCGCCCATGCGAGCTCAAGCTGATTGTCGAACGGCATGCCGGAGAAGTTATAAATCAGTACGGCAAGCGATGCGGTCGGGTTCATGACCGCCAGGCTGCCGTCGTGGTAAATCCAGTAGTTGCTGAACAGGGCGGTAAACAGCAATGGCGCGGTTTCGCCGGCTGCCCGCGCCACCGCCAGCATCACGCCGGTCAGGATCGCCGGCATGCCGGTAGGCAATACGATTTTCCAGATAACCTGCGAACGGGTGCAGCCCATGCCGTAGGCCGCATCCTTCATGATCTTGGGCACCATCCGCATCGACTCTTCAGCGGTCAGCACGACGATCGGCAGCATCAGCACTGCCAGTGCCACGCCGCCCGCCGGTGCCGAGTACGTGCCGGTGGTCATCACCACCAGGGCGTAGGCAAAAACCCCGGCCAGAATCGAAGGCAGCCCCGTGAGCATCTTGGCGGCGAAGCGCGCGGCGTTGGCCAGCTTGCTGTCCGGTCCAAGTTCAGCCAGAAAGACCGCCGCCATGATGCCGACCGGAACCGCGATTGCGGCTGCGATACCGACCATGACAAAGGTGCCTGCCATTGCGTTGCCGAAGCCGCCGCCGGTCTCGAACCCGGTCGGCGGAAGTTCGGTAAACACCTCCAGGCGAAGGCGGGCGCCTCCGCGCGTAATCAGCATGTAAAGCACGGAAATCAGCGGCACGCTCGCCAGCAGGGCGCCCGCCCAGACCAGAGTGGTCAACACCAGGCTGCGCAGGGCGCGGCCTTCAAATTTGCGCTGCAGACTTGGCAGCGCGGCTGCAGTAGAACTGAGGTCATTCATCATTTAGTACCCCGCTGGGCATAGACCATGATCATGGAACCGATGACGTTCACTATCAGGGTGATCAACATCAGTACCAGTGCGGCATACATCAACACCTCAACCTCGGTCGGCCCCGCTTCGGGAAAGTTCAGCGCCAGCAAAGCTGCCAGCGTGTTGGCCGGTGCAAACAGAGAAAGAGAAATATTGTTCGAGTTGCCGACCAACATCGCCAGGGCCATGGTTTCACCCAAGGCCCGACCCAGGCCCAGTACCAGTGAGCCGGAAATGCCGGTGGCAGCGGATGGCACCATCACCTTGAGAATCGCTTCCCAGTGGGTAGTCCCCATGCCATAGGCGGCTTGCTTGGTTTTCATCGGTACGCCCGAGAGGGCATCCTGCGAAACGGCGGCAATCGTCGGCAGGATCATGATGGCCAGCACCAAGGCTGCGGGTAACAGGCCTGGCCCGCTCAAGGTCGTGCCGAAAAAAGGTATCCAGCCAAGTTCGCTGTTCAACCAGTCCGTGAGGGGCCGAATGGCCGGAATCACCACGTAGATCCCCCACAGACCGTAAACGACGCTGGGAATCGCCGCGAGCAACTCGACAATGGTGCGAAAAATGGCTGCAAGCTGGGCAGGCAGGAAATCCTGGGTCAGGAAAATCGCCATGCTGACGCCGAAAAAGCCTGCGATCACCAACGCGATCAGGGCGCTGTAGAGCGTGCCCCAAATGGCCGGCAGAATGCCGTACTTGCCTTGGTTCACATCCCAAACGGTACCCAAAAGGACGTCCAGACCGTGCTTCTCTATGCCGGGAAGAGCCTTGCGCCCCACCTCGAATACCAAGGCAAACACCAGCGCCAGAACCAGAACCACGCCAATCCGCGCAAGCGCGCGAAAGGTGCGATCAAGCAGGAAATCCTTTGCAGAAGGGGGCTGGCATGCAGAGTCCGGATTAACCGGTACGACAAATGGCTTGTTCATGGGCTAATTCCGGAGCGTGGGGGAAATCCCTTCGGCGAGGCTGATTGCGCACGCCGAAGGAGCCTCGCGAGCGTCACTGGATGTTGGCGGAAGCTTTACGAACCTGCTCGACGACCGATTGCGGCAGGGGGATGTAACCCATCGAATCGGCGATTTTCTGGCCTTCAGTCAGACTGTATTCGACCATTTCGCGCATGGCCTTGGCCTTGGCCGGGCTCTCGTTCTGCTTGCGGAAAATCATCCAGGTGTAGGACGTGATCGGGTAGGACTTGGCGCCATCCGGATCGGGCAGCCAGGCCACCAGGCTTTCCGGCATCTTCACCGCAGCCAGAGCCTCTGCTCCGCTTTCTGCGTTCGGTACAACGTAAGCGCCGGCCTTGTTCTGCAACTGGGCAAAGTCGACTTTAGCCAGCTTGGCGAAGCCGTATTCGATGTAACCAATCGCACCCGGGGTCTGGCGTACGGTGGCTGTTACACCATCATTCTTGGGCGATTTGATGAACTTGTCGCTGGCCGGCCAGTTGACGGTGTTGCCTTCACCCAGCTCCTTTTTGAACTCTGGATTGATTGAAGCCATGTGCTTGGTAAATACCGCGGTAGTACCGCTGGAGTCTGCACGTACGACAACCGTGATCGGCATGTCAGGCAGTTTCAGCTCCGGGTTGGCCGCGACGATCTTTGGATCGTTCCAGCGAGTGATCTTGCCCAGGAACACATTGGAGTAAACGTCGCGCGGCAATTTAAGCCCTTTGGGACTGCCCGGCAGATTGTAAGCCAACACGATTTCACCCGCGGTCATCGGCAGCAACTGCGCGCCTTCCGCAACCTTGGCGATGTCTTCGTCTTTCATCGCCGAGTCACTGGCTGCGAAATCTACGGTTTTGTTCAGGAAGTCCTGCACACCCGCACCGCTGCCCTTGGATTGATAATCCACGGTGACGCCAGTGGCTTTCTTGCTGAAATCCTTGAACCAAGTGAGGTAGATCGGTGCTGGGAAACTGGCACCAGAACCTGTCAGGCGGACGCTGTCATTAGCGAAAGACACTGAGGAGGCACAAAGAGAAACCGTAACGGCGAGCGCAGCAGACTTGATCAAACTTTTCATTAAAGGAACTCCTTGTGATAACGGGCTCCCGAACTTTGAAGCAAGTTTGTGAAGTTTTTATGATGGTTGGGCGGTCACGGTGTTTGGGGTGGGGGGGTGGTTTTGGGGTGGATTGGCTGGGGCGGGGGGGGGTAGGGCCACTGAATCTATCGGTGAGGATGTCATGCTGTCTTTCGGTTTGATCACCTTGAGCTGGCGGTCGGAGAGGCGGGTGATTTGAAGCTGAGTTTCAGTTCAGCTTCAGCCACTTGGGCCGAGATCTGAACCGGCTTGGGCATCAACCTCATGCTGTGCCTTGCGTGGTGATTAACGGTCTCCAGCCAGAAGGGGGCTGGCCTGAGCACTTTCGGCGCCTTGTTGGAGCACTGGACAAGGCTGGTAGGGCATGTTCTATTCTTGCCTTTGATTTGGGAAATTTCCTACAGCCCAAGTCGACTCTGATGAGGCGCTTTCAGGATTAAAGCGTTTCCGCCAAACCTCCGCCGTTGTCACTTATCAAGGATGATATTCATGCAAAGCGATTGTCCAACCAATAACAACGCGCCCATGCAGTCCGTCGACATGCACCAATTGCTCGATGCCGAGCTGAGCAGACGTGGTCTTGGGCATTTCGAGGTTTACCAGTGTGGGCCGACGCTGGATGAAGCGGAAATCATCACCAATTATCCCGATGCGCTGGACCGTGGTGACTCTGCGGATGACTTCTACCAACGCGGTCAATTGCTGTCTTTGTCCAAGCGCCGCATAAAACCGTTTTTCTGGAGCGATGAAAACATCCTCGCGCCCGCAGCAGAAGCGGTCCCGGTGCCGGGGCCCTGTGCACCCGTCGGTGAGGGAGCCAGTTTTATCGTGCATGGCAATCGGGGCTTTTATTCGATCCTCAACCTGTGCAGCTTCGGCGAACACCAGCAGTTTCGCGAGAGAGTGTTGGCTAACAAAAGTGAGCTGCAGATGCTGCTGGTCTCGGTCTACGACGAGTCTTTGGAAAGCGACGTAGTCGTGCGCGCCCCAGTTTTACAGGAAACTGTACTCACGCCTCGGGAAATGGAGGTGTTGTCCTGGACCAGCCTGGGCAAGACGTATAACGAAATAGCGCTCTTGGTTTCAATGAGCCCGCGCACCGTCAAGTTCCATATGAAGAATATCTTCGGCAAGTTGGATGTCACCAACGGAAAGTCCGCAATTCGCAAAGCCTTGCAACTGGGCTACATCCGCGAACAGGCCTGATCAGCACGCACTCCCATCTGCCAATGCCACGCCAGCCAGCCAGTGAATTTTCACCGGCTGGCGTGCGCGTGCGCGCGTGATTTGGCCCTACCTGTCTAAAAGGGCAGCTTGTTCGCGATCAAGCGGTGCTTTAGTTTTTTTGCAGCCGAAGAGTCTAGCTCAGGCAAAAAAACAATAGCCGCAACACCTGAAAAGACCTTAGCCCAGCAATGAGCATGGTGTTGCAGCGTGCCGCTTAATTATGGAGTGATTATGCTGGTCGATAAAAACAAAGGGCCTGTTGGCGAATACGCTGCAGGTATTTCCCGTGAAACCTTCGGAATGCTCAGACATCTGTGCAAGAAGGATAACTATCACTGGGCCATGGCGCTGGGTAAGGACTACGCAATCATCGTTTTTGCCATCTACCTGTCCCTGGGTGTCAGCTACTGGTTCTATCCGCTTTCGCTATTTCTGATCGGTACCACCCAACGTGCCCTGACGAACGTGCTACACGAGTCAACCCACAAGGTCTTGGCGAAAAACCGTGCGATCAACTGGTTCGCCGGTACATTTCTCTCGGGCTACCTGGTTTTCCACCTGTATCAGTCCTACAGCACATCGCACATCAAAAACCACCATGTGCACTTGGGGCATCCGGAAAAAGACCCTGACTACAATTTTCATCTCAAATGCGGCCTATACGACTTGCAGCAGAGCGAGCATGAGTTTTTCTTGAAAAACGTGGTGATGGCGCTGTCCGGCTACAGGACCCTTCAGTACATCAAGTACGTGGTCAAGGACCGGGTCCAGGGCCAGGACCCCCGCATTCGCAATGAACGCAGGGTGATGTGGGCCTACTGGGCGGTGATTCTGGCGGTGGCCGTCTGGTTTGGCGTGGTCGCTGAACTGGTGCTGTTCTGGCTGGTACCGCTATTCACCACCGCCGTCGCCGTAGGCTGGATCATCGAACTCGCAGAACATTATCCGCTGCCTGCCGTGGAGACCGACAAGCTCTTGTTGACCCGTAACCGTAAAGGCAACGTGCTGGAAAACTTCTTTTTTGGTCGCCATGACGATAACTATCACCTTGTGCACCACCTGCACCCGTCGATACCCCATTGGAATATGCGCAAGGCACATAAGCTGCTGATGTCACATCCTGAGTACGCGCGCTGGGACAACATGTGGGCCGGTATTTTTACTCGTGACCGGCATAGCCGCCATAAAGAGACCCTGCTCAGTTACGCGGCCAAGTTCCGCGCCCACAAGATTGTCAATCAAGGCGACGATTCGAGTTTCGCACGGCGCATGCTCAACCAGGCTTCCGGGGTTTAACGCCATGAACACTACTGATAACAGCTTGCTGGCTACCCTGGCCCTGAAGAAACTGGCGGCGAACAAGACCTATCGCGACTTGTTCCTGGCCAGCGAGACGCTGCGTGATTTCCTGCGTCCTGCAGCCCTTCGCTACATCATTTCCGAAGACCGCCTGGAGATGCTCGACAAGCTGGCTGCCCTGTTGGGAAAAGGCTATCGCACGGGTGTCGAGTTCGTCGGCGAGGAAGCGACTACGTTGGCCGAAGTGACCACTGCAACCGACGAATACCTGAAGCTGATCGATTTGATCGTGCAGCATCCCAAGCTCGGCGAACCACCTCAACTGGGGTTCGACCTGTCTAACGTCGGCACTATCATTTCCCGGGAACTGGCGATCGAGAACTGCTCGAAGATCCTGACCCATGCGGCCGACAAAAATGTCGGTGTGATCATCAGTATGGAGCGCTCCCAATGGACGGATTCGATCCTCGATATCTTCCTGCAACTGAGCGGGCGCTTCCCCAACGTGGGGGTCACCCTGCAGGCGCAGTTGAACCGAACCCCGGATGACCTGGGGGCAGTCCTGGAAACCGGCTGCAAAGTGCGCTTGGTCAAAGGCGTCTATGCTGAGCCTGCCGCGATTGCTTTGCCCCGTGGTGAGGCCCTCAACGAGCGTTACCTGGGGCTGCTGGACCGGATCAATGGCGGCCGTGGGCAGTTTGCTTTCGCGACCCAGGACCCGTTGCTGATTGAAGAAATTCTCACCAGCCACATCGCCAACAGCGGCGAGCTGGAGATGCTCCACGGCGTGCGCCCTGAACTGATCAAGGCGGTAAAAGACCAAGGCCAGGTCAGGGCCCGGGTATCGGCGGTGTATGGCACCAACTGGTACTTGCATCTGCTGCACCGTGTGGCTGAGTTTCCGCAGAACATTTTCCTGGCGCTGGATGACGTGGCTTCGCCACGGGCCTCTGAAACCGCCACTCATTACTGAAAAGGACATTCTTATGAAGCAGTACGTCGCGTTGGTGGATGTCTACTCGAGCGGTAATTTCCTGCCGCAATATTTCCGGGATGCCGGTTTCAGCCTGATCCATGTACAGAGCACCCCTGAGTTGATGCCGAGCATGCTCGGGCCGAACCTGTCGGAGTTCGAGCACAATTTGGCATTCAACGACAATGCCGAAGAAATCGTGCGACGTCTGCGTGATTTCAACGTAGTCGCCGTCATTGCCGGCCAGGAGCCTGGCGTGCCATTTGCCGACTACTTGAGTGAACAGTTGCAATTGTCCACCTCCAACGGCAGCGCTGGCTCACGCGCTCGCCGCGACAAGTTTGAAATGATCAAAAAAGTCGCCGCCGCGGGCCTGTTGACGGCACGCCAGATCAAATCGTCGAACCCCGCCGAGCTGCTGGCCTGGGTAGAGGCCGGCCAAGTGTTTCCCTGCGTGATCAAGCCGCTGAGCTCGGCCTCGACCGACGGGGTTTCGATCTGCCATAACGTCGAGGACGTCAAGCGTGCTTGTGAGGAAGTGGTGTCTAACCTGGATATCTTCGGTTTGGCCAATACCGAGATTCTTTGTCAGTCCTACCTCAAAGGCCTGGAGTACATCGTCGATACCGTCAGCCGTGATGGGCAGACCTACGTCTGCGGGATCTGGCGCTATGTGAAGCGCGAAATCAGCGGCGGCAAGAACATCTACGACCGCGACGTGCTGATTGCCCCGGACAGTGCCGAAGCCAATGTGCTGGTGGACTACATCGTGCAGGTACTCAAGGCGTTGGGTATCAATAACGGCCCGGCCCATTCGGAAGTGATCCTCACCGAAGCCGGCCCCGCTCTGGTGGAAGTCGGTGCTCGCTTGAACGGCAACATGGAACCCAAATTCCATGACATCAGCCTGGGCGGCAACCAGGCGCAGCTTACCTTCCTGGCGTACTGCGACAGTGAGGCGTTCAAGGCAAACTACGCCGGCAAGCGCTACCACAAGCTCAAGGAAGCCTGTGTCATCAACACCGACACCACGCTGCAAGGTGAGGTTACCGGATTCAATGACGCGGTCATTCACCTGATTGAGGGGCTGCCCTCGGTGCATAAGCTGAGTGTCAAATACAAGGCTGGCAAGCTGATGAAAAGGACCGTGGACCTGCTCAGTAGTCCGCTGCGGGTGTTCCTGGTATCGGAGAGCCAGCGCGATATCGACCAGGATTACGAGCAGATCCGCCAGTACAAAGACAACGTCTATGTGATCCGCTGAATATGGGCACTTATCGCGCGTTGCGCGGGCTCAACGCTCGCTTGCAGTTGCTGTTCCTGATCACCCTGGTGTTCCGCATGGGCACCATGGCGTTCCCTTTCTATGCGGCGTACCTGATTCATCAGCACGCCGTATCGGCGGGCACCGCGGGCTTGCTAGTGGGCGTCTATGGTGCGGGGGCGTTGTTTGTGGACTTGATCATCGGCGCAGTGATCAAGCGGTGTTCCGCCAATCGGGTGATCCTCGGTTCGTTGCTGCTCAATGCGCTGCTGCTGCTAATCATTCCGTCTGTGGACAACCCCGCGGTGCTGTTTGTGCTGTCGTTTCTGTGGGGCGCCTGTTATGAGGCATTCACCCCAGCGACGTTCTCCGAAACAGTCAGGCATAGCAGCAGTGAGTCGCGCAAAGTGGCTTTCTCTTGCAACCGCCTGGCGATCAATATCGGCATGGCGATCGGGCCACTGCTGGGCAGCCTGATTTTCCTGAGTAACGCCGACGCGGTGTTCTACATAAACGCGGCGTTGTCCCTGTTGGCCTTCGTTGCCTGCCTGTGGTTCGGGCGTGCGGTGCCAGTAGCCCAAGGGACTGCCGTCGTCAGCAAGGGCAATGGGTTGCCGGAGAGCGCACTGCACGAGCGCTCGCGCTTGCTGGTGATTTTACTGGCAGCATTGCCGGTGCACATTGCCTATGCGCTGCCACCGACCTTCCTGTCGGCCTACATCATCAATTACACCGAATTGCCGGCGTACTACGTCGGTATCATTTTTTTCGTCAATGCACTGTTGGTGATCGTGTTCGAAGTGCCGATCAACCAGCGTATGTCGCACCTGTCGAGCAGCCGGTCGCTGGTGGCCGGTTTCCTGGTGGCCGGTGTGGGATTCTTCCTGATGGGCTTCAGCCATATCGGCGCATTGTTGCTGGTGTCCACCGTGTTCTGGAGCCTGGGGGAGATGATCGTGTTTCCAGGCATCACCCACTACGTCAGCAGTATCTCCAGCCGTCACACCGTGGACCGCAACCTTGGCTATTACTCGGCGGGAGTCAATATCGGCGTGATGCTCACGCCGTCGCTGGCGTTCATGCTGGTGTCACAGCCATCCCTGCCTTCGCCGTGGCTGTTGGCGGGCACGGTATTGCTATTGTTCGCGGTGGCGGTGGGGGTAATGAAAGGGTCGACTGTCTTGTGGAACAAGGAAGCGTGAAATGAATGTGGTACATCTGAACACTGCCGGTGCGGGCCTTATGTCGTCGGCTACTCTGAATGCGATCCAGCGTTTTACCGCCATTGAAGCGCAAATGGGCAGCTATGAGACCGAGCTGGCCTACGAAGAATTGCTCAACGTCGATCTGTATCGGATGACGGCCGGACTGTTGAATGCACAGCCTTCGCAGATTGGCTTTTTCAGCAGTGCCACCGAAGCCTGGACCAGCATTCTCAGCAAACTGCAATTCCCCCGAGGTAAGCGGGTTTGGGTGTCGACCTCGGAATACGCGGCGAATCTGATCTTCTTCAACTACCTCAAGCTATCGCGTGAGATCCGCGTCGAAGTGATCCCGACCACGGCCACCAGCCCGCTGGACCTGGAATGGGTGCAGCGGCATTTGGACGAGGACGTGTTTCTCGTCAGCGTTTCGCACCTGCCCTCGTGCTGTGGGGTGATCAATCCAGTGGAAGCGCTGGGTAGGCTGCTCAAAGGCTCGAACGCGCTGTATGTGGTGGATGCGTGCCAGTCGTTGGGGCAGCTGCCGCTGGATGTGCGCGACATCCGCTGTGATCTATTGACGGGCGCAGGCCGCAAGTTTCTCTGCGGGCCCCGTGGCAGTGGGATTGCCTACGTGTCGCCCCGCCTACTTGGCCAGTTGCAGCTGAATTTTGCCGATTTGCACGCCGCCAGCACGGATGGCCAGGTCAACCGGGTGGACATGTCCGGCGCGCGGGTGCTGGAGATCGCTGAAAAGAGCTTTTCGGCGCTGGTGGGGTTGCACACTGCGTTGCAGGAGTACGTACAGGTGGGCGGCGGGCAGATGAGCACGGAGCCCTATGCACTGTTGGTGCAGGAGTTGCGGCGTCTGCCGCAGTTAACGCTTATGTGTGAGCAGTTCGAACAGACCGGGATTGCCTCTTTCGTGCCACACAACATGCCGGCCCAGGCATTTGTCCGCCAGGCCCGCGAGCTGGGGCTCAACCTATGGGCGGGCACTGCCGCCCATACCCCTTTGCTGCTCAAGGACCTGGGCGTCACGCACTTCGTGCGTGCCTCAGTAAGCCGGCACATCACCCTCGCCCAGATTGAACAGGCTCTGGTGATCCTGCGGAGTCTTTAGCTGCGGCCACTCACTGGGCGGCGATGGTGTAGCCGTCAAAGGCGCTGCTGTTGCAGCGCAGTCACGATGTTCTTGCCCGTGACCGGCTGCTCCGCGCCGCTGTTGCCCAAACCACCCCGGTACGACCCACGCCGCGCAATGCGTAAGAAAAGGCGAAGAAAAGGGGACGGACGAAGAAAAGGGGACGCATTTATTTAAACATCGCGTCTGGCTTTTCCCCGGCACTGTAGGACGTGGCGTGATGAACTCGGTGTAACAGCGCACACGGTGTGTCAGTCGATTTCTGGTAGCTAACACGCCTGTTCATGTGCAAGCCTCACTCCCACAGGCTTACGCTGCCCCGTGAGATTGCGCATTTCGCAGGCCATGGTCGAGCCAAAATTCCCAACCCCCAGATGCAACAAAACCCGCACTTGGCGGGTTTTGTTTTGCTTCGTATTTGGTGGAGCCGGGGTAATCTGAACTGGTCTATTAAGTTGTTGATTTTAATAGATAAATATCGGTTAAGTATTTTCTTGGAATACCTTTTGGAATACCCATCGATGAATTTGAATTCGGGACGCTTTGGGTTGAGAAAACTTATCGTGTCACGAGGTAAAGCCTGTGCGCTGTCTCACTCAGTATGAGCTCCTCAAGAATTTTCGTCCTAGACAACTGATGCTCTTCGGCAAGCTTATCGAGGGCGGCGTTGATGTTGTTGTTAAGCACAAAGTTGTACTGCTTCTTGTGGGTAGCGTTCACTCGCGTCTTTTGCGTGCTCCAGCGTCTCTTGATCTTCTCCACGTAGAGCTCTTTTTCGCCGGATGAGGCGCTACTGTGGTCGAAAAACTCCAGTAGCTCGCCATGTCGGGTGAAAGGCTTCTCGAGTCGGATTAGCGTCGGCTGGTTCTGCTCTAGCCAACTCCACGCCAGTGAGCATTTTTCTCGCTCATCTTGGTCTTTGAACCACTTGAAGATTTTGTCGGTTCGCAGGTGCTCATTCCAGTCTTCCGAAAGGTAGCGTAAGGCCCTCTCTTTCCTGCTGAATTCCGTATTCCAAAGGTCGAAAAGTACTATCACCTGATCCTTGTTGGGTAGTGTTCGGAAAATGCTGTTGCGCAGCCTTAGGTTGGTCTTCCTCATGGCTTCTGCTGCCAACCATTTCGGCTGCCGCCCGTTCTTTTCTATCCAGCCAAAAGCTTCCAGCGGGAGGAGTTGCGTTTCTCGAGCGTGTTCAATTTCGCGCTTTAGACTTCGGCTGTCTTTGAGTGTCCGCGCGATTTTGTCACGCATCGTAGGGCTATTGAATTGGCAGTCATCGAGGCGCTCTCCTTCCCGTCCGACTAGAGATAGCCACAGCCAGGCCACCTCTCGGTTATTTAGTGACCATCCAGTCAGTAAGGCAGAAAGATTGTCATCGTCATCTTTTTGAGTGTCTTCGCTCAGAACAAAGGTCATGGGTAGATCGCTTATAGATGTTTTGTAGAGCATATTAAGACGATTTCTAGATGTAAGATAGGTGCGTGATAGATAAGGATAAATTTCTATTGTGGCCAGGTTTGTATGGCCCCTACAGCTTTCAAGGGTGCTAGAAGCGGGGTTTTTGGTAAGTCGGTAAACCTGCAACCTGCGATGCCAGTGGCGTGACATAAGCAATTCGTTGAGGTCAGGATTGACTAGAGATGGTTACGCTCCTTTGAAGTTATTTCCATGGTGGGTCTGCTCACTGCTGCATAAGTGCTCGCACCGACGCTGATGCGGAAAGTCCAGGCTCTTACAGAGTGATTGCCGTGATTACGATTTTGGATTGTTCCTGAGCAGTATTTTTTTACTGCCACTGCAGATCCTCTGAGCTAACAGAGGAGCCCGCTCATGAGGATCATTCGCCTGAAAGAAGTAATCGATTCGACCGGCCTGGCACGGTCGACCATCTACAAGTACATCGGGGAGGGCACCTTCCCGAAGCCGGTTTCGTTGGGGGATCGCTGCGTCGGCTGGGTAGACAGCGAGGTACACGACTGGATCCTGGCAAGGATTGAGGAGCGCGATTCGGCTGAAGACTCTCCAGTCCGACTCGGCCGCCTGGGCGTGGTCAGCTAGTAGCTAACTTTTAGGCCATGACCGGGCGAAAGCCCGTCATGGCCTTTATGCCGGTTGAGCCTTGCCGACCACTTGGCACTCCCTCCAGTAAGTCCGGGTGATGTTGCTCCCCATCGCTCGGGTTGCTGGAGGTCAGAGGGCCAGTGCCGGAGCTGTTGGAGCTGCCGGACGATGATTTATTTCCGGAGTGAGGCATAGGGTGAAAATGACGGTGTGGCTGGTTAGTCGGGGTCATTTTCCCAGGCACATCGAGGAAGGTGTTTTCGGTATGGGTAATATGCTTTTACTACTACTTACCACCTGTAAGGTTAGTAGGCTGGATACATCATCACCTGATGGGCTATTACCCCTTTGGCTCGCATACCGGTGGTATCACAACTATCTACTCGGTAGAGGTCTATCGGCCCGGAAAAGGTAGCGGTTAAAAATTACACAGTAGGCACTGGTTATGTAACTCACTAACTGAGAGTCATAACCATGCTTCGACATCCCGATAACACCAATCTCCATCTGCACCGCGAAGACACCTTCGAAGGCTTGCCAGTCATGGTCGAGAAAGGCCCCTTCGTTCGGCAATACCTATCCCGCTTGAAGCGCACCATAGATTTGGCTCTTAGCCAATACTCCAGAGTACTGGCCTTTAGAGTGGATCTCCGTCTGCCGCTCGGAGTCGATCTGCCTCAATATGCGTACACGAATGAGGTCATAAGTAGGTTCGTAGCTTCCTTCAGCGCGAAGATCGAGCATAACCGTGACAAGGCTCGTGAGCGGAGCCTGTACGCTCATGACTGCAAGGTCCGCTACGTCTGGGCCAGGGAAGTGGGGCATGGCAACAGGCCTCATTACCACCTGGTGATATTGCTCAATCGAGATGCGTACCGGGCAGTAGGTCGGCTTGTATCCAGACGACCAAGGATCTTTAGTCGCATGGAGGAGGCATGGGCCAGTGCTTTGGGCCTGCCTGACGATCAAGTTGACGGGCTGGTCGAGATCCCTCGCAACGCAGAGTACCGATTAAACCGGTATCTGCGTGCCGGCGATGAGGACGTGCTGCCGGGTCTGTTCTACCGCGCCAGCTACCTGTGCAAGTCAGCTACGAAGTTGTATGGGGACAACCACCATTGCTTTGGATGCAGCAGGAGCTAAGTCACGACTCTGGTCTTGCCTCGAGTAGAGGCGCCAACGCTATAGAAATCCCTGGTTCGTCGCTAAGATGCCCTGTTATCATCATTTTTAGCATGACTAATGATGGCAGTGTGGACAAGGATCAATTTAAATGCCGAATCTGGCACCGGGTGGAGCCTCACCTAATCAACGCGAACGCCTTTGGCAGATCGATTTCCTCGCGCGTTTTCGTGGTCAGGTGTCCCGGCAGGATCTGGTGCGTCGCTTTGGCATTGCACTGTCAAACGCCACTCGGGACTTCACTCTCTACCGTCAGTTGGCACCTGATAACCTGGATTATGACCACCGCGACAAGGTGTATCGCAGGGCTAAAGGCTTCCAACCTCTGTTCATCTATGATTGTGAACATACCCTGCAAACCCTGACCTGGGGCCAAGGGGTGGGATTGGAAGCCTGTGACCAGCCGATTCTTGTTGACTCTGCGCCGACACTGAATCAGCCCGATCTAGATATTCTGGCAGCGGTATCCCGTGCCATGTATGCAGCAAAGGCGCTGACCATCCGTTATGTGTCTGTTAGTAGCGGTGAATCTACACGTGAAATTGTGCCGCACAGCTTGGTCAATACTGGCCAGCGCTGGCATACGCGCGCCTATTGTAGATCGCATTCCGAGTTCAGGGATTTTGTGCTGACCCGCATCACCGTCGCAGACGAAGTGGACGGTTTGATCGATGCAACGGTTGAGTCTTTGGCTCAGGATCAGGAGTGGAATCGTGAAGTGGAGCTGGAGCTGATTCCGCACCCCCGCGCAACCTATTCCCGTGCCATCGAGTTGGATTACGGTCTCGACTCCGGGCAATCCATCAAACTGTCAGTCCGGGCAGTAATGGCCGGCTATCTGCTACGGCGTTGGGGTGTCGACTGCAGTCCCAAGGCATCATTGCACCCTGATGAGTATCAACTGGCGTTGCGTGACCCCGAGTGGGTCGCAAACCAGGTCAACCTGTCCATTGCCCCTGGCTTTAATGATGAGAACGGCCGCTGATGAGCACGACCGAATCCCAACAAAAATTTGGCTTCAAGTTCGGCCGCAACGGTGCCCACTCCGCCCGCACCATGATGCTGGCAGAGATTACCGAGCTGTTTCATGGTCGTGGAATTGAGGCGAGCCTCGCCCAATACCAGGAAGACATAGAACTATTCAACGTGCTGCATAAGCCAACTGAGAAGGCAAGAAAGCTGACTTGGCGTCACCTGATCGACCTTTATGGCATGGATATCACTCTCCCGCTGTTCCGGACCTTTCGCCGTTTATGGGAGAGCGACGAATCCGCAAGACCCATGCTTGCTTGCCAAATGGCGCTGGCTCGGGACCCGCTGCTGCAACTGTCCCAAGACAAGATCCTTTCGCTGGCGTCAGGTCAATGGCTGCCCCGTGAGGAAATGGAGCAGGCGCTGGACGAGCAATGCCCTGATCGCTACAGCAAAGCGATGCTTAAATCTCTGGCGCAGAACGTCAACGGCACCTGGACGCATGCAGGCTTTCTGAAAGGGCGAACTAAAAAGCACCGTGCTGAGCCAGTGGTGCGCCCGGTCAACGTGGTGTTTGCCTTGTTTCTCGCTTATTTACAAGGCGCCACCGGCAACCGGCTGTTTACCAGTAAATGGACCCTCCTGCTTAGCAGCCGCCAGGAGCGATTGCTGGAGTTGGCCCGTCAGGCCAGCTACAGCGGGATGATTAATTTCAAACACTCCAGTGAGGTGGTGGAAGTAACCTTCCCCGACTACCTGAGCAAGGAAGAGGAGTCCTGGTTGCATGAGTAACCGACTGAACCGCCTTATCAAGAGCTACGCCAACCATATCAGCCTGCCTTGGATGAAGGGCTTGGCCAATGAACAGCGGGTGTTGTTTGCCGTTTACCATAAAGAGGACGAACTCAAACTGCGTGCCAGGGTTGAAGAGTTTCGACTTGCCACTGAAAGCGCCGGCCACCTGTGGTTGGAGCTGGATGTTACCCGCCTGTTCTCTGACTGGATGGCCAAGCAGAAGTACCGCGAAGACTACTTTGAAGATCCGGACACCCTGGCTCCAAAGTACAAGACCTTTGTCCGCCAGTCCGTCGAAGAACTAGCTGCGCGAATTAACAGCCAAGCCGATGAAAAGACCGTCGTCGCGCTCATGGGCTGCGGCACTCTGTTTGGTTTTGCCTCCGTCTCGGACTTTGTTAAGCAGCTTGCGGAGCATGTTCCTGGGCGCCTGTTGGTGCTCTTCCCTGGCGAGTACATCAATAACGGCTACCGCCTGCTCGATGCCCGCGACGGCTGGGGTTACCAGGCTACGGCGATCACCGCTGATAATTGAATTCAGTCGTATAAAGACACTAACGCATAGATTGGCGCAGTAGGCGCAAAGGGAGCATGCCCAGGATGTTGAACCGCGAGATTTACCAGCTCGACCCGCAGCAGAATCGTCTGGAAAACAATGGTGTCGCCGAAGTTAAGGACGACCAGTCAGCTCAGGCACTCAAGACTCTTCGCTACGAGCTGCAAACTTTCGTCTGCGACGGTGAATACCAAGCCGGCCTCGATAAGATTCTATCTGCGTACCTGCGCAATTTGGGCAGCCAGCACGAACAGCCCGGCGTGTGGATCTCTGGCTTCTTCGGTTCCGGTAAATCGCACCTGGCCAAAATGTTACGCGCACTGTGGACTAACCAGCCGTTCAGCGATGGAGTTTCTGCTCGCGATATTGCCGATTTGCCGCAGGAGGTCAAAGACCATTTTAAGGAGCTGAGCAACGCCGCAAAACGCCACGGCGGTCTGCATGCCGCCTCTGGTACTTTGGGCTCCGGTGCTAACAACAACGTGCGCCTGGCGCTGCTCAACATTGTGTTCAAGTCCGCCGGTCTTCCCGAGCAGTACCATCAGGCTCGCTTTGTGCTGTGGCTGAAAAAGCAGGGTATTTTTGATCAGATCAAAGACAAGGTCGAAACCGCGGGCGACAGCTGGGATGACGAGCTAGAAGACCTCTATGTCTCCCGAAGCATTGCCGGGGCACTGCTTGAGGTAGACAGCACCTTGGGCGATGACGTCAAAGGTGTGCGCCAGCTACTGCGCGAGCAGTACCCAAACGTTCAGGATGTCACCAACCAGCAGATGGTTGATGCTATTTACGACGCCCTATCCAAAGAAGGTCAGTTCCCGCTCACCCTAGTGGTGCTCGATGAGGTGCAACAGTACGTCGGCTCCGATACCGACAAAGCGCACCAAGTCCAAGAAGTAGTAGAAACCTGCTGCAAGCATTCCATTTTCCAGAACAAGCTCCTGTTCGTTGCTACCGGCCAGAGCGCCTTGTCGGGCATGCCTAATTTGCAGCGTCTGCTTGGTCGCTTCCAGATTCCAATTCAGCTATCCGATACCGATGTCGAATCGGTGATCCGTAAGGTCATCCTGCAGAAAAAAGCCTCGGCCAAGCCGCAGCTGGAGCAGATGCTGCAATCGCATCTGGGCGAGATCTCGCGCCAGCTGCGTGGTACCAAAATCGAGCATCACCAGGATGACGAAAAAGTCATGCTGGCCGATTACCCGCTGCTGCCTGTGCGCCGCCGCTTCTGGGAGCGGGTGCTGCGTATTGTCGACACCACCGGTACTGTTTCGCAACTGCGTAACCAGCTCAAGGTCATCCACGAAGCCGCCCAGGCCACCGCCGATCTGCCGCTGGGCCATGTGGTGCCGGCGGACTTCATATACAACCAGATCGCAGTCAACCTACTGCAGACCGGCGTAATCTCCAAAGAAATCGCCGAAACCATTGGTCGCCTGTCCGCCGGCGATGCTGACGACAAGCTCAAGTCGCGCATTCTCGGGCTGGTGCTGCTGATCGGTAAACTGCCTTCAGATCCCACCGCCGACTGCGGAGTGCGGGCCACCGCCGACATGCTGGCTGACCTGCTGATTGATGACCTCAATAGTGGCAAAGATTCTATTCGTACTAGCGTGCCTAAATTGCTGCAGGCATTGGCCGACGAAGGTCTGGTGATGTCTATGCAAACCAGCACCGGAACCGAGTTCCGTTTGCAAACTCAGGAGAGTGCGCAGTGGTACGACACACTTCGCCAGGAAGAAGCCGACCTGCGCGGCAATATGCAGCGTATCGAAAATATCCGCGTAGACCTGTTGCACAAAGAACTACGCCGCCAGGTAGCCCAGGTGCGTCTCACCCAGGGCAAGTGCAACGAACCACGCCAAGTTATCCCTTGCTTTGACCCCGAGTTGCCCAAAGACGCCAAAGAAAAAGTCTATGCCTGGATACAGGACGGCTGGAGTATCGATGAGAAGAGCTTCCTCGCCGATGCCCGCAGCCGCCAGCCGGGCGAACCCACTATTTTCGTCTTTGTACCCGCGCGCAACCGCTCCGAGCTGACCAGCGCCATCATTGCTGAGAACGCCGCTCACGCCACTCTGGAAAAGCGCGGCATCCCCAATACTGATGCCGGCAAAGATGCCCGTAGCGCGATGGAAACCCGCTACCGCGATGCGCAAAAACAGGTACAAGCACTGCTGCGCGAAATCTTCGACGGCGTGCAAGTGGTTCAGGCCGGTGGGAATGAAGTAGACGGCAACACTATTGCCGATCGGGTAGAAACTGCTGCTAAAGCCTCCCTGATTCGCCTCTACCGTGACTTCGATGCCGCTGACCATGCCGGCTGGGGAAAGGTGTATGACCGCGCCAGCAAAGAGGGTGGGCAAAATGCCCTGGAAGCACTGAGCTACAGCGGTGATGCCGAGCAGCATCCAGTGTGCGCTGCCATTAAGCGCTATATCGGCGTGTCGAAAAAAGGCAGCGAGATCCGCGAGCACTTTCTGGCAGCCCCATACGGCTGGCCGCAGGACGCCATCGACGGTGGCCTGGCCATTCTGATGGCCACCGGCATTCTCATCGCCTACGACAGCCGCAACAACCCGGTTACTGCCACAACGCTGGATCGCAAGCAGATCACCCAAACCAACTTTAAGCCGGAAAGCATCACCATCCGCCCGGTAGACCTAATCAAAATACGCGGTGTACTCAGCAGCAGCGGGATCGATTGCCAGCCCGGTGAAGAAGCTACCAAACTGCCCCTTCTAGCCGAAAAAGGCCGTGAACTGGCCAAGCGCGCCGGGGGGGAAGCCCCTCTGCCGAAAACCCCCGACAGCCGTATTTTCGATGAACTAGCGCGCCACTCTGGTAACGGACAGCTCAAGCATGTGCTGGATGAGCAAGACACTATTAAGCAGGCGATCAAGGAATGGACCGACATTGCTCAGCGCATCGAAGCACGGCGCGGTAACTGGACGCTGCTGAAAAACCTGCTCGACCTCAGTCGCGGTTTGTCTTTCCATGCCGCTATCCAGACCGAGGTGAATGCCATAGTCAGCCACAGGTCTTTGCTGGATGACCCCAATCCTGTCTCCGGCCTGGTTCAGCAGCTGGTCAATAAGCTGCGAGATGCTATTCAGTTCCATCTGCAGGCCTATCAGGATCGGTATACCGAGTGCCTGGCTCAACTGCATGCCGACAGCCACTGGCTGCAACTCAGCGAGCAGCAACAGAGCGATATCCTTGGCAAACGTAAACTGCTTACCTTAGCGCAACCGGCGCTGAACGACGCCGAGGCGATTATCGACAGCCTCAATGACGTCAGCCTGGAGCAGTGGAACGATCGCACTGAATCGCTGGCCAGTAAATTCGATAGCGCTCGCATGGAAGCCGTTCAGCTGCTGCAACCCAAACTGCAACGCATCAGCCTGCCGCGTAAAACCTTTGAGACCGAGGCCGACGTTGACGCCTGGATGGCTGAGGTGAAGCAGCAGATTCTCGACAAACTCAACGATGGACCGGTGACTTTTTGATGACTCGACAGCCCCTTGGTAAGTCCCTGCGCCGTGCGCTGGAAGCCACCGTCGTCAAAGCCCGCGACATCGCCGAGCAAGCAGCTACCCAAGCCGTCAAAAGACTGGGCGTTGGAGATGCTAAGCCGGCCGACTACCTGAGCGATGAGCAGCGCAAATTGCGCACTCGCCTGCGCGCCCATGGTCGTCAGCTAGGTGATAACAAAGATGCCAATGGCCAGCAATCCATCAACAAGCTGGTCACAGAAGTCGCTTACGAACACTGGCACCGCATGTTGTTTGCGCGCTTTCTGGAGCAGAACAACCTGCTCATGTATGACGAGCACACGCAGTTGACCCTGGCCGAATGTAATGAGCTGGTGCAAGACCCGGATGTGGCCCGTGACGAATTGGAGCGCAGCTGCCAAAGCGGTTGGGAACTGGCCGGGGTGCTATCGTCGAAGATGCTGCCACAGATTTTTCGCATCGACTCGCCAGTGTTCAAGCTGGAGTTTGCCCCTGAACACCAGCGCAGCCTGGAGCAACTGGTGACTGGCCTGGCCTTGGAAACCTTTCAGGCCCAAGACAGCCTCGGCTGGGTTTATCAGTTCTGGCAGAGCAAGCGCAAGGAGGAGGTGAATAAGTCAGCGGTAAAAATCGGTGCTGATGAGCTCTCGCCGGTCACCCAGCTGTTTACCGAGCCCTATATGGTCAGCTTTCTTCTGGATAACAGTTTGGGCGCCTGGTGGGCCAGCCAGCGCCTGGCCGGCAGCGATTGGCAGCAAGCTAATAGTGAACAGGAACTGCGCGACAAAGCCGCCATCCCCGGCGTGCCGCTGAGTTATCTACGCTTTGTTAGAGATGAGGTAACCCAGCAATGGCAACCTGCCTCTGGCACCTTCGATGCCTGGCCTAAGCAACTGAGCGAACTGAAAGCCCTCGACCCCTGCTGTGGCTCCGGTCACTTTCTGGTCGCCGCCTTCTTGATGCTTGTGCCCATGCGCATTCAGGCCGAGAACCTGACAGCCCAGCAGGCAATCGACCGTGTACTGAATGATAACCTGCATGGCCTGGAGCTGGATCAGCGCTGTGTGGAGCTGGCTGCCTTTGCCGTAGCTTTGGAAGCCTGGCGCTATTCAGAAGCAGGCGGTTACCGCAGTCTGCCCGAACTGCATCTGGCCTGCAGTGGCCTGTCCATTGCCGCTGCTCGCGATGAATGGAAGGAACTCAGCCTAAGGGCCGGCAAGCAGAACTTGACCATCGCCCTGGACTGGATGTACCAGACATTCCAGGACGCGCCGTTGCTTGGTAGCCTGATCAACCCACGCCGCAGCAAGGCAGCTCAAATTGCCCAGTGGGGTGAGTTACAGCAACTGCTTGGTGAGGCGTTGTTGCAAGAGCAAACCAAACAGCAGATTGGGGCTGACGCTGAGGCATCTGACCACACAAATCGTCTGGAAGCGGGGATTGTCGCCAAGGGTTTGGCCAAGGCAGCCGAGCTGCTGGCAGGCCAGTACACATGGGTGATCACGAACGTGCCCTACCTTGCGCGGGGCAAGCAGAACGATATCCTCAAGGACTATTGCGAAGCCTATTACCCCGCAGGCAAGAACGATCTGGCCACGGTTTTTCTCGATCGCTGTCTGGAGTTTTGTGTGCAAGGCGGCACCGCCAGTATTGTCTTGCCACAGAACTGGCTGTTCCTCACCAGCTATAAAAAATTCCGTGAAAAGCTGCTGCAGAACGATAGCTGGCATTTGATTGCCCGCCTGGGGCCTGGGGCATTCGAGACCATAAGTGGCGAAGTGGTCAAAGCGATTCTTATCAACCTAAGCCGAGGCAATGGGGCTGGTCAATTTGCGGACTTGCTTCACAGAGGTGGGGAGGGCAATTGCATACGTGGCGTTGATGTTTCCAAGTCGCGCACGGCGACCTTAAAGGCAATTGGTTTGCTGGAAGATAGCGTGAAGAGTGTGGCCCAGAGTGACCAACTGACGAATCCAGATACGCGCGTGGCATTTGATGAGCGTTCAGGCGAGCTTTTGTTTGAACACGCAAGTAATCATCAGGGGCTTTCTACGGGAGATAATCCACGCTTTAGAAAGTATCACTGGGAAATAGATGATTTTAGTGATTTGTGGGTTTGTGAGCAATCCACGATTAATGATGGAAACCATTTTGGAGGGCGGTCTGGGGTTTTACTTTGGGAAGGTGGGCGTGGAAGTCTGTATCAATTTGGTAGAGATAATGTCGCCACATTACACAACGTAGATCAACGTGGTAAAGATGCCTGGGGTAAATATGGGATTGGTATATCCCAAATGGGTAGTCTGCCAGCTAGTCTTTATAACGGGCATCACTTTGACACAAATCTAGCAACTGTCATTCCTCTAAATAGTGCGCACTTAGCGGCAATCTGGAGCTTTTGTTTCTCGCCGGAATTTAATCAAGCTGTCCGTGAAATTGATCAGTCGTTAAAAGTTACTAATGGTACTTTGGTAAAGATACCTTTCGACCTTGAGTATTGGTCCTCGATCGCCGAAGAAGAATATCCTCGCGGCCTACCACAGCCCTACACAAATGACCCCACCCAATGGATCTTCCACGGCCACCCCTGTGGCGCGGTGATTTGGGGTGAGGAAGCCAAATGGACCGCACATGGAGAGCTGCGCGTCGATGACAGCGTACTGCAAGTGGCCGTTGCCCGTTTGCTTGGTTACCGTTGGCCGGCGGAGCTAGAGGCAGATATGGAGTTGTCCGCAGAACAGCGTGCCTGGGTTCAGCGTTGCCGTCAGCTCGATGCCTATGCGGATGACGATGGGATTGTCTGCCTGCCTGCTGTGCGAGGTGAAAAGGCCGCTGACCAACGCCTGGAAGCTCTGCTGCAAGCCGCCTACGGTGACGCCTGGACCACGCCGCTTAAAAACCGCCTGCTGGAAACCGTCGGCAGCAAGTCCCTCAGCTTGTGGCTGCGCGATAAGTTCTTTGAGCAGCACTGCAAAGTGTTTCAGCAACGGCCGTTTATCTGGCATATCTGGGACGGACTCAACGACGGCTTCAGCGCCTTGGTCAACTACCACAAACTCGACAAAGCCGGCCTCGAACGCCTGATCTACACCTATCTGGGCGACTGGATCCGGACCCAGCAAGCCGGTATTGCCAACGGTGAGGACGGTGCTCAGGAACGCCTACTCGCCGCCGAAGCCCTCAAGCGCGAGCTCGAAGCCATCCTTGAAGGTGAAGCACCCTACGACATCTTCGTGCGCTGGAAGCCTCTGGCCGAACAGCCCATCGGCTGGACACCCGACCTCAACGACGGCGTGCGCCTCAACATCCGCCCGTTCCTCAGCGCCCGCGACGTCGGCAAAAAAGGCGCTGGCATCCTGCGCTGGACGCCCAATATCAAATGGACCAAAGATCGCGGCAAAGACGTCGAATCCGCCCCCTGGTACACCATCGGCCTGCAGTACGACGAAGGCGAAGGTGCGCGGATCAACGATCACCATCTGTCGTTGGCTGAAAAACAGGCGGCAAGGAGCTAGCCCATGATCAAGTCCGTTTACAACTACCCGGTTTCCACCCTGCTCGATATCGAGAGTGGGGTGGTTTATGCCATCCCGCGCTACCAGCGTGAATACACCTGGAGCCGTGCGCAGTGGGATGCGCTGTTTGAGGATCTGTTGGACAACGAGCTGCATTATTTCCTCGGCTCGATCATCTGCATTAACCAGTCGCAAGATGCCCTGACTGTACAAAGCCTGGAGCTGGTGGACGGGCAGCAACGCATGACCACACTGTCTTTGCTGCTGGCGGCGGTCTATCAGAGCTACCGCACCCTGCCGAATCTGGGCATGGAGCAACAGATTGAGCTGTATAACCTCAAGCACAAACTGGTGCTGAAGAAAAAGTCGGATCAACCACGCCTGATTCCCCAGGTGCAGAACAACAACCAACAGGACTACTTCGCGGTGCTCGGCCAGACCGGCATTTTGGACGATGTGGAGATTGTGCCGAATGCCGGCAATCGGCGGGTTATGAAAGCCTTTCGGCATTTTATCAGCCGAATTGAATTGTACCTGGAGCACAGTGCTGACCCCATTGTGAGCTTGCAGGCTCTGCTGGAGAAAGTGAACACCGCCACCCTGGTCAAAATTGAGGTCGCCGGGCATTCCGATGCCTACACCTTGTTCGAGTCACTGAACAATCGCGGTGTGCCGTTGACGGCCATTGACCTCATCAAGAACAAATTGCTCGCAGTACTGGAGTCCAAAGACCCTGGCAGCATCGACAAGCAGTACAACCGCTGGAAAAAGGTGATTGACGCCCTTGGTGATGACTACGCCGTGCAGGAGCGTTTCTTTCGCCAGTATTACAACGCGTTCAAACCCGATCTGAAGGATGTCGTTTCAGTACCGGTGGCCACCAAATCAAACCTGATGCAGGTGTATGAAAAGCTGATCGCCCATGATGCCGAGGGCTTTTTGCACGCCATGATTCGTCTGTCCAGCCGCTACGCTCAAATAGTCGGCTACCGTGCTGTGCCTGAGCAGCCCAAACTCTCCAGCTTGCTGCTCTCGCTGGACCGCATCCAGGGGGCTGCCGCTTATTTGCTTCTCATGGTGCTGATGGAGTGCCAAACCGAGCTGGAACTGAATCATGAGCACCTTGAACAGGCAGTGATCTTTCTGATTGCCTTCTTTGTTCGCCGCAACACGACCGACCTACCGCCTACCCGTGATTTGACCCGTATCTTCATGGATGTGGCCGAGACCATCCGTGGGCTACGTGCTGGTGATGTGGTCAATCATATTCAGCGCACGCTTCAAGCCGAAAGCGCTAGTGATGAGCAGTTCGAGAAAAGCCTCAGAGGTCCGATATACGAAGACAATAAAGCGGTTTGCCGCTTTGTGCTCTGCGCACTTGAGGAAGGCCGCATGACTCGCGAAACCAAGGTCGATCTCTGGGCGCTGAAAGGCAAACAGTATGTATGGACCATCGAGCATATCTTCCCCCAGGGTGAAAACATCCCTGACAGTTGGGTGCAAATGATTGCCGATGGAGATGTGAATCTGGCCGAGCAACACCGTCAGACCTACGCCCACTGCCTGGGTAACCTAACTATCTCTGGCTACAACAGCGCTCTGGGCAACAAGAGCTTTGCTGAGAAGCAAAGCCGCACCGACAGCCAGGGGCGGGAGGTTGGGTACAACAACGGTCTCTATCTGAACCATGCACTGGCCGCGGAGGACCGCTGGACCGTGGAAAAACTGGAGGCGAGAACGATGCAATTGGTGCAAGAGGTACAGGCGAAGTATCCATTGGTTATTACGGTCACATGATCAAGCCTGCTTAATGAATCCAAGGATTGATATGAAACTGATTGATTTGCTGGCCACCGAAATCCGGAACAGCGCTGCCTACAACTCCAATGTGCAAGTCGCTCCCAGCGTAATTCTGTGGACGGACACACTGCGCCAATGGGAGCCAGCATTGCCATTGCTGCAAGCTGCAATGCCGGAGCTGATCGTGTTGGGTGACTACGCCCCCGACAAGAAAGTAGGTCCAGCCATTTGGATCAAATGTGTTGTGGATAATACGCTGCCCAGCATTGAGCTCCCAGTCGATCGAACGCCGATCCTGTATTTACCGGGCGTGGAACGCCGCGACCTGCGTGCAATCGGTGCTTGCCCGGACAAACTCAAACCGCTGGCTGAGCTGCAGTACAGAGGGTGTTGGTGGATCTACAACAACTCTGGCCGTGATTGGACGGTGAACGCCTTTCTGATCTCCAGTAACGGCGGAGCAGGGCTGGATGTCGCCAAGGATGAGAAATCCCAACAAGCCATGCTGCGTGTTTTACCTGAGATTCTGGAAAGCGAGCGTGATGAGCTGTGCAACCGCCGGCTCGAGGCTGCAGATTTCAATAAGCTAGTCAGCAGCGACCCGGTGCGTGATTTACTCAGTTGGATGAATGACAGCAAAAGCTGCCGTGAGCGCTGGGACGGGTCACGCTGGCAAGCACTGGTCGGCATCTGCGAAACCGAATACCACTTCAATCCTGAACAGGATGGAGAGTTGACGGCCGCCGAATTGCTGTGCCAACGCCAGGGTATCTGGGACGGTGTTTGGCAACGCTATGCTGAGTCTTGCCGCCACTACCCGTTCTTGCCGCAGTTAATGCTCAAGGTCCAGCCTGATTTGGCTTCCAGCGGTGAAAGCTATCCGGCTATCAATTTGAGTGAAGAGGGATACCTGGAGCAGACGCTACAGCAGTTGCTTGAGCAAGGTGCTACTCAGGTTCGCCAAAGCCTGCAGACCCTTGAGCAACGGCATGCTCAACGGCGTACTTGGATTTGGTTTGAGCTTGATCTGGCTCCGTTGGCAGGCGTGCTTGGTCACCTGAGCCAAGTGGCTCAGAAGACCACAAAGGTCTTCTCCGGCGTTGATGCAGAGGAAATGGCGACGCAGTATCGGGAGCACTATTGGCAGGCTGATGATCAGATGCTCAAGGCATTGGCTTCCCCCTTGTCCGCAAGCCAACAAGTTCTTGTGCAGCAGATCCTCACGCTGATCTACACGCCTTGGTTGGATGAGGTGACGCGCAATTTCCAAGGTGTGGTCAAATCTAAGGGCTATCCGGGTAGCAACCAGGTGAATGAAGCCACGGCTGAGTATGCCGCGAGTGGTGAAGTGGTATTTTTCGTAGACGGCCTGCGTTACGACATTGCCCAGCGTCTGAGTCGGGCTCTGCAAGGATTGGGAGCAGTAACGCTTTCGGCAAACTGGGCAGCTTTGCCTTCAGTGACGTCTACCGCGAAAGCAGCCGTGACACCGGTGCATAACCGGTTGACTGGCAGAACTACCGACCGGGATTTTGAGCCCAGCTTGCTGGACGAAGATAAGGACTTTTCGGCTTATTACCTGAAGAAGTTTCTGCAGGAAAAAGGCTGGCAATATTTGGATGAGGGCGATTCAGGCGACCCAGCATCCAATGCTTGGGTTCAAAGCGGCGATATTGACAAAGAAGGTCACGTGAAGGGGCTCAAGCTGGCGGCGCGAATTGATACCTTACTGGCTGAAGTCGTTGAGCGGGTTGAAGAACTCCTGGCTGCAGGCTGGCGCAAAATTCGTATCGTCACTGACCACGGCTGGATGCTGACGCCCACACCTATGGTTAAAGTCGAATTGGCCAAGCATTTGACTGAAACGCGTTGGGGTCGCTGCGCGGTCATCAAGGACTCTGTGGACAGCGGTTATCAGCAGGTAGGTTGGTACTGGAACGGAGCTGTCAGCATTGCCATGGCTCCAGGTGCCTGTAGTTTCAAGGCAGGACAGCACTATGATCACGGAGGCCTGAGCCTGCAGGAGTGTTTGACGCCGGTGCTAGAGGTACGCAGCACACAAGCCCCAGTTACGACCTCAGCGATCTCTGCAACACTTTCGGATCTGCGCTGGGTGGGATTGACCTGTAAAGTCCAGGCGCAAACCAGTACTGAAGGGGTACTGGCGGTCCTCAGAACGCACCCGGCTGACCCGGATTCAGAGATCACCAAGCGCAAGCCGCTAAAAGAAGGCAAGTGCACTCTATTGGTAGATGACCAGTATGAGGGCACTACTGCTGTATTGGTGCTGCTGGATGACAAGGGCAACGTGCTGGCGAAAAAACCAACTCTGGTAGGAGACGAGTAAGTGGAAATGGATACGCTGGACCGTAAGTCCGCGGAGGTCTTTGAGGGGTACTTAGTTCGCAAAGACTTAGTGCGCACTTTTGCGCGTCAATTTCCGGTTCCGACCTATGTCGTCGAGTTTATGCTGGGCAGATATTGCGCCTCAACCGATCCCATCGAAATCGAAGAGGGTTTGGAAATCGTTCAGCGACAGCTGTCCGATCGTACCGTGCGTGCCGGCGAAGAAGAGCTGTTCAAGGCACGTGCCTATAAAACCGGCTCTGCCAAACTGATCGATATTGTCAGCGTGCGGTTTGTAGAAAAGGAAGGTGGCTACCTGGCGTCGTTGCCCAGCTTGAATCTCAATCGTGTGCGTATCCCAGACAAAATTGTTGATGACAACGAACGTCTGCTGACCGGTGGTTTTTATGCTGAGGTGACGCTGGAGTACGACAGCATCATTGCTGAGGAAAAGGGGCACGCCTTTGGCATTGCAGAGTTGCGCCCCATCCAAATGTCCAAGCGCAATGTGTTGGATATCATGGCAGAGGCACGTACACGATTCAGCAGCGAAGAGTGGCGAGATTTCCTCACACGCTCCATCGGCCTGGAGCCAAGCGCGCTGTCACCGCGAGCTATAGACGCCATAATGCTCCGCATGGTGCCGTTCGTTGAGCGCAACTACAACATGGTCGAGCTGGGGCCGCGGGGCACAGGCAAGAGCCACCTATTTCAGCAAATATCGCCCTACGCGCATTTGATTTCAGGCGGCAAGGCGACCATCGCCAAAATGTTCGTCAACAACGCCAGCGGGCAGCGCGGCTTGGTTTGCCAGTACGATGTGGTTTGCTTTGATGAGGTCAGCGGGATCTCCTTCGATACCAAGGAAGGGATCAACATCATGAAGGGCTACATGGAGTCCGGCGAGTTCAGTCGTGGGAAGGAAAGCATTCGAGCCGATGGCTCCATGGTGTTTGTCGGTAACTTTGATGTCGATGTCGAACACCAGCAGCGAGTAGGTCATCTGTTTGGCCCACTCCCAGCAGAGATGCGTGATGACACTGCCTGGATGGACCGTATCCATTGCTATCTACCTGGCTGGGATGTACCTAAAATGAACAAGACTCTGACCACCGACCACTTTGGCCTGGTCAGTGACTTCTTCTCCGAATGTATGAGTCGCCTGCGTTTCCAGAGCCGCGTATCTGCCATGCAGAATCGCGTTCACCTGGGCGGAGCACTAAGTGGCCGCGATACCAATGCAGTCAACAAAACCGTCTCCGGCTTGCTCAAACTGATGTATCCAGGGCAGGACATGGTTGTGTCCGACGAAGATTTGGAATGGGCTACTCGTTTAGGGCTTGAGGTACGGCGCCGGGTCAAGGAACAGCAAAAGCGAGTCGGAGCCGCCGAGTTTCGTAACACCCATTTTAGTTACTTCATTGGTGATGATGGGGTCGAGAAGTTCGTGGCTACGCCGGAGCTTCGCGCCGACAACGAAATCGGTGATGACCCACTGGAGCCGGGCCAGATCTGGACCGTCAGCGAAGGTGGGGCGGACATCGACGACAACGCTGGCCTGTATCGCATCGAGGTGAATGAAGGACCTGGCTCTGGAGTACGCATTCTAAATAATCCGGCGCCCGCAGCCTTCAAGGAGTCGCTGCGCTATGCCGAGCAGAATTTGTATTCCAGAGCAACTCAACTCATCGGGGACCGCGACCCACGCGCCCATGAGTTCTCTGTTCAGCTCAGAGCCTACGACGCCGCCAAACGCGGTTCCAAACTGGGCATGGCGGCGCTGATTGCGATGTGTAGCAGCTTGTTGAAAAAGTCGGTGAAGGGCGGAGTGATCGTCGTCGGCGAGATAAACCTTGGCGGCTCGATTGAGCCGATTAGCAGCGCAGTGAATATTGCCGAGCTGGCGGTAGAGAAGGGCGCCAGCGTGCTGCTCATGCCTGTCACAGCCAGGCGCCAGCTGTATGACCTATCTGATGACATGGCAACAAAGATCGACATCCAGTTCTACCAGGATGCACGGGATGCGTTGTTGAAAGCGATTGTGGAGTAGGGGGGGGCACAGTTCAGCGATCTTTGACGACGGTCCCAGAGGGGCCTTGTACATAGCGCAACCCTGCGGTCTGTAACTGCATTAGATTGGGTGAAAAAAAGGACTGTACATCTACCAACGTCCGTCGCCTGCCAGCGACGGACGTTGGTTGAACTTACAATTATTCAGATGTGTTATTTGCAGTGCTCCGTAGTCGACTGAAAATCAGGCAAGTCAGTACTGCTGCAATCAGAAGCGGCGGAAACCGCACCATGAGAATCAACAAGAGTATTGCTGTCATGCAGCCGGCAAGAATGCCGACGAAGATGAACAGGGCTGCGAAGATTCGTACCAGTTGCTTCATGCCTACCTCCTCACAGGTAGCCCTGTTCTGCCAGCGATTTACAGCCGTCACTGCCAACGATGATGTGGTCCAGCGTTCTTACCCCAATCAGATTCAGCGCCTCTCTGAGCGTGTTCGTCAGCGAGCGGTCAGCCTGACTGGGCTCTGGATCGCCGGATGGGTGGTTGTGCACCAAAATCACGGCAGCGGCATTGTGCTCTAGAGCGATCTTGACCACTTCCCGCGGGTAAACGCTAGCACCGTCCAGCGTGCCTCTAAATAGCTCCCGAAAGCTGATTACCCTGTGTTTAGTATCGAGCAATAGCAACGCGAAGACTTCATGCTCGTGGTACTGCAGTAGTGTTTGGAGATGGCTGAATACCTGCTTCGGATCAGTCAGTACCCTGCCTTTCGACAAACGACTCATCGCCAGCTGTTGCGCCATCTGTAGGATGTCAGCTTCGGTGACGGGAGACTCCATGACATAAGTCCCGGATGTCTCTCCCTCCCTTAGTTTGTGATATTTCATGACGGTCTTCCTGTGCGAATGCGGGGGGATTGAGGCGCGCGTTTACTGGACGCTGGGCCTAGCGTGTCGGCTGGTTTGCGATTCCAGCTTTTGGGCCAGTGATGTTTTTGCAGGTGTTGTCGGTTGGAGTTTTGCGTGGGTGTGCACGGTCTCAGTGGCGGGAAAAAGCTCCTCGACGATGACGCCGGTCTCTTCCTCGCTGTCTTCAAACGCGCCGTTGTTAAAGCCCTGACGAGCCGCCTGATCCAAGGCTGTTTGGTTAAAGCCAGCGGCTTGCCGGTTCTCATCCAGCTGCTTGGCTTCCATTAACGCGTCTTCCATGCTCAGACCACTGCGTACCGTGATATCCACGTAGAAAATCGGTGTGCCGTGGCTCTGGCGAGTGGATTTGCCGCGCAGGCGCAATTCCAGCGGCAGACAGGCCAGGCGACTGCCTGAGATGGCTTGCAGGTAATGAAGACGCGCTGCCAGGGTGCGGATGCTGTTGTAGCCCGTGGTACGGAAGACAAAGCTGCCCAGCGGATCATCGTCGCCGATCACCACGTTCAGTCGTCCGTAAGGCTTGCAGGTATTACCTTTGGCCAGTAAACAGCCATCGGGTGAAGGGCAGGGCAGAGTCTTGATGCCGTCCTCGCACTGGCGTTTGCAGGTCTCGCCATTGCCAACACACAAAGGTCGGCCAGTGGTGCGGTCGAACAGGCTGTAGTCAGCCCGAAAGTTGAGGTCCGGCTCGTTGAACAGCAAACGGATCGGAATGCTGCGCAGTTTGCCATCCTGGCCATTACGCAGTTCCTCATTGAGCGGGTGCAGCAGCCAGCCGTCGCGGCTTTGTACCTGTGAGGTAATGGTGAACTGATCGTCTTTCTCGGGCAGCCGCATGCCGTTTTTCTCGACGACCTTGCCGATGGAAATACGCCCGAGTATAGGAGGGGTGATCGCTAAACCTTTGAGCATGGCGGTTATCCTTGATCTGGAAATAAAAAAGCCACCAGGACGTAAACGGTCCAGGTGGCTTGGGTGTGAGGAATGGCTCAGCTGATCAAAAAGCGACGACTGCCTGTTTTGATTTTGGGATAGCGGACCTGCAGGTAGGGTTTGTCCTTGAGCATGCGTTCGACATCCAGCCCGGTGGTGTCCTTGGACTTCTTCCAGCTAATGTAGCCCTCGGCAAACTCCGCACGGGAGGCATCGCCCATGGCCTGCAGTAGGGTCTGTTTGAGCTGCGCCTCACGCGTCTCCTGCTGGGCAATGCTCTGGCGAACAGCCTTGAGCTTCAGATAGGTAGCGGCCAGCTCGGTGTGCTGGCTGAAATCCAGCGTCTGGCCGTTGTCCTCGGGGTAGAGACAGCGCAACGCGGCTTCCGCTGAGTCCGTACCATCGGCCGGTGGCGGGGTATCACTGATCACGTAATCCCAGAACAGTCGCTCAAGGTCGACCAGCCTAGCAATCATCGACTCGTCCCGTTCGATGCGATGGATCTCCAGGTGCTGCCCACCGAGCAGCACCGCGACATCGGCCGCCTGCTTACCAGTCACGGCGAGCTGGTGCATCACTTGTAATTGCACATACTCCGGCACGCCCTCTTTCCAGAGGCGTGCGCCGTTTATGCCGGCTGTTTTGCACTCAAGGATCTGTACGTCTTCGGCGCCGATGACCTCGCGGTCAATGTTGGCCAACATCCAGGGTAGTTTAGGATCAGGATGCTGCAGCACTGCATTGATACGTCGGACACGGTGACCACTACGCTTGGAGTAGTGAGTCGCGACAATCGGCTCAAGGATGTTGCCCCAGTAAGCAGGGCTTTCCTCGTCATGTGGATCGAGCTTGGGCAGTGAGGTGTCACGGCCAGTTTTCTCCATCCACAGCTCCAACTGGGATTTGTAAGGATTAAGACCTACAGCAGCGGCAGCATCCGAACTGCCGATGCCTTGTTTACGCACAGCCAGCCAGTCTTCTCGGGGAAGTTGTTTGGTCCCCACCAGGCGCAAGGCGGGGCGGGGTCTACTGCAGGATTGTTGCAGCGTTTGCGTTTCCATGGTGTTTTCCTATCTGGCATAAAAAACGCCCGACCAGCAGGAGCTGACCAGGCGTTTAAATAGTTAAGTGGGTGAGTGGGGCTAAGCGACGAGTTGCAGCGCGGCGTTCAGTGCGCGGTCTTTGAGGCTGGCACCGGCCCCAAACCACGCGGAGTCCATGCGGTATTCAGTACTTCGGGCGCGACGTTCGTGATCAATGTACTCGGTCACTGCATTGAGTAAGCCCCACGCAGTTCCTTGGGCCGATTCCAGCGTGGCGCCGCGACCTGCGCCTTCGTACAGGCTTTGCACCTTACGCAGTGCGCGCTCGTTCGGCAGAACTTCGGGCAGCTTGCTATTGGAGGGCACATCACACAGCACATTCATGAAGAAGCCCATCGCCTCATGCCACTGCACCTTGCGCTCCGCCAGTGCGCGCATGCGGTACATAAACTCATCCCACTGGGAGACGGCGATGCCGAGTTGCTTTTTCACCACCTGTGGATCAAAGCGCGTGTTGTGCGGCACCTTGATTGCGCGCGTAGCGCCGTTCAGGGAGATGGTCAGGGTGTTGTTGCAAACTACACGCACGGTGGTCGGGGTCGCGCTGGTGGCCAGCGTACCGTCACAGGAGGTGGCTAGCAGCAGATAGCCATTCACCTGATCGTTACCCTTCAGCGCGGTTGTCTGCCCCGTCCTGGCCAGAGCCCAGAACTTGCGGCCACCTTTGAGTATTCCAGCTGTTTCCAACTCGTAGCCAGAGACCTCAGTCAAATCCCGGTAGAACTCCAGCACCTCACGGGGCTGTACAACTTGATAGCGGTTGGAGACCACCGACAGAGGTGCCTTGGTGTCCGAGCGATAGAGTACTTTCTGTTCCGGAAAGGAGTGGATCGTGCCTAGGTTGCCGACAGTGTCGGCCTTGAAGTGAACAGGGCTTTCCTGAATCTGCCAGTTCATGCCAGCTTCGCGTTGCCATACTTCGAGTGGTTGCTTTTGCGTCAGGCGGTTACCCAAACCATGCCAAGGGGTAGCGCCAACGTATGCCATTTGTTCGACGAGATGAGCCATGGGAGTGATTCCTTTGGGTGCGTGCCGGCATAAATGCTGCGCTCGCGCAGCACTGGCCGAAGAATGTTGTAAGAGGATTAGGCTGGTAGGTTGAAGCGATGATTGCAGGCGAGGCAGAGGTTGTTGGCGAACACATGGCGATCGAGTTTTTCGCCGAACTGAGCACCGAGAGTGCAGCCGCTGGCACCTCCAACGAGCCCGCCGAGGATGGCACCAGAGACTGTACCGAGGGTGATGCCAAGCGGGCCGGCAATAGCGCCGACAGCAGCCCCCATCTGGCCTGCTGCCAGAGCAGCGCTCGCACCACGAGCTGCTCCGCCGACGGTTCCAACAGCTGCGCCAATCTTCATGGCTGTTTGTAAGGATGCGATTTTGGGGGAGTTACACAGAGGACATTGCAATGACATGGTTCTGAGCTCCATGGGATGGATGTCATGGCGATGATGTAGGACTGAAATTTTTTTGAGTCGAATCGTAATCGGGGTCTGTGACGACAATGTGCAGTAATCGGCTAAAGGCAACCGTTCAAATCTATCTCCGAAACCAGGGGCGATGCGCGCATTACCGGCAAAGGCCCAAGTTAGACGCGCATTAATTTCGTCAATTTACCAATACTTTCGGTAATATCCGGATTCACTCAGGACTGCTGAAGGTAGGAAATGGACTTCACCCCCATCATCGCCAAGCACTGGGGTGCGCTGGGCAGGTTTACTCCGTTAATGCTGCAGAACGGAGCACTCAAGTCGCCTTGGGCCAAGGGGGAGGCCGACGAACTTCCGGTGCTTCTGTTCGCTCATTGGCAGTTGGATACGCAGACCTACCGCCATCTGCACAACGTAACCCTGAGCACACAGGATGGCATCACGCAGATCGACCATGTATTCCTCTCGCATTACGGTACCGAGGGCATTGGCTTTGCCTGCTACATCAAATCATTTCAGCCGATGGTATTCCACGTGGCCGAAGTCGACGCCCTCATGCATGCACTGCAAGCCCGCTGGCGCACTCTACCCCTCGCTACTCACCGCGTGAAACGCCCTAGCAATCCAACAGCCGGTCGGAAACGCCCGAAGCTGGGCTGCGTCCTGGAGACCCGGAACATGAAAACTGGTTTGAAGGTGGTGCAGCAGTTCTGGGGCTGTTCAGAGTTTCCCTAGTGCAGAGTGATGCCCAGCTTTTAACCAACTTTCGAGTATGGTCTGACAGACATGTACAGCTTGGGCTGAAAACTAATGGCCGAGGCAGAACAATCGCAAAATTTCGTAGTGTGAACCATCGAGTAGTGCGCTCACCCGGCAAGGCGCTTCTGATGATGTTTACGATGCAAACCAAGGGAGATACCAGCTTGAACCAGCCTACGCCCGCAACGAGAAGCTTTGATGTGCTTATTCATCTGGATCAAGGAGACAGCGCAAAGGCGCTCTCGGCCAACGAGCTTGTCCAGCGCCGGCACTACGAACTTCTCCGGGATCAAGTGAATGAACACCTCGCCACCTTGAGGCCTGCAGAGTCACTCAAGCAGGACTACCCATACGGCAGTGGTTGGACGCAGTTCCTTGATGGTTCCCGAGGCGCAGGCAAGTCAACTTTCTTGAGTTCAGTAAAGGCTGCCATGAAGGCGGATGTTGACCTGAAAAGTCAGATGGCATTCATCGCTCTGATAGATCCAAGTCGCATCGAGCATAGCGAGATCATCCTGCTCGTCATCCTGCAGCACCTCAACAAGCGGGTCGAGGAGGCCCTCAAGGAACTGCGACAAATGCATAATGAACAGCTTCGGGACGAATGGCGCCGAGCGTTCAAGGGAGTCGCCGGCGGCCTCAGCTTATTCGCAAAGGAATACCACCCGCTCAACGATCTGGATCCGGAGCTTTTCCTCGACTGGGGCCTGGAGCGCACAAGCGACAGCACTAGCTTGAGAACAAAGTTGCACCATCTATTCGAGACTGCGTGTCGCATTCTCGGTGTGCAAGGGCTGATGCTTGGGTTCGACGATGCTGACACAGACTCCACGCATGCAATTAACCTGCTGGAGTGCATCCGAAAATACTTAGATACCCCCCGTTTAATGGTGCTGGTGACGGGGGACATGGAGCTCTATTCGCTCCTCGTGCGTCAACACTTCGCAACAACGGTCGCAGGCAGACCCGAGGCAGCTCTAGACCTTCAGCGCAGTTCAAAGCAAGGAGACCGCTCGGGCCAATATCTACGCATGATTGATCATATGGAAGAGCAGTACTTGCTCAAACTCTTCCCGATACGGCGGCGCATGCAGTTGAAACCATTGTGGAATATCAAGCTTCTTGATAATTGCCACGCTACCTATCCTGCTTGGGGCCAGAACGAGATATCGGTAGAGGATGTAGTCCAAGCAATAGTGCAGCGTGGTCTACGTGTTAAAGCCAGCTCTGACGTGTCCACATATACCGAATTTCTGCTCAAGCAACCTCTGCGATCAGTTTTACAGGTGCTATCCAGTTGCGCACCGCATCTGGAGATATCGTCTTCTGCCGACTTGAAGTCAGGGGTTTGGTCATTTGATTTGACCAGTGAACTCAGCCGCTCCTTACAGGCCCTAGCGCTGACAAGCCTCTATAAGTTCTCCGTCGATACCGACGCGATTGCCGCAAAAGAGTTGCCAGCTTTAACGCTGGCCGTTTTCGACCTCTCACTGGAGGACGGAGACATTGATACTGCTCCATATCTCCGGCCAATGTCGGCGGAACAGGACATCAAGGCTTGTTTTGCTGCACTGGCAGCGGAGGTACCAAATTTCTGCGCCGGCAAGCCGGGAACGGCTCTTCGGTATCTTTTGCGTGGGCCCGGCAGTGTGTCGCTCTACAACCTTGCCAACTCTCATCTCAGCGATAAGGACTCAACGTCTTCATTGGGTCGCGTGCACCAATTCAAGTCTTACATGGGTATCGGCCGCAGAGAAGACAGCCTAGACTGGGCTCGGCGCGCGACAGCAGTCATCGCAATGCCCTACAGCGTGAACTACAAGCCACGTGTCGTTTTGCCCGGTATTGTGGGGCTGCGTCGAGGTACGAGAGGGAGAAAGGGCGAGCTAATCGCTCGGGCCGTGATCCAACGTGCTGTTGATAATACAGCGATTCCGCATCTGCCCGTGTTTGCGCTAAGCATGGTCAACGTAGTGAGCGCTACTAATCCGCGTACCTATGGGTCCATCTTTACGCTAATCGGCCTCATCGAGAAATTGCTTTCCGCAGATAATCAGGGTGATCTGGAAGCCCGGACGGTCTATGAGCGGGCTTATCCGTCTCTAACCGTTTCTGGTCCCAGTTGGTCGCGCCAAGGCGACGCGACACCGGAAGATGAGGACGACGAAGATAAGCAACGCGCACTGGCTGAGTCTAATGAGTGGGCTAAACAAGAAGCCCTGTGGATGAGCATTAATACTTGGCTCGAAAGCGTGCGCGATTTGTTTAAGAAGACCATGCCTTCAGGCATTTTTCTAGGCAAGGTCTGGACACGACTCTTCTTCAGTCTGCAGAACGCGGCCGAGGATCTGAAACCCAGCGCTAAATTCGACACGGCGATGGAGATTTTTTCACTCTGCGTCATTAACGCATTCTTGGTCGAGGAGGCTGAACACCACCTGCTTGACACGTCAGATGCGTCGAAGACTATTTCGAGGATCGACAGGAACAACCCTCGAACCTCGGCTAGCTGGTTTGTCGACAAGCTCAACTCAGCGAAACCTCAAAGAGATGATTTCCCATTTACGGCAATCATGGCGACATGCCCATTGCTTCTGGGACTTCTGGACACTGAACTGGATTATGCCCAAGCGTTGAAACCGTTGTTTCCTGATGACATGAATGAAGCGGCGATCAAGGGTTTGTTGTGCCCGAAAGAGCTTAAGGAGCTCATGCAGAAAGTTTCCGTAACGGGCGAGTCACGGTCCCGACAAACTGCATCTCGTGGTGCTGGTGAGGCCACCCACGAATGAGTGCCCAAGCCGCCTCCATCGGCTCACTCCTCTCGACGCTACTGCTGTCGGACTACCGGGTCCTGCGTCTCTCTTGGGAGACGCCCTTCACCCAGCAGTTGGAATGGTCTAAGTTACGGGAGCCCGCCTATCTCGCGTACCAGCCTTGGGCTGCACGCTTTCCGGATCATGTGTTCGATTCGGCATGGCGCTTCCTGGCAGGGCGGCAGCCTGAAAATGGCGTCCTAATCAATGCGCTCCAGGCCCTGGTCGATGAGTTCCTGAACCTGCGGCATGGCGAGTTGCGTGTCCATCGCGATCTATTCGGCTCCTGGCAGCAAGGCGTTGCCAGTAGGCTTTCTTCGCTCCCAATCCAAGCTGCAGCTGACGTAATTCTCCGCGCGGGGGAGTGCAACCCGGACCGTTCGTTTCGTTTGCGGCTCGACTCATTCAATCGAGAGATAGCCCCGTGGAGACGCCAAGTTGTGCCCTTGCTTCGACCAGAGGAGGCTCCGGTCGCCGACTATGTTGAGCGGGAAGGTTTGCACGAATCACACCTACATCTGAATGGCAGTACGCATGCTGAGATCTGCTGGCTGCGTGCGATCCGCGACTCACGCGCGGAAACTCGGGATTTCGTGAACGCCTGGACCCGCGAGAAGAGCGGAGGCCGTATTCGCGAGCTAGTTGGACAGACGAATCCCGAACTGACTCCGCAGGTCTTTCACCAGCACCTGCAGACTGCAGGCCGGCTTCGTTCTTGGCTCATCGGCTCTACAAATGGCCAGCTCGCGCCGAACGCACTACTGCCATCGTCGTGTCAAAGTTTGTATAGCGCTGGGAACGACGAGTGGTCTGAAGGGTTAAGCGTGCCTACTCCGTCGTGGCGTGACGAACCCGATGTTGAAGAAGAGTTCACGTGGATGGCAGCGCTCGTTGCCAGACTTCGGCAACATCCGAGCGTCCAACTTTCTCGGATGTTTCATACATACTTGCTGCTGCTGAATCAATACTATCGATTGCTCGTTCAGAGTGAAGCGCAGTATGGGTTCGACCAGTTTCAGAAGTTCACTCTGACCGGGCTTCGTGAGCCGTCGGAACGGGAGTTTCGAGCGCGCTTTCACGCCATGCACGGACCTCGATTAGCACGTAGCACTGTCGGATATCTGGAGGGACGCTTCGCCCCCAAAGTCGACCCGCTAAAAGCTTGCCGATTGTTCCAGGCAATCCTGGGCGGCTACCTCAATTATCTAAACGATGCTACTGCTGCTGGCAGATTGTCCATCAAACCACCCCGTTCTCTCTCTGCCTTGTTGAGCGAGCTAGACCGCTATTTTGAGCGACCGACTTTCCCTCATCGAAGCGTTCATCGGCTGGCACTGGTCGCACATTTTATCAAGCTAGACTGGTCGCCTAATGAAAAGGGCAAGGCCGGCCCATATAGGCACTACCCACTCGACATGCAGCTACGTCGAACTACTAATGTGTTGCTCTCAGTTCTCGCCCGCTGGCCTCGACTAAGGACGTGGGTACGGGGCATCGATGCCGCCGCAAATGAGCTACACGCGCCCCCGGACGTTTTCGCCCCTGCCTTCCGTGTCTGCCGTCGAGCCGGTTTGGATAGGCGCACCTACCACGCGGGTGAAGACTTCCGGCACCTTCTGTCGGGTATAGCCACCATGTGGGAGGCACTGGAACTACTGGATCTGCGCAACGGCGACCGTATCGGACATGGAACAGCCATGGGGATCCGCCCAAGCCTGTGGCTTGATCGTATGCCAGGCAAAATCACCCTGCCTCGAGGTGAGTGGTTGCTGAGTGTGCTTGCCGCTTGGCAGTTGCTGCGGGATGTGCCAGAGATGCAAGCCTGCGTCCACCGCCTTCATCGCGAACTGGAGTTGGTTGCTCACCAAATTTTCGGGCGTTCACTGGTAGCGTTCGACATCGAACGCGCGATGGCGCTTCGAGGTTTGAGTCGCCTTGACTTGATGCGCCAGCTAACCGGTGACGAAAACTCGCCGCACGAACCGCTGAGCGACCTCTGGCGCGAGGAAACTTTGCGGGTTAGGTCAGCGTGCCAGAATCAGCCTCAGGCAGTGGGACTGCTCTGGGAGTGGTTGAACGACGCAGGGGTTCACAAACGTGCAGGCGAACTGACCGAGAAAGAGGCTGACTTCATGGATGCCCAAGGTTACCTCCGACTGCAGCAAGCGCTAATGCAACAGATTGCCGATCGGGGAGTCCTCATTGAGACACTGCCATCTAGTAACGTCCGGATCAGTCAATACCACCATATCGGCGAGCATCACTCGCTACGCTGGATGCGGGTGCCCGGCCACGTTGAGGATGGAGATCCGGACATTAAGGTGTGCCTCGGTTCCGACGATCCAGGGATCTTCGCGAGCGATCTCGAAACCGAGTTCTATCTAATGTACGCCACACTTCGGCGAGCCGGTCTCAGCGATTCTGAGTCGTTACATCGCCTGAGCGTATTAAACGAACGTGGCAGAATTTATCGCTTCCACCATCCCTTGCTGTCGTGAGCGGGCGAATCGTCGCTTCAGACACCAATCTACCAGCGACAGATTGTGCTCTGAAGATTCATTAGTCGCTCTTGGAATCCAAGTCTCAGAAATTTCGTGATTCCAGGATGATTTCAAAATGCTATATGATCGAATTCTGGAGAGTAGATTACCAATGAGGGTTACATGAGCTATAGCGCCGAGATTAGCCGTACCAGTCCTACTGCATTCCTGTTCCTGGTTGACCAGTCCGGGTCAATGCAAGACACCATGACAAATGGGAAGTCGAAAGCTCAGTTCGTGGCGGATGTTCTAAATCGTACTTTTGCCACGTTGATTACCCGCTGCACAAAGTCCGAAGGTACTCGTGATTATTTCGAGGTTGGTGTCTTGGGCTACTCCGGTGCTATTGCTGAGAACGGCTTGTCGGGGGCGCTTTCGGGGACGATTTTGAACCCGATTTCTCAGATTGAAGCTCATCCTTTGCGCGTTGAAGACCGGGTCAAACGGGTTGATGACGGAGCAGGCGGTTTGGTAGACCAGTCCATCAAGTTTCCGGTGTGGTTCGAGCCCAAAGCCGGAGGCGGCACCCCTATGTGCAATGCAATCACAACCGCAGCGGAGCAGTTGGTTGCATGGTGTGATGCCCATCCGGACAGCTACCCTCCAACCGTTTTGCATGTTACGGATGGTGAATCGACTGATGGGGATCCCGAGGGGCTCGCTCAGCAACTCCAACAAATCAGCACCAGCGATGGAAACGTTCTGTTGTTCAACCTGCACGTGAGTACTAGTGGGGGAGATCCGGTTAAATTTCCTTCCTCTGACGCGGGCTTGAGCGATAACTACGCAAAATTGTTGTTCCGTATGTCCAGCCCCCTGCCTATTCATCTTCATAAAGTTGCAGAAGAGAAGGGTATTAACGCAACCATGGAATCTCGGGGTTTCGTTTTTAACGGTGATATCGCCGAAATTGTCGACTTCTTCGATATCGGTACTCGGGCAGCTCAGTTGCGCTGACCATGACATTCCGAATCCTCTTTGACGGGACGGTAGCCAAGCACCTCGATGCGCCAGATGATAACGAGGACGCTTACCGTATTGCTCAGGATAGGGGGCGTGTGGTGCTATCAGATGGCGCCTCGGAGTCCTTCGATGCGAGTAGCTGGGCGAACTTGGTGGTGGATCAGTTTCTAGGCTCTGATCCGTCGGACGAACAGCTTGGTTTGTGTATTCAGGCATATGGGCTGCTTCACGATCCTCAAACTTTATCTTGGTCTAAAGCAGCTGCTTACGAGCGTGGCAGCTTCGCCACGTTGGTGATTGCACAGAATGATCATGATCGCAAAACGGTAACAGTGACGACCTTAGGCGATAGCCTTGTCGCTTGGTGCAATGAAAATGGTGAAATTGAAACCGTCCCTTATGTATGTGCTGATCAGTTCACTGAGAAGCCAACTCTCTTAGCTACTCGCAGTGCACTGAATGCAGAAGTGGCTATCGGCGACCAAGGGCCTTGGAGTCAAAGGGAGTGGAGTTACGACCAGCAGGAAGCATGTTTGCTTCTTTGCATGACCGATGCGCTGGGAGCTTGGCTACTGCATCGTCAAGAGCAGGGCTATTCGGATGCCTTTGAGCGGCTTAGTGGAATCAGGGATCAACAGGCTTTTCTTGAGCTGGTAGAGGAAGAGCGAGCCTCCGGTGCAATGCGCAGAGATGACACCACCTTGATTATCGTTACTCTCAACAGTTTGACGTAAACCATGGCATACCCAACCTTAGAACAATACAACGAGGCCTTGCAGTCCCCGCAGTTAGTACTGCAAGACGCTGAGTTGAAACATGGCCGATTGAAAACCTCCGGATTGGGTCTGCCCTTGGCTTTGTGCGGCGGATTTGCGTTGACTTATATCGTGGATTTAGCGGGCAAGAGGTTTGCACTTCGTTGTTTCCACAAGGAGTCAAGAGAGCTGGAGCAGCGCTATAAAGCGATCTCCGCGCGAATCAAGCAATTGGCCAGTCCTTATTTTTTGCCCTTCGATTTCATCCCGAATGGAATTCGCATACAAGGATCGACGTATCCCATAGTCAAGATGGCATGGGCGCAAGGGCGTACTCTGGCTGAGTTCCTAGAAGGCGAGCATCAAAACACTCAAGCACTCCAACGTTTACGACAAGCTCTCGCCAAGCTGGCTGGGTTTCTTGAGCAGAACCAGATCGCTCATGGTGACATCCAGCCCGAAAACGTCATGGTTAGCGCAGACGGCGGCACCGTGCAGCTAATTGACTACGACGGAATGTTCGTAGAAGGGTTTCAGGGGGCTACTGCTACCGAATTGGGGCAAGTCAACTTTCAGCATCCAAAGCGAACGGCTAAAGATTTCAATCAGAAGCTCGACCGCTTCTCGTTCCTCACGTTGGATGTTGCCCTTCAGGCCCTTGCAGTTTCCCCTTCGCTGTGGGGTGTATCTCGTTCAGAACCTAGCGCTGTAGTGTTTCGGCGAAATGACTTTCTTGATCCTGGCTCTTCAATCATTTTTGGTGAGGTTCTAAAGCTTCCTAGCGTGGCAAGTCACGCTAAAAATCTCGCTAGAGTGGTCGTAGGAGAATTTCAAAACGTTCCGACGCTTGCGGATTTTCTTCAGGACAAAGGAGTCGTCGGCGGGGCGATTACATTCCAGCAAAAGGCCACTCCATCCGCGGTTGGATATCAAGGTGCTTACCTAGTCTGTGACGCAACAAAATATGCTCAGGTGCTTGCCCAGGTAGGCAGCCGCATCGAACTTATTGGACAGATTCACTCTGTTCGAACTGGGTGGGGAGCTAATAAAAAACCGTATGTTTTTGTGAACTTTTCTGACTGGCGTGGGCAAGCTGTCAAGCTAGCCATTTGGTCTGACGGGATGAAAGCAATCGGATCGAATGTACCCGATAAATCCTGGGTGGGACGCTGGCTGTCAGTAACAGGGTTGGTTGATCCTCCTTACAAAGGACAGGCCAAAGCGGTTAGTTACACACACCTTTCACTAACGATTACAGCATCTGGTCAGATACAACAGTTGCCGGAGCAGGAAGCGCAATTCCGACTTCGTAGCTTTGGCCTTTCGCCCGTGGTCAATTCCACCCCGAGTCGAAACGCTGACGTACTTTCGAGTATGGGGAAGGGGCGGGTTGCTTCAGTTACTCCTATTCAGACCGCGCCTCCGAATGTGCCCCCCCCGAAAAGCTCGAACCAGCAACTACTTGAAAAGATGCAAGCTCAGGCGTCTCAGGCTGCTCGTCAGACGACAAGCGCTCCTCAAGCGTCTACTCAATGGCAAAGCTCTCCTGCGCCGAGGCCAGTAAGTACTCCAAAACGATCTTCAGGAATAGATTGGGTTGGCTGGTTGTTCATTATAATTATGGGGCTTGGCTTATTACGAGCCTGCGTAAAATAGACCCAACCTTCAGCTTAACTTGGCTAGCGAATGCTTATTGCCATTTTCTGCCGACCGCTACCGGTCGAAAACGCCCCGTTACGGCTAATACTAAGTATTGATTGGCTAGCGTATCGATACAACTTTCAAACCTCGGGTTGTTTGAAATGCCGAGACGGACAGGCTACCAGTGGCAGCTTGTTGAATGTGGTCGCTCCACCAGTTCATCATGGGCCGTCTGCGCTCAATGTAATCCGCTCGGTTGTAGGCGCTGCGCACCTCGTCTTTGTCGACGTGGGCAAGTGCTACTTCGATCAATTCTGGATCCCAGTCGCCATGTTCATTGAGAATGGTACTGGCCATTGAGCGCATGCCATGACTTACCAGGCGCCCTTTGAAACCCATTCGCTTCAGCGCCATGTTGGCGGTCTGGCTGTTGCAGTGGGTGCGAGGGTTCCGGTCTGCAGGAAACACATAGTCCCTGTTTCCACTGTAAGGCTTGATAGCCTCTAGCAGTGCCAGAGCCTGCTCCGTAAGCGGGATAAAGTGTGTGCGACGCTTCTTCATGCGCTCCGCTGGGATCGTCCAGATCTTCTTATCGAAGTCGATATCTGCCCAGCGGGTGGTCGCGGCCTCTGCTGGTCGGGTCATAGTGTGGAGCTGCCATTCGATTAGGCAACGCGTTGTTCTTTTGATGCTGGCATTGGCTATTGCCACCATGAGCTCATTTAGCTCATCGGGAGGCAGTGTCGCCATATTTTTCTTTTTTGGCTTCTTAAAGACCGAGCGAATCCCGCTAAGGGGGTTGGCATGGATGAGCCCGTAATTTACCCCGTAAGTCATGATCTCGTTAAGGCGCTGGGTCAGCCGTTTAACAGTTTCCAAGCTACCTTTGGTCTCAAGAGGCCTGAGCAAATTGATGACCTTAGGGGCTCTGATTGCGGAAATTGGGGTTGAGCCTAGATCCGGGAAAATGTGGAGAGTGAGCGAGCGCCAGATATCTTCAGCGTAGGCAGCAGTCACCGAATCTTTCTTCAGATCGAACCATGCCTTCGCCACGTTTTGAAACGTGTGCTCTGTCGCGGCTTTTTCTACCAGGCGCTGAACATCACGCTGCTCTTTCGGATCTAGTCCTTGGGCGACAAGCTCCCTGGCCTCAACAGTCCGTTTTCGCGCTTGGGCCAGGCTGACTTCGGGAAAGGTACCCAATCCCATGTTGATCCGTTTTTTGGTCACGGGATGGATATAGTTAAAGTTCCAAAGCCTAGAGCCATTGATTCTCACTCGCATTTGAAGGCCATTGCCATCCGTGAGCGTGTAGTCCTTTTCTTTAGGCTTGGCTGCTTTGACTTTCATGTCTGAAAGCCGCGTGGCTTGGGCACACATGGTGTATTCCAATGCTGTTTGTGTATTCCAAAAATTACCAGTTGGGAGCTTGGAATACCACTTGGAATACACGTTTGCATGGATGTCTATGGACGCTGACGGATCTTGATGGTGCTGAAAGCCCCGTATTTGCTGGGTTTCAGGCACAAAAAAAGACGTCCGTGGACGTCTTTAGATGTGTATTTGGTGGAGCCGGGGGGATTTGAACCCCCGTCCGCCAGTACTCCGCTGTCGGTACTACATGCGTAGCCGTTTCTATTAAGTTAACCCTCAGCGACCCGAAGGGCAGGGTGCTTTGGGCGAGTTGTGTAAGTTTTAGCCGCTTCGTCCACAACGTACTGCACGGCGATTCTGTTCTATATGACAATCACTTTGGGTTTACAGACATCCCCTGGTGATTGCTGGACCCGAAGGTACCAGAAGCTCAGGATCTAAAGCTGCTTACGCAGCGAGAGAGAATTCCTGGCCGTAGGTTTCGTCATTGGCAACTATAAGTAGTTGCAACAGTGGATTTACGAGTTCTGTTACCAACTCGGCATGCACCTAAAGTTTCGCAACCGGCGTCGAATCCTAAACGGCCCCGAGCCTGTTGCTCTGTGAATCAAAGTGAGCAACAAGCACGCACAGTGTACGCCAACGCGGCTCAGAAGGCCAACCCGAAGGTTGTCCATCGCACATTACGGGGTGACCTGGTTGGCGAGTGACAATCCTTGGGTGGCCTCGGTGACGCATTTTTTGTCGTCCTTGGAGGCTTGTGACGCTTTGGCGCTGGCCAGAAGCCTTTTGACCTCCACTATGGTGTTTGTGGAGGTCGCCGGCAGTGAGCTGACTTTATTTTCGAGCTCTTGCACCTTGCTCATACACTGGCTGTTGTCCGCAGCAAATACGGGAGAGGCCAACATTGCAGCAGAAATCAACAGGCCAGCGAGTGCGGTACGTTTCATGGATATCTCCTTTACCTGATGGTCTCGGTGCTGCCGTGTGAACGAGCGGCTCGGCCGAGGTTGGAAAAATTAATCACGATTGATGGGGCCTACATAAAAGACTGCGGCGGAACGCAGTAATTCGGTTTTAGCAGAGTGGCTATGAAAAAATTGTTTGATAGAAGCAGAGGGGATATCGCTTCTTTTCACGGGTGACCTCTAGCGGACTCTCGCTCCGATGGACCCCGGGACTCGGGCGTGGGGGAAGTTTTCATGGCGACGCTGGCGGTGCACGCCTGACCAAATCCCAGATGCAACAAAACCCGCAAATGGCGGGTTTTGTCGTCTTGCTTCGTACTGGATGGTGCCGGGGGCCCAGCAAGCCAACCCGAAGGTTGACCTCCTGCTGGTTTACTTCCCGCCTTTGTTCGCGTTCTTAAGGTCCTGGATGGTCTGGTTGGTCTCGGCGACGCAATCATCAATCCCTTTCTTGGTGCCTTTTGCATGATCGGCCTTGGCTTGCTTGACGCTATCCGCTACCTGATCAGCCATCTCTTGAGGAATCTGCGCCTGGGCATCTTCGATGGTTTGCAAGTTGACCGCACATTGATCTTTTTCAGCGGCAAACGAGGTGGACGCCATCAGTGAGACAGTAACGAACAGACCTAACAGTACAGAACGTTTCATGTGTATCTCCTTGAACTGAGGGTCCAGGCATCGCTGGCCATCAGGTCGGGCTGCCGAGTTTAAGTAAGGCCCGGTAACGTCCGGGCTTATTGGGTGGACTGCGGCAGCGCATCAGGGTTCTATCTTTCTTGCATGACCCTGGCCTGCGTTACCCGATCCACCAGATAGACTAGCCCGTGGTAATCAATTCCGCCGTGTTGCGTCAGCCCGATTTCACAGGTGCGGCTGGTCGAAATCCCCTCGCTGCACTGCTGCACTGCATCCTTGAGCGTGCGCAACGAGTGCGCGTTCAGTTCCGGCGTCGTGAAGCCCTTATCCCCCGCAAAACCGCAGCAGTGAATGCCTTCGGGAATGACCACGTTTTTACTGCATTTACGCGCCAGATCAATCAGCGCCTGGCTCTCGCCAAGGTGCTGGGTGCTGCAGGTGACGTGCACTGCAATAGGCGCTTCCTGCGGCGTGAAATCGAGTCGATCCATCAAGTGCGTACGGATGAAGCGCACCGGGTCGTACAGGTCCAGGCGCACATCGCCCAGGTCCTGAACCAGCCGTAACGTACACGGGCTGGTGTCGCAATAGATCGGATCGAGTCCGCCGCGACTGGCATGCAGCAACGCGCCGATCAGTTCCTGGCGTTTGTGTTCGGCCTGTTCGGCATAACCCTTGGAGGCAAACGGCTGGCCGCAGCAGAGGCTGTCTTGATTGTCCGGGAAGACGACTTGATAGCCGGCCTTTTCCAGCAGCCCACGGGTTTTGTCGTACAGCGACATCTGCTCTTTATCACCCGCCGCCGGGCCCATGACCCGCGAAACGCAGGCGGCGAGATAGACCACCCGAGGACGCTCATCCGACACGATCGGGCTGAAGCGAATGGCTTTTTCGGGTTGCGGCATCGCATTGGTCCATTGCGGTACCTGGCCCTTGGACAACTTGGTCAACGTCGCCGACAGCTTCGCCAGACGTGGCGCGCCCAGCAGTATCCGCGCGCCGTTGGCCACGTGCAGAGTGAAGCGTGCACCTTGCAGTGCAGTGGCGAAATTTCCCTCAAGCCAGTTGGCGGTTTTCGTATGCGTCGCGTTACGGGCGCGGAGCTTTTTCACCAATTCGCCGGTATTGATGCCTACAGGGCAGCGTTGCGCACACAGGCCAGTGGCAGCGCAGGTGTCGATGCCTTGGTATTCGTAGGCGGCTTCAAGCTCGGAGGTGTCGACGCCTGCGCGTTTCTTCGCCTGGATATCCCGCCAGATCACGATGCGCTGGCGCGGGCTCAGGGTCAGGCCTTTCGACGGGCAGACCGGTTCGCAGAAGCCACACTCGATGCACTTATCCACAATCTCATCGGCGGCCGGCAGCGGTTTCAGGTGCTTGAGGTGGATCTGCGGATCTTCGCTGAGCACCACGTCCGGGTTGAGTATGCCGTTGGGGTCGAGCAGGCGTTTGAGCTGCCACATCAGTTGATAGGCGTCGCTGCCCCATTCCAGCTCAACGAACGGCGCCATGTTGCGACCGGTGCCGTGTTCAGCCTTCAGTGAACCACCGAACTCCACCGCCACCAACTGCGCCACGTCGTCCATGAACGCCTGGTAGCGTGCGACTTCGTCCGGGTTGTTGAAGCCTTGGGTGAAGACGAAGTGCAGATTGCCTTCCAGCGCGTGTCCGAAAAGGATCGCTTCGTCGTAGTGATGTTTGTCGAACAACTCGATCAGGCGGTTCACGCCAATCGCCAGTTGTTCCACCGGAAAGGTCACGTCTTCGATGATCACCGTGGTGCCGGTTTTGCGCACCGCGCCGACGGCGGGGAAAGTGTCTTTGCGGATCGCCCAGAGCCGGGCGTTCTCGACCGGTTCTTCAGTGAAGTCGACCTGTTTTTCCACAGGGAACGAAGCCAGCGACGCCATGATCTGCGCCAATTGTTCCTGCAGCAAAGTGGACGATGCCGCGCGGGATTCAATCAGCAGCGCACAGGCATTGTTCGACAGTTGTTGTACGAAAGCCGGCATGCCGGGCTTGTCCTGCACCGAGCGCAGGCTGCGACGGTCAAGCAGCTCCACGGCGGACACGGGTTGGCTTTTAAGCACGGTGACAGCGTTGCAGCAGGTTTCCACATCCGGGAACACGATCAGTGCCGACGCTTTGTTCGGGTGGTCGATGACCGTGTCGTAGGTCACGGCGCTGATGAAACCGAGCGTGCCTTCGGAGCCGACCAGCAAGTGGCTCAAGATATCCACAGGCTCGTCGAAATCCACCAGCGCATTGAGCGACAGCCCGGTGGTATTTTTCAGACGGTATTTGTGGCGGATTCGCGCAGCCAGTTCGGCATTGGCGCGTGTCTCGCGGCCCAATGTCGCCAAGCGGTCCAGCAGGGCAGCATGACTCTGGCGAAACGCGGCAACACTCGCCGCGTCTTCTGTATCGAGACGGCTGCCATCAGCAAGCACCAGACGAATGCCTGCCAGCGTGTGGTAAGTGTTTTGCGCCGTGCCGCAGCACATGCCGCTGGCGTTGTTGGCGACGATGCCGCCGATTTTGCAGGCGTTGATCGAGGCCGGGTCCGGGCCGATCTTGCGGCCGAACGGGGCCAGCCATGCGTTGGCCTGCGCGCCGATCACACCCGGTTGCAGGCGGATTTGCATGCCTTGGTCACGAATCTCGCGACCGTTCCAGTTATCCCCCAGTACGATCAACACCGAATCGCTGATGGCCTGGCCGGACAGGCTGGTACCGGCGGCGCGGAAGGTCACGGGGACGTGATCGCGCTGGGCCAGTTTCAACAGCGCCACCACTTCGTCTTCGGACTCGACGCGGATCACCAGTTTCGGAATCAGCCGATAGAAACTGGCGTCGGTGCCGAAGGCCAAAGTCGACAGCGGGTCGTCGAAACGCCGCGCCTGAGGGATCAGTTGCTGCGCATCTCGCAGGAAAGCCGCCGGTAGACTCATTGGTCCTCCAGAATCAAAACCACCAGGTCTTTGGGACCATGTGCGCCATAGGCCAGGACTTGCTCGATGTCCGCGGTTTTCGACGGGCCGGATACCAGCAACGCATTGGTCGGCATGCCTTGGGCCCATTCGAATTCCTGTTGCACCTGATAGAAGTTATCGCGGATTTCACTGGCCTTGAGCAGGGCGAAATGCACCGGTGGCACCAGGCTCATCAGGCGTGGCTCTTCGCGCGTCGGCCAGAGAATCAGGCTGCCCGTGGCGGCGATGGCGCCGAGGGTGGTGGTCAGGCTGGCCGGGGTGTCGTTGAACAGTTCGGCTTTCCATTCTTCAACCGGGCGGTCGTAGGAATTGAGTGTCGGCAGCCCCGGATTTTTCGCCCAGTGCTGAGTGACACGTTGGCCGTGAGGCGTCGTCGGTGCGATCAACAGGCTCGGCAACTGACGATCCCGCAACAACTGAGCAAGCAATGCAGGCCAGCCTTCGCCGGACGTCAGGTGGATTTCGGTGTGCACCGCTTCCATCAGTTTGCGCAGTTGCGGGATGCGTTGCTCGGCGGTGTAGGTGTAAGGCGCTGTCACCAGTTCGACGTCGAAATCGTCGGGCACGGGTGTGGTGCCGGTCAGACTATTGCGCAATTTGGCGAGGATGTTTTGCTTGGCGCTCATCAACGATCTCCCTGGTTGGCCAAATGCTCGCGGGCCATGTCATGCAGTGAGCGGGCGGCGGGTTTCGGTGCGCTGTGGTTTTGCGTCCACGGGCCAACGTTGCTCGGCGCGAGCGCACGTAGGCGCGTGGCAAAGAAGCCGAACAAACGATACAGCGTTGGCGAACTGTTGAGTGTGGCCCAGGCGTTCCAGATAAAGCGTTCCTTGCGTGAATACTTGCTGCCCTGGCCGCGCATAACTTGATGCGGGCTGTCCGGGGCTTTGACGTTTTCTTCCCGTAGGCGCCGCAGCAATGCAGGGATAGGAATTTTTACCGGGCAGACTTCGCCGCAAGCGCCACACAGCGACGACGCGCTTGGGTGGTCCGGGACTTTCGCCAGGCCGACCATGTGCGGGGTGATGATTTTTCCGATAGGTCCCGGGTAAACCTCACCATAGGCGTGGCCACCGATTCGAGTGTAGACCGGGCAATGATTCATACACGCGCCGCAGCGAATGCAGTTCAGGGTCTGGCGCAATTCGCTGTCGGCGAAGGCCTGGCTGCGACCGTTGTCGAGCAGCACCAGATGCACTTCCTGGGGGCCGTCGAGTTCATGTGCCTTGCGCGGGCCGGAGATCATGTTGACGTAGGTGGTGATCGGCTGGCCGAGGGCCGAGCGGGTCAGCAGCGACAACAGCGGCACCACATCGCGCAGGTTTTCCACGACTTTTTCGATGCCGGTGACGGCGATGTGCACCGGCGGCACCGTGGTGGTCATGCGACCGTTGCCTTCGTTTTCCACCAGCAGCAGGGTGCCGGTTTCGGCCACGGCGAAGTTGACGCCGGAGACGCCGATGTCCGCTTCGAAGAATTTCTGTCGCAAGACTTTGCGACCGATCTGAATGAGTTGGTCAACGTCCTTGGTGTATTCCACGCCAAGTTTGTCGTGGAACAAGGACGCGACCTGACCGGCGTTCTTGTGGATCGCCGGCATAATAATGTGTGAAGGCTTCTCGTGGTCGAGCTGGACGATGTACTCGCCCATGTCCGATTCCAGGCATTCAATGCCCTGTTCAGCGAGGAAATGATTCATCTCCATCTCTTCGCTGACCATCGATTTGCCCTTGATCACTTGCCGCCCCTCGTGAGCGCGGATGATCGAAAGGACGATGCCATTGGCTTCGTCCACCGTTTCCGCCCAGTGCACTGTCACACCGTTGCGGGTCAGGTTCTGTTCAAGCTGCTCGAGCAGGTCGGGCAACTTGGATAACGCACGGGCGCGGACAGCATTGCCCAGCGCGCGCAAATGTTCTCTTTCGTGGGCATCGCTGAAGGACGCTGCCCGTTTGGTCATCAGAGAATCCATCGCAGTGCGAAAATTGTTTCGCAATTGCTTGTCGTCCAAAGCCTTGTGAGCCCGGACGCGAAAATCTTCTTCCACGGCAACCGTAGGAATAATCGCAGAGGCGTTCATTGAGCACCTCCGGTTCGCTGCCAGAGGAAACTGGCCAGGTGTTGGCCGCGCAACGCTTCCTGCTGTTTCTCCAGCGAGCCGTTGATGTTCATCAGGCAACCGCAATCGGCACTCAGTACCTTGTGCGCGCCGGATTCCTTCAACGACCGGGTCTTGTCAGCCACCATCGCGCCGGAAATGTCTGGCATACGGACGCTGAACGTCCCGCCGAAGCCACAACATTCACTTTCGTGATCGTGATTGACCCGCTCCACGTTGCTCAATTGCGCCAACAACTCGCGACCGTGCAGGTGGGTGTTCATTTCACGGCGTGCCGAGCACGACGTGTGCAACGCCACTTTCACCGGTTTGCCGCTGTCCTTGAGCTGCACCTTGCAGACAAACAACAGGAACTCGGCCAACTCGTAAGTCCGGGCGGCCAGCGCCTGAACCTGTTTCAACGTCTGCGGCTCGTCCTTGAACAAGTCTGCGTAGTGTTCGCGCAACATTCCGGCACAAGAACCTGAAGGCACCACCACCGGATAATCCCCGGCGAACAACGCCAGTTGCGAGCGCGCCACGGTCCGGGCCTGCTCGGTATAGCCGGAGGTGTAGGCCGGTTGCCCGCAGCAGCTTTGCCCTTGCGGGTACTCGACACGAATGCCTTCGCGCTCCAGCAAGTGAATCGCGTCCATCCCGGCTTCGGGGTAGAACAAATCCACCACGCAAGTCCCGAACAGGTAGACCCGGGACGGTTTTTCGCTGGGGTATTGCCGAGGCTCGGGCAGTGGCGGGGCGACACGGGTCGCGTTCGGCACGGCGTTGTAAAAAAGCTCGCTCATCAGGCGTGTCTCCGGGTGGGCCCGGTTATCCGTCCGCTGAGGCTGCTGAATATAGAGAGGCAAGCTTTCAGCAGCCTTACAGACCGGGTGGTGAATTGCTGACGCCGGAGTCGTGGTCCGGCGTCGGTTTTTGCGTTTTGCCGTGCAGGTCTTAGTGCACCAGCATGCCGGTGAACCAGTAGGCCTGAGCCAGGGTGATCAAGCCGACGATGGTCGCAAAGAACAGGCTGTGCTTGAGGGTGAAGCGGAACAGGTCCGATTCCTTGCCCACCAGACCGGTCGCGGCGCAGGCCACGGCGATCGATTGCGGCGAGATCATCTTGCCGGTCACGCCACCACTGGTGTTGGCCGCCACCAGCAGCACGTCGTTGACGCCGATTTGGTGTGCGGTGGTCGCTTGCAACGAACTGAACAGCGCGTTGGACGAGGTATCGGAACCGGTCAGGAATACGCCCAGCCAGCCGAGGAACGGCGAGAAGAACGGGAACGCGGCGCCGGTGCCGGCCAGTACCAAGGCCATGGTCGACGACATGCCTGAGTAGTTGGTGACGAAGGCAAATGCCAACACCATACCGATCGACAGAATCGGCCAGCGCAGCTCGTAGAAGGTCTCTCTCAAAGTGGTCAGACCAGCTTTGATATTGATCTTCAGCACCAGCATCGAGATCAGCGCGGAGAAGAAAATCGCCGTGCCGGTCGCGGAAATTGGATCGAGTTTGAACACCGCTGGAATGGCGGTTGGTGCCGTCACGATCGGCGCGACCTTGATCACCATTTGGTCCAGGTGCGGGATGGCGAAGTTGAACACCCAGCTGTACATCGAGCCGCCGGCGGCAAACATTGCCTTGAACGGTTTGAGGGTCCAGATGGTGACCAGAACGGTGAGGATCAGGAACGGCGACCAGGCTTTGAAAATTTCACCGAAGCTGAAAGGCGAAGCCACGGTGGTGCGTGGCTGGCCGAAACCTCCGGCGCTGGCCGTCACCACGGAGGCCGAGACGGCACCGGCGATGTGTTGGCCTGCGGCGCGTTTTGGCTGCCAGACTTTCAAGAACAGCGTCAGGGAAATCAGGCTGACCAGCGCCGAGGTGATGTCCGGCAACTCAGGACCGATGAAGTTCGACGTGAAGTATTGGGTGATGGCAAAGCTCAGACCCGCCACCAGCGCGGCCGGCCAGGTTTCCCGCACGCCACGCATGCCGTCCATCATGAACACCAGCCAGAACGGCACGAACAGCGACAACAGCGGCAGTTGGCGGCCGGTCATGGCGCCGATCTTGAACGCGTCGATGCCGGTCACTTGCCCGGCGACGATGATCGGAATCCCCAAGGCACCGAAAGCGACTGGCGCGGTGTTGGCGATCAGGCACAGGCCGGCTGCGTACAGCGGGTTGAAGCCCAAGCCCACCAGCAGGGCGGCGGTAATCGCGACCGGAGCACCGAAACCGGCGGCCCCTTCAAGGAACGCACCGAAGCAGAAGCCGATCAACAGAACCTGCAAGCGCTGGTCATCGGTGATCGACAGCACGGAGCTGCGGATCACTTCGAACTGGCCACTCTTGACCGTCAGTTTGTAGAGGAACACCGCCGCGACGATGATCCACGCAATCGGCCACAGTCCGTAGGCAAAGCCATAGCCTGCGGCGGCGAAGGCCATATCGACCGGCATCTTGAAAGCGAAGATGGCGACGGCGATGGACAAGGCCAGCGTGATGCTGCCCGCCACGTGCCCTTTGAGCCGGAACACGGCCAATGCCAAAAAGAAAAACACGATGGGAATAACGGCCGCGAGCGCAGAGACGCCGAGGCTGCCGAGCGGGGTATAGAGCTGTTGCCAGGTTTGCATATGGGGTGGCCCCTAATTGTTGTTGGTCAGGCACTGGTCAGCGTTCTTGGATAATTGGTAATACCAATTTACAATCGCTGTTGGCTAGGGTAAAAGCGTTAGAGGCGGTGTGTCAATTTGCCGCCCTAAAACTTTTGTCGAATAAGCCCATGGCCGTGTGCTTGATCTGTCTTAACAAATGCCGTCTGGTAGGTGCTGGCACAGCGCCGATAGGCCAGAATAGAGAGCCCGGCGAGCCGTCGGGACCGTGGAGAATTGAGTTATGGGGTTTGATCAGATTCGTCAGCGCCGTTTGTCTGACGATATTGTCGAGCGGCTCGAGGGGATGATTCTCGAAGGCACGTTGAAATCCGGTGAACGCTTGCCGGCCGAACGCGCGTTGGCCGAGCAGTTCGGAGTGTCACGCCCTTCGTTGCGCGAGGCGATTCAGAAACTGGCGGCCAAGGGCTTGCTGGTCAGTCGTCAGGGTGGCGGCAATTATGTGGTGGAGTCGCTGGGGTCGACCTTCAGCGATCCGCTGCTGCATCTGCTGGAAAGCAATCCTGAAGCTCAGCGCGATCTTCTGGAGTTTCGCCATACGCTGGAAGCGTCCTGCGCCTATTACGCGGCATTGCGCGCCACCGATGTGGATCGCGAGCGACTGACGGCGGCCTTCAACGAATTGCAGGACTGCTACACGCGTCACGACGAGGTGAGCCGGGCGGAGGAGGGCGCGGCGGACGCAAAATTTCACCTGGCCATTGCCGAAGCCAGCCATAACGCGGTGCTGCTGCACACCATTCGCGGGCTGTTTGATCTGCTCCGGCGCAACGTAGTGACCAACATCGGTGGCATGTACAAGCAGCGCACGGAAACCCGCGACATGCTGATCACACAGCACCGGGAGTTGTACCTGGCGATTATCGAAGGAAGGGCGGAGCAGGCGCGGGAAATCTCCAGCCGACACATCCTGTACGTGCAGGAAGTGCTGGAAGAGGTGCGTCAGGAAGTACAGCGCATGGCTCGGGCGGAGCGGCGCAAGGGGATGTAGTCAGTGGAGTGATCGTTCCCACGCTCTGCGTGGGAATGCATCCCGTGACGCTCCGCGTCACAAAGCGGACGCAGAGCGTCCATTGCTGCATTCCCACGCAGAGCGTGGGAACGATCAGGCAAGGCGAGCTCAAGGCAATGAACTAGTCTTCCTTGCCCTTGTTGCGCACCGCACGCTGCAATTCACGACCGGCATCGCGCTCGCGTTCGGTATCACGCTTGTCGTATTCCTTCTTGCCCTTGCCCAGTGCGATCTCGCACTTGACCATGTGCTTGCTCCAGTACCAGGACAGGCACACGCAGGCATAACCTTTTTGCTGCACGGCGGCGGCCAGCTTTTCCAGCTCGCGGCGGTTGAGCAGCAATTTTCGGGTGCGGGTCGGGTCGGCGATGACGTGGGTGCTGGCAGTCATCAACGGTGTGATGTGACTGCCGAGCAACCAGGCTTCGCCATCCTTGAGCAGCACGTAACTGTCGACCAGTTGCAGCTTGCTTGCCCGCAGACTCTTTACTTCCCAGCCGGCCAGGACCAGACCAGCCTCGAACTTATGCTCGATGAAGTAATCGTGTCGCGCCTTTTTGTTTTGCGCGATGGTCCCTGTTGGGTGTTTCTTCTGTTTAGCCATAGGGGCGGCATTATAGGGAGTTGCAAGCGAGTCGGCTACGGTATCGCTACGTGCTTGAGCAGGTTGATTGAATCCCGGACAATGCGGCCTCTTTTTTGAACGCTTGGGCGTGATAACGATGTCGACAGACAAGGTTTCTGTCCACGGCAGTTGGGCTAGCCGCTGGGTCTTCATACTCGCCGCGACCGGTTCGGCCGTGGGCCTGGGTAGTATCTGGAAATTCCCGTACATGGTTGGCGTCTACGGCGGCGGTGCCTTCGTGCTCATGTTCCTGGCCTGTATCGCGCTGATCGGTGTGCCGGTCATGCTCGCCGAAACCCTGATCGGCCGCCGCGCGCGGCAGAGTCCGGCCAACGCCCTGAAGGTTCTGGCGCAGGAAGCCGGGCATTCGGGCAAGTGGTCCTGGGGCGCGTTCGCCGGGATGGTCACGGCGTTGCTGATCCTGTCTTTCTATAGCGTGGTGGGCGGCTGGTCGCTGGATTACATCATCGACATGGGCCGCGGCGACTTCCAGGGGGTTACGCCTGACCAGGTCGGCGCGTACTTTGGCGGCGTGATCGCCGACCCTTGGCGCCTGACACTTTGGCACACGATATTCATGTTGTTGTCGGCGGTCGTCATCGCCAAAGGCGTGGTTGCGGGGCTTGAGCGCAGTCTGCGGATCATGATGCCGCTGCTCTTTGTAATGATTCTGGTGCTGCTGGGCTACAGCATGACCACGGGCCATTTCATGGAAGGCGTGCATTTCATGTTCGACTTCCACCCGGAAAAAGTGCTCGACGGCTTGTTGCCCGCCATGGGGCACGCCTTCTTCTCCCTGAGCGTGGGCGTCGGTTCGATCATGATCTACGGCGCCTACATGCCCAAGCATTCGTCGATCTCCGGCACCGTGGTCGGCGTGGCACTGCTCGACACCTTTGTTTCTCTGGTGGCTGGCCTGGCATTGTTTCCGATTGTGTTTGCCGCGGGCCTGAATCCGAGTGAAGGCCCTGGCCTGATGTTCGTCAGCCTGCCATTTGCGTTCGGTAACGTAGCGTTCGGCCAGTTGATGGGCGTAGTGTTCTTCGTGCTGGTTGCGGTGGCAGCCTGGAGTTCGGCGATTTCCCTGCTTGAACCGATGGTGGCCTATCTGGTTGAACGCACGAAGGTCAGTCGCGCCTGGGTGACCTTTTGGCTTGCATTTACCTGCTGGTTTGTCGGCCTGGGTACGGTGTTTTCCTTCAATATCTGGAAAGAAGCCAAGTTTTTCGTGAACGAAGGGGGAATGTTCCACCTCTATCAATGGGGAGCGGCCGGCGGCCTGGACTTCTTCGGCGTGATCGATTTCTTCACCTCGCGGATCATGTTGCCACTCGGTGGTTTGTGTTTCGTGGTGTTTGCAGGCTGGGTGATGGGGCGTGAAGCGGTACGCGACGAATTGTCGATCCGCAGCCCGGCGTTGTTCGCCCTGTCCTTGTTCTTGATGCGCTATGTGGCGCCCATCGGCATTCTCGTAGTGTTTGCCGCACAGCTGTGGAAGTGACGCTGACATGACGACACACATTCAACGTTCGGCGCTGCTGCCCTATCCGGCACAAGCGCTTTATGACCTGGTCAACGATGTAGCGCGTTACCCGGAATTTCTGCCGTGGTGCTCGACCGCCGAAGTGCTGGAAAGCAGCCCTGAACACATGCGCGCCAGCGTAGGCGTGGCCAAGGGTGGCTTGAGTCAGCATTTCGTTACTCGAAACACGTTGGTGCCCGGTCATTCCATCGAGATGAACCTCGAGGAAGGTCCTTTCACCCAGCTGCACGGTATCTGGGTGTTCAAGCCCTTGGGCGAAAAGGCCTGCAAGATCAGCCTGGACCTGTCCTTCGATTACGCCGGGCCGATCGTGCGCGCGACGTTGGGGCCGTTGTTCAATCAGGCTGCGAATACGCTGGTGGACGCGTTCTGCCAGCGCGCCAAGCAAATGCATGGTTGAGTCGATGGTTGATGTCGAGGTGGTCTATGCCGCCGTTGACCGACAGGCGCTTCTCTCGGTGGTGGTGCCTGTCGGAACGACAGTGCGCGCGGCGTTGCTGAAGTCAGGTATCGGTGAGGCTTTTCCAGAGTTGAGCTTGGCCGATTGCCCGGTAGGAATCTTCGGCAAAGTGATCGCTGATCCGGACACTCGGTCAGTTCAGGCTGGGGATCGCATCGAGATCTACCGGCCCTTGTTGGCTGATCCGAAGGAAGTTCGCCGGTTACGCGCCGCCAAGGCCGCCGAGGCTAAAGCCCGAAATCAGTAATTCACTGAATGCTGGACAATAAAAAACCCGGAATTTCCGGGTTTTTTATTGCGTCGCAAATTATTGCGGCGTGGTGTCCAGCGGTTCTGGGCTCGGGACTGGAACGGTTTCTACACCGTCGACGTCCTTCTGAATCTGATCCAGCAACGAACCTGGCTTGACCGGTTTTTCCGGTTTCGGCTTCTCGGTGTTTTCTACAGGAGCGGCCACGTTCGTGGTGCTGTCCTTGCCGAGAATGGCTTCGTCGCGGCTCACGCCCGGCATGAAATCGCCGGAGAGGCTGACAAGCTGGTCATTTGGGTTGAAAATAACGCTAATGCGTTCCTGTTGGCGTTCACCGCCACCGGGTTGCAGGCTATACAGGTAATCCCAGCGATCGGCATGGAACGTGTCGGTCAGCAGAGGGTTGCCCATGATAAACCGTACTTGCTTGCGGGTCATTCCCGGGCGTAACTGGTCTATCATGTCCTGCGTGACGACATTGCCCTGCTGGATGTCGATTTTGTAAACCCCGGGGAATGAACAACCGGCGAGTGCGAGCAGTCCCACAAAGGTGAAACTGGTTAGCAAGAGCTTGGTGTTTTGCATCGGTGGGCGACTTCCACTATCTTGGCTGGGACAACGTAAACGCCGATCATACCCGCATTAAGAGAAGCTGCGAAGCAGCATCGCGAGAAAGCTGACCATGGTTGAAAATAGCGAACTACGCAAAGCCGGCCTCAAAGTGACCCTGCCAAGGGTCAAGATTCTGCAAATGCTCGATTCCGCCGAGCAACGCCACATGAGTGCTGAAGATGTTTATAAGGCACTGATGGAGGCTGGTGAGGACGTCGGTCTGGCCACGGTTTACCGTGTATTGACTCAGTTCGAGGCAGCTGGCCTTGTGGTGCGGCACAACTTCGACGGAGGCCATGCGGTCTTCGAGCTGGATGACGGCAAGCATCACGACCATATGGTCAACGTCGAAACCAGCGAAGTGATCGAATTCTTCGACGAAGAAATCGAGCGCCTGCAGAAAGCCATCGTCGACAAGTATGGCTTCGAGATGGTTGATCACAATCTGGTGCTGTACGTACGTAAGAAAAAGTAAGCAAGTCGCGCGAATTTCACGTTCGCGAAACGAGCGAAGGCGACCCCAGGGTCGCCTTCGTGCTTTCTGCCGTTCTTAGATTTTTGCGGTAACGACCATTTTTTTCGCGTGGGCCAGGGATTCCTTGGTCAGGTCTATGCCTCCCAGCATTCGCGCCACTTCTTCGACGCGATCATTTTTGCTCAGCTTGGAAACCGCCGTGTGAGTGGCATCTTCGCCGCGCACCTTGTGCACGAATAGATGTTGATGACCCTGAGCGGCCACTTGCGGCAAGTGAGTCACGGTCAACACTTGTCCGCGCTCCCCGAGCCGGCGCAGCAACTGGCCGACGATTTCAGCAGTCGGGCCACCGATGCCCACGTCCACTTCGTCGAACACCAGCGTCGGTACTCGCGAGGTCTGAGCGGTGATCACTTGAATCGCGAGACTGATCCGCGACAGCTCGCCGCCCGAAGCTACTTTGGCCAAGGCTTTTAATGGCTGGCCGGGGTTGGCGCTGACAAGCAGTTCGACCTGCTCAAGCCCGTTGGGCAACAGTTCATCGCTGCTGTTGGGGCGAAGCTCAATGGTGAAGCGTCCGCCGGGCATGCCCAGTCGCTGGATTTCCTGTTCGACGGCGTTGGCCAGGCTGTTCGACGCCTGATGACGCAAATCGCTCAGTTCCCGAGCCTTCTCCTGATAATGGCGGGCATAAGACGCCAGCTCATCGCTCAGGCGTTCGATGGACTCGTCATTGGCGTTCAGGGTTTCGATTTCATCCAGCAAGCGTTGCTGCATCTCCGCGACCTCGGTCGGCTGAATGCGGTGCTTGCGCGCCATGGTGTAGATCGCGTCGAGACGTTCTTCCAGATATTGAAGGCGTGCAGGGTCGGCGTCGAAGTTATCAAGGAAGCGGTTCAGCTCGCCGACGGCTTCTTCTACCTGAATCTGTGCGCTGGTCAGCAGGCTGCTGGCTTCGCCCAGTGCGCCGATCGAGTTGTTGACGCTCGACAGGCGATTGAGGCTGGCGGTCAGCGCGTTCAGGACATTTCCGGAATCACTTTCGCTGCATTGTTCGACCACTTGCCGGCAGATGCCCAGCAGGGTTTCGGCGTTGGTGAGGTTCTTGTGTTCCTGTTCCAGTTGCTCCAGCTCGTTTTCACCGAGGCCCAGGTTCTCCAGCTCTTCGAGTTGATAGCTGAGCAATTGATGGCGAGCGCGCTGCTCGTCGCCGGAATTGGAGAGACGCTCCAGTTCCTGGCGGGTCTGGCGCCAGCGTTGAGCCGCCAGTTGCACCTGGCGGGCAAGGTCGGTGGCGCCGGCATACTCGTCCAGCAGGCGGCGGTGAGTGTCGGTCTTGAGCAGTGACTGGTGTTCGTGCTGGCTGTGGATGTCGATCAGCAATTCGCCCAGGGCTTTGAGATCGCCGAGCGGGCAGGGCGTGCCGTTGATGTAGCCTCGCGAGCGCCCTTCGGCGGTGATCACCCGGCGCAGGATGCACGGGCCGTCGCTTTCGAGGTCGCGTTCGGCGAGCCAGGCGCTGGCTTCGGGGATGTCCACCAGGTCAAAGGTTGCCAGGATGTCGGCCTTGTCGGCACCGGGACGAACCACGCCGCTGTCGGCACGGTCGCCCAGCGTAAGGCCCAGGGCGTCGAGCATGATCGACTTGCCGGCGCCGGTTTCACCGGTGATCACGCTCATCCCGCGATCGAGTTCGAGATCGAGATGTTCAACGATGGCGTAGTTATGTACGGACAGGTGCACCAGCATAAAGGCCGCTCCCAGGCTTTAGGTCTGGTTATTTATACAGTGTTTTATTTGTGGCTGACAATGCCCCCTCTTGGCTCGATTTGCTCGGCCTGACGAAATGCTTAGCGCATCGGGTAATCACAATGCAGCGTTTTTTGTAGGGTTAATCGCAAGCCACCCCTTGAAGCTCGTTTTTGCGGCCCCATATACCGGGACAGAAGCGTGAGTTGAGCTCGCGGACGTTATTGAAAGGAGAATTCTATGGCTGACGAACAGACAGTGGATACGCAAAATCTAGACGCCGATCAGGCTGCCCAGGATTCGGGTGATGAACTGGCGGCTCGTGTACAAGTGCTCGAAGAGCAATTGGCGGGTGCTCATGATCAGGCTTTGCGTGTAGCGGCTGATCTGCAGAACGTCCGCCGCCGCGCTGAGCAGGATGTTGAAAAGGCTCACAAGTTTGCCCTGGAGAAATTCGCCAGCGACTTGTTGCCGATCGTTGACAGCCTGGAGCGTGGTCTGGAGTTGTCCAGCCCGGACGACGAAAGCATCCGCCCAATGCGCGAAGGGATCGAGCTGACGCTGAAAATGTTTCAGGACACCCTGAAGCGTTATCACCTGGAAGCGATCGATCCGCATGGCGAACCGTTCAATGCCGTTCAGCATCAGGCAATGGCCATGCAGGAAAGCGCCGACGTCGAGCCGAACAGTGTGCTCAAAGTCTTCCAGAAGGGTTACCAGCTCAATGGCCGCCTGCTGCGCCCGGCCATGGTCGTGGTGAGCAAGGCGCCTGCGCCAGTTTCGCCTTCTATTGACGAGCAGGCTTGAAATTAGCCGCAAGGCCCCCATTTATAAGTCAAGCGTTTAAGTGCTACCGCAGTTAGCCACCACTGCTGCGGCAACCAAATCCAAAGTTTCGGGAGAGTGAACATGGGCAAAATTATCGGTATCGACCTGGGGACTACCAACTCCTGCGTCTCCGTGCTGGAAAACGGCGTAGCCAAAGTTATTGAAAACGCTGAAGGCGCGCGTACCACGCCGTCGATCATTGCGTACGCCAACGATGGCGAAATCCTCGTGGGCCAGTCGGCCAAGCGTCAGGCTGTGACCAATCCGCACAACACCCTGTATGCGGTGAAGCGTCTGATCGGTCGTAAGTTCGACGAAGAAGTCGTACAGAAAGACATCAAGATGGTCCCGTACAAAATCGCCAAGGCCGATAACGGTGACGCCTGGGTTGAAGTGAACGGCCAGAAAATGTCGCCGCCGCAAATCTCGGCTGAAATTCTGAAGAAAATGAAGAAGACCGCCGAAGACTACCTCGGCGAGCCAGTGACCGAAGCGGTGATCACCGTTCCGGCCTACTTCAACGACAGCCAGCGTCAAGCTACCAAAGACGCCGGCCGCATCGCGGGCCTGGACGTAAAACGTATCATCAACGAACCAACCGCAGCTGCTCTGGCTTACGGTATGGACAAGGCGAAAGGCGATCACACCGTGATCGTTTACGACTTGGGCGGCGGTACTTTCGACGTTTCCGTGATCGAAATCGCTGAAGTCGATGGCGAGCACCAGTTTGAAGTTTTGGCCACCAACGGCGATACGTTCCTGGGCGGTGAAGACTTTGACATTCGTCTGATCGACTACCTCGTTGACGAATTCAAGAAAGAAAGCGGCATGAACCTCAAAGGTGACCCGCTGGCCATGCAGCGCCTGAAAGAAGCCGCTGAAAAAGCCAAGATCGAACTGTCCTCGAGCATGTCGACCGACGTGAACCTGCCGTACATCACTGCAGACGCCACCGGTCCTAAGCACTTGAACGTGAAAATCTCCCGCGCCAAGCTTGAAGCGCTGGTAGAAGACCTGGTTCAACGCACCATCGAACCTTGCCGTATCGCTCTGAAAGACTCCGGTATCGACGTTGGCGCCATCAACGACGTGATCCTGGTAGGCGGTCAGACCCGTATGCCACTGGTTCAGAAGCTGGTGACCGAATTCTTCGGTAAAGATGCACGTAAAGACGTGAACCCGGATGAAGCTGTTGCCATGGGTGCTGCTATCCAGGGCGCGGTATTGGCCGGCGACGTGAAAGACGTTCTACTGCTCGATGTCAGCCCGCTGACCCTGGGTATCGAAACCATGGGTGGCGTGATGACCGCGCTGATCGAGAAAAACACCACGATTCCTACCAAGAAATCGCAAGTGTTCTCGACTGCCGATGACAACCAGGGCGCTGTGACCATTCACGTGCTGCAAGGCGAGCGTAAGCAAGCCGCTCAGAACAAGTCCCTGGGCAAGTTCGACCTGGCCGAGATTCCACCAGCGCCACGCGGTGTGCCACAAATTGAAGTGACCTTCGACATCGATGCCAACGGCATCCTGCACGTAGGCGCCAAAGACAAGGCTACCGGCAAGACCCAGTCGATCGTGATCAAAGCCAACTCCGGTCTGTCCGAGGAAGAAATTCAGCAAATGATTCGCGACGCTGAAGCCAACGTCGATGCGGATCGTCAGTTCGAAGAGCTGGCAACTGCTCGCAACCAGGGTGATGCGCTGGTTCACTCGACACGCAAAATGGTCGCTGACGCTGGCGATAAAGTGAGCGCTGAAGAGAAGACTGCAATCGAAGCGGCAGTGGTTGCCCTGGAAGCCGCCATCAAAGGCGACGACAAGGCTGCCATCGACGCCAAGGTTGAAGAACTGTCGAAAGTCTCCGCTCCAGTGGCGCAGAAGATGTATGCCGAACAGGCTCAGCCTGCTGAAGGCGCTGCACCGCACGACGAAAAAGCTCAAAAAGCCGACGACGTCGTTGATGCTGAGTTCGAAGAAGTAAAAGACCACAAGTAAGTTGTTGGTCGCCCGGTTGACTGCCTTCTGGCGGTGACTGGTAGGATGTCGCCGCGCGGGAGCTTGCTCCCGCGTTGGCGTGTCTGGAGTTAGCGAATTTTTACAGCATGCGACAACGTTCGGATGCTGGCGGTAGGGTTGGGAATGCTCCTGCTTCTCGAGCCGAAAGTGCCGCATTGAATCAAAGACCAGGATCGTTGAATTGACGTGAGTTGGGTCCGGGCCTGTATTGGGGCTCAACGAGTTTGGCGAGGCTCAGGAGAGGTTTGCCGAACGTCCTTAAGAGTGCAAAGACTTATGGCAAAGCGTGACTATTACGAAGTATTGGGTGTTGAGCGTGGCTCAAGCGAAGCAGACCTGAAAAAGGCCTACCGCCGCCTGGCAATGAAGCACCACCCGGACCGTAATCCCGATGACAAAGCGTCGGAAGATATGTTCAAAGAGGCCAACGAGGCCTATGAGGTGCTGTCCGATTCGAGCAAGCGCGCGGCATACGACCAATACGGTCATGCCGGCGTCGACCCAAGCATGGGTGGCGGCGGTGCCGGCTTTGGCGGTCAGAACTTCTCCGACATCTTTGGCGATGTCTTCAGTGACTTCTTCGGTGGCGGTCGTGGCGGTGCTCGTGGCGGCGCCCAGCGCGGCAGCGACTTGCGCTACACCCTGGAGCTGAACCTGGAAGAGGCGGTGCGCGGCACGACCGTCAATATCCGCGTTCCGACACTGGTCAACTGCAAACCGTGCGATGGCTCGGGCGCCAAGAAAGGCTCCTCGCCTGTCACTTGCCCGACCTGCGGCGGCATTGGTCAGGTGCGCATGCAGCAAGGCTTCTTCTCGGTGCAGCAAACCTGTCCGCGTTGCCACGGCCAAGGCAAGATCATTTCCGATCCGTGCAGTTCGTGCAACGGCGAAGGCCGTGTTGAAGAATACAAAACCCTTTCGGTGAAAGTGCCGGCGGGCGTCGATACCGGTGATCGCATTCGTCTGTCCGGCGAAGGCGAGGCGGGTGCGCAGGGCGGCCCGACTGGCGACCTGTACGTGGTGATCAATGTGCGCGAGCACGCGATCTTCCAGCGTGATGGCAAGCACCTGTTCTGCGAAGTGCCGATCAGCTTTGTCGATGCGGCATTGGGCGGCGAGCTGGAAATTCCGACCCTTGATGGTCGCGTCAAACTGAAAATCCCTGAGGGGACTCAGACTGGCAAGCAGTTCCGTGTTCGCGGCAAAGGCGTTGCGCCGGTGCGTGGCGGCGGTGCCGGTGACTTGATGTGTCGTGTGGCGGTCGAAACCCCGGTCAATCTGGGGCGTCGTCAGCGCGAGTTGCTGGAAGAGTTCCGCAGTTCGCTGGCGGACGACAATAGCCATTCGCCGAAAACCACCGGTTGGTTTGAAGGCGTGAAGCGCTTCTTCGGCGATTTGTAAGGAGTGAGCATGCGACGTATTGCTGTGATGGGTGCGGCTGGCCGCATGGGCAAGATTCTGGTCGAGGCGGTGCAGCAACGGGCACCGCTGACCGGTCTGACGGCAGCCATCGTGCGCCCTGGCAGCGCGCTGATTGGCGTGGACGCCGGTGAGCTGGCCTCATTGGGGCGTATCGGCGTGCCGCTGTCCGGTCATGTGGAATCCGTGGCTGAAGAATTCGATGTGTTGATCGACTTCACGCTCCCGGAAGTCATGCTGAAAAACCTGGCGTTCTGCCGCAAGGCAGGCAAAGCCATGGTGATCGGCACGACCGGTCTGGACGCTGCGCAAAAGCAGTTGCTGGTCGACGCGGGCAAGGATATTCCGATCGTCTTCGCGGCCAATTTCAGCGTCGGTGTAAACCTGTCGCTGAAGCTGCTCGACATGGCTGCTCGCGTGTTGGGCGATGATGCGGACATTGAAATCATCGAGGCCCATCACCGGCACAAGATCGATGCGCCATCAGGCACTGCCCTGCGCATGGGTGAAGTGATTGCCAGCGCGCTGGATCGTGATCTGCAGAAGGTCGCGGTCTACGGGCGTGAAGGCCACACCGGTGCGCGTGAGCGCGAGACCATCGGTTTTGCCACGGTGCGCGGCGGTGATGTGGTTGGCGATCATACGGTGCTGTTTGCCTGTGAAGGCGAGCGCCTCGAGATCACCCACAAGGCATCCAGTCGCATGACCTTCGCCAAGGGCGCGGTGCGTGCTGCGTTGTGGCTGGACGGTCGTGAGCCGGGTCTTTATGACATGCAAGACGTGCTCGACCTGCGTTAAGATGCGCCCGAAATCGGGTTCAAACCCAGCGTTTGAGCCCGGTTTTATTCCGCCAAGCGACGTCCTGTCGCATTCTCCGGCCTTTAAGGCTCATTGGCGGTAGACCAAAAAAGCCTTTTTCTGTAAGCTACAGCTTTAGTGTGTCCACTAAAAGCGCGCAGAATTATTCGGTGAAGAAGCGGGGTGACGTGTCCATACGTCACTCCGCTTTTTTACAACCTGCGATCGCCCTTTCAGGCTTTATTTACGGGAGGTCTTCTTGACTAAGCCAGCCATACTCGCCCTTGCTGATGGCAGCATTTTTCGCGGCGAAGCCATTGGAGCCGACGGTCAAACCGTTGGTGAGGTGGTGTTCAACACCGCCATGACCGGCTATCAGGAAATCCTTACCGATCCTTCCTACGCCCAACAAATCGTTACCCTGACTTACCCGCACATCGGCAACACCGGCACCACGCCGGAAGATGCCGAGTCCGACCGCGTCTGGTCTGCTGGCCTGGTCATCCGTGACCTGCCACTGGTTGCGAGCAACTGGCGTAACACGATGTCCCTGTCCGACTACCTGAAAGCCAACAACGTTGTGGCAATCGCCGGTATCGACACCCGCCGCCTGACGCGCATCCTGCGTGAGAAAGGCGCGCAGGACGGCTGCATCATGGCCGGTGACAACATCTCCGAAGAAGCCGCCATCGCCGCAGCTCAGGGCTTCCCTGGCCTGAAGGGCATGGACCTGGCGAAAGTCGTCAGCACCAAAGAGAAATACGAGTGGCGCTCGACTGTCTGGGACCTGAAGACCGACAGCCACGCGACCATCGAAGCCTCCGAGCTGCCGTACCACGTGGTTGCCTACGACTACGGCGTCAAGCTGAACATCCTGCGCATGCTGGTCGAGCGCGGTTGCCGCGTGACCGTAGTGCCGGCTCAGACGCCAGCCGCCGACGTTCTGGCGATGAAGCCGGACGGCGTGTTCCTGTCCAACGGTCCTGGTGATCCGGAGCCTTGCGACTACGCGATCCAGGCGATCAAGGATGTGCTGGAAACCGAGATTCCGGTGTTCGGCATCTGCCTCGGTCACCAACTGCTGGCTCTGGCCTCCGGCGCCAAGACCCTGAAAATGGGTCACGGCCACCACGGTGCCAACCACCCGGTCCAGGACCTGGACACCGGCGTCGTGATGATCACCAGCCAGAACCACGGTTTTGCGGTAGACGAAACGACCCTGCCAGCCAACGTTCGCGCGATCCACAAATCGCTGTTCGACGGCACCCTGCAAGGTATCGAGCGTACCGACAAGAGCGCTTTCAGCTTCCAGGGTCACCCTGAAGCCAGCCCTGGCCCGAACGACGTAGCACCACTGTTTGATCGCTTCATCAACGAAATGGCCAAGCGACGCTAATCGCTCGCCTTGATGAGCAAAGCTTGAGGGGCGGTCCCGAGAACCGGTGGCCCCCCTCAAGGCTTCAAAGATTGAACAAGACGGCTTGCCGACTGACCTGCGGATTTGAGTGACAAACCCATGCCAAAACGTACAGACATTAAAAGCATCCTGATTCTCGGCGCTGGCCCGATCGTGATCGGCCAGGCTTGCGAATTCGACTACTCCGGCGCCCAGGCCTGTAAAGCCCTGCGCGAGGAGGGTTACCGCGTCATCCTGGTGAACTCCAACCCGGCGACCATCATGACCGACCCGGACATGGCTGACGCCACGTACATCGAGCCGATCAAATGGCAGACCGTTGCCAAGATCATCGAGAAAGAGCGTCCGGACGCGCTGCTGCCAACCATGGGCGGCCAGACCGCACTGAACTGCGCACTGGACCTGGAGCGCGAAGGCGTTCTGGAGAAGTTCGGCGTAGAGATGATCGGCGCCAACGCTGACACCATCGACAAGGCTGAAGACCGTTCGCGCTTCGACAAGGCGATGAAATCCATCGGCCTGGACTGCCCGCGTTCGGGTATCGCCCACAGCATGGAAGAGGCCAACGCGGTCCTCGAGAAGCTCGGCTTCCCGTGCATCATCCGTCCGTCCTTCACCATGGGCGGCACCGGTGGCGGTATCGCTTACAACCGTGAAGAGTTCGAAGAAATCTGCGCCCGTGGTCTCGACTTGTCGCCGACCAAAGAGCTGCTGATCGACGAATCCCTGATCGGCTGGAAAGAATACGAGATGGAGGTTGTCCGCGATAAGAAGGACAACTGCATCATCGTCTGCTCCATCGAAAACTTTGACCCGATGGGCGTGCACACTGGTGACTCGATCACTGTTGCGCCAGCGCAGACCCTGACGGACAAGGAATACCAGATCATGCGTAACGCCTCCCTGGCGGTACTGCGTGAAATCGGCGTGGAAACCGGCGGCTCCAACGTCCAGTTCGGCATCTGCCCGGACACTGGCCGTATGGTAGTCATCGAGATGAACCCGCGGGTATCCCGTTCCTCAGCGCTGGCCTCGAAAGCCACCGGTTTCCCGATTGCGCGTATCGCTGCCAAGCTGGCGATCGGCTACACCCTGGACGAATTGCAAAACGAAATCACCGGCGGCGCTACTCCTGCGTCCTTCGAGCCGTCGATCGACTACGTCGTGACCAAGCTGCCACGTTTCGCCTTTGAAAAATTCCCGAAAGCCGACGCACGCCTGACCACTCAAATGAAGTCGGTTGGTGAAGTCATGGCCATCGGCCGGACCTTCCAGGAATCCTTGCAGAAAGCCCTGCGCGGTCTGGAAGTGGGTGTTTGCGGTCTGGACGAGAAGCTCGACCTGAGCAACCCGGAAAGCATGAGCATCCTCAAGCGCGAACTGACCGTGCCGGGTGCCGAGCGTATCTGGTACGTGGCTGACGCCTTCCGCGCCGGCCTGTCCGTCGAAGACATCTTCGGCATGAACATGATCGACCCGTGGTTCCTGGTGCAGATCGAAGATCTGATCAAGGAAGAAGAGAAGGTCAAGACCCTGGGTCTGGCCAGCATCGACCGCGACTTGATGTTCCGCCTCAAGCGCAAAGGCTTCTCCGACATGCGTCTGGCCAAGCTGCTGGGCGTGACCGAGAAGGCCCTGCGTCGCCACCGTCACAAGCTGGAAATCTTCCCGGTCTACAAGCGCGTTGACACTTGCGCGGCCGAGTTCGCTACCGACACCGCCTACATGTACTCGACTTACGAGGAAGAGTGCGAAGCAGCGCCGTCGGGCCGCGACAAGATCATGATCCTCGGCGGCGGTCCTAACCGTATTGGCCAGGGTATCGAGTTCGACTATTGCTGCGTACACGCGGCATTGGCTCTGCGCGAAGACGGTTACGAGACCATCATGGTCAACTGCAACCCGGAAACCGTTTCCACCGACTACGACACCTCCGATCGCCTGTACTTCGAACCAGTGACCCTGGAAGACGTGCTGGAAATCTGCCGGGTAGAGAAGCCTAAAGGCGTGATCGTTCAGTACGGCGGCCAAACCCCGCTGAAACTGGCGCGTGCCTTGGAAGAAGCCGGCGTACCGATCATCGGCACCAGCCCTGACGCCATCGACCGTGCCGAAGACCGTGAGCGCTTCCAGCAGATGGTTGAGCGTCTGAACCTGCGTCAGCCGCCAAACGCCACCGTGCGCAGCGAAGACGAAGCAATTCGTGCCGCCGCCAAGATCGGTTACCCGCTGGTGGTTCGTCCGTCCTATGTTCTGGGCGGTCGCGCAATGGAAATCGTCTACGAAGAAGAAGAACTCAAGCGCTACCTGCGTGATGCGGTGAAAGTGTCCAACGACAGCCCGGTGCTGCTCGACCACTTCCTCAACTGCGCCATCGAAATGGACGTGGACGCGGTCTGCGACGGCACCGACGTGGTGATCGGCGCGATCATGCAGCACATCGAGCAAGCCGGCGTTCACTCTGGTGACTCCGCGTGCTCCCTGCCGCCGTACTCGCTGCCTGCCCACATCCAGGACGAGATGCGCGAACAGGTCAAGAAAATGGCCCTGGAGCTGGGCGTGGTCGGCCTGATGAACGTACAGTTGGCGCTGCAAGGCGAAGACATCTACGTCATCGAAGTCAACCCGCGCGCTTCCCGTACCGTGCCGTTCGTCTCCAAGTGCATCGGTGTTTCCCTGGCGATGATCGCGGCACGCGTCATGGCCGGTAAAACCCTGAAGGAAATCGGCTTCACCAAAGAAATCATCCCGAACTTCTACAGCGTGAAAGAGGCAGTGTTTCCATTTGCCAAATTCCCTGGTGTGGACCCGATCCTGGGCCCAGAGATGAAGTCCACCGGTGAAGTGATGGGCGTGGGCGACACCTTCGGTGAGGCGTTTGCCAAAGCTCAAATGGGCGCCAGCGAAGTGCTGCCGACCGGCGGTACCGCGTTCATCAGCGTGCGTGACGACGATAAGCCGCTGGTTGCAGGCGTGGCCCGTGATCTGATCAACTTGGGCTTCGAAGTGGTCGCCACTGCTGGGACTGCCAAGCTGATCGAAGCCGCAGGCCTGAAAGTGCGTCGTGTGAACAAGGTGACCGAAGGTCGTCCGCACGTGGTGGACATGATCAAGAATGACGAAGTCACCTTGATCATCAACACTACCGAAGGCCGTCAGTCGATCGCTGATTCGTACTCCATTCGTCGTAATGCCTTGCAGCACAAGATTTATTGCACCACTACCATTGCTGCTGGCGAAGCTATCTGCGAAGCGCTGAAGTTCGGTCCCGAGAAGACTGTGCGCCGCTTGCAGGATCTACACGCAGGGTTGAAGGCATGAGCATAACCAAGTACCCAATGACCGTTCAGGGCGCCAAAGCCCTGGAAGAAGAGCACGCTCACCTGACCAAGGTCGTCCGTCCGAAGCTTAGCCAGGACATCGGTACGGCCCGCGAGTTGGGTGACTTGAAGGAAAACGCCGAATACCATGCTGCCCGCGAGCAGCAGGGTATGGTCGAGGCGCGGATCCGTGATATCGAAGGTCGCATGCAGAACGCAGTGATCATTGATGTCACGACCATTCCTCACACCGGCAAGGTGATTTTCGGCACCACCGTAGAAATCGCCAATGTCGAGACTGATGAAAGCGTCACTTACCACATCGTGGGTGAGGATGAGGCTGACTTCAAACTGGGCAAGATTTCGGTAGGTTCGCCATTGGCCCGCGCCTTGATTGCCAAGGAAGAGGGTGATGTGGTTGCCGTGAAAACGCCTGGTGGCGTTATCGAGTACGAGATTGTCGAAGTCCGCCACATCTGAACGCAGGCGCCCGCTCCGTGCGGGCGCAATGCTTTGGCAACTGGCTCAGATGTTGTGGGTCGGTGGCCTGTGGCTGTTACACATCGGTATGCTGCCGGTGCTGGGTCAGATTGGCCTGGCACCGCTGCTGATCGACGAAATTGCAGGCATGCTGAATGCGCTGGTGGTGGAATTCGCCGCAGCGTGCTTGGTTTTTCAGGCTTTGGTGCTGGTTCAGGCCGAGGGCCTTGTCAGTCTATGGTGCGATATTCGCGGGCAACTGCTGCTGATGGCGCTGTTTGCATGTGCGATGTTCGTCGCAGCTCATATTGGCTGGCCGGACGCCATGCGCTGGCAGGTGTTCAGCTATCTTGCTCTGGGTTTTTCCGGGCTGGTACTGGTGTTACAACCGGTGCCTGGATGGAGTGGCAGGGTGCGCGAAGCACACCCTTGACCCTTGCCATCATTTGAAACGATGGACGTTCGACAGCTGCTTGTTGACGCTGAAGTTCTTGCGGTAAATCAGTGCCATCTTGCCAATGACCTGAACCAGATCCGCTTTGCCGACCTTGCAGAGTTCTGCAATGGACGCCAGGCGCGATTCGCGATCGAGGATGTTGAGCTTGATTTTGATCAGCTCGTGATCCGCCAGCGCGCGTTCAAGTTCGGCTAACACACCTTCAGTCAAACCGTTGTCAGCCACAATCAAAACTGGTTTCAGATGGTGGCCAATGGATTTGTACTGTTTCTTCTGCTCTTGAGTGAGCGGCATAATCTGACCCCTGCGTCTGATCTTGTAAAAAGCGGCGGCCAGTTTACCCGAGCGAGTCCGGGACCGCCCAGTTAATCACGACCCGTTTTATTTTCGAGGTGGCCCGTGGCCCGTTCCAAGACAAGCCTTAAGTGGTTGCAAAGACATGTCAATGATCCCTATGTGAAGCAGGCGCAGAAGGATGGCTACCGCTCGCGTGCGAGTTACAAGCTTCTGGAGGTCCAGGAGAAATACAAGCTGATCCGTCCCGGCATGACCGTTGTCGACCTGGGCGCAGCGCCTGGGGGGTGGTCGCAGGTGACTAGCCGTCTGATCGGTGGTGAGGGGCGTCTGATCGCCTCGGACATTCTGGAAATGGACAGCATTCCAGACGTGACTTTCATCCAGGGTGACTTCACCGAGGACAAAGTGCTCGCGCAGATCCTTGAAGCCGTCGGTAATTCGCAGGTGGACCTTGTGATTTCCGATATGGCCCCCAATATGAGTGGTACGCCTGAAGTGGATATGCCAAAAGCCATGTTTCTTTGCGAGCTGGCGCTTGATTTGGCAGAACGGATACTCAAGCCGGGTGGTAATTTCGTGATCAAGATTTTTCAGGGCGAAGGATTTGATGTGTACCTGAAGGATGCTCGTCGGAAATTCGACAAGATCCAGATGATCAAGCCAGACTCTTCTCGTGGCAGTTCCCGCGAGCAATACATGCTGGCCTGGGGTTACCGCGGGCGTAGTGAGTAAAACGAGGTTTTTTGGCGGGGCGATAGGTTTTTCGTATTTCGCCTCGTGAGCTTTAACGAATATTGTGTAGAAAGTGTTTCACAAAGGGTTACAGACGGCGCCTGCCAGAGCCGTAGGTAATGTAGTAAGTTAGGCCGGTGAATATCATGCGAAGCACGCGCCATTAGCGGAGCTTGCTTCAGAGGGTAGTTAATTGAACGATATGGCAAAGAATCTGATCCTGTGGTTGATCATCGCGGCTGTCCTGGTGACGGTGATGAACAACTTCTCCAGCCCTAACGAGCCGCAGACCCTCAACTATTCCGACTTCATCCAGCAGGTCAAGGATGGCAAGGTCGAGCGCGTAGCCGTTGACGGCTATGTGATTACCGGTAAACGCAACGACGGCGACAGCTTCAAGACCATTCGTCCTGCTATCCAGGACAATGGCCTGATCGGCGACCTCGTGGATAACCACGTCGTGGTCGAAGGCAAGCAGCCTGAGCAGCAAAGCATCTGGACTCAACTCCTGGTCGCGAGCTTCCCGATCCTGGTGATCATCGCCGTCTTCATGTTCTTCATGAGGCAGATGCAGGGCGGTGCCGGTGGCAAGGGCGGACCGATGAGCTTCGGCAAGAGCAAGGCACGCCTGCTCTCCGAGGATCAGGTGAAAACCACCTTGGCTGACGTCGCCGGTTGCGACGAAGCCAAGGAAGAAGTCGGCGAGCTGGTTGAATTCCTGCGTGATCCGGGCAAGTTCCAGCGTCTGGGCGGCCGCATTCCGCGCGGTGTTCTGATGGTTGGCCCTCCAGGTACGGGTAAGACCCTGCTCGCCAAGGCGATTGCCGGCGAGGCCAAGGTGCCTTTCTTCACCATCTCCGGTTCCGATTTCGTCGAAATGTTCGTCGGTGTGGGTGCCAGCCGTGTTCGCGACATGTTCGAACAAGCCAAGAAGCACGCGCCGTGCATCATCTTCATCGATGAAATCGACGCCGTTGGTCGCCATCGTGGTGCCGGCATGGGTGGTGGTCACGACGAACGCGAGCAGACTCTCAACCAGTTGCTGGTAGAGATGGACGGCTTTGAAATGAATGACGGCATCATCGTCATCGCCGCAACCAACCGTCCGGACGTACTGGACCCTGCGTTGCTGCGTCCGGGTCGTTTCGACCGTCAGGTCGTGGTCGGTCTGCCGGATATTCGTGGTCGCGAGCAGATTCTCAAGGTTCACATGCGCAAAGTGCCAATGGGTGACGACGTCGCTCCGGCCGTGATTGCTCGTGGTACGCCTGGCTTCTCCGGTGCCGACCTGGCTAACCTGGTGAACGAGGCATCGTTGTTCGCTGCCCGTACCGGCAAGCGCATCGTTGAAATGAAAGAGTTCGAGCTGGCCAAGGACAAGATCATGATGGGCGCCGAGCGCAAATCCATGGTCATGTCCGAGAAAGAAAAACAGAACACCGCCTATCACGAAGCAGGCCATGCCATTGTGGGCCGTGTCGTACCTGAGCACGATCCGGTTTACAAGGTCTCGATCATCCCGCGCGGTCGTGCGCTGGGTGTGACGATGTTTCTGCCGGAAGAAGATCGCTACAGCCTGTCCAAACGAGCGCTGATCAGCCAGATCTGCTCGCTGTACGGTGGCCGTATCGCTGAAGAAATGACCTTGGGCTTCGACGGTGTGACCACCGGCGCGTCCAACGACATCATGCGAGCCAGCCAGATTGCCCGGAACATGGTCACCAAGTGGGGCCTGTCGGAAAAACTCGGTCCATTGATGTACGCCGAAGAAGAGGGCGAAGTGTTCCTCGGTCGCGGCGGCGGTGGTCAGAGTGCAAGCTTCTCCGGTGAGACGGCCAAGCTGATCGACTCCGAAGTGCGCAGCATCATTGACCAGTGCTACGGCACGGCCAAGCAAATCCTTACGGACAACCGCGACAAGCTCGACGCGATGGCCGATGCCCTGATGAAGTACGAAACGATCGATGCCGATCAAATCGACGACATCATGGCTGGTCGTACACCGCGCGAACCTCGTGACTGGTCGGGTGGAACCGGTACTTCCGGCACGCCTCCGGCAGTGCAGGATCCGCGTCCGGAAACACCGATCGGCGGCCCGGCTGCTGACGTATAAGGTTTGAAATGACTTCTGTTCAGTCCTCGACCCGGTTGCCTTGCGGCAACCGGGTTCTTGATTTGGCCCAGACGCATGTCATGGGCATTCTCAATGTCACCCCCGATTCCTTTTCCGATGGCGGCCGATACAGTCAGCTCGATACGGCCCTGCGCCATGCCGAAGCGATGGTGGCGGCCGGCGCGACGTTGATTGACGTCGGTGGCGAATCGACACGGCCTGGTGCAAGGGCTGTTTCGCCGCTTGAAGAGCTGGAGCGCGTAGCGCCTGTCGTTGAGCGCATCAGCCGTGAACTGGACGTGATTATTTCGGTCGATACGTCCACGCCTGCGGTCATGCGCGAAACGGCGCGGCTGGGAGCGGGCTTGATCAATGACGTGCGGTCGCTGCGTAGAGACGGCGCCCTGGATGCTGCCGCCGCCACCGGGCTGCCTGTCTGTCTGATGCATATGCTCGGTGAGCCTGGCGACATGCAGAACGATCCGCACTACCTTGATGTCACCCGGGAGGTCGGCGAGTTTCTCGCTGAGCGTATGGCCCAGTGCGCGGCGGTGGGCATTCCGGCCGAGCGGATTATTCTTGATCCGGGCTTCGGGTTCGCGAAAACATTGCAGCACAATCTAAGCTTGTTCAAACATATGGAAGCCCTGCATGCCTTGGGGCGGCCCCTGTTGGTCGGGGTTTCGCGAAAGAGCATGATAGGCCTGGCCTTGAATCGCCCGGTTGGAGAGCGCCTGTTTGGTGGTCTGGCGCTCGCGGCGCTGGCTTCGGCCAAGGGTGCGCGTATATTGCGCGTCCATGATGTAGCCGAAACAGTGGACGTGGTCCGGATGATCGCCGCAGTGGAATCAGCCGAATAAGAATGATGGAGCACTTATGAGCAAAAAATATTTTGGCACCGACGGTATCCGTGGTCGGGTCGGCGAATACCCGATTACTCCTGACTTCATGCTCAAGCTCGGCTGGGCTGCGGGCATGGCGTTTCGCAAGATGGGCGCCTGCAAGGTGCTGGTCGGCAAGGACACCCGGATTTCCGGTTACATGTTTGAGTCCGCGCTCGAAGCCGGTCTGACATCGGCTGGTGCTGATGTGATGTTGCTGGGCCCGATGCCGACTCCGGCAATCGCGTACCTGACACGTACCTTCCATGCGGAAGCCGGCATCGTGATCAGTGCCTCGCACAATCCTCATGATGACAACGGTATCAAGTTCTTCTCTGGCAAAGGCACCAAGCTGCCGGATGAAGTCGAGTTGATGATCGAAGAGTTGCTCGATACCCCGATGACCGTGGTTGAGTCGAGCAAGATCGGTAAAGTGTCGCGAATCAACGATGCCTCTGGTCGCTACATCGAATTCTGCAAAAGCAGCGTTCCGACCGGCACCAGCTTCGCTGGCCTGAAAATCGTCGTCGACTGCGCCCACGGTGCGACCTACAAGGTTGCACCAAGTGTGTTCCGTGAGTTGGGTGCCGAAGTCGTTGTGCTATCCGCTCAGCCTAACGGCCTGAACATCAATGAAAATTGCGGCTCGACCCATATGGGCCAATTACAGGCTGCCGTATTGGCCGAGCATGCTGATCTGGGTATCGCCTTCGACGGCGACGGTGATCGTGTCCTGATGGTCGATCACACGGGTGCCGTTGTTGACGGTGATGAGTTGCTGTACATCATCGCCCGCGATCTGCATGAGCGTGACAAGCTGCAAGGCGGCGTGGTCGGTACGTTGATGAGTAACCTGGGGCTGGAGCTTGCCCTGGCTGACCTGTCGATTCCTTTTGTGCGCGCCAACGTCGGCGACCGCTATGTAATCGCTGACTTGCTGGAGCGTAACTGGCTGGTCGGCGGTGAGAACTCGGGTCATATCGTCTGCTTCAATCACACCACGACGGGTGATGCGATCATCGCTGCATTGCAGGTGCTGATGGCGCTTAAGTCTCGTTCGGAAGGTCTTGCTCAGTCTCGTCAGGCGTTGCGCAAGTGCCCTCAGGTGCTGATCAATGTCCGGTTCGGCGGGGGCGCGAGCCCGCTCGATCATCCCGCGGTCAAGGAGGCCAGTGATCGTGTTACCCAGGCGATGGCGGGTCGCGGGCGTGTGCTGTTGCGCAAGTCCGGGACGGAGCCGTTGGTGCGGGTGATGGTCGAAGGCGAGGACGAAACACAGGTTCGTGGTTACGCCGAAGAGCTGGCAAAACTGGTTACTGAAGTTTCTGCCTGAATTCGGCTTGCCAGCCATGATTGTGTTGGGTAACATCTGCGCCCACTTTGACCGACGAGGTACAGCATGCGTCGCCCTATGGTAGCTGGTAACTGGAAGATGCACGGTACCCGCGCCAGCGTCGCTGAGCTGATCAATGGCCTTCGTCATCTGGCCTTGCCGAGCGGTGTTGATGTAGCGGTATTCCCGCCTTGCTTGCATATCAATCAAGTGATTGATGGTTTGAAGGGACAGTCGATTTTGGTCGGCGCGCAGAACTCTGCGGTGGAATCCATGCAAGGTGCGTTGACCGGTGAAATTGCGCCGAGTCAGTTGGTAGATGCAGGGTGTTCCCTGGTACTTGTCGGGCATTCCGAGCGCCGCCAGATTATGGGCGAGCAGGACGGCATGCTGAATCGCAAGTTCGCAGCGGCACAGGCATGTGGCTTGATTCCGGTGTTGTGCATAGGGGAAACCCTTGAGCAGCGTGAAGCCGGGAAAACTCTTGAGGTTGTCGGGCGTCAGCTTGGCAGTATCATAGAGGAGCTGGGTGTCGGTGCCTTTGCCAATGCAGTAATTGCTTACGAGCCGGTCTGGGCCATTGGCACCGGGCTGACTGCTTCGCCGCAACAGGCGCAGGATGTGCATGCAGCCATTCGCGCTCAGTTGGCGGCAGAGAATTCTGAAATCGCACAAGGTGTGCGGCTTCTATACGGCGGCAGCGTGAAGGCGGCCAATGCGGTCGAACTGTTCGGCATGCCGGATATCGATGGGGGGCTCATTGGTGGAGCTTCCCTGAATGCAGATGAGTTCGGTGCGATTTGTCGCGCCGCGGGAAACTGAAAAAATGCTGGAAACAGTCGTAGTCGTTTTTCATCTGCTGGGTGCATTGGGCGTAGTTGCTCTGGTATTGCTGCAGCAGGGTAAAGGTGCGGATGCTGGCGCGTCTTTCGGAGCAGGTGCTTCAAATACTGTGTTCGGAAGCCAAGGTTCCTCTACCTTTCTTAGTAAATTTACTGCTATACTTGCCGCCGGTTTCTTCATAACCAGCTTAGGGTTAGGTTACTTTGCTAAAGAGAAAGCTCACCAGCTGACTCAAGTAGGTTTGCCAAACCCAGCAGTGTTGGAAGTTCCTAAGCAGCAACAACCGGCTTCTGATGATGTCCCGGTGCTTCAAGAGCAAAAGTCGGCTACTCCAGCGACTGACGTACCTCCAGCTCAAGAGCAGAAGTAAGAAGGGTTTCAAACGTAGTATTGCCGAGGTGGTGGAATTGGTAGACACGCAACCTTGAGGTGGTTGTGCCCATAGGGTGTAGGGGTTCGAGTCCCCTTCTCGGTACCAATTATCAGGAGAGCCCGCTGTTGCGGGCTTTCTTGTAGGTGGAAGGTTACATTGACCCTGTCAGGGATCGGTCGTATACTTCCGCCCCAGCTTTGTCGCGGGGTGGAGCAGTCTGGTAGCTCGTCGGGCTCATAACCCGAAGGTCGTCGGTTCAAATCCGGCCCCCGCAACCAGTTTAAGGAGCCCCTTTTAAGGGGCTTTTTGTTAGCTGGACACTTTCTACGCCGCTGTTCGACGGCGTTTCAAGGATGGGCGTTTCGCCCATTTTTTTATTTTGCATAGCATGCACATACATGCACGAGGGGGTTCAGGTGTCGAGCAAGCTAGAAGAGTTGCAGGCCTTGCTGGCCCCGGTGGTCGTGGCCCTAGGCTATGAATGCTGGGGTATTGAGTTTTCGGCTCAAGGTCGCCACTCAATGTTGCGCGTTTATATTGATAAGGAAGGCGGCGTGCTGGTGGACGATTGTGCCATCGTCAGCCGTCAGATCAGCGGTGTCCTGGATGTTGAAGATCCAATCGCCGTTGAATACACCCTTGAAGTTTCCTCGCCTGGCATGGAACGCCCGCTGTTCACTATTGAGCAGTTTGCAAAATTTGCCGGTGAACAAGTGAAGATCAAGCTGCGCTCGCCCTTTGAAGGACGACGCAACTTTCAGGGCCTTCTGCGCGGTGTAGAAGAGCAGGACGTCGTGGTGCAGGTAGAAGACCATGAGTTCCTGTTGCCGATCGATATGATCGACAAGGCCAACATTATTCCCAGTTTTGACTGAGACGCGGATCCCGCGGATCCAATGGCTTGCGAAAGGCGAGGCGTACGATGAGCAAAGAAGTACTGCTGGTTGTTGAGTCGGTATCCAATGAAAAGGGCGTACCGGCAAACGTAATTTTTGAAGCGCTGGAGCTGGCTCTGGCCACTGCTACCAAAAAGCGTTTTGAGGACGAAGTCGATCTGCGTGTGGAAATCAATCGCCACACCGGCGCTTACGAGACTTTCCGTCGCTGGACGGTCGTCGAAGAAGCCGACCTGGACGATCCGGCCATCGAAACCTGGCCGAGCAAGGTTGCCGAAACGCATCCTGGCGCCAAGGTTGGTGATGTAGTCGAAGAAAAAATCGAATCCATCGAGTTCGGCCGCATCGCTGCACAGACTGCCAAGCAAGTCATCGTGCAGAAAGTGCGCGAAGCCGAGCGCGCTCAAGTCGTTGATGCCTATCGCGAGCGCCTGGGGGAAATCATCTCCGGCACCGTGAAAAAAGTCACCCGCGACAACGTGATCGTCGACCTGGGCAACAACGCTGAAGCGTTGCTGGCTCGTGAAGACATCATCTCTCGCGAAACTTTCCGGGTTGGCGTGCGTTTGCGTGCGCTGCTCAAGGAAATCCGCACCGAGAACCGCGGCCCGCAGCTGATCCTGTCGCGTACCGCGCCGGAAATGCTGATCGAGTTGTTCCGCATCGAAGTGCCGGAAATTGCTGAAGGCCTGATCGAAGTAATGGCTGCGTCCCGTGATCCGGGTTCGCGCGCCAAGATCGCGGTCCGCTCCAAGGACAAACGCATTGACCCGCAAGGCGCTTGCATCGGTATGCGCGGTTCGCGCGTCCAGGCAGTGTCGGGTGAGTTGGGCGGTGAGCGTGTGGACATCGTCCTGTGGGATGACAACCCGGCTCAGTTTGTGATCAATGCAATGTCGCCGGCTGAAGTGGCGGCAATTATCGTTGACGAAGATGCCCATGCAATGGACATCGCCGTTGGCGCAGACAATCTGGCTCAGGCCATCGGTCGTGGTGGTCAGAACGTGCGTCTGGCTAGCCAGCTGACTGGCTGGACCCTGAACGTGATGACCGAATCGGACATCCAGGCTAAGCAGCAAGCAGAAACCGGCGACATCCTGCGCAATTTCATTGACGAGCTGGAAGTCGATGAAGACCTGGCACAGGTGCTGGTAGATGAAGGCTTCACCAGCCTGGAAGAGATTGCCTACGTACCGTTGGAAGAAATGCTCAACATCGACGGCTTTGACGAAGAAACCGTCAACGAGCTTCGCGCTCGCGCCAAGGATCGTTTGTTGACCAAAGCCATCGCTACTGAGGAAAAGCTGGCAGACGCCCATCCGGCCGAAGACCTGCTCTCGCTTGAGGGTATGGACAAGGATTTGGCGATGGAACTGGCGGTGCGCGGCGTAATTACCCGCGAAGACCTGGCCGAGCAGTCTATTGACGATCTGCTCGACATCGACGGCATTGACGAAGATCGTGCCGGCAAGTTGATCATGGCCGCCCGAGCCCACTGGTTCGAGTAATTAGGCGCGGCCTGAGGAGAGAAGTGCATGACGCAAGTCACGGTGAAACAACTGGCCGATGAGGTCAAAACACCGGTAGAGCGCCTGTTGCAGCAGATGCGTGAGGCAGGTCTGCCGCACACCGCCGCCGAAGAACATGTGACTGACAGTGAGAAGCAATCTTTGCTGACTCACTTGAAAAGCAGCCACAAGGCGAAAGTGGAAGAACCACGCAAGATTACACTGCAGCGTAAAACCACCAGCACCCTGCGTGTTGCTGGCAGCAAAAGCATCAGTGTTGAAGTGCGTAAAAAGAAAGTTTTCGTACAGCGCAGCCCGGAAGAAATCGAAGCCGAGCGCAAACGCGAACTGGAAGAACGTCGCGCAGTAGAAAATGCTGCACGTCAGAAGGCTGAAGAAGAAGCCAAGCGTCGCGCCGAAGAAGAAGCACGTCGCCAGCCAGCTGCTGCGCAATCCGCTACTAATGACGCTGTTGCAGCACCTGCTGCAGTCGCCGAACCAGTACGTGAAAGCGCACCGGTTGTGGCTGCTGCTCCAGCGCCGTCTGCCGACGTTCGCAACAAGCAGAACGAACAGCGCCGTCCGGACAAACCACGTGCCGACGATAACAATCGTCGTGGCAGTGGCGATGGTGAGCGCAAAAACGCTCCGCATCGTGCTTCGGTCAAGGAAAAAGCGCCTGCTCCGCGTGTTGCTCCACGTACCACCGACGAAGAAAGCGATGGCTTCCGTCGTGGTGGTCGCGGCAAGGCCAAGCTGAAGAAACGCAACGCTCACGGTTTCCAGAGCCCAACCGGCCCTGTCGTGCGTGATGTGCAGATCGGCGAGACCATCACTGTTGGCGATCTCGCTCAGCAGATGTCGGTCAAGGCTGCTGAAATCATCAAGTTCATGTTCAAACTGGGTACTCCAGCGACCATCAACCAGGTGCTTGATCAGGAAACTGCTCAACTGGTAGCCGAAGAACTGGGCCACAAAGTGACCCTGGTCAGCGACACCGCCCTGGAAGATTCCCTGGCCGAGTCCCTGAAGTTTGAAGGTGAGACGTTCTCCCGTGCACCAGTCGTGACCGTAATGGGCCACGTTGACCACGGTAAGACGTCGCTGCTCGACTATATCCGTCGTGCCAAGGTAGCTGCTGGCGAAGCCGGCGGTATCACCCAGCACATCGGTGCGTACCACGTTGAAACCGAACGCGGCATGGTCACCTTCCTCGACACCCCTGGTCACGCCGCGTTTACCGCAATGCGTGCCCGTGGTGCCAAGGCGACCGACATCGTGATCCTGGTAGTTGCAGCGGACGACGGCGTGATGCCGCAGACCATTGAAGCTGTTCAGCACGCCAAGGCTGCAGGTGTTCCGCTGGTAGTCGCTGTGAACAAAATCGACAAGCCGGGCGCCGATCTCGATCGCATCCGTAGCGAACTGTCGGTTCACGGTGTGACCTCGGAAGAGTGGGGCGGCGACACTCCGTTCGTATCGGTTTCGGCGAAAGTCGGTACCGGCGTGGACGAGTTGCTCGAAGCTGTCCTGCTGCAGGCTGAAGTTCTGGAACTGAAAGCGACACCTTCGGCACCTGGCCGTGGCGTCGTGGTTGAATCGCGTCTCGACAAAGGTCGTGGCCCGGTTGCAACCGTTCTGGTTCAAGACGGTACCCTGCGTCAAGGCGACATGGTGCTGGTCGGTTCGAACTATGGCCGTGTACGTGCCATGCTCGACGAGAACGGCAAGCCAATCAAGGAAGCCGGTCCTTCCATCCCTGTCGAGATCCTCGGCCTGGACGGTACCCCGGACGCTGGCGACGAGATGAGCGTGCTGTCGGACGAGAAGAAAGCCCGTGAAGTGGCTCTGTTCCGTCAAGGCAAGTTCCGCGAAGTCAAACTGGCTCGCGCTCACGCCGGCAAGCTGGAAAACATCTTCGAGAACATGGGTCAGGCAGAGAAGAAGACGCTCAACATCGTCCTCAAATCCGACGTCCGTGGTTCGCTGGAAGCGTTGAACGGTGCCTTGAACGGCCTTGGTAACGACGAAGTGCAAGTGCGTGTTGTCGGTGGCGGTGTCGGTGGTATCACCGAATCCGACGCCAACCTGGCACTGGCCTCCAACGCTGTACTGTTTGGCTTCAACGTGCGTGCCGATGCTGGCGCTCGCAAGATCGTCGAGCAGGAAGGTCTGGATATGCGTTACTACAACGTGATCTACGACATCATCGAAGACGTCAAGAAAGCCCTCACCGGTATGCTGGGCAGCGATGTTCGCGAGAACATCCTGGGTATCGCTGAAGTGCGTGACGTGTTCCGTTCGCCGAAGTTTGGCGCGATCGCCGGTTGCATGGTTATCGAAGGTGTTGTTCACCGTAACCGTCCAATCCGTGTACTGCGTGAAGACATCGTTATCTTCGAAGGCGAGCTGGAATCCCTGCGCCGCTTCAAGGATGACGCTTCCGAAGTACGTGCCGGCATGGAATGCGGTATCGGCGTTAAGAGCTACAACGACGTCAAAGTCGGTGACAAGATCGAAGTCTTCGAGAAGGTTCAGGTTGCTCGCAGCCTCTAACTCGCGCACTTCAAGGGCCACGATGAGCCGCTGCATGCAGATGCGCGGCACAGCGTCAGGACTCTAAACGCAACGCCCGGTCTGGCTTTTGTCAGGCCGGGCGTTTGCCGCTTTCAGACCCTTCGGGTTTCGCCGTGGGGCAGTAACAGGTAACAAGACATGGCAAAAGAATACAGCCGTACCCAACGTATCGGCGATCAGATGCAGCGTGAGCTGGCACAGCTGATCCGTCGTGAAGTCAAAGACCCGCGCGTCGGCCTGGTCACCATTACCGCTGTTGAAGTCAGCCGTGACGTCGGTCACGCCAAGATCTTCATCACTGTAATGGGGCAGGACAACGCCGAAGACATCGCGCAAAGCATCAAGGTGCTCAACTCCGCCGCTGGTTTCCTGCGTATGCAGTTGGCCCGCGAAATGAAGTTGCGCAGCGTTCCTCAGTTGCACTTCCACTACGACGAAAGCGTCGTGCGTGGTGCGCACCTGTCGGCCCTGATCGAGCGTGCGGTGGCTGAAGACAACCAGCACCCGGTTGCGGCTGAAGCCGAAGACACCAAGGAGTAATCGGTGGCTCAGGTCAAACGTATCCGTCGTAATGTCAGCGGCATCATTCTGCTCGACAAGCCGCTGGGGTTTACCTCCAACGCCGCGTTGCAGAAGGTCCGCTGGTTGCTGAACGCCGAGAAGGCCGGGCATACCGGCAGTCTCGATCCGCTGGCCACCGGCGTGTTGCCGCTGTGCTTCGGAGAGGCCACCAAGTTTTCGCAATACCTGCTCGATTCGGACAAGGGTTACGAAACCCTGGCGCAACTGGGCAAGACCACCACCACGGCGGATGCCGAGGGTGAAGTTTTGCAGGAGCGTCCGGTGACCGTTGGTCGCGCCGATGTCGAAGCCGTACTGCCGAAATTTCGTGGGCAAATCAGTCAGATACCGCCGATGTACTCGGCACTCAAGCGTGATGGCCAGCCGCTCTACAAGTTGGCCCGTGCAGGCGAAGTAGTGGAGCGCGAACCGCGTTCTGTTACTATTGCGCGCTTGGAATTGCTGGCCTTTGAGGGTGATACTGCGCGGCTCGCGGTGGATTGCAGCAAAGGCACCTATATTCGCACCCTGGTGGAGGATATCGGTGAGCAACTCGGTTGTGGCGCTTACGTAGCTGAATTGCGACGTACCCAGGCCGGGCCTTTCACGCTGGCGCAGACGGTCACGCTTGAAGAGTTGGAAGCCGTACACGCCGAAGGCGGCAACGAAGCGGTCGACCGCTTCCTGATGCCATCGGACAGTGGCCTGCTGGATTGGCCGCTATTGCAGTTCTCGGAGCACAGCACGTTCTACTGGCTCAACGGCCAACCGGTACGTGCCCCGGATGCACCGAAGTTCGGCATGGTACGGGTACAGGATCACAATGGTCGCTTCATCGGTATCGGTGAAGTGAGCGAAGACGGGCGCATCGCGCCACGTCGACTGATTCGGTCAGAATGACCGGACGAGTGTGGCTGTTAACAGGCACGGTCACTACTCATTTATAGATACAGGGATTTGTCCCTGGCCTGTTGAAGCTGTTTCTTTGAAACAGTTTCCTGATAAAAGGATTGCCTCATGGCTCTCGACGTTCAAGAAAAAGCTCAAATCGTAGCTGACTACCAGCAAGCTGTTGGTGACACTGGTTCGCCAGAAGTGCAAGTTGCACTGCTGACCCACAACATCAACAAGCTGCAAGGTCACTTCAAGGCAAACGGTAAAGATCACCACTCCCGTCGTGGTCTGATCCGCATGGTTAACCAGCGTCGTAAGCTGCTGGACTACCTGAAAGGCAAGGATCTGGGTCGTTATCAGGCTCTGATCGGTCGCCTGGGTCTGCGTCGCTAATAAGCGATTGCGCTAGAGGTTGGTTGTCTGTCGTGCGTCAGCGGGTTTCCCGCTGGCGCATGGCAGGCTCCCAGCCTCAAGTTTTATCTGGATAGTCGTTTTACCCTGGACAGGCGTTGGGCCGATTCCCGACATTGCCCAAGAATTTCGCAAGAAGACAAGTTCCCCAAGAGCCACAAAAGAAGGTAGGACACCGTGAACCCGGTAATCAAAAAATTCCAGTTCGGTCAGTCGACCGTTACCCTCGAGACTGGCCGTATCGCCCGTCAGGCCTCCGGCGCAGTATTGGTCACCGTTGACGACGACGTCAGCGTATTGGTGACTGTGGTCGGCGCCAAGCAAGCCGATCCAGGCAAGGGCTTTTTCCCTCTGTCCGTCCACTACCAGGAAAAGACTTACGCTGCCGGTAAGATCCCTGGCGGTTTCTTCAAGCGCGAAGGCCGCCCTTCCGAGAAAGAAACCCTGACTTCCCGACTGATCGACCGTCCGATCCGTCCGCTGTTCCCAGAAGGCTTCATGAACGAAGTGCAGGTTGTCTGCACCGTCGTTTCCACCAGCAAGAAAACCGATCCGGACATCGCTGCGATGATCGGTACCTCGGCTGCCTTGGCCATCTCCGGCATTCCTTTCGATGGCCCTATCGGCTGTGCACGCGTTGCGTTCCACGAAAGCACCGGCTATCTGCTGAACCCGACTTACGAACAACAGAAAGCTTCGAGCCTGGACATGGTCGTTGCCGGTACGTCGGAAGCCGTGTTGATGGTTGAATCGGAAGCCAAAGAGCTGACCGAAGACCAGATGCTGGGCGCGGTACTGTTTGCTCACGACGAGTTCCAGGTTGTGATCAACGCCGTTAAAGAACTGGCTGCCGAAGCGGCCAAGCCAACCTGGACCTGGACTCCACAGCCAGAAGCCACCGCTCTGCTGGGCGCCATCCGTGCCGAGTTCGGCGACGCGATTTCCCAGGCTTACACCATCACTATCAAGGCCGACCGTTACGCTCGCCTGGGTGAGCTGAAAGACCAGGTTGTTGCCAAGCTGTCCGGTGAAGAAGGCCAGCCTTCTTCCAGCGAAGTCAAAGCGGCTTTCGGCGAAATCGAATACCGCACCGTTCGCGAAAACATCGTAAACGGCAAGCCACGTATCGACGGCCGCGACACCAAGACCGTACGTCCGCTGAACATCGAAGTCGGTGTTCTGCCAAAGACCCACGGTTCGGCACTGTTCACCCGTGGCGAAACCCAGGCTCTGGTTGTTGCAACACTGGGTACCGCCCGTGACGCACAACTGCTGGACACCCTGGAAGGCGAGAAAAAAGACCCGTTCATGCTGCACTACAACTTCCCTCCGTTCTCGGTAGGTGAGTGTGGTCGCATGGGTGGCGCTGGTCGTCGCGAAATCGGTCACGGCCGTCTGGCCCGTCGTTCGATTGCAGCCATGCTGCCTGCTGCCGACGTGTTCCCGTACACCATCCGTGTTGTGTCGGAAATCACCGAGTCCAACGGTTCGAGCTCCATGGCTTCGGTCTGCGGCGCTTCTCTGGCCCTGATGGACGCTGGCGTTCCGATGAAGGCACCGGTTGCCGGTATCGCCATGGGTCTGGTTAAGGAAGGCGAGAAATTCGCTGTCCTGACCGACATCCTGGGTGACGAAGACCACCTGGGCGACATGGACTTCAAAGTAGCCGGTACCGCCAAAGGTGTGACCGCGCTGCAGATGGACATCAAGATCAAAGGCATCACCGAAGAAATCATGGAGATCGCTCTGGGCCAAGCCCTGGAAGCGCGCCTGAACATCCTCGGTCAGATGAACCAGATCATTGGCCAGTCGCGTACCGAACTGTCGGAAAACGCTCCGACCATGATCGCGATGAAAATCGACACCGACAAAATCCGTGATGTTATCGGTAAAGGCGGCGCGACCATTCGTGCGATCTGTGAAGAGACCAAGGCTTCGATCGACATCGAAGACGACGGCTCGATCAAGATCTTCGGCGAAACCAAGGAAGCGGCTGAAGCTGCACGCCAGCGCGTTCTGGGCATCACCGCAGAAGCTGAAATCGGCAAGATCTACGTGGGTAAGGTTGAGCGCATCGTCGACTTCGGCGCATTCGTCAACATCCTGCCAGGCAAGGACGGTCTGGTTCACATCTCGATGCTGAGCGATGCTCGCGTAGAGAAAGTGACCGACATCCTGAAAGAAGGCCAGGAAGTGGAAGTACTGGTACTGGACGTGGACAACCGCGGCCGTATCAAGCTGTCCATCAAAGACGTAGCAGCAGCCAAGGCATCGGGCGTTTAATCAACTCCCAGGCTTGACCGCTTCAACGTTATAAAATGCCCCGCAGTGAAAGCTGCGGGGCATTTTTTTGTCTGCGAAACAGCGCATGAAGTTGCTGAGGCTTAAACCCGGTGCTAGGTTTAGCCCACCGCCCGTGTAGCTCAGCCGGTAGAGCAGCGCACTCGTAACGCGAAGGTCGCAGGTTCGATTCCTGTCTCGGGCACCACATCCATTTTCACCCTGTTTCGCAGAGCTTCACGAAACCGCCAAGAGCCCAAAGCCTTGGCGGTTTTTCTTTTCGCCATCTTTCGCAGTCTTTCGCTGCGTCCCACGCATTTTTAGTACATCATTCAGCACTTCTTAATTCGAGTGACTTGGTGATGTACTAATGCCCCTCACTGATACCGCTGTGCGCCAGGCCAAACCGGCCGACAAGGAATTCACCCTCACTGACGGCAGCGGCCTATCGCTGTACGTTGCGCCCAACGGCACCAAGTCCTGGCACTTCAGGTTCTCCTGGCACGGCAAACAGCCGCGCATGTCGCTGGGCACCTATCCCGAAATCACCCTCAAAGAAGCCCGTGAAAAGCGCGATCAAGCGCGGTCGCTCGTCGCCAAGGGCGTCGATCCTCGATCGCAACGCCGCGAAGAGAAGCGCGCCGCTGCGTCGGAAGCCGTCAAAACCTTCGAAGTCGTGGCCAACGAGTGGCATAAGTTCAAAACCCCGCGGCTGGTGGTGGCCAAGAAGGGGGCCGCCTATCAATCGCGGTTCTACCTGGACAAGGATCTGATCCCGGCGATGGGCAAGATCCCGGTTGCCGATGTGAAGCGGTCTGACGTGCTGGAGGCAATGCGCCGGGTAGAGAAGCGCGGCGCCATGAATTCCGCGCGCAAGTGCCGCGCCTGGCTCAACGAGATATTCCGCTTCGGCATGGCCTCGGGCTATCTGGATATGAACCCGGCCGCCGACCTGGACATCGTCGCCGCCAAAGAGCCTCCGGTGAAGCACAACCCAATGCTGAGGCAGCGCGACCTCAAAGCGTTCCTGCACACGCTCAGGGGCTTTGACTGCGCGGGGTACACGAAGAGCGCCATACGGATACTGCTGTTGACTGGCGTTCGCACAGGCGAAATTCGCCACGCGACGGCAGCCCAGTTTGATCTGGACGCCGCGCTGTGGACGATACCGCCCGAAGGCGTGAAACAGTTGAGGAAGATGATTCGGACAAAGGAAGGGGGTGAGATTCCGCCGTACTTGGTGCCACTGTCGCGGCAGGCGGTTGAAGAAGTGCGCAAGGTGCATCAGTTGACCGGCGGCTACAAATTGCTGATCGCCGGCCGCAACGACCCGAGCAAGCCAATCAGTGACGGCACGGTCAACTCTGCATTAAAGCGCATGGGGTATGAAGGCAAGCTGACCGGGCACGGGATCCGCGCAACGATTTCAACGGCCTTAAACGAGATGGGTTACAACGAGGACTGGATCGAGGCGCAGCTTTCGCACGCAAGCGGGAGCAAGGTACGCAGGACCTATAACCACGCGGAGTTTGTAGAGCAGAGAAGGGGGATGATGCAGGACTGGGCCGATTACTTGGATGCGCTCGAGGCCGAAGCCTGATCGCGTTGACCCCGGGCGGCGATGACCTGGTCATTGTTCCATTGCAGAACTTCTGACTTGACCCAGGCAACGGCCCGACCGCCCAGCTTGACCTGTTTCGGGAAAAGGCCATCGCTGGCCATGGTGTAAATCTTCGTGGTGCCGAGACCTACCAGCTTCTTGACCTCTGGCAGTCGGATGAATTCGACCGGCTCTTCGTGCTGGTCGTCGCGTTCGTTGTTCATTGATTCACCTCAGAAATTTATTTACGGGTAGCCCTTGCTGATGCGCTTGGCGATGGCTTCGAGCTTCTCAGCCATTCCCCACATGTCGTTGTTATCCCGACGGGAGACGACGGCGGCGCGATGGACGTTGCGGTCAATTAGGATTTTCGCTGCCAGCAGGATCAGCCAAGCTTCTAACTTTCGGCGGATGAAGCGTTTCATGGTTTTTGCTCACATCCGCATCGCGCGGGGTGCGCTTGTGGTTGTTGGCATGACTTCGTCAATGCTTCAGCCCGGCGCCGTGCTTTGTTGCCGTTGCCAGGGCTGAAGTCGGGTATATCGCAGTCGCAGCGAGTGGTGCACGACTGCGGGAACTGGCAGGCTTCATCGGCGGCCTTAAGCGCGGTTCGAATTTCCTGAACCGTCAGGTCGCTGTTCATCATGTATTCGACGCTGTCGCAATCGCCGCCCATGTCGATAATCCGGTCACGGCCTGCTTGAAGCGTTCGCTTGATGGCGATCAGCGACTTGTTCAGCAGCTCGGTCAGGTCATCGCACCGCTGATCCACTGCGTTCAGACGCAGCTGCAGGGCGTCACGCTCGAGGATCGCCTGGGCATGCTTGCCGCGCCAGTGCAGCACGGCCTCCAGTTCCGCCGCCGTGACCAGAGGCTGCCCGGACACGCGTCGCTCAATCATCTGCCACACCGGTTCGTATTCGGGCCAGTCGGCTTCCACCACAACGAATGACCTAGCTGGCGCCCCATTGGTCAGCATGGCTTCGTACAGCTTCCGACATTGAACGGAAAAGCTTTTTCGCAAATCCGCCGGAGCCTTTTCCATGTCGCTATGCTTGATGACGATGTAACGATCTTCTCTGTTGAATTCACTCATGACTGATTCTCCCGAGCGCACCGCTCGGCCGCTTCGGCCTGGCGCTGCTTGCTGCATTCTTCGTGGTTGCCATGGGCGCGTGAGTGGTTGCACTTGTCGCACATGACGTTGAGGTCGAGAGGCTTCATCGGCCGCCCGCGAATGGTGGTCTTGCGGCGTAGGGCGGTCATTTCCAAGGCCCTCGGTAGATGTGCTGAAACAGGAAGAGCGCGGCGCAGATTGGAATGATCATGGCGTCACCTGTTTGAACTCGACGACCCAGACCCACGGGTTTGCGTCCCAGCTATGCGGTGATGCTTTGTACGCAGCCTCGCCCTTTGGGAAAGACCCGCCAGCGACGTGACACCAGAGCGACTTGAACGACTCCTTGGGAGTGCCCACGCAGAACGTGCCGTCGCCGCTAAGGTGGTAGTTACGCCAGAACTGATGTGAGTCTTCCGTGGTTTTAGGTACCGGGATTATTCCCTCTGCCTGCGCCTGCTCGTCGCTGATGTCCTGCAACCGCTCGAGGCGGACGTCGGTGATCTCCAGCAGGATTCGGCTGTCGGCGCGGAACATATGGATGCTTGGCTTCCAGCGGATCTTGTGAGCAGTAGGTATGTTTTCCAGCCCCGGTGGTAGGCAATCCGGGTAGGTTGCCCGGTAAGTCAGGTAGCCCGGGTCACCATTGCCAGCGCGGGTCCAGGTCTCGCGCACCCACAGACGGTCGCCTGGCTTGCCATAGGGGCAACGCATCACTGGGCCACCGTAATCCCAGCAGCAAGTCATCGGAGTTTCGTCCGCGCCGGTGGTCACAGGGTTATCGGTCTTCAGCCCTTTCACCGGCCGCCGTGTAACCGTCTTTCGGCCTTCCAGGATGGCGCGCACCATCGGTGCGCTGAATAGAATTGGGCGTTCTTTCATGGCGTCACCTTCTTGCGCTGGTGGCTGTGGTTCATGAATCCCCATGTGCCTGGAGATTTGTTGGCGTCGTTCACACCATGGCAGCCATCACAAAGCGGGACGCCGCACACGAACTGGCCGGTGTGATCGCAATCGTGGGTAGCCTGTGCTCCGCATGACGAGCACTTCATCGCGCGGTGGTGCTCACACAAACCCGTCTCGTCTGCCTTGGCGTTGCATCGGCCGCGCCATGCAATGACGAAAGGGCACAGCGACTCGGCTGGGGCTGTCATGGCGTCACTTCCTTGAGCAGCTTGTCGCCGATCTTGGTGAAGGCTGCACGAATACGCGCACCTTCGCGTTTGATGTCGCGGCGTTGGTCCAGCAGGATCGCCGTCGCCCTGTAGCCGCAACTGTCGTAATCATCGATGTCGTTGTATTCCTTGCACGTCTCCACGGCGTGCAGCCATCCGCGCCACACAATCACCTCACCCATCATCAGGTCATGGCATTCGCCCGAGTAATATTGGTCGCGGATCTTGGCGAGGTCGAAGTAGAAGCCGTCGGCGTCATCGATAACCTTTTTGATCGCCACCTTGTTGTCGCGAAGATTCTTGCGGTGCTGGGCATATGCAATGGCCATGTCCTCAAGCCGCTCGGCATCTGTCTTCATGCCGCCCCCTTCAACACATCAATGACGATCTTGACGCCGCTGGCATAGCTGGAAGGCTGTGCGGCGGCGTACCGGGTCAGGTCGGCAATGGCTTTGGTCCGGACAGGTTCCCGGCGGATGGAAGCGCCCAGGCCGCGAACGTGTTCCAAGGCGTAGCGCTTGCCCTCCAGTTCCATAACCCGATTGATTGGGCCGGTGATGACCAGGTCGGGCAGCGGCTCGTTGGCCACGATTGGCGGGAACAGCTTTTGCGCGGGTGCTGGGTGGCGGGCACGGTCAAGCGCCTGCTGTGCAAGTGAGTTCATTGGGTTGCCTCAGATGATCAGTTCAAGTTGAGGGGGTAGCCAGATAGGCGAACTGTTGTGTGCTTCGATGCGGTCAGCGATGACGTTGGCGCGCTGGCCAGCGGTGGGGGGGGCGTACATACCGAAACGACTGATGCTTCCACCATTCACAGCAGCGTTCGTTGAGTCAGCCGAAGCGAATGGCAGGTGTTGAAAGATCGTGGGGTCAAGCATCCGCAAACCGTGAAGCCGGCAGACTGGCCGGCCTTGGTCATCACATACGGCGGCCATCGCGGCGCCCATGCGTTTCCACCACGCCGCCGTGCCCGGGCTAGCCCACTGCCCAGAACTGCCAAAGGCGACAGTGGGCCATTCGTTGGCCAGGCGCTCCAATCTTTCTATGGACTCGTGCAAGTGCCACACCGGTACGCCGCGCAATTCCATGGGCCAAGCTGACAGCAGCTCATCATTTGCCGCTTCATCACCATCAATCACGTCGGGGATCAACGCCCAGTCGAAGCCTGGGTGTCGGTGCCACTGCTCAACCCAGCGGATATATCCGTCGACATCCAACGTTCCGCCTTTTTTCCAGACCGAAAACGCGCCGTTATCGAACACGAACGACTGGCAGACATCGGCAACGATGCCCATATCGTCCTGACGCGGGAACGGCACCAGGGCATGCCGACCAGAGAGAAAGCGCGCAGCATCCTGCCGGCTCCCGCCAATCGGAGTGCCGTGGTAATGGATCATGGAATTACCTGCTGAGAAACGCTCAGGCCTACAGCCACGGGCTGAACCCAGATCGGCATGCTGCTGAGCATGAAGGTTTCGCCGGCTTCAGCCAGCAGTAGGGTGGTGCCCATCACGTGGGCTATTGCTTCGGCGGCTGCCGGCGGTACCGCGTTGCCGATCCGTTCGCGCCAGGCCTGATCACTCAGGCCGTCGAGCTCAAACATTTCCTCGGGTTCAACCAAGCTTTGCAGCGCGGCCAGTTCAAGGGTGGTGAAGGGGCGGTGCCAGGTGCCGTCGAGGCTTTCGATAACGCAGGTCAGCCGCTCGTTGGCTTCCGGCATGCGTGGATCAGCGACTGACCACCGGCCGTTGTCCTGCCGGGCACTTGCCGAGACAGCGCCGCACTGGTCATTCCAGCCGACAACGCCGTAATGGCCGCCAGTTAGGTAGGCGTCACCTTTCACGCGCTTCATGCCCGGCGTTGGGTCCTGCACAGCAAAGGCGCCTTGCCCTGTTGTGCTGCCGGCAATCACGGTGCCGGCTGACTGATCCCACGGGGTTACCAAGTACTTGCCGAAGCCTTCTCCCGGGCGGCGCGGGTCAGCGACGCTGAACGTCCCTTGTCCCGGCGATTTCACGCCGATCACTGCACCACTGGTTTCGTCCCACCGGCGCACGCCGTACTGCTGGTATTGCAGGGCGCCGGCCTTGGCGCGGGGATCCGCCACCGAGAAAGCACCATTGGTTGGGCTGCTGCGACCGGCGACGGTACCGGCGGTGTCCGTCCAATCGTGCACGCCGAGATAGCCGGCGCGGTATTCCGGCACGATCACCAGATCGCGCAGATAACCGTCCTCGATCGCCAAGTCATTCAGGCTGCGCCAGTCCTTGCCGGCGGTGACCAGGGCGAGCCGAACCCATGTTTTCCATTGCAGCGCCGGTACCCGGTGCATCGGGCCCGCGGCCTCGACGTCGCCGGCGAGTGGCATGCGGCCGAGGATTGAGCCGACCGACTTGAGGGTCTTCTTTTCCGGTTCGTACAGGAACGGCGGCACCTTCTCGATATGGCGTGCCACCAGCAAGAAGCGCTTGCGGCTCTGTGCCAGACCGCCGATAACGCCACAGTCGTGGGTGGTTTCGGCGACCGCGTAGCCGTAGTGCCCCAGCAGCTTGTTGATCTGGTCCAGCAGATGCCGGCCGCGAGTGGCCAGGCGCGGGACGTTCTCGAACACGATCAGCGACACCGGGTCGTCCTTCCAGGCTTCGCACATCAGCCAGATGCAGCGCAGCGTCAGTTCATTCAGGGCCTGGTACTTCGGGGTGAGGCTCATCTTTTCGGACAGCAAGCCCGACGCACCCTTGCACGGGCTGGAAATGAACACCGCGTCTGGCCGTTCGTTGTTGGCAGCGCGGCGCAGGTCATCGGCGGTCGCTTCGGCCCAGCCTGCTGGCGGCTCGTTGCCGTGGAAGCGGATGTACTGATCACGGTTGAACAAGTCCATCAGCGTGCCGGGAACACCTGACAGGCGCTCAAAGTCACGTAGCCCTGCCGGATCAACGTCAACGCCGCCAATGCAGCGCCATTCAGCTTGGATGTTGCCAACGATGGGCTTGGCCCGGTTGAAACCCTTGGCGCCGCCGCCGAGGCCGCAGCACATATGAAAATGTTTGAGTGTTCGCTTGAGCATCATGCGGCGGTGTCCTTGATAGAGAGGCAGCGCCAGCGATTGCCGGCGCGCGGTGGGGCAGGATCAAGCCACCTGAGTGGCTGGCGGGTTCATGGCGAAGTAGATGCGGGCGCAGGCCTCGGTATCGGGCCGGGCGCGGTGACCGCCGACCAGTTCCTCACCGGTGAAGTGCAGAAGCGCTTCGGCAACCGTCGGGACCTTGTATTGGCCAGGGCGGCCGAAGCCGGCGGCGATCATCTTTTCGGTGGGTGGGCACTTGACGATATTTTTGCTGGACTGGCAGGTGCAGTACTTCGGCCCGGCCTTGAACTCGTCGGCGGCTTCTTCGCCAAAGAAGCGCTTCAGGCCGATACGCAAGATGCGGTCGTCGAAGCCAACGTTGTGGGCAACCCGAAGGCCGGCGCGGCGCCAGATGTCCATGAACCCTTCCAGCGCCAGACCTTCGTCAATGCCGTGTTCAAGTGCGATTTCGGTGGTGATGCCGTGGATTTCGGCGACTTCGTTCGGGATTTCCCAGCCGTCAGGCCGGATCATCGCTTCGAAAGAATCGACCAGGACGCCGTCGGGCGTGTAGAGCAGGGCGCAGATGTCGACGATGTGCGGCTGGCGTGGGTCATCGCTGGGATCTTTGAATAGCGGGAGGCCGGTGGTTTCGGTGTCGAAAAAGCAGATCAATTCGGACATGGCACTTTCCTTTGGGCAAAAAGAAGGCGCCCGTAGGCGCCTGTGGTACTGCGATTGGTTGGGTTAACTGGCTTGCTGCAGTTGTTCGTCGCCGGCGGCAACACCGCCCTCGATCCACACCGCGTTGATTTCAGGCGGCAGCTTGGCCGGCTTGGCCTTGAGGGTGCCGCAGACAATGGCGCTGTCGATGGTTCCGGACTTAGACATGGCCACCAGCATGCCGAGCAACTGGCCACGCCCTGGCAGGTCCAGCACATCGAAGCGATCGAGGATCACGAACCGCAACCCGGAATGCTCGGCGATGGCCAGGGCCAACTGAGCGTCGACACGCCACCGCTCCGACTCGGACAGAAGCGTGTACAAGCGGCCGCCGGCGGTGATGTTCATGTCGGAACCGATCTGAACTTTCTTCCAGCCCGACAACGTCGAGGACTTGGCCAGGCTGTCGTTGAAAGGCTTCAGTGCACCCTTCAGGATTTCGCTCGGGATGCCGTCCGGAGCCAGCAGCTCGGCAATTTGCGTCCATGCCTTGACGTCGTTGTGGTGCGCGGCGGCGTCTTCGGCCTTCTGTTCGGCGCTGGCGATCAAGTCGAGACGGTCGCTGATTGCTTCGGCCTTGGCCTTGGCGGTGTCACGCAGGTTGCGTTGCACCTGAATGGCGGCCTGTACACGCTCGATCATGGCGTCTGTGACTTCTTCGCCGGCGGATTTGACCAGGGCTTCGAGGTCTCGACCGGCCTGTTCCGAGTCGGTGACGGCCTTCTGGTCGTTAACCTGCGTCCGGGCCATCAGGTTGTAAGCGTCGTTCGCCTTCTTCAGATCAGCCTGAGCCGTCACCAGTTTGGCCGCGTCGGCGGTCTTGCCTTTGAACAGCTCCAGCACCTTACCGACGATTTTCACTTTTACGCCGCAGGCTGGGCACTCGCACGGGCTTTCACCCGAGAAAGCCAACACCTGTTGCTCGCCTTCGCTGACCTTGGCCTTCCACTGCTCAAGCTCTTTGTTGGTGGCTTCGAGCTTGTTTTTGCGGCGGTTCAGTTCGAGATAGACCTTTTCGAGCTCAACCTTGCGCACCGCTGCACTGTCGGTGGCTTCACGCTTGGCGTTCAAACCGCCCAGGTGCTGGGTACCCTTCTCGATTTCCTTGGCAGCATCGGCCAGTTCGGTCTGTGCGGCGGTCAAATCCTCCAGCGTGACTTCGGGTGCATCATCCGGCAGTGGCTGAATGGTGACGGTCCAGCCTTCGGCCTTCTCGCTACCGTAAGCCTCGCCAGTCAGAGCCTTCCAGGCACCGCGGCTTTCGCTGGTGTAGGTCTTGGCCTGTTCCTGCGCAGCGGCAAAACCGCTCAACAGCAGCGGCTTGACCTTCTCGACCTTGGCCGCATCAGCGCCCTTGTCCAGCAGCTTGTCGACGACCACTTGCGGTTTGCTGCTGGACTTAGTCAGCGCGAACAACATTTTGCGGCGCTCGACGTCCTTCAGGCTGGCGAACAACTGAGGTGTCAGCACGTACGGCAGGTATTCATCACCGACAGCCAGCGTGTGGTCGCCCTTGCCATCCGGCAGCGTGTAGCTGCTGGCCACGTCGTCGTGACTGAAAATGATTTGGGACTTTTTATGGCCCTCGGTAACCAGTTGTTTGTAATCCTTCTTCAAGGACACGCGCGCCGAACCGCCCAGCGCGAGATTGATTGCTTCCTGAAGACTGGACTTGCCAGCGCCGTTCGGGCCGCTGACCAGGGTGATAGGTGCGGTCAGGTCCAGGTTGCACGCTTGCAAGCCCTGGAAGTTCTCAACGAAAAGGTGGTTGGCGCGCATGGTGGCTTACTCCAGGTCCAGATTCGCCAGTTCGGCGATGACCTTGTAGGTGTTGTCTATGGAAAGGTCGCCCTCGGTTTCGAGTTCGATCACGGCGTTGTCGACGAGGCGTAGCAGCAGGCTGGTGGCCTGGTCGCTGTCGATGGCGAGGCGGCGTTGCAGATAGGCGACATCGACGGTCTTGGCGTGCAGCACGACCAGCTGCGCGGCGTCTTCGTAGCTGAAATCGCCGAACTCTTTGCCTTCGGGGATGAACGTTGCATCAACAACGTCGTCGACCTCAGCGAACTCAGGCGGGGCGCTTCCACCAACCACCTCACGGCTGCCGTTGGTATTCATCGGTGTCACAAGGCCTTCTTGCTCCATGGCTTCGATGAAACGGGCAGCGCGGTTGTAGCCGATCTTCAATTTGCGCTGAACGGCGCTGATGCTGGGGCGGCGGGTCTCGATGACGAACTGGACGGCTTCGGCGTACAGCGGGTCCTGGCCTTCACCGGCATGATCGGGAAGTTCTTCGCCGTCCGGTTCATCTGGCCCAGTGCTGCGTTGGTTGAACAGGCTGCCGGTCAGGTCACTTACGTGCAGCGGCAAGTCAGGCTGATCGCGGTCAGGCCGAATGAAGTCGAGGCCCTCGCTGTAATCGTCGGGCGCCATCACCAGCAGACACAGGCGGCCGGCGCTGTCGATCAGGTCATGCCGGTTCGGATCTTTGGCGTCGACGATCGAGGTCAAGGTCAGTTGCTTGGAGTTGAACTTGACCTCTTTCATCGTGACTTCGATGGTCGAGACGTTGCGCGAGCTGATGATTGCGATCGCGTTGTGAACCGCTTTCTCGGCGGCTTCGGTCAACCGCTCGATGACTTCTTGCTGCTGGCCCTCGTTCAGCTTGCTGTAGGGCGAGTGCAGGTTCTTCAGCTCAAACAGACCGGATTCAACCAGGTCGTGTACCAGCAGTTCATGCGCGATGTAAGACGCCGGAACGTCCGCCAGCTTGGCGCGCTCAATGATTGCCTTGTGCTCAGGTTTCATGTGGTGTCCTCAGGCTTTTGCGATGCGTTCGAGCTTCGACTTTTGCGCCGGGCTCAGGTGGGTGTGGGCGCCGTAGCGCTTGAAGCTGGCCCGCATGTTCTCGACGAATTCCAACTCCCATGCGCCGCTGGCGTGAAGCTCAGCGACGGCTAGCAGGGCTGTGAATTCCTCAATGCGGTCGTAAATCTCAGCGACGGATTGAGCGGCCATGACGGTTACTCGAGTTGAAGACCGGAGGTTTCGGCGGGGGATTCGTCAACCGTTTCAGTGTTTTCTGTAACGGTTTCGGCCTGATTAGTTTCGGTTTTGGCCGTTTTTGTCGCGGTTTTCGGCGAATCCGTTGCGGTTTCGGCTGTTTCTGATGCAGATTCCGGCGAATCTGTTGCACCACCATCATCCTGGTCATCGTCTTCATCGATGACTGACGGCGGTTCAGGCTCTCGGTTGCGCAGGTCGTTGACGTCCACCGTGTAGTTGCCTTCTCCGTCTGGCGTTGCGTCGATGAAGTCCTCGACCTCTTCGCGGGACTGCAACCCCATCAGCAGTTCAGGTGCGTACAACCGGCCCAGCATGCTGGCAGCCCTGTAGCGCAGCATGACTTCCGGCATCGTCAGCCACTTGCTGCCGTTTTTGGTCAGCCAGCCTTCGTCGATGGCCATCTGCATGGAGATAGTCGGGCCATTGAGCCGGTCGCCGGTTTCCTTCTCGATCACCCAGGCCGTGCAGGTCTGGTGTTTGATCTTCGCCTTGCGCGGCTCGGTGACCTTCTTGCCTTCCTTCCAGAATGTGGCGCTGTAGGTCAGCTCTTCAGATTTGCCGGGCTCGCTTAGGTCGAAGCGCAACGGGCTGAAACGACCGCAGCTGTTGAGCATTGCGATGATGAACTGGCTGGACCAGCTCGGGCGCCCTTCGATGACGTACAGGTTCTGCATCACCATCAGCGGGTCAGCGCCCATGCGCTGCGCCATGTTCAGCGCGACGATGCAGTTGGGCAGGCCTGCGCCGTTTGCTTCGTGGCCGATAACGCGCCCGTATTCTTTCTTCTCGGTGAACGCCCGGTATTGAACCGGAACCAGGGTGGATGCGCTCAGCGCTTTGGCTACGCGCTGGATCTGGTCGAAACCGGAACCGGTGAGCAGCGACATGGGAGCATCTGATTTTGGCGCGGCGACAGCGCTGGTCTGCATTGCCGCCAGAGTTGTTTGGCTCATTTCCTCACCTTCCGATATTCGTTGTATTCGGCTTCAGTGGCGACCGAGACCAAACGGCGATCCTCGATCTTCTTTTTCGGGTCTTCGTGTTGCTTCACCTGGGCGCTGTAAAACAACTCACGATCCCAGACGCGATGGGCGCTGATCATCGGGGCGTGCTTGCCGGTGGGGTCCACCAGGCGAATGAACATGTCTTGCGCTTTCATGGGCAATTACTCGTGGTAAGGGCAGGAGGACCAGCGCGGGCAATACTTCGCGCTGCACAGGAAACTCTGTGGGTTTGGGGGGAACAGGCCGGTTCGCAGCATGTCGGCGCCGATCTGGATCAGGCCGGGGAATTCTTCGGTACCGACCATCATTTGCTTGGCGCCGCGTATCTCGCCGATACCCGTTTCCGGCGTGCCTTTCGTCTTCAGCCCGATAATGTGGGCCGGGGCGGTGATGGCCTCGCCGGTGGTGTGCTCGTAGAGAATTTCGTAGGTGCCGACCTGTGGGGCGTGGCCCTTCGTCTTGGCTACCCCCTTCACGACTGAGGCGCCGCCGCTTTTCACGTCGCCGATGCCCAGCCCCTGACTGGTCTTGCAGATCCGGCCCCGGTCGAGCTGGCCGGTCAGGCGAACGATCACGCCGCCACCGCAATCAATCTCCAGCGGCTTGGTAGTCAGCTCGACCGCCACGAAGTCATAGCGCGGGCTCACTTCGTTGCAGTACATGGTGTGCAGCTTCAAGCCGATCGACTCGGCCTGCGCCAGGGTGATGTCAGAGCCGCGCCAGTCCACTTCGTAATCTGGATTGCGCAGCGTGTGCACCAGCATTTCGGCGGTGTCGTAGGCCGACAGGTTGCTGCCGTTGATGCGGGAGGAGTCGAACGCCGCGGTGCTGGCGTGAATCGCGGTACCGAGCTGAGTACGCGGCCCGCTCGGTGACCGGTGCCCGAGGATGTGTATCCACTCCCATTTGTAGGCACAGTCGAAGAGCGAGCCCCACGATGAGGCCCGAATAGTTGTGACGGACATGGGGTTACCTATTGAGTGATCAGGCCGCCGATTGCAGGGGCCAAGAGGATGATGGTGATGAACAGGGCGCCGACGATGGCTGAGGCCCGGCGGATCGCGCGGCGCCGGGAGCGCTGCGCGGTGGTCATCGCGAAGGCCTCGCAATCAGCATCCCGCGAGCTGTTACCTCGACCCGGACAGGTTTGGTCAGATCAGCAACCAAAAAAAAGCCCTGATTTTTCAGGGCTTCGTACAAGGCTTTGTGATTGGGGGCGAGGATCGCCACGCAGTTACCGTTCATGCTGCAGCTCCTTGAAGAAGTTCCACATACCGGGTCATTTCCAGCGACCGAATCTCTTTGAGATATGCATCACGCTCGGCACTGGTAATCACGTCGAGACTCGAAGCCATGAACACGGCCATCCGCGAAACAGAGCCGGCTTCAACCGGAAATTCTGTGGTCGGGATGTTTGCAATCTCTGTTTCGATCATGCGCACCGCAATGTCATGGTTGTTCATGCTGCCCACCGACTGTTTTTCCTACGCTGAAGGGCGTCAATCTCAACCCAAAGCGCCACCTCGATCTGGCTGCGGTACTGGTGGACCACAACTGGTAGCTGGTGCGCACCGACATCCATCCGTTTGCCGTCTTCGTCGTAGCAGATGGCCGACAGCACGTTGAACTCCAGCTCCCGGCTTCCGTAGAAGTCCCAGTCGCTGTTCCAGGTGTTGAACACCGGCGGGATGTTCTCGCAGCGGGTCACCTCCACCTGGAGGACAAACCCTTCAACAATCACTTCGTAAGTCATGGTCGCCTCCGTGGTGGCGGGGTGGTTGCATCCGTCTGCCCACTCGCTGAATGGACAGATGTGATCGCTACCCTTCACAGCCCATCTGGTAGTTGCTGCCGTGTTCCTTGCTGCAGAACGGCAGCTCCCTCGTGCGGACATATTTTTTGCCACTGGTTGGGTGACTTGCCCGGTCGATGATTTCTCGCTTAACCACCGGATCCGCTGGCTTACCGCAGTAGGTGCACTTCGTTGTTGTCGTGGTCGTTTCATTCATGGCTATTGCTCCGGTTGTTTTCCCAATGCACCCGTCGCCAGGTGCATCAGTGAAAATTTCCGTTTCTCTCAGGACCGGTTCGCTTACACCGGATCACGCTTCCCGCATCACTTGGGGCCTGCGTGCCACTTGGATGACGGCTTCTGAGCCATCACACCTGATCGCAGCCGGAACGCATGTGGCGTCGGCTGGCCTTCTATGCCTGAAGGCTCGGCGGTCTATCGATGTTAAAGAGCGGTGGCTTTCGCCGGGTTTCAAATCTGCGCTAATCGCAGAACGTGGATTGCATTATGCGCAGATTTATTTCTGCGTCAAGCGCAGAAAACTTTTTTCAGGCAAAAAAAATCCCGCTCAATGGCGGGAGGGGTTTGATCAGTAGGCGCTATTTGTTTTTCGCGGGGGCCTCAGGGCAAGGGAAAGCTTTTTCCAGTGCCGCTGTGACTAGGGTGCTGGCTTCTTCTTGCCAAGACTCGGGGTTGTTCCTGAGGTATTTGCCGACGATGGCTGCCAGCTGGCCGCGTGTAACTGTTGATTTCGCGCAAAACAGAATGTTATTCCCAATGTCTGCCACCCCGGACACGTATCCGAGGTACATGCCACTGTTGAGGCTGGTGCCTTGTTCATATTCAGGAAGCCATTTGATCAGATCGTTTCCTGAGAAGGCGTTGGCGTTACCTGAAGTCGCCAGCCCGGCGACCATTAGTGCATAAATAGCTTTATGGGCCATGCTTTTTCCTTGGCCTATAGGCCTGTCATTTTGGTGTCGATCACTCGGCCAATGAACTGGCAGTTTCCGTTTATCTGGATCGTTCGATAGCTAGGATTGAGCGGGCGAAGGTATTTTAGGCCCGCATCCTCGATGTATTGCTTGAACGTGCTTTCGCCACTGTCGAGAAGCTTCGCCACGTAATACTTTCCGCTGATCAGATCGGCTTCAGGCTGCACCAAGATGCGCGAACCCTCGGGGAAACTCGGATTTCCATTGCAGGTCATTGAGTCGCCTTTCACCTCCAGCCAGAAGCCGTTGTTGCCGGCATTCTCGGTAGACGCGATCCATTGATCGGCATCACCTGGGTGTAAATTGTCGCAGGACTCGGCCCATTCACCCGCAATAACCCAACTGATCAACGGATATTCCTTAGGCTCCCGGCTTGGTTGCAGGGCCATCTGCACATTGGACATACCCGCATCTTGCGGGCTTAGCTTGATCCCCAAAATGCTCATGATCTGTTTGAGCTTATCCGGGGTGGTGCTTTGCAACCCACGCTCTAGGCGTGAAAGGTTGCCAGAGTCTGAATCGACCTGGTGCGCAAGTTCTTCGAGCGAAAGCTTTTTGGCTTTCCGCGCTGCTCTGATGATTTGTCCGATATCCATGGCTGCTGATTTTCCGGTTCTGCTGCGTTATGCGCAAAGCGATCAGCGCAGAATTTGCTTGTATTAAATCTGCGCTAATCGCAGAATCACCCTGAAATCAACTCAGGGCCCCGCCATGACTCCCTTAAAACGTGCACGTCTCGAAAAGAAATGGACGCTCGCCGATGTTTCGGCACGTCTTGCTCAGATCGGTGACGCCATCGACTCCGGCAACCTCTCCCGCGTTGAACGCGGGGTTCAGCGTGCCTCCGCAGGTCTTGCGGAAAACCTGAGCAAGGTGTTCGACGGCGAAATCACCGAAATCCACATCCTCTATCCGGAGCGCTTTCCCGACTCCGGTGAACAGGCGGCCTGATCATGTCGACGAGCCCATTGAACCAAGAGCAGACCGTAAGGGCCCGCAAGAACTATTCCGTTCTCATGCAGAGCCTTGCATCGGTCGGCAATGCCCCTGTCGCACTTGCAGTGGGTTGCGACGAAGCAACCATCAGCCGCATGAAGCCCGAGAAGTTTGAGCAGTTCTGCCAGATCCTGGCGGTGCTGGGGTTGAAGGTCGTTCCGAATGACATGCGCTGCTTTAACCAGCGCGATATCGAGGCAATCTTTCATCAGGCCAAGCGCTGGATGGAACACGTCCAGAACGTCGACCAGCTTGAGGAGGACTGACCATGGATTGGCTCAGGCTCTGGCACGACATGCCCAATGACCCGAAGTGGCGGACCATTGCCCGCGTATCACGCAGATCAATATCCGAAGTCATGGCGGTTTACTGCCATTTGCTCGTTATGGCGTCCTCAAATCCTGATCGCGGTCACGTTGATGGCATCACCTGTCACGACATGTCACGCGAAAACGTGACAAACGTGACATTTGTGACATGTCACGAAATCAATCTTGTTGAGGGGATTTCGACAGCTCTCGACATAGAAATTGAGCACGTAGAAGTCATTCTTTCCGCAATGCAAGGGCGCGTTTTGTCCGGTTCGAAAATGTCCGGGTGGGATGGTCGTCAACCGAAGCGCGAGGACTCGGGAGCCAATGAATCCGGGGCCAAATCGGCGGCACAGCGGAAACGCGAACAACGGGAAAGGGAAAAAGCTGAGGCTCAAAATCCCGGATGTCACGATGAGTCACGCACTGTCACGCAAAGTCACGACAGAGAAGAGGAGAGGAGATTAGATACACCTCCTCCACCACCTATTTACGCGAGCGAAGTTTTCGATTCGCGAAACAAATTCAGCATGACCCAAGACTGGCTGCCTTGTGAAAAGTCCTTCAGCGCCGTGCTGACGATGAACGCAATGGCAGGCCAGACGCTCAACGCCGACCTACTGCTCGAATTCAAATCATTTTGGATCGCTTCCCCCGACGAACACCGCACCCACGCCAAGTGGGAGCACGCGCTCGCCATGGCCATGAAGCGCGATCTTCGCAACACACAAGCCTCTGGGAGAACCACCCATGGACACGCTCGACCTGAAAACACTGCCCAAGACCAAGCCGGCCGTGATTCCAAATCAAATCAACGCAATGGTCGACAAGGCTCAAGGTCAGCTGGTGACCAGGTCAGAGACGCCATTGCCGACCGAGAAGCCCGAGAAGTTGTCGCAGAGCCTGATGGACAGCCTGTGGATCAAGATGGTGGACATGTACGGGCACCGCTGGACGGCGAATTTCGGCGTATCAGCTGATCCCAACCACGCGTGGGCTTCGGTCCTCAAGGGGCTGAATGGAAGGCAAATCGCCAACGGCTTGAACGCTCTAGTCGACAAAGGCGCCGAGTTCGACTGGCCACCGCCGGCGAACGTCTTTCGTGCCATGTGTCTGCAAGTGCCAGGGCTGCCAACTGAATCGCAAGCATGGGACGAAGCCCTGATCGGTGTTTACAGCCACCCAGCTGTGCGAATCGCCGCAGAAGCCACCAGCACGTTCGACCTACGTTCGGCCAGACAGGGCGACAAAGCACTGCGCCAACGCTTCGAACGCAATTACGCCATCGTCGTGCGCCGCGCCCAGACCGGCCAGCCACTCGAAGGCCGAATTGCCAAGGGCCTTGGCCACGACAGCACCCGGCCGCGTGAACAGGTCCAGCTCGAGCACTCCCGCAAGGAAGCCGAAGCACTGGTCATCGCCCAGGGCATCCCAGCCAACCCCCAATCCGCCCGCGCCATGCTGCTGGCCAAACTCAACATCCGGAGAGACAAACATGCGTAACGAGCCGAAACCATGTCCGGTATGCGGTCAGCGCGACTGCAAGGGCCAGCAAGAAACCGATCCTGTTCACGAGTACCGAGGTAAGGGCAGTTGGTGCCTCGGCTGCCACTGTCCCGGTTGCTCCCAGGCTCGCGATGAGTCCGGAGGTTTCATGGGCGCTTTGGCTGATCACATGAGCGGAGGTTCCCGTGGATAACTTCAAGCCCGTTTCGTTCTTCGTGCCCACAGAGCCAGTGGGGAAGGGCAGGCCACGCGTCAGCACCATCGGCGGGCATGCACGCATGTTCACGCCGAAGAAGACCGCCAACTACGAAACCCTGATTTCCATGGCGGCACAGCAGGCCATGCAGGGCCGTGAGCTGATTGCCGGCCCCGTGCTGATGGAGCTAGCCATTCGCGTGTCCGTCGCCGCGTCCTGGTCGAAGAAGAAAACCGCCGAGGCACTGGCCGGCGTGATCAAGCCAACCAAAAAACCTGACATCGACAACATCCTGAAAGCGATCTGCGACGGCATCAACGGCATCGTTTTCAAGGACGACGTCCAGATCACCAACGTTTCGATGAACAAGCGCTTCGGGGAAACCCCGGGCGTTTCCGTGCGTGTCGTACCGCTTGAGGGGAAACCATCGTGAACACAATTTTGCTCGCCGGCTTCACCGCCTTTTGCGCCCTTTGCTACATGGGCCTGAGGCTCTACTGGCTCGGTTTACCAGCCGTTTGCCAGTGAAACACCGAACTACGCAGAACTACGCTTCGAGGGGAAGGGGAGAATTATGAAACTTATCAGCGCGAGACAGGCTTGGCGGGACGCACTGCACGAAGGCCGCGACTCCGTACTGGCGGCAGCGGCCGACCGGGCGGCACTGGGTAAGAAGGGGCGCGTCATTGGCGAGACGATGCCTTCGATGCTCGACAGCAACGGTCGGTGCGCCCACATGTTCGCCTCGGGGTTGGTGCAGTCCGCCATCGGTACGCTGCCCAAACCTCTCCAGCATTTCGGGCACGCACTTTACTCACCGGTCGCCACCGGCCAGGACATCGGCATTGCCCACGGATTGGTTTGGTTCACTACCGAACTGCCCGAGTGTTCCGAGCGCCGCCGTGAAATCGCCTACTGGATGGCCATGGCCGCGATCAAGAGCCACCAGGCGTTTGTTTACGGGCGCGAAGGCTGGGGCCCTGGCCGCGTCTGTGAGTTCGTCGTCGAATGGTATGGCGCGAAACTCGACGTCAGCCACTGGGCCCGGGACTGGGCGCCGATCTGGAACGCCATCTGCCAGGCTGTGGACAAGCTCGACGCCAAAGCCTTGCAGCCGGTTGCAGCGGTGATCGTTCGCATGGATGGGCGCCGGCATGATGGCTGGTGCCGCTGGGATCGGCATGACCGCGAGGCCGTGGCTGATGCTCGGGCCGCCAGCTACTCAGCTCGTCGCACGGGTGCCGTCATCGCGCTGCAGAACCGCCTCAGTGCTATGACTGATCGGCAGTTGAGCCGTTGGTTTCTCCGCATGCGGGCCTACGCTGCTGCATACCGCGACGAATGGGGCCATGACGTCATAGAGAATGCGCACCGGCACCAGCTCTACCTGGACCGCGTCAACGAGTACTGGAGCCAGCGCCAGCGCATCGGTGACGTCACGAAACGAGTGGCTTGACCATTTGGCGAGTGTTCTGATACCTTTTTCGCAAGTTGCAAAGGTTCGCCTAGAGCGAATTCACCCCAAAAACCCGGCCATTGAGTCGGGTTTTTTGCTTTACGGAGATGATCAAAGCCCGGCGGAAACGTGCAGGGGTAACAGTCAGCGTGGGGACTGGAGGGAAACGCCACGACAGCGACCTGACAGGGTCGCCATCTCCACCAATTCAGCCTCGCCATCGTGCGGGGCTTTTTCATTTCAGATGCGTGGTAGAGCAGCTTGGTAGCTCGCCGGGCTCATAACCCGGAGGTCGCTGGTTCAAATCCAGCCCTCGCAACCATTTCACAGCGCCGTTCCCCCTCTTCATGGTGCGCTTTGGCCTCTCACACTGAGGCCTTTTTTATTCCTCCGGAGTTCCAAATGGCTGAACCAGCAAGCACAGCCGCAGGTGTTCTGCTGGCGAAGTACGGCATTGTCACCGGGTCCTTCATCGGTGCAATTCTGTCCCTAGGCTTCCTGAAGGACCTGACCCGAGGCCAAGCCGCTACGGCTGTCCTAACGGGCTTCTTCTTCTCGATATTTCTCACCCAGCCGGTAACTTCATTCCTCGCCCGCAAGTTGGATATGGCAATGGACGATTACCTATTGTGCGGAGTGGCCTTTGTCCTGGGCCTGACCGCGATGAACATCATTCCGGCCATCAAAGCGGTAATAGGGGCGTTCCCTTCAACGCGAGGTGCCTGACATGAACACCATAGTCACAAGCATTGACGCGCTGCTCTGCATCCTTGTGGTGCTGGCCGCGTTGGAATACCTGCGAGCGGTCAACGTTTTCAAGCATCCGGTGCTTGCTGCCGCGTTCTACCTGGTGGCCATCGGTGCGTTCGGCTTGGTGCTGGACATGCTCCGTGGTGGTGGCGCCTCACTGTTCTCCATGACGCTGCATGCCGGTGTCGTGCTGTATGCCTGGGCGCGCCGGCAATACATCTTCATGCAGGATTTCGAGTTTCCCGGCTATGAGCGCAGAAGCGGATATCAACCAATAGGGGGAAGCGGCCAAATCAAAGCCCCGCCGCGCAATCCCTAAGGAGTTCCCATGGCGCTGACAGCTAAGCAGCGTCAATTCGTAGTCGAGTACTTGATTGACCTGAACGCTACGCAGGCGGCCATCCGGGCCGGGTACAGCACCCGAGGCGCCAAGGATCAGGCATGGCAGCTCATGCAGCGCCCCGAGATCGTCGGGGCGATTGAGCTGGCCAAGGCCGAGCGCCGCACGCGGACCCAGGTCGACGCCGACTATGTGCTGCAGCGACTCACCGAAATTGACCAGATGGACTTCATCGACATCCTTGAGGACGACATGTCCTTCAAGCCGGTTCGCCAATGGCCCAAGGTTTGGCGCCAGTACCTGTCGGGCTTCGACCTGGCGGAAATGTTCGAAGGCTCCGGCAAGGACCGGGACATGGTCGGGATACTGAAAAAAATCAAATGGCCGGACAAGGTCAAGAACCTGGAGTTGCTCGGCAAGCACGTCAACGTGAACGCTTTCCGCGAGCAGCTTGGCATCGGCGACCCGAGTGGCGGCCCCCTCAAGTCGATCACAACTACAACCACGGATCCGGTAGAAGCGGCCCGCATTTATCAGAAACTGATGTCAGGCGGATAGCATGCCCATCCCATTTCCGTTCGACTTCAAAAAGCCGGATTACCTTCAGGTGTTCGAATGGCGGATTGAGCGGCTTTCGCGCATCCGTGAAGATCCAACGGTGCTCCCAGCGCTGCGCACGTTCTACCGCGACAACCCCGCCCAGTTCATCATCGACTGGGGCATGACCGCCGACCCTCGCAACGTTGAGCGCGGCCTGCCTGCATCCATCCCGTTCCTGCTGTTCCCAAGACAGGAGGAATGGATTGAATGGTTCATGGACCGCTGGCGCAACCAAGAGCCCGGGATCACCGAGAAGACCCGGGACATGGGAATGTCCTGGCTGACCATCGGCCTGGCTTCGACGGTGTGCATGTTCAACTCTGGATTCGTTGTGGGCTTCGGCTCCCGCAAAGAGGAGTACGTCGACAAGATCGGCTCTCCAAAGTCGCTGTTCGACAAGGCGCGAACGTTCATGCGCCTACTGCCGACAGAGTTCCGGGGCACTTGGAACGACCGTAAGCACGCGCCACACATGCGAATCCTGTTCCCTGATTCCGGATCGGTGATCACCGGTGAGTCTGGTGACGGCATTGGCCGGGGCGACCGGACCAGCTTCTACATCGTGGACGAGTCGGCGTTCCTTGAGCGTCCTCAACTGGTCGACGCTTCGTTGTCAGCCACCACTAACTGCCGGCAAGACGTGTCGACACCGAACGGCATGGGCAACTCGTTCGCCCAGCGCCGGCACAGCGGAAAAATAAAAGTCTTCACGTTCCACTGGCGGGATGATCCGCGAAAGGATGACGCCTGGTACGAGAAACAGGTAAACGACCTGGACCCCGTCACTGTCGCTCAAGAGATCGACATCAACTACGCAGCCTCGGTTGAGGGCGTGGTGATCCCGTCAGCTTGGGTACAAGCGGCCATCGGCGCACATCTGAAGCTTGGAATCGAACCAACCGGCATGCGCCGTGGTGGTCTCGACGTCGCGGATGAAGGTATCGACAAGAACGCCTTTGCCGGGCGGCACGGTTTCCTGCTCGACTTCCTTGAGTCCTGGTCCGGTAAGGGTGGCGATATCTACGCCACAGTGGTCAAGGCTTTTTCGATCTGCGATGAACGCCAATACGAAATGTTCGACTACGACGCCGATGGACTTGGCGCCGGGGTTCGCGGTGATGCCCGGGTGATCAACGAGTTGCGCCGTGAACAGGGTGTTCAGCAGATCAACGACCAGCCGTTTCGCGGCTCTGGTGGGGTCCACGACCCCGAAGGCCAGATGGTCAAGGAACGCTTAAACAAGGACTTCTTCGCCAACGCCAAGGCTCAGTCCTGGTGGTCGCTGAGGATGAGATTTCAGGCGACATATCGTGCCGTTGTCGAGGGGATGCCATTCGATCCGGACGAACTGATTTCGATATCGCCTGATCTGGCCGAGCTATCGCTTTTGACCATGGAGCTCTCTCAGCCCACGTACACGATCAATGCCGTGGGCAAGGTTGTCATCGACAAGGCACCCGAGGGCACGAAATCACCAAACCTCGCTGACTCCGTGATGATTTGTTATCAGCCGGCGGCCAGGTCCATCGACATCTGGAAGAGACTCGCAGAATGAGCAAAAAGCATCAGTTGAGCGCTCGGGCTGCGAAGGTAAACCAGCAGACCGACGCTGCGCGCAAGGCGTTCATGACGGGCGACAGCTTCCAAAACTTCACCGCGCGTGTAGGGCTGGGTACCAACAACCAGCACAGCGACAGCAGCTACGGGTTCAACTTCGTCAGCCGTAACCGCATCCAGATGGAAGCGGTTTACCGGTCGAGCTGGCTGGCTGGGCGCTCTGTTGATTGCCGGGCCAAGGACATGACCCGCGAGGGTATCGAGTTCAACTCGATCATGCCGCCAGAGGAAAAGGACAAGTTGTCCCGGGCGTTTGAGCGGCTGCAAATCTGGAAAAGCCTCGGCGACAACGAAAAGTGGTCGCGCCTCTACGGTGGCTCCATCGCCGTGATGCTGATCGATGGCCAGAAGCCTGAAACCCCACTGCGCCTTGAATCGATCGGTAGAGGCCAGTTCAAAGGCCTGCTGGTGCTCGACCGCTGGCTTGTGCAGCCATCGCTGGAAAATCTGGTAACTGAATACGGCCCAGACCTCGGAAAACCGAAGTATTACACCGTGGTTGCCGATGCCCAGGCGCTGGTCAATCAGAAGATCCACCACAGTCGGGTTATTCGGCGCGAAGGGGTTGAGCTTCCCTACTGGCAGCGAATTGCTGAGAACGGCTGGGGGCAATCTGTGCTGGAACGCCTGTGGGATCGCCTTGTGGCATTCGATAGCGTCACATCCGGCACTGCGCAACTGGTCTACAAGGCCCACTTGCGCACCTATTCGGTTGAGGGGCTTCGTGAACTGATCGCAACTGGCGGGCGCACCTTTGAGGCGCTGCTAAAGCAGATTGAAATGATTCGTCTGATGCAATCCAACGAGGGGCTGACCCTCATGGATGCAAAGGACAAGTTCGAGTCCCATCAGTACAACTTTGCCGGTCTATCAGACCTGATCGACAAATTCAGTGAGCAGGTGTGCGGTGCTGTTGAAACACCGGACATCATTCTCTTCGGGCAATCGCCTGGTGGGATCAGCAACGGCGATGACACTTCCGTGCGTATCTACTACGACAGCGTGAAGGCTGACCAGGACTCGTGCCTGCGCCCGGGCGTTACAACGCTGTGCGACGTCATTGCCCGCTCCGAGCTTGGAAAGCCATTGCCTGATGGCTTCGCGTTCGACTTCGTGCCGCTCTGGCAACTCAGTGACACCGAGAAAGCCGAGATTGGCGCCAAGGACACGAACTCTGTTGTTGAAGCGTTCGATGCGGGAATTGTTGACCGTGGCACAGCCCTGAAAGAGCTGCGCCAGTCCAGCAACACGACGGGCCTCTGGTCGAACATCACCGACGATGAAATCAAGGCGGCTGAAGATGAGCCGCCACCCGTCCCCGGCGAAAAGGATCTGATCGATGCGCCTGAAAACCCGGGACAAGAGGCGAAGCCGGAACCCGGTCAGGACGAGTAGAGCCGAACGGCAATACCAGTCCTCGCTGTCGCAGGTTGCGCGCCAGGTGGGAAGCATCATCAACGGCTTCCCGCCTGGTGATCCGTCGGTTGAGCCGACCATCTCGCACATGCTCAACCGGTATTCCGAACTGTTGAACGACTGGGCAATCTCGACGGCAAGCAAAATGCTCGTCGAGGTCAACCAGCAGGACCGCAAGGCTTGGGCAACTCTGACAGAGCAGATGTCGCAGGCTTTGCGCACGGAGATCCGCACCGCCCCGACAGGCATGGTGATGCAGGGATTGCTGGCCGAGCAGGTCACGCTGATCAAGAGCATCCCGCTCGACGCTGCCAAGCGGGTGCACGAACTCACCCTGCAGGGCATTGAGGACGGCACCAGGGCCAGCGAGATTGCTAAGGAGATACAGCGCTCAGGCGAGGTATCAGAGAGCAAGGCCAAGCTGATTGCGCGCACTGAGGTTTCCCGAACGGCTGCAACCCTGACTGAGGCCCGCGCCAAGGCCGTAGGTAGTGAGGGTTACATCTGGCGAACCTCCGGTGACAGCGACGTGCGCCACTCGCACGCCGAAATGAATGGCAAGTTCGTTCGTTGGGACTCACCCCCCACCCTGGACAAGATGACCGGCCACGCCGGTTGCTTCCCGAACTGCCGCTGCTACCCCGACCCCGTTATCCCTGAGTGACCCCCTATGCACGTTAGAACCCAAGACGAAGCTGGGCGCTGGTTTGCGCCTGAGCGGTTGAGCGCTCGGCAGCGGATGACGCCTGAGGGCTTCCTGCTGTGTGAAGCGGTGCCCATCGCCCGAACCGGGACGCTCGTTTACGACGAAAGCGAACTGGTCAACGACGACGGCCCCATCGTCCAAGGCGGTGCCGGCGGCATTGTGACCATCGAGCGCAACCCCGATGAGGTGTTCCGCCCCGAGACGATTGCCAGCTTTGAAGGCAAACCGGTGACCTTGAGCCACCCGGATGACTTCGTGACCCCGAAAAACTGGCGTGAGCTGAGTGTCGGGATCACCCAAAACGTTCGGCAAGGCGATGGCATCGAAAACGATTTGATGATCGCCGACCTGCTGATCACCGACGCCGAGGCCATCGGGCTGGTCAGGATCATCAATGACCCTGTCACCGGAACCCCAGTGAAGCCACTGCGCGAAGTGTCCTGCGGATACGACGCTGATTACGAACAACTGGCGGTCGGTCGCGGCCGCCAGATGAACATCGTGGGAAACCACGTAGCCCTGGTAGAGCGTGGCCGCTGTGGCCCGCGATGTGCAATTGGAGATTCCGAAGTGGCCAAGACGACTGATGCAAAAACGAAACGCACTTGGAAAGACCGGGTGCTGACTGCCTTCCGTGCGAAGGATGAAGCGGCGCTGGAAGAAGCCTTGGAAGGGGCCAAAACCGGCGACGAGGAAGAAGATGACGACAAGGATGAAGGCGGCAAAGCCAAAACCGGCGATTCCGCCGCGCTCGCCACCATCCTAAAAACGATGAAGTCCATGGACAAGCGCATGGCCGACATGGAAGCCGAGGTGAAGAAAATCACCGAGGACGGCGACGATGATGACCAGGACGGCAAGACCAAAGACAACTTGCTCGAGCCTGAACCCGTCAACAAGACACCCGAAGCGATGGGCATGGCCTACACCGGTGACGCAGAGGTGATGACCGACCTTCGCTCCCGCGCTGAAGTACTCGTGCCGGGCTTCACCCTGGCCACCCGCGACGCCAAGGTTAAAACTTCTGATCACATTTGCAGTTGCCAGCGCGCGGCACTGACCACCGCTCTGCAAACCGCTGACGGCAAGACCATCGTTGAACCGTTCCTGATTGGCCGTGACATCTCGAAGCTCACCGCGGATCAGGTCTCGGCGGTGTTCGTCGGTGCGTCCGAACTGGCCAAGGCCAGGAACAACAGCGCCGGCAACCGCACCTCGATCAACACCAAGGATTTTGGCCGCGCTCCGCTGAGCGTGGAAGAGATCAATAAGCGCAACCGAGAGTTCTGGTCTCCGAACCAGAGCCGTAACTGAGGAAAGACCCGATGAGCAACGCATTTTTGTATCGGATGCCTGCGGGCATTCCCGGCGACGTAACTCGCGCCAGCCAGGCCACGATTGAGCCTGTGTTCCTGAATCCTTCGTTGCCGTTTGCGGGCTACGGCCTGTTCGGCAAGATCGCCAGCGGCCAGTTCGTTCCATTCGGTGCGGGCGATGCCGCTGGTGCTGAATACGGCCTGTTTGCCCGGCCTTATCCGATCACTGGTGGTTCCGGCTCTGATCCGCTGGGCACTGCAACACCACAGACCAAGGGCGTTGCTGATGTCCTGCGCCGCGGCTACATGACCGTGAAGCTGAACGCCGGCACTGCGTCGAAAGACAGCCAGGTCTATGTGCGTGTCGCGGCTGCTGCTGCCGGCAAGCCAATTGGTGGTATCGAAGCCGCCGCCGACAGCACCAACACCGTCGCGATCACCACCGCGTCTTTCATGGGCGCCGCCGATGCCTCTGGCAACGTCGAAATCGCTTACAACATCTAAGGGGAACGCTCGATGAGCAACTTGATTTTGCCGCGCTACAAGCGCGTCCACACTCGCGACGGTCTCATGACGTTTGACGCCCAGACCATCGATTCCACCGGCGTGTTCCTGGTCGGCGAGCTGGAGCGCCTCGACCAGACGCTGCATGGCCCGCTGGCCACCGTAACCTGGAGCCGCGATATTCAGCTGCGTGAAGACGTCAGCATCGCCGACGAAGTCTCCAGCTTCACCAACAGCACCTTCGCATCTGTCGGCGGCACCAGCACCACCGGTAAGGCGTGGATCGGCAAGGATTCCACCTCGATCGCCAGCCTGGCACTGGACATCGGCAAGACCCCGAAACCTCTGACCCTCTGGGGTATGGAGCTTTCTTGGACGCTGCCTGAGCTGGCATCTGCCATGCAGCTTGGCCGCCCGGTCGATAGCCAGAAGTTCTCCGGCCTGCAGCTCAAGCACAACATGGACACCGACGAGCAGGTTTACATCGGTGATACCGAGTTGGGTGAAACCGGCCTGGTCAACTCTTCGGTAGTGACCAACGTCAGCAACGCCGTCACCGGCAACTGGGCAACCGCGACCGAAGACCAGATCCTGGCCGACGTGAACGATCTGCTGAACAGCACCTGGTCGGCATCGGCCTTTGCTGTATGTCCTGCCGAGCTGCGCCTGCCGCCGCTCAAGTTCAGCCAGTTGGTAAGCCGGAAGGTTTCCAGCGCGGGCAATATCTCGATTATCGAGTACCTGCGTATCAACAGCCTGACCAACGCCCTGACCGGCCGTCCGCTGAACATCCAGCCGCTGAAATGGCTGACCGGTCGTGGCGCATCGGGTACTGACCGCATGATGGCGTACACCAACGAGAAGGATCGCGTTCGCTTCCCTCTGGTACCGCTGCAACGCACCCCGCTGGAATATCGCGGGATTCGTCAGATCACCACTTACTACGGCCGCCTGGGCGTCACCGAAGTGGTTTACCCGGAAACTGTCGGCTACCGTGACGGCATCTAACTGGAGAGCGCCATGAAATTTCTCAATGTGCTCCAATCCTTCAAGCTGAATTTGGCTGACGGTATCCGCGAGTTCGAAGCCGGCCTGCAAGAGGTTGAGGACGATATCGCGGAGCACTGGTATGTGAAGGCCAACACCGAAGTGGTGACGGCCAAGCAGGCCAAGGCTATTCAGGCGGCATCCACTGAGGCCCAAGCGTCTGATTCTGCGGAAGGTGATACTGCCGCAGACTCTTCGGCAAATGCCTCTTCTGATGCAGCGCCGGCGAAGCCCGTCAATCTGGGGTAAATCATGGATGCCACCCAGTTCCGCACGGACTTCCCGGAGTTTGCCGACACCACGAAGTACCCGGATTCAGCCGTTAATCTGTGGCTGAATCTGGGGCAGAAAACGCTCAACCCTGATCGGTGGTGCGATTACCTGGACATCGGCCTTGAGTTGTTCGTTGCCCATAACCTCACCATTGCCGCCGGCAACCAGCTTGCGGCGGCTGTCGGTGGTGCTGGCGGGCAAGTGAAAGGCCCACTGACGTCGAAGTCGGTGGACAAGGTCAGTGCGGGCTATGACACAGGTGCTGTAGCGCTTCAGGACGGCGGGTTCTTCAACCTGACCACCTACGGCATCCAGTACCTGCAATTTGCCCGCATGGTCGGGACTGGGGGGATCCAGCTGTGAGCATGAAGATCACCACCGACAATGTGGCACAGGTGCTGGCATCCATTCAGGAGCTCGCCAGCAAACAGGTGATGGTGGGCATTCCTGCAACAAAAGCTGAGCGTGAAGAGGGTGATGATGAGCCCATCAATAACGCCCAGCTTGGATACATTCATGAATACGGCGCGCCGGCTTCGAATATTCCGCCGCGTCCTTTCTTGATTCCTGGTGTCGCGCACGCGCAGGACAAAATCAACAACCACCTTCAGAAGGCTGCGAAAGCTGCCATGGACGGCAACGCCGAAAAGGTTGACGTCGAACTCAACGCAACCGGTCTGGTAGCCCAGGCCGGGGCCAAGTTCGAAATCAACAATGGCATCTTCGAAGAGCTGAAGAAATCCACGTTGGCGGCTCGCCGCAAGCGCGGTCGGACTGGTGTCAAGCCGCTGATCGACACAGGTCAGCTGCGAAACTCCATCACCTACGTGATCCGTAAGAAGGACTGACCATGGCCAATCTCGATGTGTCAGACATCCTGCTTGACCCTGACTTTATGGATACCGGACTGGTTTGCACCAGGTCGGTTCAGACGGTCGGGGAAAATGGCAGGACCACCACCAGCGACGTCAACACCACGTTCGCCGGTGTCGTTACCAGCGACAAAGGCGACTTCCTTGAACGTCTGGCTGGGCTGGAGCGCAAGAAGGGCTCTATCACCATCCACACCATCTTCCCGCTGACCGCCGGTGAGGGCGATATCACTGCCGATATCGTCACCTGGCGCGGCAAGAAATACACCGTCTCGAACATCAACGATTACCAGCACTTCGGCCGTGGCTTCGTCAGCGCGACCTGTGATCTTCTTCCTCTGGCGGGATAACCCATGGCGAATACCTCAGCAACCGGTGGCTACCTCGCACCGGCGGGGTCGCCTGCGCCACCAGAAGACGACCAGCTCGAAGATGTTTTGCAGGCGATGGTGGTGGGTATCAGCGGTCTGGCCGGCCAATTTGTCCGGCCGCGCTGGCAGCCGAAGCCCCCCAAGCAGCCCGAGCCCCAAATCAACTGGTGCGCGATCGGCGTCCACGAAACAAAAACCGTCGCCAACCCGGTCGTCGTTCATGACGGCACCGATGACGGGCATGACACCTACCAGATGCACGAAGAACTGAACGTGCTGTGCACTTTCTATGGCCCGCAGGCCCAGGCTTACGCCTCGATCTTGCGCGACGGCATCTTCATTCCCCAAAACAGCGAAGCGATCAAAGCACTTCGCATGGCGTTCGTCGGTGCTTCCGATATTCGCCCTGTGCCCGAGCTGGTCAATCAGCAGTGGGTGCGCCGCTACGACCTCTTTATCCAGATGCGCCGCCAAGTGGTTCGCGTCTATCCAGTCCTCAACATCCTGTCGGCAGATCCGTTGATCGTCGTCTGATTCAATCCCGGAGAAAGCAATGCAGACTCTTGCCATTTCGGACGTCGTGAACGTCCAGATCGTCATGTCTCCGAAGGCAGCTGCTACGCGCAATTTTGGCGCGCTGCTGGTCCTCGGTTCGTCCCCTGTTATCGATGTAAGTGAGGGCTTGCGGCCCTATGCGCCTGGTGGCGTTGAAAGCGATTTCGGCACCTCTGCCCCTGAATATCTGGCTTGCAACTACTTCTTCAGTCAATCGCCGCAGCCTTCTATCGTTTACGTCGGGCGTTGGGCGAAGACTGCTACGGCTGCGATTCTCAAAGGTGCGGTGCTGTCGACAGCTCAGCAAGCCCTGGCCAACTTCACTGCGGTCACCGCCGGTGGCATGAAAATTACCGTCGACGGCACGCTGAAGACCCTGACGGCAATCGATCTGTCGGGTGTCACCAACCTGAATGGCGTGGCGTCTGCAATTACCACGAAGCTGGCATCCGCAGCCACATGCGTGTGGAACGCCACGCAAAGCCGGTTCGAGACCACCAGTGCTACTACCGGTGCTACCTCGACGATCAGCTATGCAGATGTTCCTGCCAGCGGCGTGGACGTGTCGGCATTGCTTGGTCTGCAATCGGGTCAGGCTTCGGCCCCAGTGAATGGTGTAATCGCAGAATCTCTAGTCAGTGCCATTTCGCGCCTCGCTGGCATGTCGAACGACTGGTATGGCTTGCTTGTAGCTGATTCGGCATTGGCCGAGGCTGATGTCTTGGCTTCCGCCGCCTACGTTGAGGGGGCCGGTCAAAGCCGAATTTTCGGCTACACCACGCAGAATTCACTGGCTCTCGATCCGGTCAGCACCACGGACATCGCCAGCAAGCTCAAAGCAGCGAACTACAAGCGCACGTTTACTCAGTTCTCAAGCGCTACGCCGTATGCCGCCGCATCGATGTTCGGTCGGGCATTCACCGTGAACTTCCAAGGCAATAAAACGACCATCACCCTGAAGTTCAAGCAGGAACCCGGCATTGCCGCCGAGAGTTTGACGGAAGGCCAAGCCTCCGCGTTGAAGGACAAAAACTGCAACGTTTTCGTCAACTACAACAACGACACGGCCATCATCCAGGAAGGCGTGATGTGCAACGGGTACTTCTTCGACGAAGTGCATGGCCTTGATTGGCTGCAGAACGATCTGCAAACCGCCGTCTACAACCTGCTTTACACCAGTCAGAACAAAGTTCCGCAGACGAACTCCGGCATTAACCAGATCGTCACCACTCTGGAAGCCCGCCTGGATCAGGCGGTGACCAACGGTCTCGTTGCACCAGGTCAATGGGGCGGGCCAGCGTTTGGTGCGATCACCACAGGCCAGTACCTCACGAAGGGCTACTACGTCTATGCCGCGCCGGTCGATACGCAATCCCAGGCAGACCGCGAAGCGCGCAAGGCTCCGGTAATTCAGATCGCCATCAAACTGGCCGGTGCCGTCCACTTCGTCGACGTCATCGTCAACGTCAACCGCTGATCGGAGCTGATCACTTATGGCCACTTATAGCTTTCTCGATGTAAACGCGACCCTGGTCGGTGCTGGTGCTGTAATCGACCTGGGCGCTGGCTCGGCGAACGCCGAAGAGGGTATTACGATTTCCCGGGTGGACGACAAGAACACCATGCTCACCGGGGCCGATGGCGAAGGCATGCACTCGCTGCACGCCGCAAAGTCTGGGACCGTAACCTTGCGCTATCTCAAGACCTCCCCAACGAACGCCAAGTTGATGGCCCTGTATGACGCACAGGGCCTCAGTTCTTCGCTGTGGGGCCAGAACGTCATCACAGTCACGAACAGCGCCAGCGGTGATGCGACGGGCTGCCGCAGCTGCGCATTCAAGAAAGCACCGGACCTGAGCTACAAGAAAGACGGCGATATCGTCGAGTGGGTTTTTGACTCCATCAAAATCGACACAATCCTTGGTACTTACTGATGAGCGAATTTGAACTGGGCGCCGATTCCTTTCGAATCGGCAAGCTGAACGCCTTTCAGCAGTTCCACCTGTCTCGGAAAGTGGCGCCGATGATCCCCACCTTGATCCCTGTGTTCCTGAAGTTGCAGTCTGCGGCGAGGGACGCGAAGAGCGCGAGCGAGTCAGCCGATGGGGCTGGTTCCAGTGATCTGGCACCTCTCAGCGGTGACTTAGGCGCTCTGGCTGAGATGCTTCAGCCATTTGCCGACGGCATCGCGGGTATGCCTGATGAGGCTGCAGAGTTCATCCTTTCGACCTGCCTGGGCGTCGTCCAGCGCAAACAGGGTACAAGCTGGTTCCCCGTGTGGAATGCCAGCCAAAACGTCTGCATGTTCGACGATATAGACCTGGGCGTAATGATGAAGCTGGCGGTGCGCGTGATCACCGAGTCACTGGGCCCTTTCTTACAAGGGATGCTTACCGGCCGGAGCACTCCCAAGGGCTGACGGTCGAACTCGCGAAGATGCCCAACGGTGAAGACTTTCTGCTGATGCCGATCCATGAAGGCATGTGCCGCTATGAGTCCCTGCTTGACGGGACTCTAGACCTTTCCGACATCGCAAAAATGAATGATTCGATACTGGTCCGCGCCGAAAACAAGGAGCGGATGCGCAGGGCTTTGGAGAATTAAATGGCCGATCAAGACGTCATAAAAGAGTTCTTGGTCAGCCTGGGGTTCAAGGTTGATCCGAAGGGCTCGAGGGAATTTGTAAACGGTATCGACACCGCAACCAAAAGCGTTATCACGCTGGTGACGGTAATCGCTGGTGCATCGCTCACGGTAGCGGCGGGTGTATCGGCTTTCGCGTCCAACCTTGAGGGGCTGTATTTCGCATCCCAAAGGGTTGGGTCATCAGCTGAAAGCCTGAAATCAGCCGAGTATGCCGCGCGCGACCTCGGCGCGTCAGCGGATGAGGCCCGCGGCTCGATCGAGGGCATCGCCAAATTTCTTCGCGACAACCCGGGCGGCGAAGACTTTCTAAAAGGGATCGGGGTTCAGACGCGTGATGCCAACGGCAACCTGAAAGACACCGCCGACATGCTGGTCAGCATCGGCCAGAAGCTCAAGGCGATGCCGTGGTACCAGGCGAATCAATATGCTGGCGTGCTCGGCATCGATGAGCGCACGTTGCGTGCCGCCATGGACGATAAGTTTGGCGCCAAGCTTGAACAGAATCGGAAGAAGCTCAAGGACAGCGGCCTAGACCAGGCCACCAAGGACGCGCACTCGTTCATGGAGGTGCTGCGAGGCATTGGGCTGCAGTTCGAAACGTTCTCGATTCAGGTCCAGGCGGCCTTGATGGGCAAGCTGGGACCAGACCTGCAGCGCTTTTCGGTGTTGTTCCAGCAGAACGGCCCGATGATCGCGGACCGGATTGCTGATATCGCGGTCAAGCTGATTGATTTCGCCGAGAAGTCGGGCCCGTACCTCCAGAAGATTTGGGATTTCTTCGTCAAACTTGATGAGGCTACAGACGGCTGGAGCACTCGCATTATCGTTTTGCTCGGGCTGCTAAATGCGCTTGGTGCGCTATCGCTTGTCAGCGGCATTGCACGGCTGGCCGGATCGTTTCTAAGTTTGGGGGGCGCAATTGGGGGCCTTTCCGGTGCTGCTGCCATCCTTACGCCACTGACCGGCGCTGCTGCAATGCTTTATTCGCCTTCGCTCAATGTCGGTGAGGACGACATCGTCAAGAAGATCAGGGCAAGTCAGGGGCTCCCGCCTGAAGAGCAGCAAACACCAGAGCAGGCCGAGCGCGAGCGCACCATGGTTGATGCCTGGCGCAAAAGTCAGGACGTCGACAAGGACAAGTCGAACTTCGTATCTGACTTCTTCGAGTCGATGGGGTGGACGAAGGAACAATCCGCCGGAATCACGGCCAACCTGGCCGCCGAAAGCAACTTCGATCCGAAAGCCCGAGGTGATTGGGGCCGCGCCCGTGGTGTTGCTCAGTGGCATGACGACCGCCAGCGCGAGTTTGAGAAGTGGGCTGGTTTCGATATCAAGGACGACCGTGCTGACCTGGTGAAGCAACTTGAGTTTGTCCATTACGAACTTACCCAAGGGGCGGAAAAGAAGGCCGGTAACCTGCTGAAAGCTACTCGAAACGCCGAGGACGCTGGCGCTGTTGTATCGCGCCACTACGAGCGGCCGAAGGATACGGAGCGCGAAGCATCGGCGCGCGGGGCCCTGGCTGCTCAGCTCAACCAGACGACCAACATCACCGTCAACGGTGCCTCCGACCCTGCCAGCACTGCGACAGCGGTGAGTGGGGCTCAGAACCAAGTCAACCAACAAATCGTCCGCAACATGAATACGGCGGTGCAATGACATGCCGAACTTTGCAGGCTTCATCACCATCGATCCAAAGCGCTCGATCGACACCATCGTTGCGCACGTAACCCTGGAGGAAATTGGCAACGACGAGCTGCACATCACCGAGCACCCTGTCGAGCTTGGGGCAAACATCACCGACCACGCCTTCAAGAAGCCGCCGGATCTACTGATCCGATGCGGCTGGAGCAATGCCAGCCTTGCCGGTGTGCTCGGTGGTGTGAAGGGCCTGATCACGGCACTTCAGGGCGGCGATGCGTTCGGCTCCGACTATGTTTCCGGGATTTACAACCAACTACTGGCGCTGCAGGAGTCACGCGTACCGTTCGATGTCGCAACGGGGAAGCGCCTCTACACGAACATGCTGATGCGCAGCCTTGGCGTAACCACTGATCAAACCAGTGAATACACGCTGATGGTGACGGCGGTGTTCAAGCAGATCCTCATTACTGAAACCCAGGCGACAACGCTGCCGCCCAAGGATGACCAGGCGCAGCCGGAATCGACCGCTGAAACATCGGACACCGGCACAAAGCAGGTAGTAGTCGGTGTCCCAGCGCCTGGCGGATGGCAGCCACCCAACGGATAAGCCCATGGCCAACTTTGAAATCCCGCTGACGCCGAACTCTCAAACCTTCACCGTTTCGTTATCCGGCACTGAATACAGGTTCACCGTGCAGTGGCGGAACGCCGAGGGTCTGGGCTGGGTGGTGGATATTTCCGATATCAGCGGCAACCCGATTATTCAGGGAATACCTCTGGTAACTGGCGTCAACCTGCTTGAGCAATACGCCTATCTGGGGTTCAACGGTGTGCTTTGGGTGCAAACCACAGACGATCCTGATGCTGTGCCGACGTTCGATAACCTGGGCGTCGGATCGCACCTCTACTGGTTCACGGAGTAACAATGAGCGTTCCCCAGTACCTGAGAAAAATCAGCCTGAAGATCGGCAACGATGAAAAGGCGCTCGATCTTTCTGATATGCGCATTCGGTTTGCGGTCCGTCGGGGTGACTTCAGAACCCCCAACTCAGCCGACATCCGGATCTATAACCTGAGCGAAAACACTGTGAAGTGGGTTCAGCGGGAGTTCACCCGGGTTGTTCTTCAAGCTGGGTACGCAGGCAGCTACGGGATCATTTTTGACGGAACGATCAAACAGGCCAGGCGCGGGCGGGAGAGCCCTACCGACACCTACCTCGACCTCACGGCGGCGGATGGCGATAGCGCCTACAACTTCGCTGTGATGAATGTGACGCTTGCGGCAGGCTCGACGGCGAAGGATCACCTTGAGCAGGTTCTACAGTCGATGGCATCCCGCGGCATTACGATGGGCGAGTCACCGGCCTTGTCGACCAACAAGCTTCCGCGCGGGAAAGTCTTCTATGGGATGACTCGAGATTTTCTCGACATCCTTGGCAAAACGCAGGACGTGAGCTGGAGCATTCAAGACGGGAAGCTGACGCTGATACCGAACAATGCCTATCTACCAGGTGAAGCGGTCGTCATCACTTCAGCCACCGGCATGATTGGTCTGCCGGAGCAAACGCAGAACGGCATCAACGTTCGAACGCTACTCAACCCGGGGATACGGATCGGCAAGCAGCTACACATCGACAATTCAAGCATTCAGCAGTACCGATTTGGCCTGAGTGTCAATGCAGGCACATCAAACAACTTTGTTGCGCAACAGGCGAAGATTGCGGACGACGGGTTCTATAAAGCATTTGTTGTCGACCACTACGGAGACACCCGTGGAAACGATTGGTACACCGACACCATTTGCCTTGCGATCGATTCAACGGTACCTCTCGGATTGCTGCCTCAAACGGGCGGCGTCGGCCCAGTCGGATCGGTCAAGCCGTACGGTTAAGGGCACATCCCAACGGCCTGGGCATAGCGAGAGCCTTGGTTCGGTGACGCTGTTACCGTCGCGGTTCCACTTTTAGCCAGGACTGCGGTGACGTAGGCGTTGGGGGGCGCAAAGCTCTCGCTACCATCCTGCCTTACGACCAGATACGAGCCGTCCAAATGCTTGCCCCAGCATCCCTTGAGGGCTAAGGCCGGCCCCGCGCCGCTCGCAAACGTGTAGGCGCGCATGTCCTTTGCGTGGGCCAGCGGCAGGTCGCACTGACGGTCCTGGTAGAGCACCTCCTGTGGTGCGGCGATAAGGAATTTATCCCCGATGCACTGATGCCCCTTAGCGGTTTGCACGTACACGATTTCAGCGCTGGCCATCGCCGGCGCTATCAGCATGCCAATCAAAATCAACTTTCTCATGGTGACTCTCCATGGATTCACGCGAGCGTATGAACGACCCCGTTGTCGCACTGACGGTCGCTCTTGGTGGGTGGCAGTCGAAATTGCAGACAGCCATCCCGGGAATTATCCAGTCCTTCGATCCGGAGTCTATGACTTGCACGGTTCAGCCGGCAATCATCGGACAGATCCGGGACGAGACAGGAGCGGTAACTGGTATAGAGCTGCCGTTGTTGGTTGATTGCCCGGTTCAGTTTCCAGCAGGTGGCGGATGCATCCTGACCTTTCCTGTGAAGGAAGAGGACGAATGCCTGGTTGTGTTCTCGTCTCGCTGCATTGACGCCTGGTGGCAGTCAGGTGGCGTACAGGTGCAGCCCGAATTACGCATGCACGACCTTTCGGACGGCTTCGCGCTGCTGGGCTTTCGATCATTACCCAGGGTGATTCCAAGCATCAGCACCACGGCAGCCCAGTTGCGCACCGACGACGGTGCAGCGTTTGTTGAGGTCGACTCAGCCACGCACACGATCAACATCACAACCACTGCCCCAGTCAATGTCACGTCGTCGACCTCCGCAATTGTGACCGCGCCAATTATCCATCTGGCCGCGGCTGGCCAGACCTTGCTGAAGTTTGTTACTGAGGCATTCCAGGCTCTTTTCAATACTCACACCCACGCATCAGCGGGCGCTGGGGCTCCCAACCAGCAAATGGACAACACCCATATGACCACGACGGTGAAGGGCGGCTGATATGCGCTACCGAAAGCTCGACGCCAATGGCGACTATTCATTCGGCAACCAGCAAGCCGACTTCCACCGCGATTCCCCGGAGACAGTGGCGCAGGCGGTCAGCACCAGGTTGAAGCTTGATCAAGGCGAGTGGTTCCTCGACAAAACAGAGGGTATGCCATGGAAGTCGAAAGTTCTGGGTGAGCGAACAGCAGCTACTCGTGACGGCGCTATTCAAAAGCGAATTCTTGGCACTCAAGGCCTGACCCAGATCGACAGTTACGACAGCAATGTCGACCCCGATACCCGGAAATTCACACCGACGGTGGAAGTCACCACGGACTACGGGCAGACGACCATCAGCGAGACACTCTAAATGGCCTCTCCAACTGCAGCGACGATCACCGCGACAGGCATCACAGCGCCAACGTATGCCGAAATTCTGGCCTATCTACAGTCGAAATACCGATCGATTTACGGCGCTGACACTTACCTTGAGGCGGATTCGCAGGACGGTCAATTTCTCGCCGTGATTGCCCTGGCCGCCAGTGATGCCAACGCCGCAACCATTGGCTCTTATTTGTCGTTCTCGCCCTCGACAGCTCAGAAAGCCGCGCTATCGAGCAACGTGAAGATCAACGGCATTGCACGCGCGATACCCACGAATTCGCAAGCCGATCTCACGATCATCGGTCAGGCCGGGACTGTCATCACCAACGGCATTGCTCAGGATCTGGCAGGTTACAAATGGGCTCTGCCAGCGACCGTAATCATTCCACTGTCAGGGATGATTATCGTCACGGCCATCTGCACATCTGTTGGCGCGATCACTGCCGGCGCTGGCCAGATCAACAAGATTGTGACCTCCACCAGGGGCTGGCAAAGCGTGAACAACGTAGGTAATGCGACGGCTGGTGCCCCGGTCGAGACTGATGCAGCGCTGCGCAGCCGGCAGAAAACATCTACGGCCCTTCCATCGCGCACGGTGCTTGAGGGTACAGTCGGTGCGGTGGCTGGAGTCGCCGGGGTTACGAGGTATGCCCCCTATGACAACGACACCAAAGTTACCGATGCAAACGGCATCCCTGGTAATCACTTGGCCATGATTGTTGAGGGCGGCGATGCAACAGCTATAGCGATGGCAATCGCCTCCAAGAAAGGCCCTGGCGGAGGGACATACGGGACGACCTCTGTGACCGTGCCCGATGCCTACGGCATTCCAATCACCATCAACTTTTTTAGGCCCACCTATGCTGCCATCACGGGAACGGTGTCCATCAAGGCTTTGCCCGGATACACATCCGCAGCCGGCGCGGCCTGTCAGCAAGCTATTTCCGATTACGTGAACCAGGTTGCCATTGGCGGCGGACCAAGCGGCACCGTTGAATGGGCAGACGCGCTTACTGTCGCCAACAGCATTCCAGGCAGCAACACGTTCAAATTGACTGCCCTTACGCTTTCAGGACCTGGCGGTGCAGGAACTCCTGATGTGCCTCTCGCATTCAATCAGGCGGCAACTTGTACGCCTGCGAGCATTGTCCTGACGGTGACCTGATATGGCCGACATCACGGATTACACAGGAAAAATAACCAGCCAACACTCCGACAAGCCGAAATTCATGGCGATGGTCCAGATGGTTGCGCAGTGCTTCCTGGACGCCAACTTGGCTTCAGCTGGACTGCCTGCAGCGTTCGATCTGGATGGCGCCCTTGATGCCCAGCTCGATGACGTTGGCTTGTGGGTTGGGGTATCAAGGAACATCGCTACACCGCTGACCAATGTCTATTTCGCGCTGGACACGCCCGGTCTCGGGTTTGATCAAGGTGCATGGAAGGGGCCGTTTGATCCCGATAGCGGTATCACCACTCTCGACAATGAGACTTATCGAACACTGCTCAGGGCAAAGATCGGGGCAAACCACTGGGATGGCACGCTGCCTCACGCGAAGGAAATTTTTGATCTGGTTTTCAGTGGTAATTCGCTGGTGTTCATCCAAGACAACCAGGACATGACGATCACTATCGGTGTTGCCGGCAAGTCGCCAAGCGCGATCGAGTTGGCACTCCTCACTGGTGGTTACATCCCACTCAAGCCGCAGAGTGTGGGCGTCAAATATTACATAGCCCCAACTGCCGACGGCCCACTCTTCGGGTTCGACGTCTCTAACCAATATATCGCTGGCTTCGACCAAGGAAGCTGGGGAAAAATCTACTCATAACTCGGGGTTTTTATGCCAACGAATGACTTTTTGCCGTTCGGCAACGCCGTGGGCGCGAACGTAATGACTCAGGCTGACTACCTGGCTCTTGCCGCTCGATCTACTGGATTTTCAGCCGGCACCGCGGTATCAGCACAGCTCAACAAGGCGTGGCGCCAATCGGCAATCATGGCTGCTGTTTTGGGCCAGTTCATCGCTGATCAGTCCGGACAGAACGCTGTTGATGACGGAACAACGGCCACTCTTGTAGCTAACCTGTTGACGGCAATCCGTGCGGCAACTCGCCAATCTACAATCCTGACCGACACAGGAACTGCAAATACTTACGCGGCAGCCAATGCTCCCGCACTGACTGCATTACCTGCTACTGGCTACTCACAACGCGTAAATATCGCCAACGCCAACACCGGAGCATCCACCTACGCCCCTGATGGTCTCGCTGCAAAACCCATTTACGGGCTTGGCCTTCAACCGCTTCAGGGCGGAGAGCTTCCGGTGGGCGTGGCTGTTCTGATGTACCTGGTGCAGGCTGGCGTGAATAGTGGTAACGGCGCCTGGATCGTCATCGAGTCGCTGGGTGGGGCATCCCAAGTCGCACCCGCCGCGAAAAGCCAACATGCGGTGCAGCTGGGCCAGGTTGGGCATGGGCAATGCCGGCTTTCTGTAGGCAGCACTACAACGCTTTTATTGAAGCCTTACAACGGCAACAACGTCATCGTCAACGGCGTGCCGCTGCAGCTCCCGTCGGCCGGAGTCACTTACACAGCCAGCGGCCTGACCGCCTCAACGCTCTATTACGTCTACCTCGGGGGCACCACCGCAGCACCGACGCTCTCGCTGTCCACCACCGGCCATAGCCAAGCGCCAAACGGCGTGGAGACAAAAACAGGAGACACGACCCTGACGCTCGTCGGGATGGTGTACACGAATGCGTCCACACAGTTTATTGACTCTGCGGCCATTCGCACGTGCCTGAACTGGTTCAACCGGAGAAAGATCGTTTCTGATGCCGCTCAAGCCGGGCCGTTCAGTTTTACGAATACGAGTGCTGCGGAGACTTCATCCACACTCCGAGCTCAGTTTTTGACATGGGCAGACGATATCCCAATTGCGCAGCTTTCCGGAAGTTTCACTCAATCCAGCGGCACGCCATCAATTACGCAGCTGAATTATCAGATTTATATTGATGGCACAGTTCAATATGGACCAGGGGTAGCGTGCGTTGTGCAACCAACTTGGAACATGACCATGTCAACACATGGCGCGCTGGGCGGTATTTCCGAGGGGTATCACTACGCTACGAGCTTTACTTCTGTAGGCGTCAACGGCGGCACCCTAGCTATTAATAACATCCAAAACTCTGTCAATTTATTCGGGTGATCGAAAATGACGAAACAATTAATCGGCCCTTCCTTCATTGAAGAATTGACAGCGCATGGCGGGCTTGTAGGGCAGCACTTTACATGGAGCCCTGACGGAACCATTGAGTTCTTCTCGGATACTCTTGCATCGGTAATATCTGGAGTTGAAGCGGTGTACGCAGCTCACGATCCGGCCAAGCCTTCGTGGAGCGACTTAAAACTACAGGCTCAGGCAGCACTTGATGGTTCGGATGTAACCATTACCCGCTGCGCTGAGAATGCCGTTTCCGTACCTTCCGATTGGGTTTCATACCGGAAGGCGCTGCGCGCAATAGTCGGCGCCGAGTCAGGGGATGCAACTCAGGAGCTTCCGATAAAGCCAGCTTATCCTGCCGGGACGTAAGCTCTTCGATCAAGACAAAAGCAGCCAGGAGGCGGCTTGGTGGGCCGCCATCGCATGACCGATAGATCTGACAAGCTGAACCCAGGATAGAGACGAGGCGGATCGAGTGAATATCAGGTAGCATCCCGGCCCTAAACGATTCGCAAAAATTCTGATAGGTGCTAGGGATGGTCGTCAACAGCAAACCCTTCTATTTGCCGTGGGTAGATGGACTGCGCGCAATTGCTGCATTAGCAGTCGTAGTCCACCACGGCCCTACGCTCATGGAAGAGCCTTTCGTGGGATTTAAGAACTTTCTCGGCTGGTTTGGCGTAGATCTGTTCTTGGTACTTAGTGCGTTCCTTTTGTCTCGTCTCCTTCAATTGGAGTATGTGGCGACTGGTGCTGTCGATATAAAGAAGTTCTTCGTTAGAAGGATGCTTCGCATCTGGCCGCTATATTTGTTTTTCATTACCGCCTCACTCATTTACGGGATATCCAATAATGTCTTGAGTGTTCAGGAGTTGAGTGGCTGGTACTTAGCACACTTGACCTTTACACAAAACCTCGCCGCTTCGGTGCATTCGTATTCGCCTTTCCCTTTCGCAGCGCATCTATGGACTATCGCGCTTGAGGAGCAGGCTTATCTGGTCATGCCGATTTTCATCGCAGCGTATTTTCGTGAGATGGATTCGAGACGACTGGCAAAGATACTGGTGCTGTCATCTATAGTCTTTATGGTCATCAGGATTTCTGTCGTCCTGTTAGGACGCGAACACCCGTATATCTGGGTTTCGCCATTGCGGGCGGACACTTTTCTGTTCGGTATTTATTTGGGACTGTGCACTGGTGTTGGCAGCAATGCGACCAAGAGCTTCTGGCTCGCATTATCTGGCTTCGCCTGCGCCTTCTTGATTATAGGTATAGCCTTGCACCTTGGTCCTCCAGGGCTATCGGGTATGTCGGAAGTTGTTGGGTACCCAATGACCGGCGTATTGTGCTGTCTTTTGATCTTTGCAATCGACAAGTCAACCATTCCAGCAAAACTACTTTCGCTAAAGCCGATGCGGCATCTTGGTAAAATCTCCTATGGGATTTACGTATTCCATATATTTGCGCTGTGGGCGTCGGAAGAAATCATGCGGCGCACTGGCCTGGACTCCGCGCTTGGAAAACTAGCTCTCGGCATCCTGATAACCATTGGCTTGGCTGACGTCTCGTATCGATTACTTGAGCGCCCGTTCTTGCGCTTGAAAGAGCGATCTACAGTTATTCAGAGCCGCCTCGCATAGCTGTATATAAACCTTTACTTCACTAGCCCGCTTTTGCGGGCTTATTTAGGCCTGGAGAAAAGTATGACCATCACCCTGCAGCAGATTCGGTGAGAGTGCTGTTGCTATATCTTCCGACTGGGCGGCATACCGAAAGGCAATACTGGTGATCCTGAGCGCACCAGCGGGTTATCCGACGCAAACGCTTCCTGTACGGCCTGCGTATGCGCCAGGAACCTAACCTTCACGACATCATTCTTGAATCAGTTGCGCCACAGCGAACCCGTTCTCGCCGAAACCGTTGCCGTTGTAGAAGCACCATGTATTGCCGTGAACAGAGATTGTGGCGGCATACATAATGGCGTCTGAGTCGAAAGACCCTGGAGTCACATCGAGGCCAAGCTCTTCATCTTTCCTGTCCCATTGTCTGCCGTCGGCTGACGTGGCGTATCCCATTCTGTACGCACGCAAGGAGCGACGTCTCACCGAATAGAAAAGTGAAGAGCTGCCATCTGCGTTTTTTGTGACCCAGGGACGTCCGAACCCATGCTCATCAGGCCCGGTTATTGGCAAGACCGTTTCGCCTTTGGGGCCCCAGTCGATCCCATTGGGGGATTCTAAGTATCGAAGTTCATAGACGGGCATCTGCTTGCCGTCTATGTCTTCCCACTCTGAACCGGCGACGTACCACATTTTGAATATGCCGCCATCAAAGATGACAAAAGGACCACCACGAAAGAAGAGCTCGTCCGCGCTACGCTCCAATACGGCTGTTTCACTTGCGCGACGAAAAGTCTCACCGTTGTCATCGCTGACAGCTACGCCGGTCAACAACCGATAGCGAATAGTCTGGCAAAGTTCAAACCCGGCGTAGTAAAGGAATAGCCGACCATCTGGCCCGCGAGTAACGCTGCAGGTAACCAATCCATGGTCGTCGAAATTCCCAGGGGCGCCGACGTCGAGCAAAGGCGATTCTGAAACGCGGAGGACGCGCAAAGGGTTCCTGGCGTCAACATCGACGAACCCTGGGCGCCCGATCATTCCACCATCGCAGAGCGTCACAAAGACTCGAATCGTATTTTCATCTAATAGAAAGGGCGTCGGGACCATTGCGTGCGTCCTTGCCCATTCCAATTCGCCTGTTGGCGCATAAACGATCCCCAGCTTTTCCCACAACATGCGTCTTCCCTCGTTCTTATGCCGATTTGGCGCGCAGTGTAACAAAGGAGAACTCCATGCCAATTACCACGCAGCAGTTGCTGCAGATCCTCCCGAACGCCGGCCAACGAGCCGGCGTTTTTGCACCTGTACTCAACACGGCCATGCAACGGTTCCAGATCGTCGGCCTCAAGCGCGTGGCTGCGTTCATTGCCCAGATCGGACATGAGTCCGGTCAGTTGGTCTACGTCCGAGAAATTTGGGGGCCAACTCCGGCTCAGTCCAAATACGAGGGGCGGGCGGACCTCGGCAATACCGTTGCGGGCGACGGCTTCAAGTACCGGGGTAGGGGGCTGATCCAGATCACCGGCCGGGCGAACTACGCGGCGTGCGGCGAAGCGCTGGGGTTGGATCTGATCAGCCAACCGGAGCTGCTCGAGCAGCCGCAGTACGCCTGTTTGTCCGCGGGTTGGTTCTGGTCGACGAAGGGGCTGAATACGCTCGCTGATGCCGGAGATTTCGACAGGATCACCCGCCGCATCAATGGCGGCCTCAATGGTCAGGCTGACCGCTTGAGTCTTTGGACCAAGGCAACGGCGGTGCTGGCATGACTTCCATCTTGCTGCGAATCCTTCCTTATATAGCTGCGCTGGCACTGGTGGCCGCAGCGCTGTTCGGCGCCTACCACCACGGCGTGAACGTCATGGATGCCAAATGGCAGGCCGAGTGGAATGCCCGCGATACCCGTGACGAAGCGGCGAAGGCCACCAACGAGGCCGCCGAACGCACAAAAGAGCAGGCCTACCAACAATCAATCAACAAGGTGGTTCAAGATGGCCAACGCATCATCGATCAAGCGACGGCTGATGCTGTTGCCGCTCGCACTTCTGCTGACAGCCTGCGCGGGGCAGCCGACAACCTTGCCTCTCGACTCGCAGCCAGTGAGGCGAGCGGCAATTCCTGCACTGCCGCCGCAAGCAAGGCAGCTGCCCGCGCCGTCCTGGTGCTTGCCGACGTGCTCAAGCGCGCTGACGAGCGAGCGGGTGACCTGGCAAAATTTGCTGATCAAAGCCATGCCCGTGGAGTAACCTGTGAGCAGGCCTTCGATGGACTTGGGAAATGACAGGGAAGCTCGTCCAGCAGATCGAAAAAAGTACATTGTTTAGTACATCGTCGACGGCCTGCTCTGGATTTTCCCTGTAATCGCTAGGTTTAAATGCCTGATTGCGGTTCCTGTCTCGGGCACCATCCCCTTTTATTTCACCTTTCTGCTCAGATCATCCACGGCCCGTTTGAGCTGATCCATCTGACTGTTCTGGGAGCTGACGTCTCGCTTCAGACTGGACAGGTCACTGGAGCTTGAACTGGAACTCGATCCGGCGCTGCGCTTGAGGTCTTCCACCTGGCTGGCAAGCCTTTTCAAGTCGTTTTGCTGTTCGTTGACCGAGCGCTTAAGGTCGTTCACTTCGCCGGAACTGGAGCTTGAACTGGCATTCGATCCGCTGCTGCGTTTGAGATCATCCATCTGACTGGCAAGCTTCTTCAGGCTGTTCTCCTGTTCGCCGACCGTGCGCTTGAGGTCGCTGACTTCGCTGGAGCTTGAACTGGAGCTTGAGCTGGCGTTCGATCCGCTGCTGCGTTTGAGATCATCCATCTGACTGGCAAGCTTCTTCAGGCTGTTCTCCTGTTCGCTGACCGTGCGCTTGAGGTCGCTGACTTCGCTGGAATGGGAGCTGGAGCTGCTGGAGTTCGCGTTGCTGTTGCGTTTGAGTTCGTCCACGGCTTTGGCGAGGTTCACCAGTCCGGTGTTCTGCTCGCTGATCGTACGCTTGAGTTTGTCCATTTCGCTGGCGTTGGTGTTGGAACTCGATCCGTTGTTGCGCTTGAGTTCTTCAATGAGTCGCGCCTGTTCACTGACGGTTTTTTTCAGCGCTTCCATATCAGCTGTATTGGTTTTGACGACGCGTTGCAGGCCTACCACGTCATCCGTACTGACATCGGATTTGACCATCACGTATGTGCCGTAATTGTAGTGATAGGCGAGGAATTTGTCGGAAGAAGAAGCGCTGTCGGATTTGTATTCCAGACCGGCCTGAGCTGTATTGGGCAGTGCCAGGCTGCCAAGAAGCAGGGTGGCCATGCCGGTTGCAAACAGGGTGGACGGAAGCTTTGGAAAATTACGCATCACCGGGTTCCTTGTGAAGTGCCTAGATGGCACATCGCTATGACTTTACCTTTTGAATCTTGTTCCTGGGTAGCTCGGGAAAATTTACAGAAAGTCTGCTCGACGGTTTTTTTGTTGATTTGATGTAAAAGTCCGTATAAATCGTCGAACAAACGTCCTATATTCGGACTCTGTACACGTACCACCTTGCAGTTTTCAGATGATCCCCGAATGGTTCTGAAGGCCAGACAAACCGGGCTTCAAACGGTTTTTTGCGTCAGAGAGATCCTTGATGATCCAGATCCATCTTCCATTCCCCAGATCAGCGAGAACGACATGACCGTTAAAGAATTGACCCAAGAAGCCAGACACGAAGAAGCACTGAAAAAGTACTTGCTGGAATCGCCCCAGCTAGCCGAAGAGATCAAGGACCTGCCAGCCGACGATCAGAAAGACCAGATCCAGTGGGCGTTCGAGGATGAGGCGGAATCCCAGGGCTTGCAGCCGTGGGAACTGACGCTCAAGTACACGTCGACCCCGGAAGAGTTCGAGGCCGCGCGCCTTGTACTGCACAAAGAGGCGGCCGAGGTCCTGGGCGTCGAATGGGAAGAGTACTGCGAGATGAACAATCTGGTGGTTTAAAGGCCGCTCCAAGTTTCAAGCGGCAAGCTTCAAGTCAAAGCAGAACTGCTTGAAGCTTGAAGCTTGAAGCTTGTCGCTCGTAGCTGCTCAGAGGCTGAGCCGCATCGACAGATCGACAGCCTTCACATCCTTGGTCATCGCACCGATCGAAATGTAATCCACCCCGGTTTCGGCAATCGGCAGCAACGTGCTTTCGTTGATACCGCCGCTGGCCTCCAGTTTCGCCTTGCCGCCGTTCAGGCGCACCGCCTCGCGCATGTCGTCCAGGCTCAGCTCGTCAAGCATGATGATGTCAGCACCTGCTGCCAGGGCTTCTTTCAATTCTTCCAGGCTTTCCACTTCAATCTCGACCGGCTTGCCGGGGGCAATCTTGTGGGCGGCGTTGATGGCCTCGAGGATGCCACCACTGGCCGCGATATGGTTTTCCTTGATCAGGAAGGCGTCGTAGAGGCCGATGCGGTGATTGTGGCAACCGCCGCAGGTTACGGCGTACTTTTGGGCCAGGCGCAGGCCAGGCAGTGTTTTGCGAGTGTCGAGCAACTTCACCTGAGTATTGGCAACAAAATCCGCCAGGTACTGCGCGCGCGTGGCCACACCCGAAAGCAATTGCAGGAAGTTCAACGCACAGCGTTCTCCGGTCAACAGCGAGCGTGCCGGGCCTTCCAGATGAAACAGCGCTTGATTGGGCTTGACCCGCTCGCCGTCGCGCACCTGCCAGTGCACCGCAACCCGAGGGTCCAGTTGCCGGAAAACCGCATCGACCCAGGCCGTGCCGGCGATGACAGCGGCGTCGCGGGTGATGATGGTCGCTTTGGCCAGGCGCTCGGCGGGGATCAGCTGCGCGGTGATGTCGCCGCTGCCGATGTCTTCGAGCAACGCACGGCGCACGTTGGCTTCGATTTCGGCGGTCAAGTCGGCGAGACGTAGATTCGGCATAACGGGCTCCACAAACAAAGTGGCCCGATTATAGGGCTATGGCGCGAAGCAACCCAAGGCATCAGAGGCGTCTCGTCGCTTGCAAACCTGCATTTGGTCGATTCATTTGAGTCATTGGCACAACGGCGGCGTCTTCCAGAAGCGTCTAATTCAATGGCAAGCATAGAGTCTGCTGGTACACCGGACATCTTTTGCCGATAATCCGCCTTGCTTTTGACGTCATGGCTTTGACGTGCTGTTGGGTTTACGACTATTCGAAGAATCACCGTTTCTGGAGGCTTGGATGCACAACGACGGGAATGTAGTGCCTTTGCGCAAGGCGGCTACCGATCAGGCGACACAATCGCCACTCGCCCGCCTGCCTGTGATTCTGCTTCAGGTTCGCGACAAGGCCACTCAACAGTTACGGCATGGTTTACAGGAACTGTTCGATAACGCCGACGATACGCTATTCGAAATGGCCGATCGGGCGCGCAGCGATGTTGAACAGAACCTCTTTTTCGAAGCCATGCGTGACTTGCGTCTCAAGCGAAAAAGCATTGAGCGCGGTTTTCTCGAGCAATTCTTTGCGGCATTCGTCAGCCTCTCTCAGTACGACAGCAGCCGGCCGGCCTTGCCTCAGGCATTGGCGCTCGACACCGATGCATTACCCAGTGACGAGCTTGAGCGCAGCATCGCGGTGGAGGCCATGGTCGGCAAAGTGCTGAACCGCGACGGTTTCGCCCTCGACCAACTGACGGCCCGGCTCAGCGCGTTGCTGGGCAACGACCTGGACGATCAGCGCAACCCGTTGGGGCCGGCGATGCTCTGTGAGTATTTCTTGCAGGCCGGGCGCGACCTCGGGGTGGAAATCAAGGTCAAGCTGATCATCCTCAAGCTGTTCGATCGCTATGTGCTCAGCAGCGCTGATCAGCTGTATGCCGAAGCGAATCAGTTGCTCATCGCGACCGGTGTTTTGCCTGACCTCAAGCCCGCCCCCATGCGTCGTTTCACCGATCTTGCGACGGCCAGTGCCTATGCCGAGCCGGTGCAGGCCAGCGAACATCCAGGCAGCACGCTGCTCGATGAGGGCGTGCAGGAAGTCTTCGCTGCGCTGCAGGAGTTACTGCTGCACGTGCGCGGCAGCGTGGCGCCGACCCTGGAAGTCAGTGCCCAGACACAACCCATTTCTACCCGCGACCTGATGCGCCTGCTCTCGCACTTGCAGCAATACGTGCCGGCGCTGACGATGCAGGACGATTTCGATTTGCGTAACCAGCTCGAACAACTGCTGACCCGGGTCAGCGTCAAGAGTGGCAAGTCGCGCGTGGTCGACGGTGCCGACGAAGACGTGATCAACCTGATCGCCATGCTCTTTGAATGCATCCTCGATGACCGCAACCTGCCGGATACCCTCAAGGCGTTGATTGGCCGTCTGCAAATCCCGATGCTCAAAGTCGCGGTGCTCGACAAGAGCTTCTTCAGCCGCACCAGTCATCCGGCCCGGCGTCTGCTCAACGAAATCGCTGCAGCCGCCATGGGCTGGGGTGAGTGCGATGACCATGAGCGAGACAGCCTGTACCTGCGCATCGAGCAGGTCGTGCAGCGCCTGTTGAACGATTTTGTCGACGACCCGGCCATTTTTTCCGAACTGCTGGCGGATTTTCTCGCCTTTACCAGCGACGAGCGCCGACGCAGTGAGCTGCTGGAGCAGCGCACCCGTGACGCCGAAGAAGGCCGCGCCAAGACTGAATTGGCGCGCCAGCATGTCGAGCAGGCGCTTAATCAGGCGTTATTGGGCAAAGTGCTGCCCCAGGCGGTGGTGGCCTTCGTCCATCAAGCCTGGAGCAAAGTGCTGTTGTTGACCTGCCTCAAACACGGCGAACACTCCCCGGAGTGGCACGCCGATGTGCAGACCATGGAGCAATTGATCTGGAGCGTGCAGCGTCATGACGACCCAGATGCGGGTATGCGGTTGTTGGCACTGGTGCCCGGGTTGCTGAAGTCCCTGCGCGACGGGCTGAGCGCCTCGGCATTCGATCCGTTCGCCACCAGTGAGTTTTTCAGTGAGCTGGAAACCTTGCATCTTCAGTTGTTTGAAATTCCGGGGCACGCCGTCGAACAGCCTGTCGAGGCGCCGGTGATGGTCCAGGTGCTGGAAGAAATCGTACTGCGCAGCGCTGACGAAGGACCGGTCGATAGCGTGTCGGTGCGCTTGCCGGCGGACGATCCTGGCTTGCTTCAGGTCGATCAATTGCGTCTGGGCGCCTGGGTCGAATTTCAGGAGGACGAGGAAAACACCCTGCGTTGCAAGCTGGCAGCAATTATCGAAGCCACCGCAAAATATATTTTCGTCGATCGCACCGGGATGAAAGTGCTGGAGCGCAGTCGCATCGGCCTGGCCCTGGAATTTCGTCGCGGCGCGGTCCGGGCGCTGGACGACACCTTGCTGTTCGACCGGGCCCTGGAGTCGGTGCTTGGCAACCTGCGGCGCCTCAATCGCGGCAAGTGATCGCGCCCCAAGGGTCTATCGCGGCATACTGGGGGCCACACAGTCGTCGTTGAAGGAACCTGTATGCAGTTGGACCCCGCGAGCGGTTGGTGTCAGGGCGTACGTTTGTGCCCCTCGCCCAATTTCAATGCGCGCCCCACGGGCGAAATTTCCCTGCTGGTGATCCACAACATCAGCCTGCCGCCTGCGCAGTTTCTGACTGGCAAGGTGCAGGAATTTTTCCAGAATCGCCTGGATGTCACGGAGCACCCATACTTTGAAGGGATTGCCGACCTGCGGGTGTCCGCGCACTTTCTGATTGAACGTGACGGCACTGTCACTCAGTTTGTCTCCTGTCTTGAGCGCGCCTGGCACGCCGGTGTGTCGATTTTCGAGGGACGGGAAACCTGTAATGATTTTTCCCTGGGGATTGAGCTGGAAGGCACGGATGATCTGCCGTTCACCGATGCTCAGTATCAAGCGTTGATGGCGCTGACCCGCCAGCTGCAAAGCGCTTTCCCGGCCATCACCGCACAGCGCATCTGTGGCCATAGTGACATCGCCCCGGGCCGCAAAACGGATCCGGGACCTGCGTTCGACTGGGCACGCTATCGCGCCGCCCTGGCAAAAGAGGAACAACAATGAGTTTTCTGGTGCTGCTGCTGGCCGTCTGGATCGAGAAGTTCTCGGCCCTGCGCCATCGGGTTCAACGTGATGGCGGCTGGATACATGAACTGAACAAGCTTGAAGTCAACCCGCGACTGATTGATCGGCCATGGCTGATCCTGGTGGTGCTGGTGCTGCTGCCCGTGGCGCTGCTGGGTTTGTTGTTGGTGGTGCTGGATCCGGTGGCTTACGGGTTGCTGGCCTTGCCGGTGCATCTGCTGGTGGTGATTTACAGTCTGGGGCGTGGCGATTTGCTGGCCGGCCTCGGGCCGTTTCGCGATGCCTGGCGCCGGGAAGACCTGCAAGCGGCCGCCCATGTGGCGAAACGCGACCTGGATATTTGCGCCGACAGTGGCGAGCAATTGCTTGAACAGGTCCAGGGCCATTTGCTGTGGGAGGCTTATCAAAGCTTTTTCGCCGTGATTTTTTGGTATTTCCTGCTGGGTCCGGTTGCCGCTCTCAGCTATCGACTACTGGCGCTGGCCGAAGAGCACGGACAGAACCCGGCCGTGGTCGAGCGCGCGGGCCAGTTGCGTCACGCCTTTGACTGGGTGCCTGTGCGCCTGCTGGCTGCCAGTTTCGCGCTGGTCGGCAACTTTGTCGCCGTAAGCCGGGTGATGTTGCACGAACTGCTGAACTGGAACATCAGCGCTGCCCAGTTGATTGAAAAAGTCGGACTGGTCGCCGGTGAAATCCCTGCGCCAGTCGTCGGACCGGACGGCATCAACAGCCTGGACCGGATCTGGGAATTGCTGCTGCGAGCGGCGGTGCTCTGGTACGCAGGTTTTGCGCTGTGGACTGTCCTTCCTTAACACACCGATACCCGTATTCGTTGGCGCAAACCGCGTCAGCGACTACGGGGACGCCCGCCCCCCGTTAACCTTAAGTTACAAAACCTCTCTCCGATTTGAGCTATACAGGCATAGCGCTCAATAGTGGCTATCTGCCGTAGCACTGCGCCTGCCAATAAAAATAAGAATTCAAAGGGAGACTTCCAGTGAAGAGCTTGCTCTATCCCGCCGTCGCGCTGATGAATCGCCTGAGCTTCGGTATGAAGTTCAGCCTGATCAGTGTGTTATTCCTCGTGCCGATGCTGGTGACAAACTTTTATCTGGTGCGCGATTCCTATCGTGAGTTCCAGGGCACACAGGTGGAACTGCAGAGCCTCGATCTGCTGGGCAGCAGCCTGACCCTGCGACGGGACCTGGAAACCCTGAATAACCTGGTGCAGATCAACGTCACCCTCGGCCAGTCCGGCAAAGCCGGCAACGTCGAATCGCAGATCAGCACCCTGGGACAAAGCGTGCTGACCCGTTTGCAGGGCATGACGGCGATGACCACCGATGCGGAGCAGATCGCGATTTTCGATGCCAAGCGCGACGAAATGATTGCTGCGTTCAAGGCCCAGCAAGCGGAAAGCTCCCTGCAAAGCAAAAGCGGAATGATCGGAAAGTTGCTGGGCAGCGCGCAGATTTTCAGTCAGATCATTGCCAGCCAGGCCGGACTGGGCCGTGACACTCAGAGCGACATGCGGCAACTGAGCGAACTCATTACCAACGTCACCCCACCGGTTACCCAGATCTTGGGCGATGGCCGTGCGATGGGTTCCTATTCGCTGGGGCAGGGCTTTCTCAATTCGTCGTCGAGCACACGATTCGATGAGTTGCTGGCGCAGATCGAAAAGCTCCAGGGCGAATACGGTTTGAAGTTGCAGGACGCCATGGGCTCCAGCAAGGCCGCGCGCGAAAGCCTGGCGGCCTTGGCCGATAGCAGCAAGGCGTCGCTGAAAAAGGCCAGTGAACTGTTCGAAGAGCAGGTGGTGATGGCCGATACGCTCGATGCGCCATGGCAGGGCTTTTACGATCAGGTCACAGGCCTGATGGACAAGACCTACCAACTCAATGAAGCCACGCTGAAGTTTCTCGGCGCTCAGTTGCAGCAGCGACTGGAGCAGAACCGCACCCACATGGTGATGCAGGCCGTGGCGTTGACGGTGGTGTTTGTGCTGATTTTTTACCTGTACGGCGGCTTCTACGCCTCGACCCGCACCACCCTCAAACGGCTTGGGGCGACATTGGACAAAGTGGCGGCGGGCGATATGACCGTCACGTTCCGCGCAGAAAGCCGCGATGAACTCGGCGAATTGGGCGAGGTGTTCAACGGCACGGTGAAAAAAATCCACGACCTGATCGAGCGCGTAGGACAAACCGTCAATGAGGTCGAGCGCCAGGCCGGGCAGGTCGAAAGTGTCTCTGCCCGAAGCAACCAGGCCGTGGCAGGGCAGCGCTCGCAGATCGAGCAGGTCGCCACCGCCATGAACCAGATGTCGGCGACCTCGCTTGAGGTGGCGCGCAGTGCCGCCGCGGCGGTCAGCAGTGCCCACAGCGTCAATGACGAGACCATCAGCGGTCGCGGGCTGGTGGAGTCCCAACAGGGCAGCATCGCGCAGCTGGCCAGCGAGATCGACCAGTCGGTGCAGGTGGTCAATCAACTGGCCAGCGACAGCCAGTCCATCAGCCGCGTGCTGGAGGTGATCAAGAGCATTGCCGAACAGACCAACCTTCTGGCCCTCAACGCCGCTATCGAAGCGGCACGGGCCGGCGAGCAGGGCCGTGGCTTTGCGGTGGTGGCCGATGAGGTGCGAACCCTGGCCAAGCGAACCCAGCAATCGACCGAGGAAATCGAGCAGATGATCGCCAAGCTGCACAGCGGTGTCGGCGCTGCGGTGAAAGCGATGGGCATCAGCCACCAAATGGCCGATGGCACGGTCGGGCAGTCGGAAAAAGTCCAGCAGGCGCTGGAAAACATTCTTGGTGCCGTCGGCATGATCGTCGACCAGAACCAGCAGATCGCCGCGGCGGTAGAGCAGCAGACAGCCGTTGCCCATGATATTGACCAGAACATCGTCGAGATCAACCGGGCCGGTGAGCGCACCGCTGAAGGCGCGCACCAGACGGAGGATGCCAGTCGCGCGTTGTCGGCTCAGGTGGTGGAACTCAAGCAATTGATCAGCGCGTTCCGGGTGTGATGCCGTGCCGAACATCAACGGTGGGAGCAGCCTTGTCCCACCTTTTTTGAGTGGCGTCTGTCGTATTTTTTCCCAAATCAGGTCGGCAACTTCCTGATTTCCTGCGAGTTCTCTTTTTTTAGTCTTCAATGAAGGAAGATCAACCACTCTGACCCGCCCTGAGGAGGCTCGGTGATGTCATCTGCAACAATTGGAATCCAGGGGCGCTGCGCCCACTGTGAAACCACGCTTGTGCTCGAACCCTGGCAGCTCAACGCTATTGCGATCAACGAGTCGTTCGCCTGTGCCCACTGCCATAAAGCGTTGAAATTGAGCGACCCGCATCAGATCAAGCGCTTGAAATCCATCGACTCCCTGGCCATGTTGCGGGCAAGCACGTTGGTGACCGTGTGCACCGCGTTGCTGGTGGCATTGGTGATGGAGTGGATCAGGTTGATCAGCGTGGTCGAACAGCTGAATTTTTCACTGATTGCGATTCTGATCTATTTCGGTGTCGTGCAATACGCTCGGCACAAGCAACACATGACGCTGATTCTGGAAGCCGCCAAGGCTCACGCCGACTGATTACCAGTTGAACAGCGCACAGGCATTGGCCGTGCTCGTCTCAGCCAATTGTTCGGGACTGATCGCCATGATGTGCGCCAGTGCCGAGCAGATTGCCGGCAGGTGCGCGGGGGTGTTGCGTTGACCGGGAAACATGACTGGCGCCATGTCCGGGGAATCGGTCTCCAGAACCACTGAATCCAGCGGCAACTCGGCGAGCACACGGTGCATGCGCAACGCTTGAGGCCAGGTGGCGGCACCACCGAGGCCGAGTTTGAACCCCAGCTTGATGTATTCGCGGGCTTCTTCCTTGCTACCGGCGAACGCGTGAATGATCCCTGCGCGTTTGAGCTTGAACCGCTTGAGCGTGGCAACTACTGCCGCATGGCTACGTCGCACATGAATCAGCGCCGGAAGATTGAAGTCCGCCGCCAGTTGCAACTGTGCTTCGAACAACGCCTGCTGGCGCTCGCGATCCAGGGTTTCGATGAAGTAATCCAGGCCGATTTCGCCCACAGCGCACAATTGCCGATGACCGGCAAGCCGGGTCAGCCAATCACCGAGCGCAGCTAAATCTTCAGGGCGATGATCGTCCAGATACACCGGGTGCAAGCCGAACGCCGCATGCAGGTCAGGATCGCTTTGCACCAGATCCCAAACCCGTTGCCAGTTACCCTGGAACACCCCCAGCACCACCATCCGCCGCACCCCGAGGGCGCGGCTTTCGGAGAGCAGCGCCGCACGGTCTTCGTCGAAGTCCGGAAAGTCCAGATGAGTGTGGCTGTCGATCAGCTCCACGGTTCAATCCTGGCGAATACGTTGCTTGAAGGTCCGCGCAATGGCCTGCACGCCGGGTTGGTAATCGGACTGCTCGATGGCGGCCAGCGCGAGCGCCAGGGCTTTGTCGGCGATCAGTTGGTGCTGCTGGGCCATGGCATTGACCGGCAGTGGCAGGAAGTCCAGCAGCTGCGTATCGCCGAAGGTGCCCAGGCGCAGCGGGCGGGTCTTGAGCGGGAAATCGTGCAAGGCATCGAACACGCCTTGAAGCAGCACGTAGGAGGTGGTCACCAGCGCATCCGGCAAATGGCCCAGGCGCTGCAGCAATTCTTCCATCAACTGTTTGCCGCATTCGCGGCTGAACGACTCTCCGTGCTCAATCAGCACTTCGCCCTTGAACCCGGCCAACGCCTCTTTGAATCCAGCAGCCCGTTCCTGACTGATGCTCAGCTCTGGACGCGCGCCAATCAACGCAATTTGCTTGGGCAGCGGATCGAGCAGGCTGCGGGTCAATTGCAGGCTGGCCTCGCGGTCATCGCTGATCACCGAACAGAAATGTTCGGGTTCCATCACCCGGTCGATGGCAATGATCGGAATGCCTTTGGCTTGCAGCTGACGGTAACTGTCGTCTCCGGCCGGCAGGCAGCTGGCAACGATCAGCGCATCGCAGCGCCGCGCGCGGAACAGTTTGAGCAATTGACGCTCGCTGTCCGGCGCATCGTCCGAGCTGGCGATCAGCAATTGATAGCCGCGAGCCCGGGCGCCTTGCTCGAGCAATTTGGCAATTCGTGCGTAACTGGGGTTTTCCAGATCCGGCAGAATGAAGCCCAAAGTGCGTGTGTGCCGACTGCGCAGCCCGGCCGCCTGGGGATTAGGTGTAAAACCATGTTGTTCAACGACGGCACGCACACGCTCGACGGTGGCGCTGCTGATGCGTTGCTGTTCGGCCTTGCCATTGATGACGTAACTGGCGGTGGTAACGGACACACCGGCCAATTGTGCGATATCACTGAGTTTCAACTCGGGGGTTTCCTTGTTTTTCGCCCGACATTTTTGACAATCCTACCCGATTCGGACAGGTGACCATTGTCGCAACGTATCCGACAAGTTGGACTTCAAGGATGGGACATTATCGAGTAACGTGCCAATCATTCTAGATTAAACGATTCAGCAAGCGTATTTTCTACGTTATAGGTGCATTTGGACGGTTCTGCCGCGAAACCGCCAAAAGTCATGACCAAGCGCCTAAGCTGAATCATTCAAAACAATACCTGGCGCCCACAGGCGCCAAAAAGGAGAAAGCATGCTCGAGCTCACCATAGAGCAGATTTCCATGGGCCAATCGGCTGTGGATAAGTCCGCAGCGTTGCACTTGCTGGCCCAACATCTGGTTGCCGATGGATTGGTTGCCGAGGGTTATCTCGCCGGTTTGCAGGCGCGCGAAGCCCAGGGCTCGACCTTTCTCGGTCAAGGTATTGCCATCCCCCACGGTACCCCGGATACCCGCGATCAGGTGTTTTCCACCGGCGTGCGCCTGATGCAGTTCCCCGAAGGCGTGGACTGGGGCGATGGTCAGATTGTTTACCTGGCGATTGGTATTGCCGCCAAGTCCGACGAACACCTGCGTTTACTGCAACTGCTGACACGCGCCCTCGGCGAGACCGATCTGGGTCAGGCCCTGCGTCGCGCCAGCACCGCCGAAGCCTTGCTGAAACTGTTGCAAGGCGCGCCGCAGGAGCTGGCGTTGGATGCACAGATGATCGGCCTTGGTGTTTCCGCCGATGATTTCGAAGAGCTGGTCTGGCGCGGTGCGCGTTTGCTGCGCCAGGCGGATTGTGTGAGCAACGGGTTCGCCGGCGTCTTGCAGCAAGTCGAAGCGCTGCCCCTGGGCGATGGTTTGTGGTGGTTGCACAGCGAACAGACCGTGAAGCGCCCCGGCCTGGCCTTCGTCACCCCGGACAAACCGATGCGTTACCTCGGCCAGCCGCTCAGCGGCCTGTTTTGCCTGGCCAGCCTCGGCGAGGCGCATCAAGCCCTGCTCGAACGCCTGTGTGCGTTGCTGATCGAAGGTCGCGGCCACGAATTGGGTCGCGCCACCAGCAGCCGCGCGGTGCTTGAAGTGCTGGGCGGTGAGTTGCCGGCGGATTGGCCAAGCGCTCGTATCGCCCTGGCCAACGCCCATGGCTTGCATGCACGCCCGGCGAAGATCCTTGCGCAACTGGCGAAAAGTTTCGAAGGTGAAATCCGCGTACGCATCGTCGAAGGGCAGGACAGCGCCGTGTCGGTGAAGAGCTTGAGCAAGCTGCTCAGCCTTGGCGCTCGCCGTGGTCAGGTGCTTGAATTCGTCGCCGAACCGAGCATCGCCGCCGACGCGTTGCCAGCCCTGTTGGCGGCCATCGAGGAAGGTCTCGGGGAAGAAGTCGAGCCGTTGCCGCCAGTCAGTCAGCAGCGTGAAATATTTGCCGATGTCGCCGAAGTGCTGCTTGCACCGAAATCCGGCAGTCTGATTCAGGCCATCGCCGCTGCGCCGGGAATTGCCATCGGTCCGGCACATATCCAAGTGCTGCAAACCATCGAATACCCGCTGCGCGGTGAGTCTGCCGCCATCGAGCGCGAGCGTCTCAAACAGGCGCTGGCCGACGTGCGTCGCGACATCGAAGGGTTGATCGAACGCAGCAAATCGAAGGCCATTCGCGAGATTTTTATTACCCACCAGGAAATGCTCGACGATCCGGAACTGACCGATGAAGTCGACACCCGTCTCAAGCAAGGCGAAAGCGCCGAAGCGGCGTGGATGGCGGTGATTGAAGCGGCGGCCAAACAACAGGAATCGTTGCAGGACGCGCTGCTCGCCGAACGCGCCGCGGACTTGCGCGACATCGGCCGTCGTGTGCTGGCGCAACTCAGTGGCATCGAAACCCCGAGCGAGCCCGACCAACCGTACATTCTGGTGATGGATGAAGTCGGTCCGTCCGACGTGGCGCGTCTCGATCCGACGCGGGTCGCCGGCATTCTTACCGCCCGTGGCGGCGCCACCGCGCACAGTGCGATCGTTGCCCGGGCGCTGGGTATTCCGGCGCTGGTCGGCGCTGGTGCGGCGGTGCTGCTGCTGGCGCCGGGCACGCCGTTGCTGATCGATGGCCAGCGCGGTCGCTTGCACGTCGATGCCGACGCCGCCACCTTGCAGCGCGCCACGCAGGAACGCGATACCCGCGAACAACGTCTCAAGGCCGCCGCCGAGCAACGCCATCAACCGGCGTTGACTACCGATGGCCACGCGGTCGAAGTGTTCGCCAACATCGGCGAGAGCGCCGGCGTCACCAGCGCGGTGGAGCAGGGCGCCGAAGGCATCGGCTTGCTGCGCACCGAACTGATTTTCATGGCCCATTCGCAAGCGCCGGACGAAGCCACTCAGGAAGTCGAATACCGTCGCGTCCTCGATGGCCTGGCCGGTCGTCCGCTGGTGGTGCGCACCCTTGATGTCGGTGGCGACAAACCGCTGCCGTATTGGCCGATCGCCAAAGAAGAAAACCCGTTCCTCGGCGTGCGCGGCATTCGCCTGACCCTGCAGCGCCCGCAGATCATGGAAGCGCAATTGCGCGCCTTGTTGCGTGCCGCCGACAACCGTCCGCTGCGGATCATGTTCCCGATGGTCGGCAGCGTTGATGAGTGGCGCCAGGCTCGGGACATGACCGAACGCCTGCGTCTGGAAATCCCGGTTGCAGACTTGCAATTGGGGATCATGATTGAAGTACCGTCAGCGGCATTGCTGGCGCCGGTGCTGGCCAAAGAGGTCGACTTTTTCAGCGTCGGCACCAATGACCTGACCCAATACACCCTGGCCATCGACCGTGGTCATCCAACCTTGTCGGCCCAGGCTGACGGGTTGCACCCGGCGGTGCTGCAACTGATCGACATCACCGTGCGCGCCGCCCATGCCCACGGCAAATGGGTTGGCGTGTGCGGCGAGTTGGCGGCTGATCCGCTGGCGGTGCCGGTGCTGGTCGGTCTGGGTGTGGATGAACTCAGCGTGTCGGGCCGCAGCATCGCCGAGGTCAAGGCGCGGGTGCGCGAGCTCAGCCTGGCCCAGACCCGAATTCTCGCCCAGCAGGCCTTGGCCGTGGGCAGCGCGAATGAAGTTCGCGCATTAGTGGAGGCCCTGTAATGGCCAAGATTCTAACCCTGACCCTCAATCCGGCGCTGGACCTCACCGTCCAGTTGCCGCTGCTCGCTCCAGGTCAGGTCAATCGCAGCGACGAGATGCACACCCACGCCGCCGGCAAAGGCGTGAACGTGGCGCAGGTGCTGGCGGACCTTGGGCATCAGCTCACCGTCAGCGGTTTCCTTGGTGAAGAGAACCTGCAAGCGTTCGAAACCCTGTTCGCCAAACGTGGTTTTGTCGACGCGTTTATCCGTGTTCCCGGCGAGACACGCAGCAACATCAAACTGGCAGAAAGCGATGGGCGCATCACTGATATCAACGGTCCCGGGCCGATGGTGGATGAGGCCGCGCAACAAGCTTTGCTCGATCGACTCGAGCAGATTGCGCCGGGCCATGAAGCCGTTGTCGTCGCCGGCAGCCTGCCTCAAGGCATCAGTCCCGCGTGGCTGCAGGCGTTGATTTCACGGTTGAAAAACCTTGGCTTGAAAGTCGCCCTCGACACCAGCGGCGAAGCCTTGCGTGCCGCGCTCAAGGCCGGTCCCTGGCTGATCAAGCCAAACTCCGAAGAGCTGGCCGAGGTGCTGGGTTGCGAGGTGGTTTCGGTCACCGCCCAAGCCGAAGCGGCGAGCCGTTTGCACGCTCAAGGCATCGAGCATGTGGTGATCTCCCACGGCGCCGATGGCGTGAACTGGTTCAGTGTCGGTTCGGCGATGCACGCCACGCCGCCCAAGGTCAGCGTCGCCAGTACGGTGGGCGCGGGCGATTCGTTGTTGGCCGGCATGCTCCACGGTTTGCTCAGCGCCGATACGCCTGAACAGACCCTGCGCACGGCCACAGCGATTGCCGCGATGGCGGTCACCCAGATCGGTTTCGGCATCAACGACGCCGCGCAATTGGCGCAGCTCGAACAGGGTGTGCGCGTGCGCCCCCTGACAGAACAATAAGAGGGTTTGTCATGAAGTTAGCCATTGTTACGGCCTGTCCGAACGGCATGGTCACCAGTGTGCTGTGCGCCCGCTTGCTCGATGCGGCGGCCCAGCGTCAGGGCTGGAGCACCTGCGTTGAAGTCAACGACGCGGCGCACCCGGAACGCCAATTGTCGGCGGCCACGATCGAGGGCGCCGAGTGGGTATTGCTGGTCACCAGCGCCCCGGTCGACATGTCCCGATTCGTCGGCAAGCGCGTCTTCCAGAGCACGCCGGCCCAGGCGCTGCAGGATGTCGAAGCGGTGCTGCGCCGAGGTGCCGAGGAGGCTCAGGTTTACGTCGCTCCCGAAGCCGTCGCAGAGCCGGTTGCCGTTGTGCAAAACGCGCCGCGACTGGTGGCGATCACAGCCTGCCCGACCGGCGTCGCGCACACGTTCATGGCCGCCGAAGCCTTGCAGCAAGCGGCCAAACGCCTGGGCTACGAGCTGCAAATCGAAACCCAGGGCTCGGTCGGTGCGCGCAATCCATTAAGCGCCGCCGCGATTGCCGATGCCGATGTGGTGTTGCTGGCCTGCGATATCGAAGTCGCCACCGAGCGTTTCGCCGGCAAGAAGATTTACCGCTGCGGCACGGGTATTGCTCTCAAGCAAGCTGAAGCGACACTGAAAAAAGCCTTGGCCGAAGGCAAACAGGAAACTGCTGCAACCGGCGCCCAAGGCCCGGCCAAGCAAGAGAAGTCCGGCGTCTACAAACACTTGCTGACCGGTGTGTCGTTCATGTTGCCGATGGTGGTGGCGGGCGGCTTGATGATCGCCTTGTCCTTCGTGTTCGGCATCACTGCGTTCAAGGAACCGGGCACATTGGCGGCGGCGCTGATGCAGATCGGCGGCGAGACCGCGTTCAAGCTGATGGTGCCGCTGCTGGCGGGTTACATCGCCTACTCGATCGCCGACCGTCCGGGCCTGGCGCCGGGGATGATTGGCGGTTTGCTGGCGAGCACCCTCGGTGCCGGTTTCATCGGCGGGATCATTGCCGGTTTCATCGCCGGTTATGCGGCGCAGGCGATCAATCGTTATGCGCGCTTGCCGCAAAGTCTTGAGGCGCTGAAACCGATCCTGATCATCCCGTTGCTGGCGAGCCTGTTCACCGGTCTGGTGATGATCTACGTGGTCGGCAAACCGGTAGCCGGCATGCTCGAAGCGCTCACGCACTTCCTCGACAGCATGGGCACCACCAACGCGATTCTGCTCGGTGTGTTGCTGGGCGGCATGATGTGCGTCGACCTTGGCGGGCCGATCAACAAGGCGGCTTATGCGTTCTCGGTCGGGCTTCTGGCGTCCCAGAGTTATGCACCAATGGCCGCGACCATGGCCGCTGGCATGGTGCCGCCGATTGGCCTGGGCATCGCCACGTTCATTGCGCGTCGCAAGTTTGCCCAAACCGAGCGCGAGGCAGGTAAAGCGGCGCTGGTATTGGGGCTGTGCTTTATTTCCGAAGGGGCAATTCCGTTTGCCGCCAAGGACCCGCTGCGGGTGATTCCGGCGAGCATTGCCGGTGGTGCGCTGACCGGTGCGTTGTCGATGTATTTCGGCTGCAAACTGATGGCGCCGCACGGTGGCTTGTTTGTGTTGGCGATCCCGAATGCGATCAACCATGCGCTGCTGTATTTGCTGGCGATTGTGGCTGGCAGTCTGCTGACGGCGGTGGCGTACGCGCTGCTCAAGCGGCCGGAAACAGTTGAGTTGGCACTGGAGCCAGCCAAGGCCTGACACAAAACCCTGTGGGAGTGAGCCTACTCGCGATGACGATTTAACATCCAGCAGAAATGGTGACTGTTACACCGCAATCGCGAGAAGGCTCGCTCCCACAGGGATTGCGTTTTCACATCAGCGTCACGCGCGCGTGTTTAAGTTTTCCTTTTCAGGGAGAACACCATGAGCGAATTCGATCTTGGCCGCCGCCGCGTCATCCAGGCCGTCGGCGCCGGCCTGTTGCTTCCTGGTCTGGCGCCGGCAGTGATCGCGTCAGTCCAGGATCGTCCGCAACTCACCGACGGCGTGCAGTCCGGCGACTTGCTGGGCGACCGGGCGATGATCTGGAGTCGCTGCGACCGTGCGGCGCGGATGGTGGTGGAATGGGACACCCGCAGCCTGTTCGGCAACCCCCGCCGACTCGTCTCGCCAGTGGCCGATGCGCGCAGCGATTTCACCGCTCGCGTGGAGCTCACCGACCTGCCCGCCGATCAGGCGATTTTCTATCGCGTGTCCTTCGAAGATGCCCAGAGTGGCGCCGCCAGCGAACCCTGGTTCGGCCACTTGCGCAGCGTGCCGCAAGCCCGTCGCGATATCCGTTTTGTCTGGAGCGGTGACACCGTCGGCCAAGGCTTTGGCATCAACCCCGACATTGGCGGCATGCGCATCTACGAAGCCATGCGCTTGCGCCTGCCGGACTTCTTTATCCACAGCGGCGACACCATCTACGCCGACGGCCCGGTGCCAGCGCAACTGACCACGGAAAGCGGCCGTGTGTGGCGCAATATCACCAGCGAAGCCAAGAGCAAAGTCGCCGAAACCCTCGATGAATATCGTGGCAATTACCGCTACAACCTGATGGACGAAAACATCCGTCGCTTCAACGCCGAAGTACCGCAGATCTGGCAGTGGGACGATCACGAAGTGGTGAATAACTGGTCGCCGGGCAAACAACTCGACGGGCGCTACCAAAGCAAGGATATCTACAGCCTGGTGGGCCGTGCGCGGCAAGCCTGGCTGGAATATGCACCGATGCGCCTGCAGAGCGCCGACGGCGGCGGACGAATTTATCGCAAGCTCAGCTATGGGCCGTTGCTGGATGTGTTCGTGCTGGACATGCGCAGTTATCGAGGGGCCAATGACGCCAACCTTGGCGGCGAAAAACCCTTTCTCGGTCGCGAGCAACTGGGCTGGTTGAAGGCTTCGTTGAAAGGCTCCACCGCGCAATGGAAAGTGATTGCCGCCGACATGCCGATCGGCCTAGGCGTGCCGGACGGCGAAGTCAGCCCCGGTGTGACGCGCTGGGAAGCGGTGGCCAACGGCGATCCCGGCCCGGCCCAGGGACGTGAACTGGAAATCGCCGAGTTGTTGGGTTTCTTGCGGGCGCAACAGGTGCGCAATTTTGTGTTCCTGACCGCAGATGTGCATTACTGCGCCGCGCATCATTACCACCCGGACCGCGCTGCTTTTCAGGACTTCGAACCGTTCTGGGAGTTTGTTGCCGGACCGTTGAATGCGGGGAGTTTCGGGCCCAATCCGCTGGATAAAACCTTTGGCCCCGAGGTGGTCTTCGAGAAAGCCCCACCCGCGCAGAACACTTCGCCGTTTGCCGGATTTCAGTTTTTTGGCGAGGTGAATATCGACGGGCAGACGGGGGAGATGAGTGTGGTGTTGCGGGATCTGGATGGGGTTGGGGTGTTTGAGCAGAAGTTGCAGCCAGTCTGAAAAAAAATCGCGAGCAGACCCAGACTCCTGTGGGAGTGAGCCTGCTCGCGATGGCGGTGTAACAGCCGCTGTATTTATTGAATGTTAAGCCGTCATCGCGAGCAAGCTCGCTCCCACAGGGATAATGTTGGGTCAGTACACGTCACGCCGATATCGGCCTTGTTCTATCAGTCGGTCGACTTCTTCAATCCCCAGCACTTCGTTGAGCACGTGATCCACCCCTGAAGCCATGCCTTGCAGGCTGCCGCAGATGTAGATCACAGCACCTTCAGCCAGCCATTGCTTCAACGTTTCGGTGGACTCGCGCAGCCGATCCTGCACGTAGATCTTTTCGGCCTGATCCCGCGAAAACGCCAGGTCCAGTCGCTCGATGTCCCCCGAGATCAGCCACTCTTCGAGCTCATCGCGACACAGGTAATCGTGTTCGCGGTTGCGCTCGCCAAACAACAGCCAATGGCGTTGTTGTCCATCGGCAATCCGCGCTTTCAACAAGCTGCGCAGCCCGGCGAGACCGGTGCCGTTGCCCAGCAAAATCATCGGCACCGGCTCGGTCGGTAAATGGAAACCGCTGTTACGTCGCACCCGCATACTGAGGGTACTGCCCACTGGCGCATGCTCGGTCAGCCAGCCGGAAGCGACGCCCAGGCTGCCGTCGGGATGCACTTCCTGACGCACGATCAGTTCCAGCACGCCGTCCGCCGCTATCGAGGCGATGGAGTATTCGCGCATGGCCAATGGCACCAGGGCGTCCAACAGCGCCTGGGCGTGCAGGCCGACCAGATGCGCTCGGTTCTCGGGCAATTGGCGACTCGCCAGGGCCTGCTCCAGAGGTTGTGTCAGGCCATCGTAGGTCACCGTGGCCCGGCCTTCGATGCCCAGGCCATCAAGGAAATGCTCGATCGCCCATGAACTGTTGCGTGGCAGCACTTCCACCAGGTCACCGGCCAGCCAACTGCTGGTGGTCGGGGCTGCAAGGCCCAGCAAGTACACCGGCGAGCCGCTGCTGTCCGGGTTCATCAATTCGCGGCGGGTCAGGGTCCAGTTGTCGTAGCTCGGTGCCTGCCAGGTGTCGGCCGGTGTTTGTCCGGTCAGCAGACCCAGCTGTTGTTGCCAGTGACGCAGGGCGTACGGATCGCCGCTGTCGACTTCCACCGGCGCGAACAAGGTCTTGCCGCCCTGTTCGCCCAGCCAGGTATGCAGGCGTCGGGCGAAGCCGCAGAAGTGATGATACTGGCGATCACCCAGGCCCAGTACCGCGTAGTTCAGGCTCTCCAGGCTCGGCGCCCGGCCCAGCACTTTGCGTTCGAAACCGCGGGCACTGTCCGGTGCTTCGCCGTCGCCGAACGTGCTGACCACGAACAATGCATTGCTGGACTCACGCAAATCCTGTTCGCTGACATTCGCCAGCGGCTGGACTTTCACCGGTACGCCGGCCGCCTGCAACTGCCCGGCGGTTTGCCACGCCAGCTGCTCGGCAAACCCGCTTTGGCTGGCGAAGCCGATCAACCAGGCCGGCGTATTGCTGCCGGTTTGCGCGAAGCCTTTGCGGGCATCGTTGATTTGTTTTTTCTTGCGCCGACGGTCGAGGTACAGCAACCAGCCGGTGATGAAAAACAGCGGCATGGTCAGCGCGCTGATTGTCATGATGATCCGCCCGACAATGCCGAAATAGCTGCCCACATGCAGCGCGTAAATGCTGGTCAGCAGTTGCGCCTTGAGGCTCTTGTCGCTGTAACGCTCAATCCGTTTGACCACGCCAGAGGCCGGATCAAGGGTGATCTGGTTCAACGCGCGATTGTGCGGCGAGGTCTTCAACAGGTAGAACACGGTGGCGGGTTGCCCGGCCACTGGCGGCATGCGGATGTTATAGGCACTGAGTGCCGGACCGGCAGCGCTGTAGATGCTGCTCCACATCAACGCGTAATCGGCGGTCGGCGCCGGACCGCTTGGCGCAGGACCACGCCCGCCGCGCATGCGCTCGTTTTGCGGGGCGTCGGAAAGCAGTCGGGTCAGGCCTTTGTTGTACCACTCATAGGACCAAGACAATCCGGTCAGCGCCGCCAACAGGTAAAACACCATGCACCACGTACCGGCCACCGAGTGCAGGTCCCAGTTGAAGCTGCGGCCCTTTTTCTTCCAGTCGAGGGTTAGCCAGGTACGCCAGTTTTTCCACTGGCGTGGCCAGCGCAGGTACAGGCCCGATAGGCAGAAGAACACCAGGATCAGCGTGCACGCGCCGGTGATTTGCCGACCGGTATCGCCCATGGCGAGAAAGCGGTGCAGTTGCAGCATGAAGCCGAAGAAGCCTTGCCCGGTGGCATCGCCCATGAACTCGGCGGTATACGGGTCGAAATAACGCATCTCGCCACGGCGTTCGCCGGGCGGAGGGGTGAAGAACACCTTGGCTGCGGTGCCGCTGTCGGTCTCGACACTGAGCATGGCGACTTTTTTACCGGAAGCGGCTTCGATGCGCTCGACCAGTTCGACTGGGGGCAGCACGCCGGCAACCTGCTTCTCGACCTGCAACACAGAGGGGTTCAGCACGCTTAGGATTTCATCCTGAAACGATACCGTCGCCCCGGTGATGCCCATCAGGGCCAGGACCAGCCCGGCACTGATGCCGAAAAACCAGTGCAACTGGAACAGGGTTTTCTTCAACACTTCGCTCGCCTTGTTCGTTCGATAATTGTCATCACGGCGCGCATTATGCCGTGGGTGGTCGAGAAGCATTCTTTTTTACGTACAAAAGCCCCGGTCATATAGATGAACGGGGCCTGACCTTTAATTGCCAGCCACTCCTTGTGGGAGCGAGCCTGCTCGCGAATGCGGTGGGTCAGCCAACACAAATGTTGAATGTGGCGCCCTCATCGCGAGCAGGCTCGCTCCCACATTTTTTAGAAGTGGAAGTTAGTGCTCAGCAATGCCGTACGGCCCGCCGCCTGATTGGCGAAGTGGGTTGAGAAGGCTTTGTCGTAATAGGTTTCGTCGGTCAGGTTTTGCACGTTCAGTTGCAGGTCGATGTTTTTGCTCAGCTTGTAGGCGGCCATCGCGTCGTAACGAACATAGGAATCAACCATGGTGGTGTTGGCCACGCTGCCGAATACATCGTCGACGTAGAACGCACCGCCGCCGATCGTCAGCTTCGGTGTGACCTGATAAGTGGTCCACAGGCTGGCGCTGTTTTTCGGCGTGTTAGGCAGTTCGTTGCCATCGTTGACTGCGCCCAGCGGGCCGCCATCGACTTGCTCGCTGTCCATGTAGGCGTAGCCGGCGAAGACTTGCCATTTGTCGGTGATCTTGCCGCTGGCCGACAGTTCGACCCCTTGGACGCGGGTTTTGCCGGCGTTTTCATAGGACGTGGTGTCGACTTGAACGCGGGCGTTGTCTTTCTCGGTGCGGAAGATATCGGCGGTCAGCGACAGACGATCGTTCAACAGATCCCACTTGGTACCGATTTCGTAGTTCTTGGTGGTTTCCGGTTCCATGTCGCTTTTCAGCAAGTTGCCGTTGCGGTCCGGCGTGCCGCCCAGCGGGTTGCCTTCCTGACCTTCGCCCAGGGTGTTGCCCGGTGGCGTGGCGGAGGTGGCATAGGACGCATAGATGCTGCCGTTTTCTGCGGGCTTGTAGACCACGCCGAACTGACCGGTCACGAACTCGCTGGTGTCATCGCCCTTGGACGTGGTCACGCTGGAGCCGTTGAAGGTTTTGTAGTCGGTGTCGAAATGGTCGTAACGCAGACCCATGTTCACCAGCCACTGCTCGGACAATTCCAGGGTGTCGAACACATACAACGCATAAGTGTTGGCTTTGGTGTCGGTACCGGCGTAGTTGCGTGAAATTGCACCGTTCCATGGATCGTTCGGGGTCGGGTTGGACAGCGACGTGCAGTTGTAGCCGCTCGGTGCACCGATGAGCGCCGGACTGCAGTTGGTTGTCACAGCCGCCGTTGCCGGCGTGGTGTCGGTGTTGACGTTGTACGAGGACTTGCGGCTTTCCTCGTGGCTCAACTCGATACCGGTGGCGAAGCTGTTCTTGAACCCGGCGATGTAGACGTCACCGAACAGATCCGTCTGGTTGGTAGTGGTCTCGGTGTTGCTGACGCGGGTGTTGGCCCGACGCCAGACGCTGCCGTTGTTGACGTTGCCCTTGCTGTCGTCCGGCTGGGTCAGGATGTAATCCTGCATGCTGGTGCCATGGCGCAAGGTGTTTTTGACGGTCAGCGCGTCGTTGAGGTCGTGCTCGATGGCGAAGGTCGCCGTGTCGGTGCGGCCCTTGCGGAAATCGCGATCCAGGCCATAGAAATTGCTGTCGTTACCGCCGGCAAAAGGCTTGTCCGGGTTCGATTTGGTACGGGCGGCCGAACCTGCGACAGGAATGGTGTAAGGAATGCCCGAGTCTGGCGTGTCGTTGCTTTCCAGGTGGTAGTAATCGAGGTTGACCCGGGTGTCGGTGCCCAGGCCGAACACCAGCGACGGCGCGACGCCCCAGCGGTCGTAATCGACTTTGTCACGGCCGGCGACGTTGCTTTCGTGGCTCATCAGGTTCAGACGGCCAGCGGCGCTATCGCTGAACTGGTAGTTGCCGTCCATCGTGTAACGCTGGGTCTGGTCCGAACCCCAGGTAAATCCGCCGTCGAACGAGTCGCCCAGATGCGCCTTCTTGCTCACCAGGTTGATGCTGCCACCCGCCGCTCCACGGCCGCCAATGGCCGAGTTCGGGCCTTTGCTGACTTCGATCGACTCGACCGCGAAGATCTCGCGGCTTTGCGAGCCGGTGTCGCGCACGCCATCGAGATAAGTATCGCCCTGGGCGTCGAAACCGCGAATGAACGGACGGTCGCCTTGTGGGTTGCCACCTTCACCGGCACCGAAGGTGATGCCCGGAACGGTGCGCAGCGCGTCCTGCATATTGAGTGCGCCGGTGTCCTTGAGGACTTGTTGCGGGATAACGGTGACCGAACGCGGCGTGTCCACCAGCGGTGCGGTGTACTTGGGCGAGGAGGCTTTTTCGACGTTGTAGGAAGTCGCATCCTGGGCTTCGCCAGTGATGGCGGTGGCGCCAAGGGAAATCGAATTGCCCGGTGCTTTTTCGTTGGTTTGTTCAGCCGCGAAAACCATGTGGCCCGCAGAGCCGGCAGTGATCGCCACGCCAATTGCTGACGCGAGCAAACGCGGTGAACTGACCGGTAATTGTGATTGTTGGCGTGACATGTGAATTCCCCTCCCAAGGATTTGAGGCCGCGGAATATAGGGTAAACAAGTATTTGTATCAATTGCGAAACGTTACTATTTGCATCGAATTTACATTCTTTACACTTTGACCTTACGGTTTTGGCGGGCTCGTTCGTCATGGGGTTTTACACGGGCAATAAGAATCAATACCATTGACGCCTCTTTGTTCTCAGGTGCCATCCCATGCTGCTGCACATTCCCGGCGTGTTCGCGAAAGAAGAAGTGCAGCGCATCCGCGAGGCTCTGGAGCAGGCGGACTGGGCCGACGGCAAAATCACCGCCGGCTACCAGTCGGCCAAGGCCAAGCACAATCTGCAGTTGCCCGAAGGTCATCCACTGGCCAAGGAGGTGGGCGCGGCGCTGCTTGAGCGGCTGTGGAAGAATCCGCTGTTCATGTCCGCCGCGTTACCGCACAAAGTCTTCCCACCATTGCTGAACTGTTACACGGCCGGTGGCAGTTTCGACTTCCATATCGACAACGCCGTGCGCCAGCCGAAAAACAGCATCGAGCGCGTGCGCACCGATCTCTCGGCAACGTTGTTCTTCAGTGAGCCTGAGGATTACGACGGCGGTGAACTGGAAATCCAGGACACCTTCGGCACCCAGCGGGTGAAGTTGCCGGCCGGTGACATGGTCCTGTATCCCGGCACCAGCCTGCACAAGGTCAACGCCGTGACGCGCGGCACGCGCTACGCCTCTTTCTTCTGGACCCAAAGCCTGGTGCGGGAAGACAGCCAGCGCGCCTTGTTGTTCGAGATGGATGGCGCGATCCAGCAATTGACGCAGGACATGCCGGATCATCCTTCACTGATTCGCCTCACCGGCGCTTATCACAACTTGTTGCGCCGCTGGGTCGACGTATGAGTTTCCAATTGCGCCGCGAGGAAGTCCTCGACGGTGATCGTCTCAAAGCCATGCTCGAGGAAAGCCCCGCACGCGCAGCCCAGGCGATTCTGATCGCCGCCCGTGAAAACGTACTCGAAGCTCAGGCGCTGCTCGGACAGATCCTGCTGGACGGGCAGGGCATCGCGCAGGATCAACCGCTGGCGTTGCGCTGGTTCGAGATTGCCGCCCAGCGCGGCCACTTGATGGCGCGCAACATGCTCGGTCGTTGTCATGAACATGGCTGGGGTTGTGCCGCTGATGCATCGGTTGCCGCGGGGCATTATCGAATGGCCGCCGACGCCGGGCTGGATTGGGCGATGTACAACTACGCCAACCTGCTGGCGACGGGGCGTGGGGTGATGGAGGATCAGGCACAAGCGCTGCATCTTTATCGCCTCGCCGCCGAACTGGGCCATGCGAAGTCGATGAACCTGTTGGGGCGGTATCTGGAAGAAGGACGGGTTTGCCCTGCAGATCCATTGACGGCGCGACTTTGGTACCAACGATCTGCCGAAGGCGGGGATTTTCGCGGTCAGTTCAGTTATGCGGCGCTGTTGGCAGATGACGGGCAGGTTGACGAAGCCATGTCCTGGTTACGCCGGGCATTGACCGGCGGTAACCAGAACTTCCTTCGGGTGAGTGGAGATGCATTACTCAACGCCCCGCACCCTGCGATCCGTGCGATGGCTCAGGAATACCGGCAACGGGCGTCCGAACTCACTCAACAGCAACATTAGTCGCGTAGCCACTGACCTTTGAGGTTGGCCAGGTAGGACGCCAACGGCTTGGCCTGCGAGATCAGATGTCGGCCCTTTTTGACAAGGTCGTCCCCGGTATCCTCGTTGATGGCCTCAAGAAACAACGACAACGCTTCGACAATGTTGCTCGTTTCATTGACATACGAATCGCGCGGCTCAATCACTTTCTTAGTGTCGTTCAGTTGTTTGGCTTTCTTGTCGTTATCACTGATTTGGCTGACAAGAGAACTCAGGCGACCCTGTCGTTCTACTAGACGAACCCGAAGCGTGGTGCGCGCCGTGATCAGGCCCTGGTATTTGATCAGTTCGTTTGCCTCATCAAGAAATTTGTTCGCGACCAATACGCCGGCTTTCAGGGCCGCCGTTTGGGGTGTTTCAGGTTGAGTGCCGATCATTCCGGTCAATTGCTCGAGAAGAGGTTTCACGCGATCAATGAAACTGAGGCTTTGAAATAGACGGATCGCTTCATTCAAGACCTTTTCATCATCCAAGAGCTTTTCCACTGGTGGGATTTCCTTGTCCCGTTCGGTGGCCAGAACCTCGCGTGCCTGCGCCAGTTCAGCAATTTTGAATTGATTGTCACTGATGGGGGAATACCTGACATTGTAGAGCGCGTGGCTGAGTTCGGTCTGAGCTGTGCCCAGGTTATCAGTGCATTGCGAGATCAATTGCCTGGCTATTTTGGTATAGACCTCAATGGCGTTTCTGGTTGACGGATTCATGTCCCCCATAGACAGCGCGGTCAACGCCTCCAGTGTCTCATTGAGTGTCGCGGTATCCAGATTGATGATCGCGGTAGTAATGGTCTTGTGCGCAATCAAGTCTGTATCCGTGATGGCTGCATTCAGCTTGACCAGTTCATTTCGCAAAGCCTCTATATACAAGTCAGCAGAGCCGGTGAGGGCCTGGTAGCGAATGGTTATTCGACTGTTGCGAATAACGGACATGTCCAGTGCGGTATACGATAGTGTGGTCATAAATATCCTTATTTATAGTTGTTGGGTGGTTTTGTATCAGTCGAATGCTTGGGTCAACGCCTTGGCATTGGATTCGATGTTTTTCCAGTTGCTGAGCACGACTTTCAGGCTCGAAACAAACGCCCTGAGCGTGAGGAATTCGTGAATGCCATCAATTTTGTTTTTTGACGAGTTGATGTACTCCGAAATGGTGATCCATAAGGTTTCAAGCAACGCAGTGCTTTGTGTTGCACCGACGATATAAGAATCAACGCTGTACAGGCGGGCATGAAGGGTCAACAACGTTCCCGTCAGAACGTTTTTCTTACGAACTTGCTCAGTGAGTTCATCCCGTCGACTAACCAGCGGCGCAACATGTGCAGTCTGCAGGTTGGCTTTGAGCTGTAGAACTTTGTAGCCCAACGGATCGATAAACGACAGGAAGGATTCAAAGAAGTTAGGCTCGTACTCTTTGGTTTTTTCATTAACCAGGCGTTGAGCATCATCAATTTCAACGTTGAGTCGGGTGATCTCGGCATTCAACTCGTGATTGCCGGCCAGTTTCAGCTTTTCTCCAATCAATACCGCGACCACATCGGTCAGCTCGGTCTTGAAGTATTTCAGCCGGAGCTGGATGTCAGTGCTGTTGGTTTTCTTTTGATCAATGGAACTTGCAATAAACTGAATAGAGTCCTTGATGGATGGAAATCTGTTTTTCTCATCTGAGCCAATTTTCAACTCGGGAAGTTTGGAAATTTCTTCGTCCGTCAGCCCTTCAATTGTGCCAATGTAATTTTTATATCCCGGCATGGTTTCGATGGCTGCGATAATGTCGTCTCCGAAATAGCGCAAGTCTTCGGAGAATGTCTTGAGGCTGCCAGCCACTTTTTTCATCGAGAGTTCTATGTCGTTCCAGCTATGGGCATTGGTAACGATTTTGGCGCAGGTATTTGCAATGTCATAAGGCTCCAGCCCGGCGATGCCGGTATTTTCGCTTTTTAGCAGTGCTTTAACATCGTCGAGGTTGGTAGGGAGTTTCTTTGCTTCGGAAATGTATTCTTTGATTCGTATAATATCGCCTTTGGTAATGATCGGTGGCGAGGTCGCGTTTAATACAGGCGATGTATGAAGTGGCATGGTTGAAGTCCCTTTCAAGTAAGTGAGCGCGTAGCATAACTTCAGATGGGTGCAAGTTTGTTATTTGGTCTGTAACTATTTATGGTGCTTGGAAGTGTGTTTTTCAGGAAAGCGGAAATAAAAAAACCCGTGAAAAGTCACGGGTTTTTGTGTGGCTATTTACGAGTTAGACGTAAAACGACTTCAGCGGCGGGAAGCCATTGAATTCAACCGCGCTGTAGCTGGTGGTGTAGGCACCGGTCGACAACCAGTACAAACGATCACCGATCGCCAGGTTCAGCGGCAAACCGTACTTGTAGTTTTCGTACATGATGTCGGCGCTGTCGCAGGTCGGGCCGGCGATGACCACTTCTTCCATCTCGCCTTTCTTCTCGGTCCAGATCGGGAACTTGATGGCTTCGTCCATGGTTTCGATCAGGCCGGAGAACTTGCCCACATCCGTGTACACCCATCGCTCTACAGCAGTACGGGATTTACGGGCGACCAGCACCACTTCACTGACCAGGATGCCAGCGTTGGCGATCAGCGAACGGCCTGGTTCCAGAATGATTTCCGGCAAGTCGTCACCGAAGTCTTCCTTGAGGAAACGGATGATTTCTTCAGCGTAGGTTTCCAGGCTGTTGGTGCGGGTGATGTAGTTGGCCGGGAAGCCACCGCCCATGTTGATCAGCTTCAGGTGGATGCCGTCTTCTTCCTTCAGGCGCTCGAAGATCACTTTGACCTTGGCGATCGCTGCGTCCCAGACGCTGATGTCGCGCTGTTGCGAGCCGACGTGGAACGAGATGCCGTAAGGCACCAGGCCCAGGTCGCGAGCGAGGATCAGCAGGTCCATGGCCATGTCGGTCTGGCAGCCGAATTTACGCGACAGAGGCCAGTCAGCGGTGGTCGAGCCTTCGGTGAGGATGCGCACGTAGACTTTCGAACCCGGCGCAGCCTTGGCGATGTTGCGCAGGTCGGCTTCGGAGTCGGTGGCATACAGACGCACGCCCTTATCGTAGAAGTAGCGGATGTCCTTGGATTTCTTGATGGTGTTGCCGTAGCTGATGCGATCCGGGCCTACGCCCTGGTTCATCACTTTGTCGAGCTCGTAGATCGAGGCGATGTCGAAGTTCGAGCCTTTCTCTTTGAGCAGGTCGATGATTTCGACGGCCGGGTTGGCCTTGACCGCGTAATAGACCTTGGCGAATTCGAAACCGGCGCGCAGGTCGTCATAGGCCTGGCTGATCATCGCGGTGTCGATCACCACGAACGGGGTTTCTTGTTTATCGGCGAAGGCCTTCATTTTGTTGAAGGTATCGCGCGCGAAATAGTCTTCGACGTTGATCGACATACTTGGGAGCTCCTACTGGCAAACGTTAGTAATCAATGGGTGCAAATGAACGTCCTCCGTATCCCCACTTTGGTTCGCCTACTTCCCAAGGCATGTCGCCGAAAGCAAAAAGGCCATGGGGAGCGGTGCTTCCCTTGGCCTTGCTGTCTCGTCGTCAGTACTTGAGCCGGATGGATCGTTTCCAGCATGGACGTTCGGCGCGAACTTTAGGGCGTGAGGGGCTTGAGATCAACTAAAAATGTCGCGTTTTTGCACGCTTCCGTCGTGCGGTCCTCGACAGTTACTGATGTAACCGACCTGCATGACAGTGTGATGTTCCCTCAAACGATCGTTCCCACGCTCTGCGTGGGAATGCATCAAGAGACGCTCTGCGTCTCAAAGAGGGGGACGCAGAGCGTCCGGGGCGGCATTCCCACGCGGAGCGTGGGAACGATCAGTGCGGGAGGTCAGACCATTGCAGCCTGTTCGGCAACTTCGGCCGGCGAAACAATGCTGGTCTTGCCGCCTCGGGATTTGCCGGAGCTCAGATACTCGGCAATCGATTCCTGCGTCACTTCACCAAGGAACACGCGCTCGGCATCCATCACCGGCAACCACGAGCGATTGAACTCGTACATGCGCGACAGCAGGATGCGCAAATGTTCGTCGAATGCCGCCGTGGCATTGAACTCGCGCAAATATTGCGCACACGTCCCGGTCTGACGGTGCAGGTCGCGACGTCGTACATAACCGAGCGCCTTGTTCTCACCGTCGGTGACCACCACGTAGCGACGGTCCAGTTCGTCCATCAACTCCAGCGCTTCGGCCACAGGTGTTTGCGGGCTGACCGACGGCGCGTTGTCCGCCGCGTCTTCGGCTTTCACCAGCAACAGGCGCTTGAGGGTGCTGTCCTGGCCAACGAAGTTGCTGACAAAGTCATCCGCCGGGTGCGCAAGCAGGGTGTCCGGGTGATCGATCTGCAACAGCTTGCCGGCGCGGAAGATCGCAATCTTGTCGCCCAGCTTGATCGCTTCGTCGATGTCGTGGCTGACCATGATCACGGTCTTGTTCAGGGCCCGTTGCATCTCGAAGAACTCGTTCTGGATCATCTCGCGGTTGATCGGGTCGACCGCGCCAAACGGTTCGTCCATCAACAACAACGGGGCGTCGGCCGCCAGCGCACGAATCACGCCGATCCGCTGCTGCTGGCCACCCGACAACTCACGCGGGTAGCGATTCAGGTATTGCTTCGGCTCGAGCTTGATCATGCTCATCAACTCGCGAGCGCGGTCGTGGCATTTCTGTTTGTCCCAGCCGAGAAGACGAGGAACGATGGTGATGTTTTCCTCAATGGTCATGTTCGGGAACAGACCGATCTGCTGGATCACATAGCCGATGTTGCGGCGCAGGGTCACCGCGTCGAGATCGGTGGTGTCTTCGCCGTTGATCAGGATCTTGCCGGAGGTCGGCTTGATCAGGCGGTTGATCATCTTCAGCGTGGTGCTTTTGCCGCAGCCCGATGGCCCGAGGAACACACAGATTTCGCCTTCATTGACGGTCAGGCTTACCGAGTCCACGGCTTTTACGTCTTTGCCGTTGCTTTGGAAGGTCTTGCTGAGGTTTTGAAGTTCGATCATTTGAGCAGTCCTTTTGGAGTCAGCGTGCGTTGCAGCCATTGCAGAAGCAGGTCGGCGAAGATGGCCAGGAGACTGACCAGCACGGCGCCGACGATCAGCATCGACATGTCGCTGCGGCTGATTGAAGCGAGAATGAGTACACCGAGGCCACCGGCGCCGATGGTCGCAGCGATGGTCATGACACCAATGTTCATGACCACGGCGGTGCGCACGCCAGCGAGGATCACCGGCACCGCGATTGGCAGTTCGACCATGCGCAGACGCTGGCCGAAGGTCATGCCGATACCGCGAGCGGCTTCGCGAATGCCAGGGTCGACGCCGGTCAGCGCCAGGTAGGTGTTACGCATGATCGGCAGCAGCGAATACAGAAACACCGCTGTGATCGCCGGCATCGGGCCCAGGCCCTGGCCGAACTTTGAATAGAACGGCAGCAACAGGCCGAACAGGGCAATCGACGGCACTGTCAGCAACACCGTGGCGCTGGCTTGCAGCGGTCCGGCGAGGGTCGGGAAGCGTGTCATCAGCACACCCAGCGGCACGCCAACCAGAATCGCCAGCGTCACCGCAATGCCGACCAGGGTGATGTGCTGCCAGGTCAGGTGCAGCACCAGCGGCCAGTCGAGATGGGAAAAGGCGTTCAAAAATTCCATGGCTTTTCCTCCTCAGTTGATAGGGTGCTGGCGCAGGAAATCTGCGGCAACGGATGAAGGGCTTTCGTGATCGACATCGACCCGCGCGTTGAGCTGGCGCATGGTGGCGTCGTCGAACAGTTCAGCCAGCGGCTTGATCTCTTGCGCCAGTTGCGGATGGGCGTCGAGGTAGTCCTGACGCACCACGGGAGCGGCGGTGTAATCCGGGAAATAGTGCTTGTCGTCTTCGAGCAACTTGAGCTTGAAGGCATTCAAACGACCGTCGGTGGTGTAGACCAGGCCGGCAAACACTTGGCTGTTGCGCAACGCGGTGTAAACCAGCCCGGCGTCCATCTGGCGGATGTTCTTGCGGGTCAGGTTCATGCCGTAGAGCTCGACCATGCCGTCCAGTCCGTCGGAACGGTTGGCGAACTCGGTGTCGAGCGCCACCAGGTGATCTGACTTCGCCTCAGCCTGCAACACCGTGTTCAGCTCGCTGATGGTGTTGATCTGCGGATAAGCCTTTGCGGTTTTTTCCGGCAGCGCCAGGGCGTAGGTGTTGCTGAACTTCGACGGGGTAAGCCAGACCAGGCCTTTTTTCGCGTCGAGTTCTTTCACCTTGGCGTAGGACTGGGCACTGTCTAGCTTGTCCGTGATGTGGTTGTACGCCACCAGCGAGACCCCGGTGTATTCCCACATCAGATCCAGCTGACCACTTTCGTGGGCGCTACGGGCCAGGTTACTGCCCAGACCGCCGGTGACTTGAGTGTCATAACCCTTGGTGCGCAGGTATTGAGAGGTGATTTCGGCCAGCAGGGTCTGTTCGGTGAACACCCGGGCGCCGATGCGGATTACCGGTTTTTCAGCGGCTTGGGCGAATCCTGCGAACAGCAGAACGCAGCCCATTATTAAGGTCAGTCTTTTCATAAAAATTCCTTTGCCGAGGCTTAAGACGGGCGTAGGCCGCGTTCGAGCCAGAGGCGGCTGGCGAGTGTCACCAGACCGTCGAGCAGCAAGGCCAGCAAGGCGGTGCAGGCCGCGCCGAGCAGCAGTTGCGGCTGATTGTTCAGGGCGATACCAGGGAAAATCAGGCTGCCCAGGCTGTTGGCGCCAATCAGGAACGCCAGCGGTGCCGTCCCGACGTTGATCGCCAGGGCCACGCGTACGCCACCAATGATGATCGGCACGGCGTTGGGCAATTCGACCTGCCACAGCACCTGAGTCGGTGTCATGCCGATACCGACCGCCGCTTCTTTGAGTGAACCCTGGACGTTTTTCAGGCCTTCATAGGTGTTGCGCACGATCGGCAGCAGCGAGGCGAGGAACAGGGCGAAGATCGCGGGACCGCTGCCGATGCCCAGAATCCCCAGGGCGATAGCGAGTACGGCGAGAGGCGGCACAGTGTTGCCGATGTTGAAGATCTGCATGAAACGTTCAGCACGGTCAACCATGGTCGGACGGCTGAGGAAGATACCGGCGGGTATGCCCACGACAAGGGCGGCCAGCATGGAGACAAGGACGAGAATCAGATGAGCTTGCAGGTAAAACAACAAATCGTCGCGGTAATGTTCGATCGTGTTAATGCCAATCCAGTGGACCAGCAGGGCCAGGAGTGCGACGACAACCGCACCTCCAATAAGCCCCTTGCCATAGCGAATAGCCACAGGCGGACTCCTTTTTTTCTTGGTCGGCGAACGCAGTCCTTTATGGCAATGCCATTGCTGGCTGCCGGTCATAAGCGTTCGCGAAAAGCAGCGCGTTCTATGTCCGCAAAGGGACATGAATCGAGCCATAAGCGCAGCCTCGTCAGGCTAACTTGCAGATTTTTCAAACCCTGCTACGAGTGCTGTAACAGGGGAGTGGACGCCTCCACCTTTTAAAAGGTTCCATATTTAGCAGCATTTAGCCACCGTTGATCCTTCAGGGAGCCGTCAATCGCCGTTGGCGACAGGGCGAACGGTGGTCCGTCGATGCCGGTTTGCGCTATACTCGCCGCCCTTTTTTGAATCACCTGCCAGGCGATTTCCCATGACCAAACAGGCCGCCGAAGTCGCGAAACGCCGCACTTTCGCCATTATTTCCCACCCCGATGCCGGTAAAACCACCATCACCGAGAAGCTCTTGCTGATGGGCAAGGCGATTGCGATTGCGGGCACGGTGAAGTCTCGCAAGTCCGACCGCCATGCCACCTCCGACTGGATGGAAATGGAAAAACAACGGGGTATTTCCATTACCACGTCGGTCATGCAGTTCCCGTATCGCGACCACATGATCAACCTGCTCGACACCCCGGGCCACGAAGACTTCTCCGAAGATACCTACCGCACACTGACGGCGGTGGACTCGGCCTTGATGGTTCTCGACGGCGGTAAGGGTGTAGAGCCACGGACCATCGCGCTGATGGACGTTTGCCGTCTGCGTGACACGCCGATCGTCAGCTTCATCAACAAACTCGACCGCGATATCCGCGACCCGATCGAACTGCTCGACGAGATCGAAGCGGTCCTGAAGATCAAGGCTGCGCCGATCACCTGGCCGATCGGTTGCTACCGCGACTTCAAGGGCGTGTATCACCTCGCCGACGACTACATCATCGTGTACACCGCCGGTCACGGCCACGAGCGCACCGATGTGAAAATCATCGAAAAGCTCGACTCCGATGAAGCTCGCGCGCATTTGGGTGACGAATACGATCGTTTTGTCGATCAGTTGGAACTGGTGCAGGGCGCCTGCCACGAGTTCAACCAGCAGGAATTCCTCGACGGCCAACTGACCCCGGTGTTCTTCGGTACGGCCTTGGGCAACTTCGGTGTCGATCACGTGCTCGACGCCGTGGTCAACTGGGCGCCGAAACCGCTGGCCCGTGTCGCCAACGAGCGCACCGTGGAGCCGGTTGAAGAGAAATTCGCCGGCTTCGTGTTCAAGATCCAGGCGAACATGGACCCTAAACACCGCGACCGTATCGCCTTCATGCGTATCTGCTCCGGCAAGTACGAAAAGGGCATGAAGATGCGCCACGTGCGCACCGGCAAGGACGTGCGGATCGGCGACGCCCTGACCTTCTTCTCCTCCGAGCGTGAGCAACTGGAAGAGGCGTTTGCCGGCGACATCATTGGTTTGCACAACCACGGCACCATCCAGATCGGCGACACCTTCACCGAAGGCGAAGTGCTAGGTTTTACCGGTATTCCGCACTTCGCTCCGGAGCTGTTCCGTCGTGTGCGTCTGCGTGACCCGCTCAAATCCAAGCAACTGCGCCAAGGCTTGCAGCAATTGGCGGAAGAGGGCGCGACCCAGGTGTTCTTCCCCGAGCGCAGCAACGACATCATCCTCGGTGCCGTGGGTGTGCTGCAGTTCGATGTGGTCGCGAGCCGCTTGAAAGAGGAATACAAGGTCGAGTGCTCCTACGAGCCGATCACCGTGTATTCCGCGCGCTGGATCGATTGCGACGACAAGAAGAAGTTTGAGGAATTCAGGGTCAAGGCCGTGGAAAACCTGGCGGTCGACGGCGGCGGTCACCTGACCTACCTGGCGCCGACACGGGTCAACCTGGCGCTGATGGAAGAGCGCTGGCCGGATGTGAAATTCCGTGCGACGCGCGAGCATCACTAAGCGTTAGATGATCGGTCAGAGCAAAGGCGAAGCTTTCGGGCTTCGCCTTTTTTTATGGGTCAAAAGATCGCAGCCTCGTTTCACTCGACAGCTCCTACATTGAAATGCGCCTCCTGTAGGAGCTGTCGAGTGAAACGAGGCTGCGATCTTTTGATCTTTTCGGCATTACCCTTATTCAAAACCAGTCTTCCCACCAACGGCATTCCGTCTATTCATTAGCGTCCTATCTGGAGAACTGCGCCGATCAAGACTAGATTTCAATCAGCGCTCCGACAGGCAACCATGCTTTACCTCAAGAAAGGATGGATTCGGCTATGAGCATTTTTCGACGCATTGTGTTGTTGCTAAAGGTTTTGGTGATGCTGTCCGTGAGCATGTCTGCAGCTTGGGCGCAGTGCACGGATCAGGGAGAACACGCTTCGAGCGGGCAGGCGATGCACACGGGCCAGATGATTGCCAAGTCCGACTCGGAACCGGGCGATGAGGATCAAGGCGGAAGCAAAGGCGATGACGATTCGACCACGGACGAGCCTGACAGTGACGAAGAGGACGACGGTCAGACCTAGCAAGTAAATCGCGGGCAAAAGAAAACCCCTTCTGCCCCGATTGATGCGCAATCAAAGCAGAAGGGGTTACTGAACATGTCATCTTTCCCTGTGGGAGCGAGCAGGCTCACTCCCACAGTTTGTTATGCCGCGCCGTCGAGGAATTGCTCGGCGTAGTGGCACGCCACCTGGCGGCTGTCGAGCAGGCGCAGGGCCGGCTCTTCAGTGCTGCAGCGCTCGGTGGCGTATGGGCAGCGCTTGTGGAAAGCGCAGCCCGACGGCGGGTTCAACGGGTTGGGCAACTCGCCGACGATCTTGATTTTCGGCTTGTTCGGGTCCGGGTGAATGGTCGGGGTGGCCGACAGCAACGCCTGGGTGTACGGGTGCAGAGGACGCTCGTAGATGTCGTTCTTCGGGCCCATTTCCACCGGGCGACCGAGGTACATCACCATCACGTCATCGGCAACGTGTTGCACCACCGCCAGGTTGTGCGAAATGAACACGTAGGCGGTGTTGAACTCTTGCTGCAAATCCATGAACAGGTTCAGCACCTGGGCCTGGATCGACACGTCCAGCGCCGACGTCGGCTCATCCGCCACCAGCACTTTTGGCTGCAACATCATCGCCCGGGCCAGCGCGATCCGCTGACGCTGACCGCCGGAGAACATGTGCGGATAACGCTGGTAGTGCTCAGGTCGCAAGCCCACCTGCTTCATCATCGCCTGCACTTTCTCGCGACGCTCGGCGGCGGAAAGGTTGGTGTTGATCAGCAGCGGCTCGCCGAGCTGGTCACCGACTTTCTGCCGCGGGTTCAACGAAGCGTATGGGCTCTGGAACACCATCTGCACGTCTTTGCGCAGTTGCTTGCGTTGAGCCTTGTCGGCACCGGCGACTTCTTGCCCGGCAATTTTCAGGGAGCCGGAGGACGGCTCCTCGATCAGAGTCAGGGCACGGGCCAGGGTGGATTTGCCGCAGCCCGATTCGCCAACGACAGCGAGGGTCTTGCCGGCTTCGAGTTCAAACGACACACCGTTCAGGGCGCGCACGGTCGCATGGCCCTTGAACAGGCCACGGGACACTTCGTAGTGACGGGTCAGGTCGCGGGCGGTAAGTACGACGGCCATTACGCCACCTCCTGATTCAGCGGGTAGAAGCAGCGGGCAAGGCTGTTGCTTTTCGGGTCAAGGGTTGGGCGTTGCTGACGGCAGGATTCCTGCACGTACGGGCAACGCGGCGACAGCAGGCAACCCTGCGGACGGTCATAACGACCGGGAACGATGCCCGGCAGCGTGGCCAGGCGTGTGGCGCCCAGGCTGTGTTCCGGAATCGCCTTGAGCAGCGCTTCGCTGTACGGGTGAGCCGGAATGTCGAACAGCTGAGGCACCTGACCGACTTCCACTGCCTGGCCGGCGTACATCACGCACACACGCTGAGCGGTTTCGGCCACGACCGCGAGGTCGTGAGTGATCAGCACCAAGCCCATGTTCTGCTCTTTCTGCAATGCCAGCAGCAGGTCCATGATTTGGGCCTGGATGGTCACGTCGAGCGCCGTGGTCGGTTCGTCGGCGATCAGCAGCTTCGGCTCGCCGGCGATTGCCATGGCGATCGCAACACGCTGGCTCATGCCGCCGGACAGTTGATGCGGGTAAGCATCCATACGGCTGGCGGCGCCCGGGATTTCTACTTTTTCCAGCAGTTCGATGGCACGTGCGCGGGCTTGCTTGCCGGACATTTTCAGGTGCAGGCGCAGCACTTCTTCGATCTGGAAACCGACGGTGTAGCTCGGGTTCAGCGCGGTCATCGGGTCCTGGAAGACCATGGCCAGGTCTTTGCCGACGATTTGCCGACGCTGACGGTTGCTGAGCTTGAGCATGTCCTTGCCGTCGAAATTCAGCGCATCGGCGGTGACGATCCCCGGATGCTCGATCAGGCCCATCAGCGCCATCATGGTCACGGATTTACCGGAACCCGACTCGCCCACGATGGCCAGGACTTCGCCCTTGTCCACGGTAATGTCGAGCCCGTCGACCACCGGAACGGCGTTCTTGTCGCCAAAGCGAACGTTGAGATTCTTGATTTCTAACAGTGACATTTGAATCTCCTCAGGCGGCGTTCTTGAGTTTCGGGTCCAGCGCATCGCGCAGACCGTCGCCCATCAAGTTGATTGCCAGCACGCTGAGCAAAATGGTCAGACCCGGCAGGCTTACCACCCACCAGGCGCGTTCGATGTAGTCGCGAGCCGAAGCCAGCATGGTGCCCCACTCAGGGGTTGGCGGTTGTACGCCAAGACCGAGGAAGCCCAGTGCGGCGGCGTCGAGAATCGCCGAGGAAAAGCTCAAGGTGGCCTGAACGATCAGCGGCGCCATGCAGTTGGGCAGCACGGTGACGAACATCAGGCGTGGCAGACCGGCACCGGCCAGGCGCGCGGCGGTCACGTAGTCGCGGTTCAACTCGCCCATCACCGCGGCGCGGGTCAGACGAACGTAGGACGGCAACGAAACCACGGCGATGGCAATGATGGTGTTGATCAGGCCAGGGCCGAGGATGGCGACAATCGCCACGGCCAGCAGCAGGGACGGCAGGGCCAGCATGATGTCCATGAGGCGCATGATGGTCGGGCCGAGCACGCGCGGGAAGAACCCGGCGAACAGACCCAACAGGATGCCCGGAATCAACGACATCACCACTGACGACAAGCCGATCAGCAGGGACAGGCGCGAACCGTTGATCAGCCGCGACAGCAGGTCGCGACCCAGTTCATCGGTGCCGAGCAGGAACTGGATCTGCCCACCTTCCAGCCAGGCCGGCGGGGTCAGCAGGAAGTCGCGGTACTGCTCGCTCGGGTTATGCGGGGAAACCCAAGGCGCGAAGATTGCGCAGAAAATCACCAGCAGCATGAACAGCAGGCCGGCGACGGCGCCTTTGTTCTTGGAAAACGCTTGCCAGAATTCTTTGTACGGGGACGGATACAGCAGGCTTTGATCGACTGCTACCGCTGGAATTGAAGTGGTCATGGTCATAATGATCTCAGCGCTGGTGACGAATGCGTGGGTTGGCAAAGCCGTAGAGGATGTCCACCACGAAGTTGACCAGAATCACCAGGCAGGCGATTAACAGGATGCCGTTCTGCACGACTGGGTAGTCCCGTGCGCCAATGGCTTCGATCAGCCATTTGCCGATGCCGGGCCACGAGAAAATGGTTTCGGTCAGGACCGCACCGGCCAGCAATGTGCCGACTTGCAGGCCGACCACGGTGAGTACCGGGATCAGCGCGTTGCGCAGGCCATGCACGAACACCACGCGCGCCGGCGACAGGCCTTTGGCGCGGGCAGTACGGATGTAGTCTTCGCGCAGCACTTCGAGCATCGAAGAACGGGTCATCCGCGCGATAACGGCCAGCGGGATGGTGCCGAGCACGATGGCCGGCAGGATCAGGTGGTGCAGGGCATCGAAGAAGGCACCGACGTCATCGGCCAGCAACGTGTCGATGAGCATGAAGCCGGTACGCGGCTCGATGTCGTAGAGCAGGTCGATTCGCCCGGACACCGGGGTCCAGCCCAGGGACACCGAGAAGAACATGATCAGGATCAGGCCCCACCAGAAGATCGGCATCGAATATCCCGCCAGGGAGATGCCCATCACCCCATGGTCGAACAGGGATCCTCGCTTGAGTGCCGCGATCACCCCGGCCAACAGGCCCAGGACGCCGGCGAACAACAGGGCGGCCATGGACAGTTCCAGGGTCGCGGGGAAGAGAGAGGTGAACTCGGTCCAGACGCTTTCACGGGTCCGCAGGGACTCGCCGAGATCGCCGTGGGCCAGTTTGCCGATGTAATCCATGTACTGGGCATACAGCGGTTTGTTAAGACCTAGGCGTTCCATTGCCTGAGCATGCATTTCGGGGTCGACTCGACGTTCGCCCATCATTACTTCCACGGGGTCGCCAGGAATCATGCGAATCAACGCGAAAGTCAGCAAGGTGATGCCGAAGAACGTGGGGATCAATAACCCCAATCGGCGGGCAATAAAACTAAACATCTTGTGTGCTACCTCATCAGCCGGTTAGGCGTGCCCGGCATTCCTGGGTCAGGAATGCCGGTAGTTTCTTATCTACTTCACCTGGGTGGTGGCGAAGTTATTAGTGGTGAGGGGGCTAATGTGATAGCCCTCTACGTTGTTGCGCATTGCGGTGAACATGCGGGTGTGCGCCATGCTGATCCATGGCTGGTCCTGGTTGAAAACCACCTGGGCCTGTTCGTAGAGCGCTGCACGTTCCGTCGGGTTCACTTTAGCCCTTGCCTGATCAATCAGCGTCTGGAATTTGTCATTGCACCAGCGTGCGTAGTTTTCGCCGTTCTTGGCCGCTTCGCAACTGAGCATAGGCGTCAGGAAGTTATCCGGGTCGCCGTTGTCGCCCGCCCATCCTGCAGAAACCATGTCGTGCTCGCCGTTTTTGGCGCGCTTGAGCATTTCGCCCCATTCCATGACGCGAATATCGATCTTGATCCCGACCTTGGCCAGGTCGGCCTGCATCATCTGCGCGCCGAGCATCGGGTTAGGGTTGGTCGGGCCGCCACCGTTACGGGTGAACAGGGTGAACGTGGTGCCTTCCGGTACGCCGGCTTCCTTGAGCAAGGCGCGAGCCTTGTCCAGGTCACGAGGCGGGTTCTTCAGGTCGTGGTTGTAGCCCAGCAACGTGTCCGGGTACGGGTTGACCGCGACCGTGGCGTTGCCTTTGCCGAACAGCGCATTGACATAAGCGGCCTTGTCGAAGGCGATGTCGATGGCTTTACGCACGCGCACATCACTCATGTATTTGTGCGAGGTGTTCATGGCGATGTAGGAAACGGTCATCGCGTTCATTTCATCGACTTTCAGTTTTTCGTCTTTCTTGATGCTCGGGATGTCATCCGGTTTCGGATACAGCGCGACCTGGCACTCGTTGGCCTTGAGCTTTTGCAGGCGCACGTTGTTGTCGGTGGCGATCGCCAGGATCAACGCTTCGGCTGGCGGCTTGCCACGGAAGTAGTCCGGGTTGGCCTTGAAGCGAACCTGGGCATCCTTGTTGTAGCGCTGGAACACGAACGGGCCGGTGCCGACTGGCTTGTTGTTCAGGTCGCCGGTCTTGTTGGCCTTGAGCAACTGGTCGGCGTACTCGGCGGAGTAGATCGAGGAGAAGGCCATGGCGATGTCGGCCAGGAATGGCGCTTCACGACGGGTCAGCGTGAACTTGACGGTGTTGTCGTCCACTTTCTCGACGCTTTTGAGCAGTTCCTTGAAGCCCATGCTTTCAAAGTACGGGAAGCCCACGCTCGACAGTTTGTGCCACGGGTGATTCGGGTCCAGCTGACGCTGGAAGCTCCAGACCACATCGTCGGCATTCATGTCGCGGGTCGGCTTGAAGTAATCGGTGGTGTGGAACTTGACGCCTTTGCGCAGGTGGAACGTATAGCTCAGACCGTCCTCGCTGATGTCCCAGGAGTCGGCCAGTGCCGGAATCACTTCAGTGGTGCCGGGCTTGAAGTCCGCCAGACGATTGAAGATGGTCTCGGCCACCGCATCGGCGGTGACTGCAGTCGTGTACTGGACCATATCGAAGCCTTCAGGGCTGGCTTCGGTGCAGACCACCAGGGGTTTGGCCGAGACGCCAACAGCGACACTCAGCAACGCGGCGGCGATGGCCGCACGTAGGGGAAGCATTTTCATCAAGAACCCTCTGCAATCGGTTAAAGGACAAAAGCCGAACGGCCAACTCATCACTGAATCAGCCGTTCGGCAGGTGCATTACAGAATGTTGAACGGGATGGTGGTCACGAGACGGAACTCGTTGATGCTGCCATCACCCTGGTTTTGGCTGGCACGGTGTGCGGTATAGGTCGCGCGAACAGTGGTGGCTTTGAGTGGGCCGCTCTGAATGGCGTACGTAGAACCGATGCCATATTCGTAGTGGGTTTCACCGTCCATGTTCTTAACGTCGTACGCAGTACCGGTGTAGTGAGTACCGTCGATGCCCCAGCCGCGAGCCTGGTAAATGTTGAACTTCAGGCCTGGAACGCCGTATTCAGCCATGTTCAGGCCGTAGGCGATCTGGAAGGATTTCTCGTTCGGGCCGTTGAAGTCCGACAGCAGGGAGTTGGCCAGGTAGATGCCGTTGGTTTCGTGCAGGTAGTCGAAGTACTCGTTACCGTTAATTTCCTGGTACGAGAAAGTCAGGCTGTGAGCCTGGTGAGTCAGGCCGAACGACAGGGAGCCGGCTTGGTTGTCGATTTCGCCCAGCAGCTTTTTACCTTGGTCGACGGTTTTGTAGTAGTTCAGGCCGGTGGTCAGGCTCAGTACCGAACTGTCACCCAACACGTGGCTGGCGCCGAAGTAGTACTGGTTCCAGTAGTCTTCGGCCTGGGTCGCCCACAGGCTGGTGGTCAGGCTGGCGAAAGGGGTATAGGTGAGGCCTGCCGTATTAACGTGATCGGTTTCAGCAGTAATGTTTTGGTATTCGGAGCGGAACTTGCTCAGGCTTTCTTCGGTACGCGGCGAAACGCGGTCAAAGGTCCCGATGTCGAAAGCCAGGTTGTTCAGCTCTTCGCTGTGGATCGCCACACCTTCGAAGCTCGAAGGCAGCGGACGGTTGCCGATGACGTCGACCTGCGGGCTGCTGAAGTTCATGCGGCCGGCGGTCAGGGTGGTGTTGGAGACACGGGCCTTGATGTTGGCCAGGCCGATTTTGCTCCATTGACCTTGGGCGTCGCCGCCTTCTTTGGTCAGGGTGCGGTTGTTGCCCGCGCCTGGACGAGAGCCCGGTGCGCCGCCGTTGTTAGACGCCAGGCTCTCGCGGTCACGTTCCAGCGCGACAGCGTTGTAGGCCGCCACTTCAGTGCTGAAACCCACGGTGCCTTCGGTGAAGCCGGAGTTGTATTTGACGATGGTCCCCTGGACCCAGTTGATCCGACGATCAGTCGGGGTCGCTACACCGTCTTTGCGATACGTGAACTTGCCACCACGTTTCAGTTGTTCGTTGGCGTACCAGTTACGCGTGCTGCCAGTAACCGTGCTGCCTGCGACAAAACCGGTTGCATCGGCTTGAGCACTTTTGGTGTTGACCGTAACCGGGGTGAATTCCTGGCTTTGGGTTTCTGCGTAAGCCGTGGCGGTTACGCTGCTGATGGCCAGGGCCAATAACGCGGTGCTGCTCAGTTTCATGGGTGAAGCTCCTTACTTTCTTTTTTTTAATGCCGGTCTTTTTGGGTGATCCGGCTATTTGGTTTTAGAACTCATTCAAGGCATCGCAAACGTTTGCTGCAGGCCGGATTGGCGAATTACGGCAATACGCTTGCTTGAGGGCGCACAGCGCCCCCAGCGTTTCTGGCTAATCGGTTATTGGTCGATACTGACACCCGAGAACACGTTGCGACCGAAAGGACTCACCTTGAATCCCTCGATTTTGGCGCTCAACGGCTGGTTGACCGTCGAATGGGCGATAGGCGTGATCGGCACTTGTTGCTTGAGATAGTGCTGCGCCTGTTTGTAGAGCTCGGTGCGCTGGTCACGGTCGGTGACGACCTTGGCCTGCTTGATGAACTTGTCGTAAGTGGGGTCACACCACATCGAGTAGTTGTTGCCGCCAATGGCGTCGCAGCTGTAAAGCGTGCCCAACCAGTTGTCCGGGTCCCCATTGTCGCCGGTCCAGCCGATCAGGCTGATGTCGTGTTCGCCATTCTTGGTGCGCTTGATGTACTCGCCCCATTCGTAGCTGACGATCTTCACCTTGAGGCCGATTTTTGCCCAGTCAGCCTGGAGCATCTCGGCCATCAACTTGGCGTTGGGGTTGTAAGGACGCTGAACCGGCATCGCCCACAGGGTGATTTCGGTGCCTTCCTTCACGCCGGCAGCCCTGAGCAGTTCCTTGGCTTTCTCCGGGTTGTAGGCAGCGTCTTTGATCGTGTCGTCGTAAGACCATTGGGTTGGCGGCATGGCGTTGACCGCCAGTTGGCCGGCGCCCTGATACACGGCGTTGAGAATGCTTTGTTTGTTCACGGCCATGTCCAGCGCCTGGCGCACTTCGAGCTGGTCGAAAGGCTTGTGGCGGACGTTATAGGCGATGTAGCCGAGGTTGAAGCCGGGCTTCTCGATGAGTTTGAGTTTCGGGTCGTTCTTCAGCGCGGCCACGTCGGCTGGGCGCGGGCTCAGGGTGATCTGGCACTCGTTGGCCTTGAGCTTCTGCACGCGTACCGAGGCGTCGGTGTTGATCGCGAAAATCAGGTTGTCGAGCTTGACCCGGCTCGGGTCCCAGTACTGCTTGTTGGCGGTGTAACGAATGTTGGAATCTTTCTGGTAGCTCTTGAAGGCGAACGGTCCGGTACCGATCGGCTTCTGGTTGATGTCGCTGGGCTTGCCTTCGGCCAGCAGCTTGTCGGCGTATTCGGCGGACAGAATGGCGGCGAAGCTCATGGCGATGTTCTGGATGAACGCGGCGTCGACGCTGTTGAGCGTCATGACCACGGTCAGCGGCCCGGTCTTTTCGACCTTGGCGATGTTTTTGTTCAGGCTCATCCCGTTGAAGTACGGGAACTCGGTCGGATAAGCCTTACGGAAAGGTTGCTGTGGATCCAGCATGCGATTAAACGTGAACAGCACGTCATCGGCGTTGAAATCACGGGTTGGCGTGAAGTATTGGGTGGTGTGGAACTTCACCCCTTCGCGCAGGTGAAAAGTGTACTTGAGGCCGTCCTCGGAAATATCCCAGCTCGTTGCCAGGCCTGGTACGACGTTAGTGGCGCCTTTTTCAAACTCTGCCAATCGGTTGTACAGCGGCTCGGCGGCATCGTTATCCGTCGCGGTCGTGTACTGCGCGGTATCGAAGCCAGCAGGGCTGCCTTCGGAGCAGAACACCAGGCTGTTGTTGGCGGCCTGGCTGATGGAAGTGGCGGCCAACAGGCCGGTGCCCAGCAATGCGGATAAAACCAAGGTATGGCGCATGACGCTCCCTCTTGTTTAGTGTTTTGACAATGAGCCGCCGTCCCGTCCTGGGACGTGGAGGCATCATTGATCTCAAACCATCATGTGCAGCAAGAACCGAGAGTCCACACATGAACTGGTCGGATCCCGACGGTATGTACCGTGGGTCCGGCAGTAAATGCGTAGAGTCCTAAAGACTCGTGGGAAAAGGCGACGCATCCGACACCACTACTGTACTACACAGCGGAAGTGGATGTAGGTTTTTTCCTACTTTCTCGGCAGATAAAGCAGCGGCGACGTCAAAGACGTCGCCGCGGCCAAACCTTACTTGCTGACGCTGACGCCGTAGAAGGAGTTCAAGCCAAACGGGCTGATCTTGAAGTCCTGCACGTTGTCGCGCATGGGTTGGAACACCGTCGAGTGAGCGATAGGTGTCATTGGAACTGCATCTTTGAGGACGTGTTGCGCCTGTTTGTACAGTTCGGTGCGCTTGGCCTGGTCGGTTGTACGCTTGGCTTCTTTAACGATGCCGTCGAACTTCTTGTCGCACCATTTGGAGAAGTTGTTGCCTTGCAGCGAATCACAGCCGAACAGCACGTTCAGCCAGTTGTCCGGGTCCCCATTGTCACCGCTCCAGCCAATCAGCATTGCCTGGTTCTCGCCGCCTTTGGAGCGCTTGATGTACTCGCCCCATTCGTAGCTGACGATCTTGACCTTGAGACCGATCTTGGCCCAGTCGGACTGCAGCATTTCAGCCATCAGCTTGGCGTTCGGGTTGTACGGACGCTGTACCGGCATTGCCCACAGAACGATTTCGGTACCTTCCTTGACGCCGGCTTCCTTGAGCAGCTCTTTGGCTTTCTCAGGATCGTACTTGGCGTCCTTGATGGTGGTGTCATAAGACCATTGGGTTGGCGGCATGGCGTTGACGGCCAACTGGCCCGCGCCCTGGTAAACCGAGTCGATGATTTGCTGTTTGTTGACGGCCATGTCCAGTGCCTGACGCACTTTCAATTGGGCCAGCGGGTTTGGCTCGTTGCTGCCCTTGACCTTGTCCATCACGTTGTAGGCGATGTAACCCAGGTTGAAACCAGCCTGGTTAGGTACTTTCAGGGTCTTGTCTTCTTGCAGCGCCTTCAGGTCGGCCGGACGAGGGAACAGAGTGATCTGGCACTCGTTCTTCTTCAGCTTCTGGATGCGCACCGACGGGTCGGTGGTGATGGCGAAGATCAGGTTGTCGATCTTGACGTCGTCAGGCTTCCAGTAGTCCTTGTTCCCGGAGTAACGGATGTTGGAGTCTTTCTGGTAGCTCTTGAACACGAACGGACCAGTGCCGACCGGCTTCTGGTTGATGTCGGCGGCTTTGCCTTCCTTGAGCAGCTGGGCGGCGTACTCGGCGGATTGCACGGAAGCGAAGCTCATGGCCATGTTCTGGATGAACGCAGCATCAACTTCCTTCAGGGTGAACTTGACGGTTTTGTCGTCGACTTTATCGATCTTGGTGATGTTGGTATCCATCCCCATGTCGGTGAAGTACGGGAATTCGGTCGGGTACGCCTTACGGAACGGGTCATCCTTGTTAATCATGCGATTAAAGGTGAACAGCACGTCGTCGGCGTTGAACTCACGAGTGGGCTTGAAGTACGGGGTGGTGTGGAACTTGACGCCTTCACGCAGGTGGAAGGTGTATGTCAGGCCGTCCGGGGAAATGTCCCAGCTGGTCGCCAGACCTGGAATGACAGCGGTGCCGCCACGTTCGAACTGGGTCAAACGGTTGAACATGGTTTCTGCAGAGGCGTCGAAGTCGGTTCCGGTGGTGTACTGACCTGGATCGAAACCGGCCGGGCTCCCTTCGGAGCAGAACACCAGGTTAGTCGCTGCTTGGGCGAATGGTGCGCTAGCTAACAAGCTTGCGCCGACTAAAAACGGAATGACCGCGTGTTTAAGCATGTTGGCCTCATGATTTGTTGTCATTTTTGGAATTAGAGGACGACCTCGTGAGTCGTGCCTGCGGATACTTATGCAGGGGCCATACCCATTGCAAGATCTCGGGCGACCACAGGTGTTAAACAGTGGCACGAACGTACCTTAATGTCGCATATGTATAAATTCATGTTCATTTGACCGTTTGCGCGGGGTTTTTTCGGTGCGTCAGGCGCACCGACAAAGGGCAGTCTGCGCGCCTGGTGCACCCGATTAGAGCTCGGTGTTACTTATTTATACCCACACCATAGAAGGGTGTGAGACCGAACGGACTGATTTTGAAGTCGGTGACTTCCTTGCGTATCGGCTGGAACACCGTTGAGTTCGCAATGGGTGTGATAGGTACTTGTTGTTTAAGGATTTGTTGTGCCTGTTGGTACAAATTGACCCGTTGCTGTTTGTCAGTGGACACTTTGGCTTGCTGAATCAATTTGTCGTATGCCGGGTCGCACCACTTGGCGTAGTTGCTACCTTTCACAGCGGCGCAGCTATAGAGCACGCCGAGCCAGTTGTCGGGGTCGCCGTTGTCGCCGGTCCAACCGTAAATCATCGCGTCGTGTTCGCCGCTCTTGGCGCGCTTGATGTACTCGCCCCATTCATAGCTGACGATGTTGGCTTTGATCCCGATTTTCTCCCAATCCTGCTGGATCATCTGCGCCGACATCCGGGCGTTCGGGTTCGATGCGCGCTGCACGGTCATGGCCCACAAATTAATAGTCGTACCGGGTGCAACCCCTGCTTCTTTTAGTAGCGCCTTCGCTTTCGTCGGGTCGTAAGGCGCGTCCTTGATGCTCGGGTCATACGACCATTGGGCCGGAGGCAGGGCGTTCTGCGCCAGTTGGCCGGCACTTTGGTAGACGGCCTTGATGATCGCGGGTTTATCGATAGCCATGTCCAGCGCCTGACGGACCTTGAGCTGGTCCAGCGGTGGGTGGGTCACGTTGTAGGCCAGGAAACCAAGGTTGAACCCGGCTTGTTTGAGCACGGTGAGATTCGGGTCTTTCTCCATGACTTCGATGTCTGCTGGACGTGGGTAACCGCTGACCTGGCATTCGCCGGCCTTGAGTTTCTGCAAGCGTACGGCGGCGTCGGGGGTTATCGAGAACACCAAATTGTCTATTTTTACGTCCTCGGGTTTCCAGTACGACTTGTTGGCGGCGTAGCGGATCTGCGAGTCCTTTTGATAGCGCTTGAACACGAACGGGCCGGTGCCGACGGGTTTCTGGTTAATGTCCGCCGCTTTGCCTTCTTTTAACAGCTGCGCGCCGTACTCGGCGGATTGCACTGAGGCGAAGCTCATGGCGAGGTTTTGGATGAAAGCAGCGTCGATGTTGTTCAGGGTGAAACGCACGGTGTGGTCGTCGATTTTGTCGACGCTCTTGATCGTTTTGTTCAGGTCCATGTCGGTGAAGTATGGCGACTCGGCGGGGTAGGCTTTTCGGAAAACGTTTTCCGGATCGAGCAGGCGCTGGAAGGTGAAAAGCACGTCGTCAGCGTTGAAGTCCCGGGTCGGGGTGAAGTAGTCGGTGGTGTGGAACTTCACTCCATCGCGCAGGAAAAAGGTGTAGGTGAGGCCGTCCGTGGATACCTCCCATTTTGTTGCCAGACCGGGTTCGACTTCGGTGCCGCCACGTTTGAATTGGGTGAGGCGGTTGAAAACGGTTTCGGCCGAGGCATCGAAATCGGTACCGCTGGTGTATTGGCTGGGGTCGAAACCGGCAGGGCTGGCTTCGGAGCAGTAGACCAGAGTGGTGGCGGCTTGGGCCAATGGGGCGGTTGTTGCGAGGGCGAGAGCGAGCAGGAGTGGTTTGACGGTGGTTCTTTCCATGGAGTCCCCGGGATTTGAGTAACGATATTTTCCTGAGGGTAGCGTTGTTGGCGGGGAGGGCGGAAATATCCTTTTTTGAGGGGAACCCCTCTATCTGGGCATAGTGGGCCGGTTTTTGGGTTTTTGGCGGTGGGTAGGAACTGACAAAGGGTGTGATCTTTGACTGCATCCCGTTTTTTTCTGTGGGGGAGAGCTTGCCCGCGATGGCGGCCTGCCAGCGACCAGTCTCTTCCTGCCGACCCTTGATCGTTCCCTACGCTCCGCGTGGGAATGCAGCCAGGGACGCTCTGCGTTCCATTTTTGTGTTGAACGATGTGTAAGAAACACAGAGCTTTCCCACGCATTTTTCAGGTTGCCGGGTAGGAAGCAGTCCTTCTAACCTTTGGCTGTCGCTGCAGTTTCAGCGACCAGGCGTGGAAACCTGGATCTCTTAGTAGCCGCATAGCTGAACCATCGTATTCGTTGCCGACGTCTTCGTTCGTCTGCAAACTGCGTCCTGGCGGCTGTGCGTGGGCAGGCTTCGGTCTGGCCGGGTCCTACTAACCGGTATTTCCACCCTGCGTGCAGCCGCCACCTATTTGTCGTGTGGAAACGACATTGGATGGCTCCCATTTCAAGTAGGAGTTTTTCCATGGATAAGTTAATCCCCGATCCACCCACCACATCCGAAGCTCAAGATTTACCCTCCGAGACTTTACTCAAAGACCGCGAAGCCATAAAACGCGCCCTCGACTACTACCTCGATCCCCCGAATCAATACACGGCCACCTCCCGGCGTCCGAGCACCATGTTCTTGGTCGCTCCGAATATGGATACCGAAAGCCTGTTGGCGCAAGCCTGCGAGTCCCTGGCTTCCGCGAGTGTTATGGCCAGTGATTTCGCCACCAACCTGATCGGCCCGCAGCGCAATACGGTGTTGGCGATTCAGCAGATCATCATGCTGGCGGAGTTGGCAGTGAATCGGGCGCTGGATAACGTCGATCCGCAAGCGTAGGCAGATACCGTTCGTTCCCCGGTTCTGTGGCGCTAACACCCGGTAAACCGTCGGGGGAACTTACTCCCCCGACGGTTAAGAGAATGTGCGCATCACGCTCTTTCGGTATTGCGTTGCCAACAAGTCGACCCACCGGTTCCTTTCATAATGCACACCGTCAATGCAGCTGACTTCAGTGATTTCCATTGCTGTGCCACATAAGAAGGCACCATCAAAATGGCCCAATTCCGAACTCGAAATGTCCCTCTGTATCACTTGCAGATCCATCACCGGGCACAGCTCATCGATGATGACGCGGCGAGTGATGCCCGCCAGTGCCATTTTGGTCGTCGGTGTAATGAGTTGGCTGCCCTTCACAAAAAAGATATTGGAACCACTGGACTCGCAGACCGTATCGTTGGTCGAGAGAAACAGCACGTCGTCAAATGCCTCATCTTTATCATGGAAGCTCAAAAAACTGATCGCATAGGTGGACGAGGTTTTGGCTTGATACGGATGGCAATCGGCGGGCGCGCGTCTCCAACTGGCGGTCGTGAGCCTGTAAGGTGTGGTCGCTGCCTTCGGAGCAAATGGCAGTACGAATATCGCCACTTTGCTGCGGCAACCTCGCCCCATGAAACTGACGTCGGCTTCGTCATAAAACACAATGATTTTAATGTACGCGTCTTGCAGCTCGTTGCGCTTGAGTAGTTCATTGCACGCCTCAGTCAGCGTTGCGTTGGTGTAATGCAGGGCATGTTTGAACAAGCGGGCTGACTGTTGTAACCGTTCTAAGTGCTCCTCGCACTTGAAAACCTTGCCGCCATAACTGCGTATGCCTTCGTAGACTGAGGAGGCATAGGACAGCGAGTGTGTGACGGGTGACAAGTTAATCTGATCAAGCTGGAGGTATACGCCGTCCAGCCAGGCGAGAGCCGTGGTCATCATCTATTTCCTGATTGATGTTCTTATGATGTTTACAGCGAAGTGAGACGTTAATTCTTTATGATTTCTCGCGCGGTCAGTGCGTTGTAGAACTCGCCCTTGATCAACCCTTCACCTTCATAGCTATTGGGGCGTCCACCTTGACGTTCGAGTTCCTTGATGATGGATTCGTAGTCGTCCACGGGGACGATCCTGAAGTCCATACTGACTCGCGTCATGTTTTCCATGTTCTCTGCGGTCCCGTGCAGAATCCGGGGGTCAAACATCAAGCATTGACCGTAACGAAGGTTGGTCGGCATGGCGTCGGTGCGCAGATCGGCCATCAGTTGGGGACGTTGCTTTGCATAGTCAAAAAAGGCGCCCCGACTTTCTTTGTATTCGTCATTGTTATAACCCTGCTCTTGCGCAAAGGCTTTAAGAGTGTTGATGCTGGCAGTTCTGGAGCAAACGCTGAGCGCGCCGGTATTTTTCACGTCACAAAATGGCAGCCACATGTTGATCTGTTGAAAATAATCGCCCAGCAGCGTGTCCGAGTGATGGGTGAAAAGTTCGCCATCCGGCAACCTGTATCGATCATCCAGTTTGGCGGGGATGTGATAGCGGACCAATGGGTTGTGTTCGAATACGAAATCAAAATCCAGATGATCGCTAAGCCAATGAACAAACTTGTAATACGCCTCGATCATCGGCGCCCCGAGTGTTTGCAGAGGGTCATGCCAATGGCCGGAGTCTTCCAGATGATTGCTGATTTCTTCCTGGCTCAGGCATTCATGTATTTTGTTCAGTGCAAAGTCGGTTTTCAGGTTGTAGCGACTGGCTAAGGTCTTTTGAAGTGTCCCTGCCAAGTCAAAGTCCGACGTTGGGTAATCCATGATAGAGATGCCGTTCTCTATCCTATGAACACTGTAAAGCTGTTTGTTGATATCGAAAAAAGACATTTTAAACTCCTTGTTAGCTGTCTCTCGTACTTGAAAACTCATGCATTTGATGCGGGTTGTTCGTTCGGATCGGAATCAGCCAGCTCTCCAGGTCCACCACCCGGTTGGCGCCCATCCGTATCTTTATATCGATTGCTCCCCGCCCTAGGCAGTTGTTCTTGAAGCCTAATGATTCTGCCACTTTGTACAGTTGGTAATAATCGCTGACGTACAGGTTCAGCCCCGCCGGAACCTGGCTTCGGTCTTGACCCTGAACCAGTTGCGAGAAAACCCCGCGTTGTTCATCGGCGTAACTGAGCGAGCCATAGACCGGTGCATGGGTCGTTTTGTCGTAGTTAATTTTGATGTAGTACTTTGAACCTTCCGTCGACCGTGCTAGTGCCTGCATTGCCTCGAGCGAATAGAGGTTTTTGACGTGCTGGTATTTATCCACATTGAAGGATTGAAGAAGTGAGAACGCCACCAACACCTCGCTGTTCTCGGACAATTCACCAAGACGGTATACCTGCGTATGACAGAGGTCCTCAGCCCGGCGCGTCAGGCGCATCATTTCTTTGTAGTGTTTCCTACCCATCGAAGTGAGCAAGCACTCATCCAGGGTTCCCTCAACCTGTAGGTAGGCGACTTGCATGAAGGGCACAGGGATGATTTCTAGTTCATATTGCTGCCGTATCGAATCTGTCGACTTCTCCATGGAGGGCACTAACAGCCAGTCGGCTGTCTGTGCCTCTTGTGCAAGCGTGTTCAGGTAGTGCGGATCGGGGCGTTCGGAAACGGGTAGATAAAAAAAGCCCGGGGCTACATAAGCCTGTTCCTCATGCAGGGCGCTATGCTGAACCACCGTTCCTTTGAGTGTTGCTTCCCAATGGGCTATTCCACACAGGGGTAGTTGTGGGCGGGAGACACCATAGCTGATACAAAACGCATCTCGTTGCGCGTGCAATTCCATGTTTACGATCCTTGTATAGCCACTCGTAAGGATTTATTCGGGGCTTTTTATGCCGTTTTTTCAACCAGCCGTTTTTCGTGATTGAAATTGAAGTTTCTGTTGCCGAGTGCGGAAAGCCCGGGATTGTGAGTAATGATGAAAAACAACGTATTGGGCAGCGCAGAAATGAGCTTTTGAATCAACTGAACCTCATCCGCTCTGTTCAACTCTGAAGTCGCTTCATCGAGGATGACGATCGCCGGGGTATTGAGGGTCAGATCAAGCAATGCCAGTCGTTGTAGTTCTGACTTGCTCAGGTTTATTTCACCATTCCAGGGGACGTGTTGGTTAAAGCCATCCTGCAATTGCTCGACAACATCCGAGAGCCCGAGATAGGCCGCGCGTTGATTGAGTTCTTCCAGTGACGGGTTGTTAAAGTGCTGCGCCAGCGAACCCGGTTTAAACACGGGGTTGGAGGTCAGTAGCTGGACTTCTTCCGCATGCTGGCGTGCTAGGTACCCATCGGTGCCGCCTAGCGTGGATATCTGCCCTTGGCTTGGGAACAAACTGCCCACTACCAGGTTGGCAAACGTTGATTTTCCGACGCCACTGGCACCCATGATCACAACGACTTCATTCTCATGGAACGATTGGTCGAAGTGTTCGAGCACCGTTGAGCCGCTGTTCGGGTTAATGAACGTGACATCGGAAAAGGACACCAACGGGGCATTCGAACCGACCTTTGTCTGCACCGGCGAAGGTCGAGGCTGAAAGCTGGCAACCACCAGGCGATCAGCACTGTCCAGGACTTGCCGGAGTTCAACGAGACATCTGCCGAGTCGTGCAAAAATCGCAATCAGGCTGTAGGAGAGACTGATCGCCAAAACGTTCGCCATGCTGACCGTGCCCGTTGCATGGAAGTAAATCATTGACGCAACGATGCATGACAGGAAAAAAACGCCCATCAAATCCAGCTTGTAGCTGTACCAGCGACGCGTTGCTGCATTGTCCAGCGAGGCGAATGCCCGAGTAGTCACGCTGGGTGACAACCAATCCAGAATCATCGAATTGTCGTGTGCATTATCAAATCGACCACCTGACCAATTCAGTGCCTGAACACGTGCAAACAAGGTGGACGTGGCGTCGATTTCCCCGGTATTGAATCGCCGGAGTAACTCGCCGGAGTTTCTTGCGCCATACCAGTAGCAAAGCCCGATAACAACGAACGGCAGCAATACATAGAGGTTGTTCAGCATGACGTAGCCGATTGTTATCAACAGCAAGGTTACGGCGCCAACCGTTTCCAGCAACAACACCGGCAGAACCTCATCGACGCGACGCTGATCCCAGGTCAGCTTGTTCTGACTGTCACGATTAACCTCTTGAGCCAGGGTGTGGTCCAGGCCTGGATTCATCAAATTAGCGAAGTAATGAATGCATTGGGTTGAGGCTGCATCAATACTTTTCCTGACGGTAATCAGCGCCCCGAAAATCGACAGGACCGCACTCACCACTAAAACACTGACCAGCCCGATCAAGGACAGCTGCAAGTGTGTCGTGAGATAACCGCTGGCAATAATGTAATCGCCCGCAATGGTAAACACTTCTTTAAGGGCGAATAGCGCGAAGGCTATCAACGAGATTTTCCACAGGCCGAAATCCAGCAGGCTTCTTGTGATTGACCTTGAGCGTGTCGTTGCAGTTTTTGACCGCTCGGGTACAGAGAGAGGCTCTGCTTCGTCTGCCGGAACAACCGGGGCGAGGTTCTCGGAGCGGGTGCCAACAGGGTGTGAATGCGCTGCAAGTTGATTGGTTTGCACGTGCGCAATGTTGCCGCCCGCCACTGTCCAGACTTCTTGCGCGGCCGCTTTCTCTTCCTGTTTGTCCGTGACAAAAATGACGTTGGTATCGCGCCATGGACCTTGCAGAAGTGAAACAAGCAGGCCCGCCGCGAGGCTTTCGTCCAGACCCGAAGTGGGTTGGTCAATGAAGATCCACTGCGGCTGTGCGACCAAGGCTCTGGCCAACTCAAGACGCTTTCCCTGGCCTCTAGAAACGTCCCAGTTGCCCTCTGCGCCATGGGTGAGGTCATTCAGGTAATCAACGTAAAAGTGCTCGGGTAAGCGAGACAGAGCGAAGGCGCGGCAGGCCTCGTCGTCTGAAAAGTCTCTGCGGTAAAGACTCAGGTTCTCGCGAAGCCCGCCTGCAAACATCCACGGCTCGTCTGGAATGAAGATTGCTCGGCCGTCAGTGTCGTCAAGACATTGCGCTCGGTTTCGTAGCACCGAGGTCTTGCCGCTGCTCGCGGTCCCGATAATCGCAATATGTTTAGCCTGGGTGGTCGGTAGCTGTACCGGTTCAAGGTGGGACGAATCAGCGTGATTGGCACGAAGGAAATACTCGATGTTTTTGTGCCCGACAAATCCTTGAGAGATGCTTTGCACAATATCCGGAATGTTATTGGCGACGGATCTCAAGCCGCCAATCAATGCCATGGCCGCCAACACTCCAGGTGCATCGACGTGACCCAGATAGACTAGCTGCAACAGTGCCGCACTGAGCAGCGCCGCAATGGGCGTCATCGTCGAGATCAAACTGATCGCCGCCACCAGGCGGGCCGCTTTTTTCAGCGACGCTGCTTCGGGGTTTCGTTTGTCGGCGTAGTCGCTTATCAGTTTGGCATTCCAGTTCTTAAGCCAGGCCTGGCGTCGGTTTTTTGTAGCGAACACGCCTATCTCAATGCGTTGCGTGGCGTTCAGTGATAGTTGTGCATAGGTCATGCTCAGTCGTTGAGCCACCCAGAACACGACCAGTGAACTGACGATAATGACCGCCAACGCGGCCAAGGCACTGACGCCTAGGGCAAAGAAGAAGAATATTGAGGTAAAGATGACCGTGGCGAGTGCCAGCGAGATTGTTATAAGTCCCGACCATGAAGATTCGACACGTGCCGCTTCGCGGTCAAACAGCGTGGTGAGGCTGAGTGGAGACGAGCCACCCAGCGAACTGTTCTTTTTGAGCAGAAGGCGTTGTTCCACATAAGAGCGACCGCCGACACCCACCAGTTCAGCCAAAAAAAACGAGTGGTTGAGCGCCAGCCAGGCGCAGTAGGTCAGCGCCATGCAGGTGGCCCCGAGCGCGATGTTCGACATGACCACCGAGTCGTCTTGTATGAGCTGCGCCAGTAACGATTTGAGGGTAATGGCGGCGCCAAATGCCGCCGCGGTATGTACACCGATGGCCACAAACGCCAACACGATATCTTGTCTGAGGGCTGCAAAAATCCTGAGGTGAAGCCTGTCCTTCCCGTTTTCTTTCCCTGCATCCTGTATCGCAGCGCCACGCCAGCGCTGCCAGCGGGACGCGTGAACGGAACGTGCGCCTCGATGGCGTCCAGGTTCAGGGATCTGAAACCATAAAATTGTGTTCAGGATTTTTGCAATCTTCATGGGGTCAGTTGTATGCCGGCTTGGTTGGAGGTGTTGTATCCATTGCACGATGCGAGTAGTCAGCGCAGGCAATGTCGGCAAACCGGTCGCAAAGCAGAGTGATCATGTTCCAGCCTTCGCTCAGGGTTTCACGCAGCTCTTCGATTTCCTTGGGTGATGCCTGATTCAGCAGTTCTATGCCCATACTGACGTGGCTGCCATCATCTTCACCGTGCTCTTGGAAGTGCGGCATGCTGGTAAACACGCGGGCCGCCTCGCTATGGAAAATCTCGCCGCTGCCTTCCAGCACGATGTGCATCAGCAATGTCTTGACCATGTCGTTCTTGTAGAGCATTTGATGCCTGAACCATTCCATGGTTGACAGGAATGCCGCGTCCCCTATGGGCGAGTGAGTGGCATGGCGCTGATTGCGCAGATTGTTGTTGTGTCCCAGTTCTTCCACTAGGTGTTCAAGCGCGATTTTCTTGTGTGCAGGATCAAGCGTCATCGCCACACGTATATGCAGCAGGTTCTGAAACATGTCTGACCAGGTCTGCAGGCAATCGAGAAGCCTTTCACGTACTTCGGGCTGATCGATCGACGGTGAATTGATCAGCGAAAGCAGCCGACTGTTCCTGAAGCTCTCCAGATAACCCTCGTTATCTTTTAACAGCCCGTCGGCGGGCTTGGCATTGACTGTTTCTTGAGCCTTGAAGTCGACATTCGGTTGAAGGGTGTTCTCGTACAGGGCCTTGCCGTTGAACTGAATAGATAGTGCCCAGAAACCATCGTTGGTGCCTTTGAAACCATGCCGCGAGTGGGGCGGGACCAGCACCATATCGCCCGCCTCGATGTTTCGTTCTGTATCGCCAAGGGTTTTCCCCGAGCCGTCACAAATCAGGATCAGGCTCGCCTCGGGGTGTTGATGAACCGACAATTCCTGGTCCTTTTCGAGTCTGACCCAGCTAAGGGCCACCTCGCTTTTGGACGGAATGAACTGGGCCAGCGCGGGATGTTGGGAAAATATTTTTACAACACCCAAGTCGTGTAAGGCGCCATTCACCACCACGCTGTTGAGGGGGGCGATGTCACTTCTAGAGATAACTTCCATATCGTCTATTCCTATTGTTGGCAATTAACTTGCGGAACTTAGTCTGTTCAGGTGGTCAATAGCTGTATAAAACTTCTTGCGATCATTGCTGGCAATGACCACTAGGCCGATTTTGTCATCGTTTATGTGCGGTCTTCCCAGCGGGGGATTGGCTTCGCCCATTACTAGTCTGATGATGTCCACTTCCTGCATGTAATCCCTGATCAGGTCCGGGGTCAGTGGTTCATAAAAAAGATGAGAGCCAGCAAATTTGTAGTGTGTCAGTTGAGTGTTGGTAGTGTCCGATTCGGCTTCGTGACTATGAAAGCGCAGTGTTTCTCTAAAAAGATCAACGCCTGTTGTGAGCTCAACCAATAAGCCGATGTAATCACCGCCGACGCGGTTGTTGACTTCTATCAGATGAAATTTTCCATCTGCTATTGTTACTTCAATATGGCAAGGCCCATGTGTGTGATTGATTGCGGTCAGCAGGCGCTCGCAATAACGACTCAATTCGCTGAATGTGTCGCTGTCGAGATTGTCCGGCGAGATGATGTGCTGCTCTTCTGCGAGCGATGTTTTGTATAGTTGTTTATTGGTTATGGCGAGGACTCGGTGTTGTGAGTCAATAGTCAGTGTTTCGACACTGACTTCACGTCCGTTTAAAAACTCTTCCGCCAGCATGACGACATTTTCATGATCGAGTCTCTCCAGCGTATCGAGCAGGGATGCGGAGTCTTTGATGATGAAGACGTTTTCGCTACCGGAGCCCGTTGGGTCTTTTAATACCATTCCATTTGGATAACAGTTGAAAAACGCTTCGACGTCTCTTCTTGTTTTACAGATCTTGCTGGCAACGGCGAATTCAGTATGTTCCAGCCTGGATCGCATCAAAGGTTTGCAGATGCATATTTCGCAGGTTTCGTAATCGATGCCTGGGATGGCGTAATGTTGACTGGCACGTGCGGCGGAAAGCAGCCCATCCTCCGTGAATGAAAAAATGTAATCGATAGACTGCGTTTTTAGTATTTTATTTATTTCTTCGATGATGGTGATTTCGGAGAAATCATTGACGAGATGAATTTTGTTGGTAAGTGCTGCGAGGTTTTTACCCTGTGACTCAGGAAGTTGCAGCACGATGAAGTTAAAGTCTAAACCTTCAAAGTGCATAAAGGTTTCGTCATGTCCGCCGATCAGTACAATGTTTTTCATAAAGTTCCATTGTTGGCGAGTGGGGCCAATTGTCAAGGCTGTTATCTCGTGCTTTTAGGTGAGGCATGAGCTCGATTTTAATGGGAGGGATTCAGTTGCATATAGTGGGTCGATTAAGCTGTTGGTGTGTGACAAGAGCTATCTATAACTGAATATTAGCTCGGTTAAAGTTGCTGGGAAATGGTGTGTGGTAAAAACAGATCCTTCTTACAGTGCCTGAGCGACATGCTTTAATTTGGTGAGAGATGCTTCCTAAAAAAGTGTAAGTTGTTTCCTTCAGAAATGTTGATGTACAGATAGAGTTATTCTCCTATAACTCAGTGATCGGACCTGAGATTCCATGCATTGGATAATGTTGATCCGCCGTGGTAGCTGTAGGAACTGCCGAAGGCCGCGATCTTTTGATCTTCCTTCGCGCAATGACTACGGTGCCAGTTAGAAAGCCAGGATCGCAGTCTTCGGCCGCTCCTACAGGGGCGCAGTTTTGGGTGGGCAATAAAAAACGGCGATCACGTCAATGATCGCCGTTTTTCTAGACGGATCAGCCAATCAAGGCATCAACACTTCAATCGCGCCATCCGCGGTCATGCTGACCTGGCTTGTGCCCGCCTCAACTTCTGGCGTCACCGGGGCGCTGTCCATGCTCGCCGCTTTCATCATCATCGGGCCGCGCATGAAGGGCTGTGGATAGCCGTTGCTGTTGAGGTTCAGGTTGACGATTTTGTAGCTCTTGCCACCCAGCGCGTCAGTGGCTAGTTGGGCGCGGGCCTTGAAGGCGGTGACGGCGTCTTTGAGCAGCGCGTCTTCGCTGGCTTTGCGTGTTGGTGTGGCGATGGCGAAGTCCATGCCGCCCATTTTCAGGTCGGTCAGCAGTTCGCCAGTCAGCTTCGACAGAGCGGCAAAGTCCGAGCTTTCCAGGCGCAGTTCGGCGCGTTCACGCCAGCCGGTGATTTTCTGGCCCTTGGTGTCGTAGATCGGGTAGCTGTTGCGGCTGCCCTGGCGCAGGGTGATTTCCTTGACCTCTTTGGCCTGGGCCAGCGCCTTGTTCATGGTGGTGCTGACGTCGGCGGCGAGTTTGGCCGGGTCGCTGTTTTGATCTTCGGTGTAGAGCGTCACGATCATCAGGTCGCGGGGCACTTCCTGACTGACTTCGGCGCGCAGGGAAATCTGGTTGTAATGAAGTTCGTCGGCGGCCAGGGCCGGGAGGCTGGCAACGGTGCCGGCACTGAGGGCAAGAAGGGCGGCGCTGCGGCGGAAACTGTGCATGAAAACTCCTTGGGCGATGCGCAGGGGTTAAAGTCCGGGCCTGCGTGAAACCATCAGACTCTAGCGGTAATGATCCGGTTCGCACAGTTACAACTTCTATACAGATGAAGGGCCGGTGGCCACTTCGCGATGGCTGCCTTATAGATGCCACAACCCTTTCTGCCATGTGGCTGTTTGCCGCAGTTTTGCCTGCCAGCCCCCGTGCTTGGTTATACTCCGTGCGATCCGCCTGGAGCGCTCATCAGGAGAGCTCATGCTCGCCCCCGTACAAATCACTTCCGCAACTCGCCAGAACCTCTGGCGGCTGACGATCATCCGCACGTTGGTGCTCGCCGCTCAGGCCGGCTCCGTGGGCCTGGCCTACTGGTTCGATCTGCTGCCGTTGCCGTGGGTGCAATTGGCGATGACCCTCGGCTGCTCGATGCTGTTGTGCGCATTCACGGCGGTTCGCCTGCGTACTTCGTGGCCGGTGACCGAGCTCGAATATGCCCTGCAACTGGCCTGCGATCTGTTTATCCACAGTGCCTTGCTGTATTTCTCCGGTGGCTCGACCAACCCGTTCGTCTCTTATTACCTGGTGCCGCTGACCATCGCCGCCGTGACGTTGCCGTGGCGCTATTCGGTGGTGCTGTCCGGTATCGCCCTGGCGCTTTATACCTTGCTGCTGGCGCGGTTCTATCCGCTGGAAACGTTCCCGATCGCCCGGGAAAACCTGCAGATATACGGTATGTGGCTGAGTTTTGCCCTCGCCGCCGCCGTGATCACCTTCTTTGCTGCGCGCATGGCCGAAGAACTGCGTCGTCAGGAAGAACTGCGCGCCATTCGTCGTGAAGAAGGCCTGCGTGACCAACAGTTGCTGGCCGTTGCGACCCAGGCTGCCGGCGCCGCCCATGAACTGGGCACGCCACTGGCAACCATGAGCGTGCTGCTCAAGGAAATGCGTCAGGACCATCCAGACCCGCTGTTGCAGGACGATTTGAGCGTGCTGCAGGACCAGGTCAAGTTGTGCAAGGAAACCTTGCAGCAGCTGGTCCGAGCGGCGGAAGCCAATCGCCGCCTGGCGGTGGAAATGCAGGACGTGACCGACTGGCTCGATGAGGCGCTGAATCGCTGGCACCTGATGCGCCCGGAAGCCAGTTACCGCTTTCAGCGCCTGGGTCAGGGCACCGTGCCGCGCATGGCGCCGCCGCCAGACCTGACGCAAGCCCTGCTGAATTTGCTCAACAACGCCGCCGATGCCTGTCCCGAAGGGCTGCAAGTGACGCTGGACTGGAATGCCGAAGACCTGACCATCAGCATTCGCGACCACGGCGCCGGTGTGCCACTGGCCATCGCCGAACAGATCGGCAAACCGTTTTTTACCACCAAGGGCAAAGGTTTCGGCCTGGGCCTGTTTTTGAGCAAGGCCAGCGTGACACGCGCTGGCGGCTCAGTGAAACTCTACAGTCATGAGGAAGGCGGCACGCTCACCGAGCTGCGCCTGCCCCGTGTCGCCCGAGGAGACGAACATGAGTGACGAGATCCAAGTTGAAGGCGAAGAACTGCCGCATTTGCTGCTGGTGGACGACGATGCAACCTTCACCCGCGTAATGGCCCGCGCCATGGCCCGCCGTGGTTTTCGCGTCAGCACCGCCGGTTCCGCCGAAGAAGGCCTGACCATTGCCCAGGCCGACATCCCGGATTACGCCGCGCTGGACCTGAAAATGGACGGCGACTCGGGTCTGGTGCTGCTGCCCAAACTGCTCGAGCTCGACCCGGAAATGCGCGTGGTGATCCTCACCGGTTACTCCAGCATCGCCACGGCCGTCGAGGCGATCAAGCGCGGGGCCTGCAACTACCTGTGCAAACCGGCGGACGCCGATGACGTGCTGGCTGCGCTGCTCTCCGAGCATGCCGACCTCGACACCCTGGTGCCGGAAAACCCGATGTCGGTGGACCGCCTGCAGTGGGAACACATCCAGCGCGTGTTGACCGAGCACGAAGGCAACATCTCCGCCACAGCCCGCGCCCTGGGCATGCACCGCCGCACGCTGCAGCGCAAACTGCAAAAGCGTCCGGTGCGCCGCTGAACGGGCGCTGAACGATCATCGCCTGCGCTCGCAGTAACCCGAACCGATCATCTATGATCGGTTCGTGTGTGTTCTTTTCTTTATTGAGCCTTATCCATGAATCAGAACGCTGAATATTCCGCGGTCAACGATGCTGTACGCGGGCAGTTTTTTCGCAAAGTCTGGGCGATGACCACGCCTTATTGGCGCAGCGAAGAGAAGGGCAAGGCCTGGACGTTGCTGATCGCCGTGATTGCGCTGTCGCTGTTCAGCGTGGCGATTTCGGTGTGGATCAACAGTTGGTACAAGGATTTCTATAACGCCCTGCAAAAGAAGGACGAAGCAGCCTTCTGGCAGCTGATTCTGTATTTCTGTGGCATTGCGGCGGTGGCGATCCTGGGAGCGGTGTACCGGCTCTATCTGACCCAGATGCTGACCATTCGCTGGCGAGCCTGGCTCACCGAAAAACACTTCGCCCGTTGGCTGGGCAGCAAGAATTACTACCAGCTGGAGCAGGGCGGCTACACCGATAACCCGGACCAGCGGATTTCCGAAGACCTCAATAAATTCACCACCAACACCTTGGGCCTGGGCCTCGGGCTGATACGCAACATCGTCAGCCTGGTGTCGTTTTCGATCATTTTGTGGGGCGTGTCGGGCAGCATCGAAGTGTTTGGCTTCACGATCCCCGGCTACATGTTCTGGTGCGCACTGGTTTACGCCGCTGTCGGCAGCTGGTTGACGCATGTGATCGGTCGTCGTTTGATCGGCCTCAACAACAACCAACAACGTTACGAAGCCGACTTGCGTTTCTCCATGGTGCGGGTCCGCGAGAATGCCGAGAGCATCGCGTTGTACAACGGCGAGCCCAACGAAAACCGCCGACTGAGCAGTCGCTTCGGTCTGGTCTGGCACAACTTCTGGGACATCATGAAAGTGTCCAAGCGCCTGACTTTCTTCACGTCCGGTTATGCTCAGATCGCAATCATCTTCCCGTTCATGGTCGCGGCGCCGCGTTACTTTGCCGGCAAGATCGAGCTCGGTGAGCTGATGCAAATCAACTCCGCGTTCGGCAATGTGCAGGAGAACTTCAGCTGGTTCATCAGTGCGTACCAGGACCTCGCCGAGTGGCGCGCCACCTGTGATCGTCTCCTGAGCTTCCGCCAAGCCATGGCTGACAACGAAGAACGTGCGCCAGCCATCGACGTGCAGAACGCGGGTACGGCATTGCGCGTGCACAACCTCGGTCTCGATCTGGCTGACGGTCGCCACTTGCTGACCAACGCCGAGATGACGGTGGAGGAGGGCGAGCGCGTGATGCTCAGCGGGCGTTCCGGCAGCGGCAAATCGACCTTGCTGCGAGCGATGGGGCATCTGTGGCCCGCCGGTCACGGCAGTATTCGTCTGCCGACCTCGCGTTATCTGTTCTTGCCGCAAAAACCTTATCTGCCCATTGGTACGCTCCGCGAAGCGCTGAGTTATCCACAGGCCGGCGATACGTATCCGCATGAGCGTTACGTGCACGTGCTGGAAACCTGCCGTTTGCCGCACCTCGTCGCGCGTCTGGACGAAGCCAATCACTGGCAGCGCATGTTGTCGCCGGGCGAGCAGCAACGGCTGGCCTTCGCCCGCGCGCTGCTGTTTGCACCGAAGTGGCTGTACATGGACGAAGCCACCTCGGCGATGGACGAAGAGGATGAAGGGTCGTTGTATCAGGCCTTGATCGATGAGATTCCGGGACTGAGTATCCTCAGCGTCGGCCATCGCAGCAGTCTGAAGCGTTTCCATCCACGGCATGTGCGAATCGAGAACGGCCATTTGGTGGACCAAACAGTAACCGCATAACCACCACCGCCAAAGTAGGAGCTGTCGAGTGAAACGAGGCTGCGATCTTTTGATCTTGCTCTGTTAAAAAACAACATCAAAAGATCGCAGCCTCGTTTCACTCGACAGCTCCTACAAGGTTTCAGCGATCAGGCGATTTGATCCCGTGGATCGCGGGTGATCGTACAACCGTGTTGAGCTATGATGCGGTTTCAGCCGAATTTTTCGAGAAAGACGTTCACCATGGAAAACCCGATCGACGCACCCCGCCTCCCTCGCAAGCGCCGCAGCCTCGCACAGGAATTGGTGACGGTGCTGTCCGAGCAGATCCGCGACGGCCACCTCAAACGTGGCGACAAATTGCCCACCGAGTCGGCAATCATGGATGCCCATGGCGTCAGCCGCACCGTGGTTCGCGAGGCGATTTCCCGCTTGCAGGCCGCCGGACAGGTGGAAACCCGTCACGGCATCGGCACCTTCGTGCTCGACACACCGAGCCCAAGCGGTTTCCGTATCGACCCGGCCACTGTTGTCACGCTGCGCGACGTACTGGCGATTCTGGAACTGCGCATCAGCCTGGAAGTGGAATCCGCCGGCCTTGCCGCGCAACGTCGCAGCCCCGAGCAGCTGGCATTGATGCGAGCGGCTCTGGACGCATTGAACGAAAGCGTCTCCCATGCCAGCGATGCCGTGGCGTCGGATTTCCAGTTTCACCTGCAAATCGCCCTGTCGACCGGCAATCGCTACTTCACCGACATCATGACCCACCTGGGCACCAGCATTATTCCGCGCACCCGCCTCAATTCCGCGCGGCTGGCCCATGATGACCAGCAGCACTACATGAATCGCCTGAGCCGTGAGCACGAAGAGATTTACGACGCCATTGCGCGCCAGGATTCGGATGCAGCGCGAGCGGCGATGCGTTTGCACCTGACCAACAGCCGCGAACGACTGCGCCAGGCGCATGAAGAGGCGCAGGCGCAGCGTTGAGGCACCCAGGCCAGGAAAGTCAGCAGTGTCACCGGATGCAGAGGTCACGCTGTAGCGCAGTTTGGCGGTAGCGCCTGGGACCAAATTTTTTTTCGAAAACGTCTTCCGCGATGGTCGGTTCTGATTGACTGCCTTGTCTAGAGCGGTCGACTGCCTGGCTAACGCAACACCTTCAGAAAGAGTGAGGCGGACTTTCTATTTACGCTTCCGATATCGACTACATAATAAAATATCGCCATGCCCTCTTTGATAATGTCTTCAAACATGATTTCGCTGTCGAAACCTCTGATTTCAAGTTCGTTCGTTTTGATTTCCAGGCCACCGGTCCATGTATAAAGCTTTTCTTTCTCATTATATATATCTATATAAACATAACCTTTCTGATCAACTTCTTTTCCGTCGTACTCGAACCCCAATTCAAAGATGTTACCAATTTCGCTTAGTTTGAGATGGTAGCCGTTTGTTTGAGGGGCAGTAGGTGCCTTCAGATCAGTTGAATTTGCAGAGTTATGCGTTTTCTTTAATTCAATGATGTCCATATTTCTATCTCCGAATATTTAATATTGCAACTCTCCAGACGCTATTTCAGTTGATCAGCCTCCTCTTTATTCGCCTACTGTCAGAAATGTCAGTTCCGACAAGCGGTCGTCGATCCTAAAGCTTGAGAATTCCGCCCCGCCTTGGGGAATGTCATAGGGAGCAGGGTCACTCCACACAGTGGTTGCCGGCGAGCGAGACTGCTCGCGATGGGGCCATTAATTTCAACCAGTTTTCAGAATCGAACGATCCACCCGCATGGCCAACTGAGCCACCGCAGATTTACATCGAACGTTACACTTCAATGCTTATCAACAACTCCCCTCAGGCCATCGGCGCCCTGTTGGATCACAACTCCAACGGCGCCCCCTTAAGCGATTTCCCAGAAACTAATTCCAGTTTCAATTTAATCGCCGCGAACACTTCATCCGCGGACACCTGGACCACTTGATTCACCTGGGCGCGATTGGCGCTGTCAGTGGCATCGAAGTAGTGCTAGTCCCCATATGTTCGCCACTGATCGCCGCTGCCATTGCGCACATTGAGGCCGAGCTTGTTGTCCTCGTCGTGCATGAAACGGGTGATCAACGATCCCAGATCGCTTGGCGTGACCGCCGCTGCCAACTGTTTGCGCAGCACTCGCAAATGCCCTGTGGAAACAGGTCGGTGCGCAGTGATCGGCATTTTTGGCCGGCTAGTTTCAGGTAACGCCCCAGCGGGAACGGGGCCGAGACGAAACTGCCGCCACTGGTGATCTTGTTCCGCTCTTCTGACAACGTATCTCCAAGGGCCTGATAGCCCCTAAGGCTGCTTACCATCCTTGAACGCCTGATTGGCCGCGGCGATTTCCTTTCGCATCACACCTTTTCCGACTCAAATTTTGATATCGGCGATGAAATGCAGTTGACGGTTGTATTTTAAGTTGTACGATGACCTACAACTCGGCGAAAGCTGAACGGTTTCTCACACAAACATACGTCGCTACCCAGGGTGTTCGAATAATGAATCCACAAGAACTGAAGTCCATCCTCTCTTCCGGCCTGCTGTCTTTCCCGGTCACCGATTTCAATGCCCAGGGCGATTTCCATCGCGCTGGCTACATCAAGCGTCTCGAATGGCTGGCCCCATACGGCGCCACGGCGTTGTTCGCCGCGGGCGGCACCGGTGAGTTCTTCTCTCTGGCGGCCAGCGAATATTCGGAAATCATCAAGACCGCCGTCGACACTTGCGAAACCAGCGTGCCGATCCTGGCTGGCGTTGGCGGTTCGACCCGTCAAGCCATCGAATACGCACAGGAAGCCGAGCGTCTGGGCGCCAAAGGCCTGTTGTTGCTGCCGCACTACCTGACCGAAGCCAGCCAGGACGGCGTTGCCGCCCACGTTGAAGCCGTGTGCAAATCGGTAAAAATCGGTGTGGTGGTTTACAACCGCAACGTCTGCCGCCTGACTGCACCGTTGCTGGAACGTCTGGCCGAGCGCTGCCCGAACCTGATCGGCTACAAGGACGGCCTGGGCGATATCGAGTTGATGGTATCGATCCGTCGCCGCCTCGGTGATCGCTTCAGCTACCTGGGTGGTTTGCCGACCGCCGAAGTTTACGCAGCGGCCTACAAGGCCCTGGGCGTGCCGGTTTACTCATCGGCGGTGTTCAACTTCATCCCGAAAACCGCGATGGATTTCTACCACGCGATTGCTCGCGACGATCACGCCACTGTCGGCAAGATCATCGACGACTTCTTCCTGCCTTACCTGGACATCCGTAACCGCAAAGCCGGTTACGCAGTGAGCATCGTTAAGGCCGGGGCAAAAATTGCCGGCTATGACGCAGGTCCTGTGCGTGCGCCGCTGACCGACCTGACCGGCGAAGAGTACGAAATGCTCGCCGCGTTGATCGACAAGCAAGGTGCGCAATAACACACCCGATTAAACAAGGCCGCTGAGTGATCAGCGGCCTTTTGCGTGAGGAGAACATCTCGTGGCAGATTCAAAGCGTTTTGATAACTACATCAACGGTGAATGGGTGGCAGGCAGCGATTACTGCGCCAACATCAACCCGTCCGAACTGACCGACACCATCGGCAACTACGCCAAGGCCGATCTGGCCCAGGTCCATGCGGCCATCGACGCCGCTCGCGCCGCGTTCCCGGCCTGGTCGACTTCCGGCATTCAGGCTCGCCATGACTCGCTGGATAAAGTCGGCACTGAAATCCTCGCCCGTCGCGAAGAGCTCGGCACGCTACTGGCCCGGGAAGAGGGCAAGACCCTGCCGGAAGCCATCGGTGAAGTGACCCGCGCCGGCAACATCTTCAAGTTCTTCGCCGGTGAAACCTTGCGTCTGTCCGGTGATTACCTGCCGTCGGTGCGCCCGGGCGTCAACGTTGAAGTCACCCGTGAAGCGCTGGGTGTGGTCGGTCTGATCACACCGTGGAACTTCCCGATTGCGATCCCGGCGTGGAAAATCGCTCCGGCCCTGGCTTATGGCAACTGCGTCGTGCTCAAACCGGCCGATCTGGTGCCAGGTTGCGCGTGGGCGCTGGCCGAAATCATCTCCCGCGCAGGCTTCCCGGCCGGCGTGTTCAACCTGGTGATGGGCAGCGGTCGAGTGGTTGGTGATGCGCTGGTGCAGAGCCCTAAAGTCGACGGCATCAGCTTCACCGGTTCGGTCGGTGTCGGTCGTCAGATCGCGGTCAGTTGCGTCTCGCGCCAGGCCAAGGTTCAGCTGGAAATGGGCGGCAAGAACCCGCAGATCATTCTCGACGACGCCGACCTCAAGCAAGCGGTCGAGTTGTCGGTGCAGAGTGCGTTCTACTCCACCGGTCAGCGCTGCACGGCTTCGAGTCGTTTTATCGTTACTGCCGGGATTCACGACAAGTTCGTCGAAGCCGTGGCTGAGCGCATGAAGTCGATCAAGGTTGGTCACGCGCTGAAAGCCGGCACCGACATCGGTCCGGTGGTTTCCCAGGCTCAGCTTGAACAGGACATGAAGTATATCGACATCGGCCAGTCCGAAGGTGCACGTCTGGTCAGCGGCGGTGGTCTGGTGACCTGCGACACGGAAGGCTACTACCTCGCGCCGACGCTGTTTGCCGACAGCGAAGCCGCGATGCGCATCAGCCGCGAAGAAATCTTCGGCCCGGTCGCCAACGTGGTTCGCGTAGCGGATTACGACGCGGCACTGGCCATGGCCAACGACACCGAATTCGGCTTGTCGGCGGGTATCGCCACCACATCGCTGAAGTACGCCAACCACTTCAAACGCCACTCCCAGGCCGGGATGGTGATGGTCAACCTGCCGACGGCGGGCGTGGATTACCACGTTCCATTCGGTGGGCGTAAAGGTTCATCCTATGGTTCCCGCGAGCAAGGTCGCTACGCGCAAGAGTTCTACACGGTCGTGAAGACCAGCTACATCGGTTCCTGATACACCGCGGTATCCCCCGATACCGCATCCCCTGTAGGAGCTGTCGAGTGAAACGAGGCTGCGATCTTTGCTTTTTAAGATCAAAGGATCGCAGCCTCGTTTCACTCGACAGCTCCTACAGGGAACACACCCGTTTCACCCGCGCATAAAAATAATCAGTGGGAGTACATCTACATGCAAGCGACCAAGCCGACCCACGTCCGCTATTTGATTCTGCTCATGCTTTTCCTGGTGACCACGATCAACTACGCCGACCGGGCCACTATCGCCATCGCGGGCTCCAGCCTGCAAAAAGACCTCGGCATCGACGCGGTCACTCTCGGTTATATCTTCTCTGCATTCGGTTGGGCCTACGTGGCCGGGCAAATTCCCGGTGGCTGGCTGCTGGACCGATTCGGTTCGAAAAAAGTCTACGCACTGAGCATCTTCACCTGGTCACTGTTCACCGTGCTGCAGGGTTATGTCGGTGAGTTCGGCATGTCCACGGCGATCGTTGCGCTGTTCATGCTGCGTTTCCTGGTGGGTCTGGCCGAAGCGCCATCCTTCCCCGGTAACGCGCGCATCGTGGCGGCCTGGTTCCCGACGGCTGAACGCGGCACTGCTTCGGCGATCTTCAACTCGGCACAATACTTTGCCACCGTGTTGTTCGCGCCGCTGATGGGCTGGATCGTCTACAGCTTCGGCTGGCAGCACGTGTTTGTGGTAATGGGCGGCATCGGCATCGTGTTCTCGCTGATCTGGCTGAAAGTTATCCACAGCCCGCGTCAGCACCCGATGATCAACGAAGCCGAGTTCAAGCACATCGCCGACAACGGCGGCATGGTCGACATGGACCAGGACAAAGGCAAAGGCAAGAAAACCGACGGGCCGAAGTGGGACTACATTCGCCAGTTGCTGACCAACCGCATGATGCTCGGCGTTTACCTGGGCCAATACTGCATCAACGGTATCACCTACTTCTTCCTGACCTGGTTCCCGGTGTACCTGGTGCAGGAACGTGGCATGACCATTCTCAAGGCAGGTTTCATCGCTTCGTTGCCGGCGATCTGCGGCTTCATCGGTGGCGTGCTCGGCGGGGTGATTTCCGACTACCTGCTGCGCAAGGGCCATTCCCTGACCTTCGCCCGCAAGGCGCCGATCATTGCCGGTTTGCTGGTTTCCAGCAGCATCGTGGCCTGCAACTATGTGGACATCGAATGGATGGTGGTCGGCTTCATGGCCCTGGCGTTCTTCGGTAAAGGCGTTGGCGCATTGGGCTGGGCGGTGGTGTCCGACACCTCGCCAAAACAGATCGCCGGTTTGAGTGGCGGCCTGTTCAACATGTTCGGCAACATCGCGTCCATCACCACGCCAATCGTGATTGGCTACATCATCAGCTCCACCGGTTCGTTCAAATGGGCCTTGGTGTTTGTCGGTTGCAACGCACTGGTTGCAGTGTTCAGCTACCTGGTGATCGTCGGTCCGATCAAACGTGTGGTGCTCAAGGAGCCGCCAGTCAACGGCCCTGAAACCAACAACAAATTATCTCAAGCGCATTCCTGAGGAGCGGCGTCATGCAGTTGATTGAACATTCCGACTCGCCGCGCTACATCCGCCTGCACGAGCGGGACAATGTCGTGATCGTGGTCAATGACCAGGGCGTGCCGGCCGGCACCGAGTTTCCCGATGGCCTGGTGACAGTGGACTTCGTCCCGCAGAGCCACAAAGTCACCCTAGAAGATATTCCCGAGGGTGGCCAGGTCATTCGTTACGGCCAGACCATCGGCTATGCGCTGCAGCCGATTCCACGCGGCAGCTGGGTCAAGGAAGATCAACTGCGCATGCCCACCGCGCCACCGCTGGACAGCCTGCCGCTGTCCACCGATGTGCCGGCCGCGCAGGCACCGCTGGAAGGTTTCACGTTCGAGGGTTATCGCAATGCCGACGGCACCGTCGGCACGCGCAACATTCTGGGGATCACCACCACGGTTCAGTGTGTGACCGGCGTGCTCGACCATGCGGTCAAGCGCATCAAGGAAGAGTTGCTGCCACTCTATCCGAACGTCGATGACGTGGTAGCGCTGACCCACAGTTACGGTTGTGGCGTGGCCATCACCGCCACCGACGCCTACATTCCGATCCGTACCGTGCGCAACCTGGCGCGCAACCCGAACCTGGGCGGCGAAGCCTTGGTCATCAGCCTCGGTTGCGAGAAATTGCAGGCCGGGCAGGTGATGCATGAGAACGACAGCTCGGTGGACCTGAGCGATCCGTGGTTGTATCGCTTGCAGGATTCCAGTCACGGTTTCACCGAGATGATCGAGCAGATCATGGCGTTGGCTGAGATCCGCTTGAAGAAGCTTGATCAGCGTCGCCGGGAAACCGTGCCGGCGTCCGAGCTGATTCTGGGCATGCAGTGCGGCGGCAGCGATGCCTTTTCCGGCATCACCGCCAACCCGGCGTTGGGCTTTGCCTCGGACTTGCTGCTGCGTGCCGGTGCGACGGTGATGTTTTCCGAAGTCACCGAAGTGCGCGACGCGATTTACCTGCTGACGTCCCGCGCCGAAACCAAGGAAGTCGCCGAGGAACTGGTGCGGGAAATGGACTGGTACGACCGTTACCTGGCCAAGGGCGAAGCGGATCGCAGCGCCAACACCACACCGGGCAACAAGAAAGGCGGGTTGTCGAACATTGTCGAAAAGTCCTTGGGCTCGATCGTCAAATCCGGCAGCAGCGCGATCAACGGCGTGCTGGGCCCTGGCGAGCGCTTCAAGCGCAAAGGGCTGATTTTCTGCGCGACCCCGGCCAGTGATTTTGTCTGCGGGACGTTGCAACTGGCGGCCGGGATGAACCTGCATGTGTTCACCACCGGGCGCGGCACCCCATATGGTCTGGCGATGGCGCCGGTGGTGAAGGTCTCGACGCGCACGGAACTGGCGCAGCGCTGGCCGGACCTGATTGACATCGATGCCGGGCGGATTGCTACCGGACGGGCCTCGATTGAAGACCTCGGTTGGGAGTTGTTCCACTACTACCTGGACGTGGCGAGCGGGAAAAAGCAGACGTGGGCCGAGCAGCACAAACTGCATAACGACATCACCTTGTTTAACCCGGCGCCAATTACCTGATACCGAGTCGCCAGCATCGCGAGCAAGCTCGCTCCCACAGTGGATTTTCGCCGTACACAGATTTTGTGTTCGGCACTGAACAAATGTGGGAGCGAGCCTGCTCGCGATAGCGGTCTAACAGACGCCAGAGGACTTGGTGGCTTATCATTAGCCCCCTAACGACGCCCACCCAAGGTTCCCCCGGCATGCTGGCTATCTTCCTCGAAACCCTGAACATCACCGCGCCGGTGTTTGCCATGCTGTTTCTGGGTGTGCTGCTCAAGCGCATCAACTGGATCAACGACAACTTTATCCACACTGCGTCAGCCCTGGTGTTCAACGTCACCATGCCGGCGTTGCTGTTTCTGGGCATCCTGCATGCCGACCTGCACGCCGCGCTGCAACCGGCGCTGCTGATCTACTTCGCGCTCGCCACCTTGGTGAGTTTCGCCATTGCCTGGGGCTGGGCGATCTGGAAGTGCCCGCGCGAAGACCGGGGGATCTACACCCAAGGCGCGTTTCGCGGCAACAACGGCGTCATCGGCCTCGCACTGGCGGCGAGCATGTATGGCGCTTACGGCATTTCCCTCGGGGCGATTCTCGCGGCGTTGGTGATCCTGTTTTACAACACACTCTCGACCATCGTGCTCGCGGTCTACAGCCCGGTGATCAAGTCCGATCCGTGGAGCATCTTTAAAAGCGTGATGATCAACCCGCTGATCATCAGCGTGTTTGCGGCGGCGCCATTTGCTTATTTCAAGATCGGTTTGCCGGGGTGGCTGGAAACCTCCGGTCAGTACTTGGCGCAGACTACTTTGCCGTTGGCGCTGATCTGCATCGGCGGCACGTTGTCGCTGGCGGCAATGCGCAAGAGCGGCACGATGGCGCTCAGCTCAAGCCTGGTGAAGATGATCGGCCTGCCGGTGCTGGCAACGCTGGGGGCATGGCTATGGGGTTTTCGCGGGGCGGAGTTGGGGATTCTGTTTCTGTATTTCGGCAGCCCGACTGCAGCCGCCAGTTTCGTCATGGCGCGTCAGGCCAATGGCAATCACGAACTGGCGGCGGCGATCATCGTCATTACGACGTTGATGGCGGCGATTACCACCAACATCGGGATCTTTTTGTTGCAGTGGGGCGGGTGGATCTAGCCCAGGGATTTTGGGTTGTTCTTCAGGGCCTCTTCGCGAGCAAGCTCGCTCCCACAAGGTATGTGATCGACACAAAACTACTGTAGGAGTGAGCCTGCTCGCGATGACGGCAGACCTGTCACCGCAACTCTCGAATAATCACTCCGGCTTCTGATAGCTATCAATCACTTCCTGCGCCGCCCGAAACGCATCGATCGCCGCCGGCACACCGGCATACACCGCGCAATGCAGCAGCGCCTCGCGAATCTCTTCCACGGTGCAACCGTTGTTCAGCGCGCCACGCACGTGACCTTTCAATTCCTGCGGGCACTTCAATGCGGTCAGCGCGGCGAGGGTGATCAGGCTGCGGGTTTTCAACGGCAGGCCTTCGCGATTCCACACGCTGCCCCAGGCGTGTTCATTGACGAAATCCTGCAGCGGCTGGGTGAACTCGGTGGCATTGCCCAGTGCGCGGTCGACGAAGGCGTCGCCCATCACTTGGCGGCGGACTTCAACGCCAGGCTTTTTGTTGTCGGTCACGGCATTTCCCTCTTGTGGTGTTGGCGACGCCAGGCGCGCAGCGACGTAAACAGCAGATACGCCACCAGCGCCGGCAGGACGAAAAACAGCATCAGGTGTTCGAGTTTGCCGGCCAGCGGCATGCCGGTGGTGAATGACACCACGTGCAAGCCGTAAGCGAGGTACAGCCCCAGAAACAGCAAGCCTTCGGCGCGGGTCACCCGGTAGCCGGTGTAGAACAGCGGCAGGCACAGCACTGCGACGCCGAGCATCACCGGCAAGTCAAAATCCAGGGCGTTGGGCGAAACAGACAGCGGCGAAGGCGCAACAAGCGCCGTCAAACCGAGCACGCCCAGAAGGTTGAACAGGTTGCTGCCGATGACGTTGCCCACGGCAATATCGCGCTGACCGCGCAACGCGGCGATCAATGAGGTGGCCAGCTCCGGCAGTGAAGTGCTGATGGCGACAATGGTCAGGCCGATGATTCGTTCCGACAGCCCCAGGTCGGTGGCGACCGCCACGGCGGCGCCCAGCAACAAGTGAGCGGCATACACCAGCATGGCCAGTCCGACGATGATCATCAGCACGCTGCTGACCCACGGTGCCTTCGGTGTTTCGTCGTGTGAGGGCGGGCGAGCCGAATGCTGCGACTGGCGCAGCAACAAGCCCAGGTACAACACCAGCGCGGCCAACAGAATCAAGCCGTCCACACGATCCAGCTCTTTGTTCCAGGCCAGTACGAACACCAGCAGGCTGGCGCCGATCATCAGCGGAATATCCAGACGCACCAGCTGCCGCGAAACCCGTAGCGGAATGATCAACGCCGAAAGGCCCAGGGTGACCAGGATGTTGAAGATGCAGCTGCCAATCACGCTGCCGACGGCGATGTCGGCGTTTTGCGCCAGGGTAGCTTGCAGGCTGACCGCCATTTGCGGCGCGCTGCTGCCAAGGGCGACGATGGTCAGCCCGATGATCAGCGGCCGCACATGCAGGCGCGCCGCCAGACGCACGGCGCCGCGCACCATCAGTTCAGCGCCGGCGATCAGCAACAGCAGGCCAACGAACAATTCAATCAGGCTGATCAGGGGTAAGTCATCAAGTCCGAAAATGGTTTTGGGCTCCGGCTGTTAATCGTCGAGGGCTTGCACGCGAACGCGCGCGGTGCCACTGCCGAGCATGCCCAACCGCTCGGCCGCAGCATGTGACACGTCGATCAGGCGCCCACGGGCATGCGGCCCGCGATCGTTGATGCGGACCACGCAGGACTTGTCGTTATTCAGATTGGTGACCTTCACCCGCGTGCCGAACGGCAACTGGCGATGGGCGGCGGTCAGGGAATTCTTGTTGAAACGCTCACCGCTGGCGGTGCGTTTGCCTTGATGTTTAACGCCGTAATACGAAGCCATGCCGGTCTTGTCGTAGCCGTGCGGATCGATGATGTCGTTGCTGGCGCAACCGGCCAGTAAAGAGAGCAGGGCGCAAAGGCTGAGCAGACGCTTCATTGAAGGTTTCCCGAAAACAAATGTGGGAGCCAGCCTGCTGGCGATTGCGGAGTGTCAGACACGGATATGTTGAATGTCAGACCGCTATCGCCAGCAGGCTGGCTCCCACAAGGAGTGGAGCCAGGTTTGAATGCTGGCTCCATTTTCATCAGCCTTCGAGCTTGCTTTTGAGCAGCTCGTTGACCTGTTGCGGGTTGGCCTTGCCTTTGGAGGCTTTCATGGCCTGGCCGACGAAGAAGCCGAACATCTTGCCGCGTTTGGCTTCGTCTGCCGCGCGGTATTGCTCGACCTGCTCGGCGTTGGCCGCGAGCATTTCGTCCAGCACCGCCGAGATCGCGCCGCTGTCGGTCACTTGCTTCAAGCCACGCTTGTCGATGATCTCGTCCGCGCTGCCTTCGCCGTTGGCCATCGCTTCAAACACCACCTTGGCGATTTTGCCGGAGATGGTGTTGTCCTTGATGCGCAGCAGCATGCCGCCCAGTTGCTCGGCCGAGACCGGCGACTGGTCGATTTCCACGCCTTGCTTGTTCAGCAGGCTGCCCAGTTCAACCATGACCCAGTTGGCGGCCAGCTTGGCGTCGCCGCTGATGCCCACGACTTTCTCGAAGTAATCGGCTTGCTCGCGGCTGGTGGCCAGGACGCTGGCGTCATAGACCGACAGGCCGAACTGCGCCTGGAAGCGCTCGCGTTTCTGCGGTGGCAATTCCGGCAGGGTGGCGCGCACGTCATTGAGGAACGAGTCTTCGATGACCACGGGCAGCAGGTCCGGATCGGGGAAGTAACGGTAGTCGTTGGCTTCCTCCTTGCTGCGCATCGGACGGGTTTCGTCCTTGTTCGGATCGTACAGGCGGGTCTGCTGGATCACTTTGCCGCCGTCTTCGATCAGCTCGATCTGACGGCGAACTTCACTGTTGATCGCCTTCTCGATGAAGCGGAACGAGTTGACGTTCTTGATCTCGCAGCGCGTGCCGAACTCAACCTGGCCTTTTGGACGGATCGACACGTTGCAGTCGCAACGCAGCGAGCCTTCGGCCATGTTGCCGTCGCAGATGCCCAGGTAACGCACCAGCGCGTGGATCGTCTTGACGTAGGCCACGGCTTCCTTGGCGCTGCGCATGTCCGGCTCGGAAACGATTTCCAGCAGCGGCGTGCCGGCACGGTTCAGGTCGATGCCGGTGGCACCGTTGAATTCTTCGTGCAGGCTTTTACCGGCGTCCTCTTCCAGGTGCGCGCGGGTAACGCCGACACGTTTGATCGTGCCGTCTTCCATGGCGATGTCCAGGTGGCCCTTGCCGACGATCGGCAACTCCATCTGGCTGATCTGGTAGCCCTTGGGCAGGTCCGGGTAGAAATAGTTTTTACGGGCGAACACGTTGTGCTGGCCGATTTCGGCATCGATGGCCAGGCCGAACATCACCGCCATGCGCACCGCTTCCTGGTTCAGCACCGGCAGAACGCCGGGCATGCCCAGGTCTACCAGGCTGGCCTGGGTGTTCGGCTCGGAACCGAAAGTGGTGGAACTACCGGAAAAGATTTTCGACCGGGTGGTGAGCTGGGTATGAATCTCCAGCCCGATCACGACTTCCCATTGCATGTGTTTCTCCTCAGAAGCCGGTTGGGGTGCGAGTGTGCCAGTCAGTGTTCAACTGGTACTGATGCGCAACGTTGAGCAAGCGGCCTTCCTGGAAATACGGGGCGAGCAATTGCACGCCGACCGGCAGACCATCGACAAAACCGGCGGGCATGGACAAGCCCGGCAGGCCCGCGAGGTTGGCGGTGATGGTGTACACGTCTTCCAGGTACGCCGCGACCGGGTCGCTGTTCTTGGCGCCAAGCTTCCAGGCCGGGTTCGGCGTGGTTGGGCCGAGAATGATGTCGACCTCATTGAAGGCGGCCATGAAGTCGTTCTTGATCAGGCGACGGATCTTCTGCGCCTTAAGGTAGTAGGCGTCGTAGTAACCGGCCGACAGCGCGTAGGCGCCGACCATGATCCGGCGCTGCACTTCCGGGCCGAAGCCTTCGCCACGGGAGCGTTTGTACAGGTCGATCAGGTCTTTCGGGTTTTCGCAGCGATGGCCGAAACGCACGCCGTCGAAACGCGACAGGTTGGAAGACGCTTCCGCCGGAGCGATCACGTAGTACGCGGGAATCGCGTGCTGCATGTTCGGCAGGCTGATTTCCTTGACCACGGCACCGAGTTTTTTCAGTGCTTCGACGCTGGCCATGATCAGGTCGGCGATGCGTGGGTCGAGACCGGCGCCGAAATATTCCTTCGGCACGCCGATGCGCAGGCCTTGCAGCGATCCGTTGAGGCTGGCGCTGTAATCAGGCACGGGCTCGTCGATGCTGGTGGAGTCCTGCGGGTCGAAACCGGCCATGCCTTGCAGCAGGATCGCGCAGTCTTCGGCGGTGCGGGCCAGAGGGCCGCCCTGATCGAGGCTGGACGCATAGGCGATCATGCCCCAGCGCGAAACGCGACCGTACGTCGGTTTCAGGCCGGTGAGGTTGGTCAGTGCCGCGGGCTGGCGGATCGAGCCGCCGGTATCGGTGCCGGTGGCCGCTGGCAGCAGGCGCGCGGCAACCGCCGCCGCCGAACCGCCGGACGAACCGCCCGGAACGTGTTCCAGGTTCCACGGGTTTTTCACCGGGCCGTAGTAGCTCGACTCGTTGGCCGAGCCCATGGCGAATTCGTCCATGTTGGTCTTGCCCAGGGTCACGGCCCCGGCAGCGGCCAGCTTGGCGACGACCGTGGCGTCGTACGGCGCCTTGAAGTTGTCGAGCATCTTCGAGCCGCAGCTGGTGCGGATGCCCAGGGTGCAGAACAGGTCTTTGTGCGCGATCGGCGCGCCGAGCAGGGCGCCGGTCTCTCCGTTGGCACGGCGTGCGTCAGCGGCTTTCGCCTGCTGGAGCGCCAGGTCTTCGGTGAGGGTGATGAAGCTGTTGAGCTGAGGATCGAGCTGGGCGATACGCGCCAGCAGGTTTTTGGTCAGCTCTTCGGAAGAAAACTTTTTATCGGCGAGACCGCGGGCGATCTCGGCCAGAGTCATTTGATGCATTGCAGGCTCTTTCCCTTTAGTCGATGACTTTCGGAACCAGGTACAGGCCGTTTTCGACCGCTGGTGCGATGGACTGGTAGGCCTCGCGATGATTGGTCTCGGTCACGACGTCTGCACGCAGGCGCTGGCTGGCTTCCAGTGGGTGGGCGAGCGGCTCGATACCGTCGGTATTGACCGCCTGCATTTCGTCGACCAGCCCGAGAATGCTGTTCAGGGCCGAAGTAATATGTGGAAGATCGGCATCATTAAGGCCAAGGCAGGCCAGATGAGCGATTTTTTCCACGTCGGAGCGTTCAAGCGCCATGGGAATCTCCAGTGGAAAACAGAACGGACGTCGTCCGTGTGTTAGATTGTCGGAACACTACCGCATTTCTACGGTCATAAGGCCGCGATTGTGGGGGTTGGTGCACAGAAAAGCGGCCAATTTAACATATTGGCGCCTTGCCCAAAATCCCTGTCGTTGTTAGAGTTTGCCGCACTTTTTTACCCACGCGTTGCCTAGGGTCCCTTTCCCATGTTCAAGAAACTGCGTGGCATGTTTTCCAGCGATCTTTCCATTGACCTGGGCACTGCCAACACCCTTATTTACGTGCGCGAGCGCGGTATCGTCCTGAATGAGCCATCGGTTGTGGCTATTCGGACACACGGTAACCAGAAAAGTGTCGTTGCTGTCGGCACCGAAGCCAAGCGCATGCTCGGCCGAACGCCGGGCAACATTGCTGCCATTCGTCCGATGAAGGATGGCGTGATTGCCGACTTCAGCGTCTGCGAAAAGATGCTGCAATACTTTATCAACAAGGTTCACGAAAACAGCTTCCTGCAGCCTAGCCCTCGTGTGCTGATCTGCGTTCCGTGCAAATCCACCCAGGTTGAGCGTCGTGCCATCCGTGAATCGGCCCTTGGTGCCGGTGCCCGTGAAGTGTTCCTGATCGAAGAGCCGATGGCTGCTGCGATCGGTGCCGGCCTGCCGGTTGAAGAAGCGCGCGGTTCGATGGTCGTCGATATCGGTGGTGGTACCACTGAAATCGCACTGATCTCCCTGAACGGTGTGGTTTACGCCGAATCCGTACGGGTTGGCGGCGACCGCTTCGACGAAGCGATCATCACCTACGTGCGTCGTAACTACGGCAGCCTGATCGGCGAATCCACTGCCGAGCGCATCAAGCAGGAAATCGGTACGGCCTACCCGGGCGGCGAAGTGCGTGAAGTCGACGTTCGCGGCCGTAACCTGGCCGAAGGCGTTCCACGCGCTTTCACCCTGAACTCCAATGAAGTGCTGGAAGCTCTGCAAGAGTCTCTGGCAACCATCGTTCAGGCGGTCAAAAGTGCCCTGGAGCAATCGCCTCCGGAACTGGCGTCCGATATCGCCGAGCGTGGCCTGGTACTGACCGGTGGTGGCGCTTTGCTGCGTGACCTCGACAAGTTGCTGGCCCAGGAAACAGGTTTGCCGGTGATCGTCGCCGAAGACCCGCTGACCTGCGTGGCTCGCGGCGGTGGTCGTGCGTTGGAGATGATGGACAAGCACACCATGGACCTGCTTTCCAGCGAATAAGTCGCCGGATCGCATCTATGCTGTTGAGCGCGCAGGCGGCACTTTGCAGTGCTGCCTGTTGGCGTTTATCTTCTGTCACTCTGCATCCAGGCCGGTTTGATGCCGTATGAATAAAGAAACAATTTGCCTGGGAGGAGCGGCTTATTAAACCGCTTTTCACCAAGGGCCCCTCACTGGGCGTGCGCGTATTAGTGCTGGTCGTGCTTTCGGTCGCCCTGATGGTGGTCGATGCCCGATTCACACTGCTCAAGCCAGTGCGTAGCCAAATGTCGCTGGTGCTGATGCAGTCTTACTGGATCACCGACCTGCCGCAGCGGCTATGGCAGGGTGTGGCCAGCCAATTTGGCAGCCGTACCGAACTCGTCGCCGAAAACGAAAAACTCAAGACCGAAAACCTGTTGTTGCAGGGGCGCATGCAAAAGCTGGCGGCCCTCACCGAGCAGAACGTTCGGCTGCGCGAGTTGCTCAATTCCTCCGCGCTGGTCAACGAGAAGGTCGAAGTGGCCGAGTTGATCGGCATGGACCCCAACCCTTTCACCCATCGCATCATCATCAATAAAGGTGAGCGCGACGGTGTGATCCTCGGTCAACCGGTGCTCGATGCCCGGGGCCTGATGGGGCAGGTGGTTGAACTGATGCCTTACACCTCTCGCGTGCTGCTGCTGACCGACACCACTCACAGCATTCCGGTGCAGGTAAACCGCAACGGGCTGCGCGCGATTGCCAGTGGCACCGGTAACCCGGAACGCCTCGAACTTCGCCACGTGGCCGATACGGCAGACATCAAGGAAGGCGATCTGCTGGTCAGCTCAGGCTTGGGCCAGCGTTTCCCGGCCGGTTACCCGGTGGCAACGGTCAAGGAAGTGATCCACGATTCCGGCCAGCCCTTTGCCATCGTGCGCGCCGTGCCGACCGCCGCCCTGAACCGCAGTCGTTACCTGCTGCTGGTGTTCAGCGACGGTCGTACCGCTGAAGAGCGCGCCAATGAAGCCGCACAGGCTCAGGAAGCCCTGGATCAGCACGGCGGCGGACCGATCTTCCCGGCCACCGTATCGAAGCCTGCCCTGGTGCCGACACCGGCAGCTGCACCCGCGGCGGCTCCGGCTAATCCGGCTGTTCCGGCAGCTGCACCGGCTGCGGCAACCCCGGCCAAGCCCGCGACCACCCGACACTCGGCCGCCAAGCCTCCCGCCACGCAGCCGGCGGCCACCAAACCGCCTGCGACTCAACCCGCTGCCGCGAAGCCTGCTGCCAAGCCGCCTGCCTCCGCGCCAGCCTCTACTGGGGGACGAGAATAATGGTCGGTGCGACTGCATCGCGAAACGGCTGGATCGTCTGGCTGACCTTCGCCATCGGCATGCTGCTCAGCGTTTCGCCGCTGCCACAGTTCATGGAAATCCTGCGTCCCTTGTGGCTGGCTTTGCTGCTGGCCTTCTGGGCGCTGACCATGCCGCAAAAAGTCGGCATGGTCACCGCGTGGTGCCTGGGTCTGGCTGAAGACGTGCTCTACGGCACATTACTGGGTCAGAACGCGTTAATCCTGACACTGATCACCTTTCTGGTGCTGTCACTGCAACAGCGCCTGCGCATGTTCCCGATGTGGCAACAAAGCCTGGTGATCCTGGTGATCTTCGGCCTCGCCCAGCTTGTTCAGCTGTGGTTGAGCGCCTTGACCGGCAACCGCCAGCCGACTCTGGCGCTGGTCTTGCCTGCTCTGGTCAGTGCCTTGCTCTGGCCTTGGGTCAGCTACGGTTTGCGCGGGTTGCGTCGACGCTACAAAATTACTTGATTCGGTCAGGCATTGGCCCGTATTGGCAGTAGACAAGGGAGATGTCTTGATGAAGTTATACCTCGCCTCAGGCTCGCCGCGTCGGCGTGAGCTGCTCACGCAGATCGGCGTGCCGTTCTCCGCCATCAGTGCGGACATCGATGAAACCCCTCTAAAACATGAATCCCCGTCGGCTTATGTCGAACGCCTCGCGCGTGGCAAGGCCGAAGCCGGGCGCGGCACGCTCGCGTCAGGTGAAGATTTTTGCGTACTGGGTGCCGACACCGCCGTGGTACTCGACGGGAAAATTCTTGGCAAACCGGTGGACGAAGCCGATGCGTGCGCCATGCTTATGTTGTTGGCCGGTCAGGAACACGAAGTATTGACCGCCATTGCGGTGCTCGACGGCGAACTCTGTGAGTCTCGGGTTGTGCGCAGCCTGGTGCGCTTTCGCGACATCAGTCGCGAAGAAGCAGCGGCCTACTGGGCCAGCGGCGAACCCCGTGACAAGGCTGGCGGCTACGGGATTCAAGGACTGGGCGCGGTGTTTGTCGCCGGGCTCAATGGCAGCTACTCGGCTGTGGTCGGGTTGCCGCTGTGCGAAACCTGCGAGCTGCTGGGCCATTTCGGCATACCCTGTTGGCAAACCCTTAACGCGCGCTGAGCGTCGTTCTGACAAGATGCGGCCATTATCGTGAACATGCCTGAACGAGACCCTGCCATGAGTGAAGAGATCCTGATCAACATCACGCCGATGGAATCGCGCGTGGCGGTGGTCGAAAACGGTGTTCTGCAAGAGGTCCACGTCGAGCGCACGCAAAAGCGCGGGATCGTCGGCAATATCTATAAAGGCAAGGTCGTGCGGGTGTTACCGGGCATGCAGGCCGCATTCGTCGATATCGGACTGGACCGCGCCGCGTTCATACATGCCTCGGAAATTTCCCTGCGTGAAGGGCCCGCGGTAGAAAGCATCAGCGCGTTGGTCCATGAAGGCCAGAGCCTAGTGGTACAAGTCACCAAGGACCCGATCGGTTCCAAGGGCGCGCGCCTGACCACTCAGTTATCGATTCCATCGCGCTACCTGGTGTACATGCCGCGTACGGCCCACGTCGGCATTTCGCTGAAGATCGAGGACGAAGCGGAGCGCGAACGCCTCAAGCAAGTGGTCACCGATTGCGTGGACAAAGAAGGCATCAAGGAGGCGGGCGGTTTCATCCTGCGCACGGCCGCCGAAGGGGCGGGCGCCGATGAAATCCTGATGGACATTCGTTACCTGCGCCGTCTCTGGGATCAGATCAACGAACAGATCAAGACCATCAGCGCACCGAGTGTGATCTACGAAGACCTCGGCCTGGCGTTGCGCACCTTGCGTGACCTGGTGAGCCCGAAGATCGAGAAGATCCGTATCGATTCCCGGGAAACCTTCCAGAAAACCACGCAGTTCGTCGCCGAATTGATGCCGGAGATCGCTGATCGCCTGGAGCATTACCCGGGCGAGCGGCCCATCTTCGACCTGTACGGCGTCGAAGACGAAATCCAGAAGGCCCTCGAACGCAAAGTGCCGCTCAAGTCCGGCGGTTATCTGGTGGTCGATCCGGCCGAAGCCATGAGCACCATCGACGTCAACACCGGCGCGTTCGTGGGGCATCGCAACCTCGAAGAAACCATTTTCAAGACCAACCTCGAAGCCGCGACCGCCATCGCACGCCAACTGCGCCTGCGCAATCTGGGCGGAATCATCATCATCGACTTCATCGACATGGAAGACGAAGAGCACCAGCGCCAGGTCTTGCGTACCCTCGAGAAGCAACTTGAGCGCGATCACGCCAAGACCAACATCATCGGTATCACCGAGTTGGGCCTAGTGCAGATGACCCGCAAGCGCACCCGCGAAAGTCTTGAGCAAGTGCTCTGCGAACCGTGCAGCAGCTGTCAGGGACGCGGCAAATTGAAGACGCCGGAAACGGTCTGTTATGAAATTTTTCGCGAAATCCTCCGTGAGGCACGCGCCTATCAAGCGGAAGGCTATCGTGTATTGGCGAACCAGAAAGTCGTCGATCGTTTGCTCGACGAGGAGTCGGGCAATGTCGCCGAACTGGAAGGATTTATCGGGCGGACCATCCGGTTTCAGGTGGAAACCATGTATTCCCAGGAACAATACGACGTGGTGCTGCTCTGAATCGTTGTGTTTCAACCTCACTAAATCGGCTGGCCTCAGCTTTTTGCAGCATTTTTGCCATGGGAGCCAACTGACATGGAACGTCTGACACGCATTTTGGCCGCACTGACCCGCTGGGGTCTTGGCCTGTGCGCGTTGGTATTGGTGTTGATGGCGTTATACGTCAGCCTCGGCCGGGAGTTGACGCCTCTGGTGGCCGAATATCGAGCCGACGTCGAAACCAAAGCCAGCGCCGCCCTTGGCATGTCGCTGCAGATCGGTAAGCTGGAAGGCAACTGGAGCGGGTTCGCGCCGATCCTCCTGGCGCACGATGTCACGGTCGGCGAGGGCTCCAATGCCCTGCGTCTGGATCAGGTGCGGGCGGTGCCGGACGTTTGGGAAAGCTTGCTCGCGCGCGAAGTGCGCATCGCTCATCTGGAACTCAATGGCCTGAAGATCAGCCTCAAGGAAGGCCTGGACGGGAAATGGGCGCTGGAAGGTCTGCCGGTGCAACAGGACCAGCCGCTCGACCCTGAGCAATTGCTCAATCGCATGCAAATGGTCGCGCAATTGTCAGTGATCGACAGCCAGGTGACGTTGCTGCCACTGGATCAGCCGCCGCTGACCCTGACCTACGTGGGCCTGAACCTGAAAACCGGCGTGTCCCGCCAGCGACTCGACGCCCGTTTGACCCTGCCCGATGGCCAACCGTTGGCCATGAGTGTGCGCACCCGTATTCGCGCCAGCGAATGGAAGGATGGCGAAGCCGAGGCGTACCTGAGCCTGCCGCAAAGCGACTGGTCGAAATGGCTGCCCGGGAGCCTGACCCGGCAATGGAATTTCTCCGAGATCAAGGCCGGTGGCGAACTCTGGGTGACCTGGGGCAAGGGCGAGCTGCAAAGCGCTGCCATTCGCTTGAACGCGCCACAGCTCAAGGGCGCCTACGCCGAACGCAAGCCGATCCAGATCAACAACCTGGCGCTCAATGGCTATTTCCAGCGCAGCTCCGAAGGCATGCTGGTGACGTTGGATTCCCTGGCCATGAACCTTGGCGCGAGCCGCTGGGAATCGCACCTGCAACTGCGCCAGAGCATCGCGACCGATAAGGCTGACGAAGTCTGGCACTTGCAAGCCGATCGCCTCGATCTCACCCCGCTCACGCCGCTGATGAATGCCTTGGGGCCGCTACCGGAAGGTGTTGCCACCGCGATCGAGCGACTCAAGGTCACCGGTGGTCTACGCAACGTGCTGATCGATCTGCGGCCCAATGCCACCGACGACAGCAAGTTCAGCTTTGCCGCCAACCTCGACCAGGTCGGCTTCGACGCCTATCACGGTGCTCCGGCGGCGCGAAATGTCAGCGGCAGCATCAGCGGCGACCTCGGTCAGGGCGAACTGCGGATGGACAGCAAGGACTTTGTCCTGCACCTTGACCCGATCTTTGCCAAGCCATGGCAATACATCCAGGCCAATGCCCGGCTGACCTGGAAGCTCGACAAAGATGGCTTCACCCTGATCGCGCCGTACCTCAAGGTGCTGGGCGAAGAGGGCAAGATTGCCGGCGACTTCCTGATCCGCCTGCATTTCGACCATACCCAGGAAGACTACATGGACCTGCGGGTTGGCCTGGTGGATGGCGACGGTCGCTACACCGCCAAATACCTGCCGACCATGCTCAGCCCGGCACTGGACGAATGGCTGCGCACAGCGATTCTCAAAGGTGCGGTAGACCAGGGTTTCTTCCAGTATCAAGGCTCGCTGAACCATGGCGCCGAAGACACCGCCCGCAGCATCAGCCTGTTCTTCAAGGTGCATGACGCCGAACTGGCATTTCAGCCAGGCTGGCCACATGTCAGCAAGGTGAGCGGTGATGTGTTTGTCGAAGACAGCGGTGTGCGGATCCTGGCCAGCAAGGGCCAGTTGCTCAACACCCTGGTCAGCGACATCTACGTCAATATTCCCCATGTGCCGGCCGGGCAAAGCGTTCACCTGTTCCTCGACGGCGGGTTCGCCGGCGGATTGGGCGATGGCTTGAAGATTCTTCAGGAAGCTCCGATCGGCACGGCTGACACCTTTGCCGGATGGGAAGGTGATGGCGATCTGCAAGGCAAGTTGAAACTGGACATTCCCTTGGTAAAAGGCGAGCAGCCGAAAATTCTCGTCGACTTCAAGACAGCCAAGGCCCGCTTGAAGCTGGCCGAGCCTGCGCTGGAGTTGACGCAACTCAAAGGCGATTTCCGTTTTGACAGCACCAAGGGGTTGAGCGGACAGAACATTACTGCTCGGGCCTTCGACAGGCCGGTCACCGCGCAGATTTTTGCCGATGGCAGCCCGGGTAATATCAAGACCCGTGTCAGCGCATCTGGTCAGGTAGAGGTCAAGAAACTCACGGACTGGTTGAACGTGACCCAACCGCTGCCGGCATCCGGTTTGATCCCGTATCAGTTGCAACTGAACCTCGACGGGCCTGACAGCCAGTTGATGGTCAATTCCAGTCTCAAAGGCGTGGCTATCGATTTGCCTGCACCGTTCGGCATGACTGCTGAAGCCGGACGCGACACCACGTTCCGCATGACCCTGCAGGGACAGGAGCGGCGCTATTGGGTCAACTATGGTGAGTTGGCAAACTTCACGTTCGCCGCGCCGCCCGGCAATTTTGCCGATGGTCGCGGTGAGTTGTTCCTCGGCGGCGGCGCTGCTGTCCTGCCTGGCGCCAAAGGCCTTCGAGTGCGTGGCGTGCTGTCGGAACTGGATGTTGGCCCCTGGAAAGATTTGGCGGACAAGTACGCCGGCCAGGACCCGGGCGGCAGTGCCAAGCAACTGCTCAGCAGCGCGGACTTCAAGGTTGGCAAGCTGAGCGGCATCGGCACCACGCTCGATCAGGCGTCGGTGCAGTTGAACCGCAAATCCGCCGCGTGGGCCCTGCAGCTCGACAGTCAGCAGGTCAAGGGCAACGCGAGCATCCCGGATGCGCAGGGCGCGCCGATTGCGATCAATCTGCAAACCGTGCGCTTGCCGGCGCCGGATCCTAAAGTGCTGGCCGACGAGAATTCGCCGGATCCGCTGGCCTCCGTAGACCCGACCAAAATCCCTGCACTGGATATCACCATCAATCAGCTATTCCAGGGGCAAGACCTGGTCGGTGCCTGGTATCTGAAAATCCGACCGACCGCCAGAGGCATTGCGCTCAATACCCTGGACTTGGGGCTCAAGGGCATTCTGTTGCAGGGCAATGGTGGCTGGGAAGGGATACCGGGGAGTTCCAGCAGTTGGTTCAAGGGGCGAATCAGTGGCAAGAACCTTGCCGATGTACTCAAAGGCTGGGGCTTTGCGCCGAGCGTCACCAGCGAAGAGTTTCGTATGGACGTGGATGGTCGCTGGCCGGGCTCCCCAGCCTGGCTGGCGAGCAAGCGTTTCTCCGGTACCCTGGATGCATCGCTGAGCAAAGGCCAGTTCGTTGAAGTCGAGGGCGGTGCCCAGGCCCTGCGGGTTTTCGGCCTGCTCAACTTCAACTCCATCGGTCGCCGTCTGCGCCTGGACTTCTCCGACTTGTTTGGCAAAGGCCTGAGTTATGACCGGGTCAAAGGCCTGCTGGTTGCGACCAACGGCGTTTACGTGACCAAGGAGCCCATCCAGATGACCGGACCTTCGAGCAATGTTGAGCTCAACGGCACGCTGAACCTGGTCGGTGACCAGATCGATGCCAAATTGATGGTGACGTTGCCGGTGACCAACAATCTGCCGATTGCCGCGTTGATCGTCGGCGCACCGGCGGTTGGCGGGGCGCTGTTCCTGATCGACAAGTTGATCGGAGACCGCGTGGCCCGTTTCGCCAGCGTGAAATACACGGTCAAAGGACCGTGGAAAGAGCCGAAAATCACCTACGACAAACCTTTTTGACAGCGCCACGCTTCAGGCCGATGGAGTAGCATGGCCGTAAGTCCCCTGTAGGAGCTGTCGAGTGAAACGAGACTGCGATCTTTTGATCTTGATGTTAAAAAGCAAAATCAAAAGATCGCAGCCTCGTTTCACTCGACAATCCCTACAGGTATGTGTTGATTCCAGATCAGGAAAAGGCCATGTCTTTTGCGGTGATTCAAATGGTCAGCCAGAGCGATGTGCTGGCCAATCTTGCCCGGGCCCGTCATCTGCTCGAGCAGGCGGCAGCCGGTGGTGCGCAGCTTGCGGTGCTGCCAGAAAACTTCGCCGCCATGGGCCGTCGCGACATTGCCGACCTTGGTCGCGCCGAGGCCTTGGGTGAAGGCCCGATCCTGCCGTGGTTGAAACAGACCGCCCGCGACCTCAAGTTATGGATAGTGGCCGGCACATTGCCGTTGCCGCCGCTGGATCAACCGACGGCCAAGGTGCATGCCTGCTCGCTGTTGGTGAACGACCAAGGCGAGACAGTGGCGCGTTACGACAAGCTGCACCTGTTCGACGTGGACGTTGCGGACAATCGCGGGCGTTATCGCGAGTCCGATGACTATGCTCATGGCAGCGGCGTGGTGTTAGCCGATACACCCGTCGGCCGGGTCGGCCTGACGGTGTGTTATGACCTGCGTTTCCCGGAGCTGTATAGCGAATTACGGGCTGGCGGCGCGCAGCTGATTACCGCGCCATCGGCTTTTACGGCGGTGACCGGCGCGGCGCACTGGGACGTGCTGATTCGCGCGCGGGCCATCGAGACTCAATGTTACATACTCGCAGCCGCTCAGGGTGGGACGCATCCGGGGCCGCGAGAAACCTTTGGCCATGCCGCGATCATCGACCCGTGGGGCCGCGTGCTGGCGCAACAGGATCAAGGCGAGGCCGTGCTGCTGGCCGAACGCGATAGCAGCGAACAGGCGTCCATCAGGGCGCGGATGCCGGTGTCCAGTCACCGGCGCTTTTTCTCGCAGGGCGCCCAGCGACCTGCCTCAGAACGATGAATTTAAGGCGTAAAGCATATGAGCGAGTTGTTGTCCTCAGTCAGTGAACACCTCCTGGCGCCCGGCGGCGTAACCATCGAAAGCCTGCAAGGTGTACTCGGCGATCTGGCCGGCCCGGGCATCGATGCCGCCGACCTGTATTTCCAGGGGCAGATTTCCGAGTCCTGGGCGCTGGAAGACGGGATCGTCAAGGAAGGCAGCTTCAACCTCGATCAGGGCGTCGGCGTTCGTGCGCAATCGGGTGAAAAAACCGGATTTGCCTACAGCAATGCGATCACGCTGGAAGCCCTGGGCGCGGCGGCACGTGCTGCTCGCTCGATCTCCCGCGCCGGGCAGAATGGCACGGTGCAGGCGTTCACCACGGCCGATGTCGCCCAGTTATACGGGCCGGACAATCCTTTGGAAGTGATGACGCGTGCCGAGAAAGTCGAGTTGCTTAAGCGCATCGACGTCGCGACGCGCGCCCTCGACCCGCGTATTCAGCAAGTCACCGTGAGCATGGCCGGCGTCTGGGAGCGAATCCTCGTGGCTTCGACGGACGGTAGTCTGGCGGCGGATGTACGGCCATTGGTGCGCTTTAACGTCAGCGTGATCGTCGAGCAGAACGGTCGCCGCGAGCGCGGTGGTCATGGCGGTGGCGGTCGCACCGATTACCGTTATTTCCTCAGCGATGACCGCGCCATGGGTTACGCCCGTGAAGCGTTGCGTCAGGCGCTGGTCAACCTTGAAGCGATCCCGGCGCCGGCCGGTACGTTGCCGGTGGTGTTGGGTTCGGGTTGGTCCGGCGTGCTGCTGCACGAAGCGGTCGGCCACGGCCTGGAAGGCGACTTCAACCGCAAGGGCAGTTCCGCCTACAGCGGGCGCATGGGCGAGATGGTTGCGTCCAAGCTCTGCACCATCGTCGATGACGGTACGTTGGCGGGCCGCCGCGGCTCCCTGAGCGTCGACGACGAGGGCACCCCGACCGAGTGCACCACGCTGATCGAGAACGGCGTACTCAAGGGCTACATGCAGGACAAGCTCAACGCACGCCTGATGGGCGTTGCCCGCACCGGTAACGGTCGCCGTGAATCCTACGCGCACTTGCCGATGCCACGCATGACCAACACCTACATGCTGGCGGGCGAAAGCGACCCGGCGGAAATCATTGCCTCGGTAAAACGCGGCATCTACTGCGCCAACCTCGGCGGTGGTCAGGTAGACATCACCAGCGGCAAGTTCGTGTTCTCCACCAGCGAGGCGTACCTGATCGAAGACGGCAAGATTACCGCCCCGGTCAAAGGCGCGACGTTGATCGGCAACGGCCCGGAAGCCATGAGCAAGGTGTCGATGGTCGGCAATGATCTGGCGCTGGATAGTGGTGTGGGGACGTGCGGCAAGGATGGGCAGTCGGTGCCGGTGGGTGTCGGCCAGCCAACGCTGAAAATCGATGCGATCACTGTGGGTGGCACAGGATCGTAAACAGGATGGAGCTTCGGGTGAGCCGCTTGGCGACTCACCCGATCCGAGCATCAACGCAGGCCGCGTTGAGTCTCGTCCAGCTCACGGATGTATTTGAAGATTTTACGGCTCGATGCCGGTGGCTTGTTGGTCGCCAGTTCGTGCTGGGCCTGACGGATCAGGGAGCGCAATTGCTGACGATCAGCCTCCGGGTAGTCGAGCACGAACTTCTCCAGGACTGCATCGTCGCCCGCGATCAAACGATCGCGCCAGCGTTCCAGGCCATGGAAACGTTCGTTGTACTGCCGGGTGGAGGCATCGAGTTGATCGAGCAAGGTCAGAATGGCGTCAGTGTCCTGATCGCGCATCAGTTTGCCGATGAACATAAGGTGCCGTTTACGCGCGATATTCGCGGTGTGCTTGGGCGCATCGGCCAGAGCCCGACGCATAGCGTCGGTCAACGGCAGTTTTGCCAGCAAGTCAGGCTTGAGCGTTGTAAGGCGCTCGCCGAGGTCAACCAGAGCATGAAGCTCGCGTTTGACCTGGGATTTGCTTTTTTCTCCCGTATCGAGGGAGTCGTCGTAAGAATCAACCATGGTGGCCGTCCGCAAAGAAACGCCGCCATGATAACCAGTCGGGGGCCGCTTGTCCGGCCCGGTCGCTCGAAGGCCCTAGCCGAAAGCAGAATTTGAGTGGAGAACAGCATGAGTGCAGTTGAAAGCGTCGGCCCACAAGCGTTGCCGGCACTGCAAGAACAAGTCGAGCAGATCATCGCTGAAGCCAAGCGCCAGGGTGCCAGTGCCTGTGAAGTGGCGGTGTCGCTGGAGCAGGGCCTGTCCACTTCGGTGCGTCAGCGCGAAGTCGAAACCGTCGAATTCAACCGCGATCAGGGCTTTGGCATCACCTTGTACGTCGGTCAGCGCAAAGGCTCGGCCAGTACATCGGCCAGTGGCCCGGAAGCCATTCGCGAAACCGTCGCTGCGGCGTTGGCCATCGCCAAGCACACCTCGGAAGACGAAGCGTCGGGCCTGGCTGATGCCGCGTTGATGGCCCGGGATCTGCCGGATTTCGACCTGTTCCACCAATGGGACATTACCCCGGAGCAGGCCATCGAGCAGGCGCTGACCTGTGAGGCGGCGGCGTTTGCGGCCGATAGCCGGATCAAGAATGCTGACGGAACGACCCTCAGCACCCATCAAGGCTGCCGTGTTTACGGCAACAGCCACGGGTTTATCGGCGGCTACGCGTCGACTCGTCACAGTCTGAGCTGCGTCATGATCGCCGAGGCCGATGGCCAGATGCAGCGCGATTACTGGTATGACGTGAACCGTCAGGGCAACTTGCTGGCCAGTCCGGAGAGCATCGGCCAGCGTGCCGCTCAACGGGCGGCGAGCCGCCTGGGTGCGCGTCCGGTGCCGACTTGCGAAGTGCCGGTGCTGTTTTCCGCTGAACTGGCCGGTGGTTTGTTCGGTAGTTTCCTGTCGGCGATTTCCGGCGGTAGCCTGTATCGCAAATCGTCGTTCCTTGAAGGCACCTTGGGGCAGAAGCTGTTCCCGGAATGGCTGACCATCGATGAACGTCCGCATCTGATGCGCGCCATGGGCAGTTCGGCGTTCGACGGTGATGGCCTCGCGACCTATGCCAAGCCGTTCGTCGAAAAGGGCGAATTGGTGTCGTACATCCTTGGCACCTATTCCGGCCGTAAGCTGGGTATGCCAAGTACCGCCAACGCAGGCGGCGTACACAACCTGTTCGTCACCCATGGCGACGAAGATCAGGCAGCGTTGCTGCGCCGTATGGGGCGTGGCTTGCTGGTAACCGAGTTGATGGGGCAGGGCCTGAACATGGTCACGGGCGATTATTCCCGTGGCGCGGCCGGTTATTGGGTCGAGAATGGCGAAATCCAGTTCGCGGTCCAGGAAGTGACCATTGCCGGCAACATGCGCGACATGTTCAAGCAGATCGTCGCGGTGGGTAATGACCTGGAGCTGCGTAGCAACATTCGTACAGGCTCGGTGTTGATCGAGCGGATGACCGTGGCCGGTAGCTAACGCTTATCGCAGCGCAAAAAAGGCGCGCCACCCGATTGGGTGGCGCGCCTTTTTTATTGCGTCTTGCACCGCCCCCGTGGGAGCGAACTGCTACATAAAGGGGGCGGTTATTCGCCTTCGTCGAAGTAGTTATTGATCAACTTCACCAGGGCATCCAGCGCTTCCTGTGCCTGCTCGCCTTCAGTATTGAGGTGGATCTTCGTGCCCTTGCCAGCAGCGAGCATCATCATGGCCATGATGCTTTTGCCGTCGACGGTGGATTCTGGCGTGCGTCCAACTCTGATTGTGCAATCCTTGAATTGACCCGCAACGCCAACGAATTTTGCCGAAGCGCGGGCATGCAGGCCCAGCTTGTTGATGATTTCGATTTCCAGAGCAGGCATCGCGATGTGAATCCTTTAGCTGAGGTCGCGGTGGCGGACCTGGACGTTCTTCAGGGATTGTTGCAGAACCTGGCCCAGACGTTCGGTCAGGTAGACGGAGCGGTGATGCCCGCCGGTGCAGCCAATGGCAATGGTGACATAAGCACGGTTGCTCGCGGCGAAGCGCGGCAGCCATTTTAGCAGGTAGGAGGAAATGTCCTGGAACATCTCTTCGACGTCCGGTTGCCCCGCCAGGTACTCGGCCACCGGTTGATCAAGCCCGGACAGCTCGCGCAACTCCGGCTTCCAGTAAGGGTTGGGCAGGCAGCGCACGTCGAACACCAGGTCTGCGTCGACTGGCATGCCTCGCTTGAATCCGAACGACTCCACCAGGAACGCAGTGCCGCTGTCCGGCTGGTTCAGCAGGCGCAACTTGATGGTATCGCGCAACTGATACAGGTTCAGGTTGGTGGTGTTGACTTTGAGGTCGGCCAGGTCGGCAATCGGCCCCAGCAAACTGGTTTCGTCCTGAATCGCCTCGGCCAACGAACGGTGAGCGGTACTGAGCGGGTGGCGACGGCGGGTTTCCGAAAACCGTTTGAGCAGTGTTTCTTCGTCGGCGTCCAGGTACAGCACATCGCATTTGATGTGCCGGCTGCGCACTTCTTCCAGTAGTTCCGGAAATCGCGACAGATGACTGGGCAGGTTGCGGGCATCGATGGATACCGCGACCAGCGGTTGTGCGAGCTCGGTATGAATCAGCGCGCGCTCGGCGAGTTCCGGCAGCAAGCCGGCGGGCAGGTTGTCGATGCAGTAGTAGCCGTTGTCCTCGAGAACATCGAGTGCGGTACTTTTACCTGAGCCGGAACGGCCACTGACAATGATCAAGCGCATGATTAATGACCGTTTTGCTCGCTCAGGACGACCTGATACAAGGCTTCATTACTCGGGGCGCTGCGCAGTTTTTCGCGCACTTCCTTGCGATCGAGCATGCTGGCGATCTGGCGCAGTAGCTCCAGGTGCGCATCGGTAGCGGCCTGCGGGACCAGCAGCACGAACAGCAGGTCAACCGGGGCGCCGTCGATGGCGTCGAAATCGATGGGGGCTTCAAGGTGTATCAGGGCGCTGATGGGCGAATTGCAGCCCTTGATGCGACAGTGAGGGATGGCGATGCCGTTGCCAAAACCGGTCGAACCGAGTTTTTCACGGGCAATCAAAGCCTCGAAGACATCTTGCATCTCCAGATCCGGCACTTCCCGGGCGATCAGGGTGGCAATTTGCTCAAGGGCTTTCTTTTTACTGCCGCCCGGCACGTTCACGAGAGAACGGCCGGGGGTCAGGATGTTTTCAAGTCGGATCATGGGTTGGGAGTGTTAACGACCGGTAGCGCCCTGGAGCAGGCTTTGGGTCTTTTCCTTATGCTTTTTGAGTTGTTTATCGAGCTTGTCGGTCAGTAAGTCGATCGCCGCGTACATATCGGTGTGTTCCGCGTTGGCGACCACTTCATTGCCGGGAATATGCAACGTGGCTTCGATTTTCTGCTTCAGCTTTTCGACGCACATCGTGACCTGCACGTTGGTGATCTTGTCGAAATGCCTCTCTAATCGTTCGAGTTTTTCGCCGATGTAGGCGCGCAGAGGTTCGGTCACTTCCAGTTGGTGTCCACTGATGTTGACTTGCATACAGCTTCTCCTTCGTTGCCAGTGCATAAAGCGGTAGACCAGATGATCTACCACTGGAACGCTGTGGCGTGGCTCTACATCAACCGCTTGCGTTCGCTCGAAGGCGCGATCCCGAGGGATTCGCGGTACTTGGCGACGGTGCGGCGAGCCACCTGAATGCCTTGTGCCTCCAGTAAACCAGCGATCTTGCTGTCACTCAACGGCTTTTTCTGATTTTCCGCCGCAACCAGTTTTTTGATGATTGCGCGGATCGCCGTGGACGAGCATTCGCCGCCTTCGGAGGTGCTGACGTGGCTGGAAAAAAAGTATTTCAGTTCATAAATGCCCCGAGGGGTATGCATGAATTTCTGCGTGGTCACCCGTGAAATCGTCGACTCGTGCATGCCCACTGCCTCGGCAATGTCGTGCAGGACCAGCGGTTTCATCGCTTCGTCGCCATACTCCAGGAAGCCGCGCTGATGCTCGACGATCTGGGTGGCCACTTTCATCAGGGTTTCGTTGCGGCTTTGCAGGCTCTTGATGAACCAGCGTGCTTCCTGCAACTGATTGCGCATGAAAGTGTTGTCGGCGCTGGTGTCGGCGCGGCGCACGAAACCGGCATATTGGGCGTTGACCCGCAGCCGTGGCACCGATTCCTGATTCAGCTCGACCAGCCAGCGCTCGTTGTCCTTGCGCACGATCACGTCAGGGACGACGTATTCGGCTTCGCTGGACTCGATCTGCGAGCCCGGACGCGGGTTGAGGCTCTGCACCAGTTCGATCACCTGGCGCAGTTCATCTTCCTTGAGCTTCATGCGGCGCATCAGCTGGCTGTAGTCGCGGCTACCGAGCAGATCGATGTAGTCGGTGACCAGGCGCTTGGCTTCCGCCAGCCAAGGTGTCTTGGCTGGCAGCTGGCGCAGTTGCAGCAGCAGGCATTCGCCCAGGTTGCGGGCGCCGATACCGGCCGGTTCGAATTGCTGGATGCGATGCAGAACGGCTTCGATTTCGTCCAGTTCGATGTCCAGTTCCGGATCGAAGGCTTCGAGGATTTCCTCGAGGGTTTCGTCCAGGTAGCCCTGATTGTTGATGCAATCGATCAGGGTCACGGCGATCAAGCGATCGGTGTCGGACATCGGTGCCAGGTTCAGCTGCCACAGCAAATGGCTTTGCAGGCTTTCACCGGCCGATGTACGGGTAGTGAAATCCCACTCGTCGTCATCGCTGCTCGGCAGGCTGCTGGCGCTGGTCTGGTAAACGTCTTCCCATGCCGTATCGACGGGCAGCTCGTTGGGAATGCGCTCATTCCAGTCACCTTCCTCCAGGTTGTCCACCGTCGGGGCGGTTTCCTGGTAGGAGGGCTCTGAAACATCGGCGTTGGGTTGTTGTTCGGCTTTGTCGGCCAAGGGGTCGGCGTTATCGAAGTCGTCGCCTTCTTCCTGGCGTTCGAGCATCGGATTGGACTCCAGAGCCTCCTGGATTTCCTGTTGCAGGTCCAGGGTCGACAATTGGAGCAGGCGGATGGCCTGTTGCAGCTGCGGTGTCATCGTCAGCTGCTGGCCCATTCTCAAGACTAGCGATGGTTTCATGGCAGGGGCTAAACACCTTATTCGCCGGCGCACATGCGCCATCCACTACAGGGCGCCGGAGCGCCAAACATAAGCAAATTATATGCCCGAAACTGCAGCGTTTGCCTAGAGCGCCGTAACAATAAAAAAATGTTGATTTTTTATCGAGACAAGCGCTCGGGCGACCAGCCAGACACCTCAGTGCTTACAGGCGGAACTCATGGCCCAGATAGACTTCTTTCACCAGGTCATTGGCCAGGATTGTGGCGGAGTCGCCTTCGGCAATGAGCTGTCCATCGTTAACGATGTAGGCGGTTTCGCAGATATCAAGGGTCTCACGGACGTTGTGGTCAGTGATCAACACGCCAATGCCTTTGGCCTTGAGGTGGTAGATGATCTGTTTGATGTCGCCCACCGAAATCGGGTCCACACCGGCGAATGGTTCGTCGAGCAGGATGAATTTCGGGTTGGTGGCCAGGGCGCGTGCGATTTCCACGCGGCGGCGCTCACCACCGGACAGGCTCATGCCGAGGTTGTCACGGATGTGGCTGATATGGAATTCCTGCAGCAGGCTTTCCAGTTCCTTGCGACGACCGTCCTTGTCGAGCTCCTTGCGGGTCTCGAGGATGGCCATGATGTTGTCGGCCACCGACAGTTTGCGAAAAATCGACGCTTCTTGCGGAAGATAGCCGATACCGGCCTTTGCACGACCGTGCATTGGCTGGTGGCTGACGTCCAGGTCATCGATCAGCACACGACCCTGATCGGCCTGCACCAGGCCGACAATCATATAGAAGCAGGTGGTCTTGCCGGCGCCGTTAGGGCCCAGCAGGCCGACGATCTGACCGCTGTCGATTGACAGGCTGACGTCACGCACGACCTGGCGGCTCTTGTAGCTCTTGGCCAGATGCTGAGCTTTCAGAGTTGCCATTATGGAGCCTTTTTCGCGTCGTTTTTCGGCTTGGGCTGGATCACCATGTCGATGCGTGGGCGCGCTTCGGTGACCTTGTTGCCTGTGGCGCGACCGGCGCTCGCAAGCTTTTTGACGGTGTCATAGACGATTTTCTCGCCTTGAGTGATGTTGTTGTCCTTGTCGATGACTTTTGCCTTATCGATCAGGACGATGCGGTTTTGCGCGGCGTGGTACTGGATGGTGATGCCCCAGCCTTGAACAGGCTTGGTATCGCCGGCGGTCTGCAATTGTTCGAAGTAGGCGAGGTTGCCCACCGAGGTCACCACGTCAATTTCACCGGTCGGCGTGCGGGTGATGGTCACGGTGTTGCCTTTAACGATCATCGAGCCCTGAGTGATGATCACGTCACCTTTATAGGTGGCAACGCCATTCTTGTCGTCCAGTTGGGCATCGTCGGCCTGAATGCGGATAGGCTGCTCTTGATCGTTCGGCAGAGCCCAGGCGCTCACGCTTCCCAGTGCTGCGCCCAGACTGAGCAAAATAGGGAGAGTTTTAACGAGCCTCATACTGTCCTCTTACGTTCGATAGCAGGTGTATCCTGCTTTCTTTCAAGTACGCTTTCATTCCGTTGCCTGTCGATACACCGCCAGCGCCGTCGATTCTAACGGGTTGATCGGTCTGCGCATATTGCTCCTTGGGGAACACAGTCATACGGGTGGTGGTAATCAGGGTCTTGCGGTTTTTCTCGTCGAAACGCGTGATGCGCACTGAATCAATCAGTTCGACCTGAGTGCCGTCGGGATTGACCTCCCCTCGCTCGCTCTGGACGTGCCACGGAAACTGGGTGCCGCGAAACATGTTCAGGTCGGGATTGGTCAGCAACGTCACCTCGGTCGCTTTCAGGTGTTCAACCTTGTCGGACGTCATTTCGTACTGCAATTTGCCGTCCGGCAGGTACTGCACGCTGTGGGCGTTGGTGGCGTAATAGTCAATGGCGCTTTCGTCGACCTTGGCTACGGGCTTATCGAGGAAGCGTTCCGGGCTGATGTTCCAGTAGCCGACCGCGGCGAACAGCGCCGCGATGCAACTGAACAACAGGATGTTACGAATCTTTTTGCTCAACATAATGGGCTCACAGGTACGCGGCGTTGGCCGCATCAAGGCGGCCCTGGGCGAGCAGGATCAATTCGCAGAATTCACGAGCGGCACCCTCGCCACCGCGGGCCAGGGTAATGCCATGGGCGTTTTCACGTACGAAGCTGGCGGCATTTGCCACCGCCATGCCCAGGCCAACGCGGCGAATCACCGGCAGGTCTGGCAAGTCGTCACCCAAATAGGCAACTTGTTCATAGCTTAGGTTGAGTTGGGCCAGAAGTTCGTCCAGCACCACCAGTTTGTCTTCGCGCCCCTGATAAAGGTGTGGAATGCCGAGGTTCTTCGCCCGACGTTCGACCACCGGGGTCTTGCGGCCGCTGATGATAGCGGTCTGCACGCCGGCTGCCATCAACATCTTGATGCCTTGGCCGTCGAGGGTGTTGAACGTCTTGAATTCGCTACCGTCTTCAAGGAAGTACAACCGTCCGTCGGTCAGCACGCCGTCGACGTCGAACACCGCGAGTTTGATCTGTTTGCCGCGTTGCAGCAGGTCCGTGCTCATTACATTACTCCTGCACGCAACAAGTCGTGCATGTTCAAGGCGCCGACCGGCCGGTCGTCGCTGTCGACCACGACCAGCGCGTTGATCTTATGGTCTTCCATGATTTTCAGGGCTTCGGCCGCAAGCATTTCGGCGCGGGCGGTTTTGCCGTGTGCGGTCATGACCTGATCGATGGTGGCGCTGTGGATGTCGATGCTGCGGTCCAGGGTCCGACGCAAATCACCGTCCGTGAAGATGCCGGCGAGTTTGCCATCGGCTTCCAGGATCACGGTCATGCCCAGGCCCTTGCGGGTCATTTCCATCAGCGCGTCCTTTAGCAGGGTGCCGCGCTGGACCTGCGGCAGCTCTTGTCCGGCGTGCATGACGTTTTCGACTTTCAACAACAGGCGTCTGCCCAGCGCGCCACCCGGGTGGGAAAAGGCGAAATCTTCAGCGGTAAAGCCGCGGGCTTCCAGCAGCGCGACGGCCAGGGCATCGCCCATGACCAGTGCAGCGGTGGTTGAAGAGGTCGGTGCCAGGTTCAGCGGGCAGGCTTCGTGCTCGACGTGAACGTTGAGGTTGACCTCGGCAGCCTTGGCCAGCGGCGAATCGGGGTTGCCGGTGAGGCTGATCAATTTGATGCCCAGGCGTTTGATCAAGGGCAGCAGGGTCACGATTTCATTGGTGGAGCCGGAGTTCGACAGGGCCAGGATGATGTCGTCACGCGTAATCATGCCCATGTCGCCATGACTGGCTTCGGCCGGGTGCACGAAAAAGGCCGTGGTGCCGGTGCTGGCCAGTGTGGCGGCAATCTTGTTGCCGATATGTCCCGACTTGCCCATGCCGACCACGACCACGCGGCCTTTGCTGGCCAGAATCATCTCGCAAGCGCGTACGAAATCTGCGTCGATATGGGGCAGCAAGCCTTGTACGGCTTCCAGCTCGAGGCGGATGGTGCGTTGGGCGGATTGAATCAGGTCGCTGGATTGGCTCATGTCAGAAATCGTATAGCCTGATGAAAAGGCGGCGATTATAGCGGTAATGATCGAAACCCTCACGCAAGTTCGTCATGCTTTGTTGTTCCCGGTTACCAAATACTCGTCGAACAAGGTTTTTTGCCTGTCATCTTGCTGAACATGCCCCGGCTTGGGCCTTGGGCGCTTGCCCTTTGCAGTGATATAGTTCGCCGCCAGTTCGGCCTGCCCGGGGAGGTATGTGCTTTCGTCAGAGAGCCAGGCGTCCGAGTGAGAGGCTGCATCGCAAGGAGTTTAGATGAGTGCCGATAACGCCTACGCGGTCGAGCTGAAGGGACTGACCTTCAAGCGCGGTGCGCGCAGCATTTTCAATAACGTCGATATCCGTATCCCGCGCGGCAAGGTCACCGGCATCATGGGGCCTTCCGGGTGTGGCAAGACCACGCTGTTGCGCTTGATGGGCGCACAGTTGCGTCCCACCAAGGGCGAAGTCTGGGTCAACGGCCAGAACCTGCCAAAGCTGTCGCGCAGCGATTTGTTCGATGCGCGTAAACACATGGGCGTGCTGTTTCAGAGCGGCGCGCTGTTCACCGACCTCGATGTGTTCGAGAACGTCGCCTTTCCGCTGCGCGTCCACACCGAGCTGCCGGAAGAAATGATCCGCGACATCGTTCTGCTCAAATTGCAGGCCGTGGGCTTGCGTGGCGCAATCGACCTGATGCCTGACGAGTTGTCCGGCGGCATGAAGCGTCGTGTCGCGCTGGCGCGGGCGATTGCCCTCGATCCGCAGATCCTCATGTATGACGAGCCTTTTGTCGGCCAGGACCCAATCGCCATGGGCGTGCTGGTGCGCCTGATCCGTTTGCTCAACGATGCGCTGGGCATTACCAGTATCGTGGTGTCTCACGATCTGGCCGAGACCGCGAGCATCGCCGATTACATTTATGTAGTGGGTGACGGGCAAGTATTGGGGCAGGGCACTCCCGAAGAGTTGATGAATTCGCAGGAACCGCGCATTCGTCAATTCATGACAGGTGATCCCGACGGTCCGGTCGCATACCACTTTCCAGCGACGGATTACCGCGCAGATCTTCTGGGGAAGCGTTGATGCGCAAGATTTCACTGATAGAACGCGTGCGCCGGTTCGGCCATTCCGCCATTGATGCGCTGGCTGTGTTCGGTCGTTCGGCGATTTTCCTGTTTCATGCCTTGCTCGGTCGTGGTGGCATCGGCGGCGGTTTTGGCCTGCTGATCAAGCAATTGCATTCGGTGGGCGTGATGTCCCTGGTGATCATCGTGGTCTCCGGGGTATTCATCGGCATGGTGCTGGCGCTGCAAGGCTTCAACATCCTGTCCAGTTATGGTTCCGAGCAGGCGGTCGGCCAGATGGTTGCGCTGACGCTGTTGCGTGAGCTGGGCCCCGTGGTCACGGCATTGCTGTTCGCCGGGCGCGCCGGTTCCGCGTTGACTGCCGAAATCGGCAACATGAAATCCACCGAACAGTTGTCCAGTCTGGAAATGATTGGTGTCGACCCGCTCAAATACATCGTTGCCCCACGCCTGTGGGCCGGCTTCATTTCCCTGCCGGTGCTGGCGATGATTTTCAGCGTGGTGGGTATCTGGGGCGGTTCCTGGGTGGCAGTCGACTGGCTGGGTGTGTATGAAGGTTCCTACTGGTCCAACATGCAAAACAGCGTGACGTTCACTGACGATGTGCTCAACGGCATCATCAAAAGCATCGTCTTTGCCTTTGTCGTGACCTGGATTGCCGTATTCCAAGGCTATGACTGCGAGCCCACATCCGAGGGGATCAGTCGTGCCACTACCAAGACCGTGGTGTATGCCTCTTTGGCTGTACTCGGCCTGGACTTTATTCTGACCGCCTTGATGTTTGGAGATTTCTGATGCAAAACCGCACCCTGGAAATCGGTGTCGGCCTTTTCTTGCTGGCTGGCATCCTGGCTTTGCTGTTGCTGGCGTTGCGGGTGAGTGGCCTGTCCCCGAGCGCTACAACAGACACCTATAAACTTTATGCTTACTTCGACAATATCGCAGGTTTGACGGTCAGAGCTAAAGTGACCATGGCCGGTGTGACCATCGGCAAGGTCACGGCTATCGATCTGGATCGCGACAGTTTCACTGGTCGGGTGACCATGCAGGTGGAAAAACGTGTAGATAATCTACCGACTGACTCCACTGCATCTATCCTGACTGCTGGCCTGTTGGGCGAAAAATACATCGGTATCAGCGTGGGCGGCGAATCCGCCTTGCTCAAGGACGGTGGGATCATTCACGACACCCAGTCGTCGCTGGTACTCGAGGACCTGATCGGTAAATTCCTGCTCAATACCGTTAGCAAAGACGCCAAATGAGGAGCTTTTGAATGATCTCTACCTTGCGACGTGGCCTGTTGGTAATACTGGCGGCCCTGCCGTTGATGGCTAACGCCGTGGCAGCGCCTTCCGCGCACGAACTGGTTCAGGACACCACGAACCGGATGCTGGCCGACCTGTCGGCCAACAAAGAGAAGTACAAAAAGGATCCGCAGGATTTCTACACGGCGTTGAACACCATCGTCGGTCCTGTGGTGGATGCCGAGGGCATCTCCAAAAGCATCATGACGGTCAAGTACTCGCGCAAAGCCACGCCTGCGCAGATGAAGACCTTTGAAGAAAACTTCAAGCGGGGCCTGTTCCAGTTCTATGGCAATGCCCTGCTCGAATACAACAACCAGGGCATCACCGTCGATCCTGCCAAGGATGAGTCGGGTGATCGCACCAGCGTTGGCATGACCGTAAAAGGCAACAACGGGGCGATCTATCCCGTGTCGTACACACTCGAGAAGATCAATGGCGAGTGGAAGCTGCGTAACGTGATCATCAACGGTATCAATATCGGCAAGCTGTTCCGCGATCAATTCGCGGATGCGATGCAGCGCAATGGCAACGACCTGGACAAGACCATCAATGGTTGGGCCGGGGAAGTGGCCAAGGCCAAGGAAAAAACCGCCGATGCTTCCGAGAAGTCTGCCCAATGAGTGTGTCGGCCATTCGCATGAGCGAAACCGGCGAGCTGCGGCTTAGCGGGATGCTGGATTACCGGACCGGCCCCGGCCTGCGCAAGCAGGGGGAGGCGCTGATCAAGGCCAGCAAGGCCGACACCCTGGTGGTCGATTGTTCGGCGGTATTGAAGTCCAGCAGCGTGGGCTTGTCCCTGCTGCTGTGCTTCATACGCGATGCAGAGGCGGCCGGCAAGAAGCTGAGCATCCGCGGGATGCCTGAAGACATGCGCGAAATCGCTCAGGTCAGCGAATTGACCGAGCTGTTGGCGCATCCCTAATCCACATCTATAAAGAAGCCCCCCGTCAGAGTCCTGCTTAGCGGGGTTCGCAGGCGCGGGGCTTTTTTGTATGATGTCCGACCCGCGCGCACAGGGCGCCGATTGAGGTTGAGCATGCAGGCCGTAGAAGTTAAGAGCTTCCTTGAAGGAAAGCTGCCAGGAATCCAGGTGGAAGTTGAAGGCGAAGGCTGCAACTTTCAGCTGAACGTGATTAGCGATGAACTGGCGGCACTGAGCCCGGTCAAGCGTCAGCAGAGCATCTATGCCCATTTGAACCCATGGATCGCCGATGGCAGCATCCATGCGGTCACTATGAAATTTTTCAGCAGCGCGGCCTGGGCCGAGCGCACCTGAGCCCAAGGGCGTCGAGATTCTTATGGATAAATTGATTATTACCGGTGGCGTTCGTCTTGATGGCGAAATCCGCATCTCCGGGGCAAAGAACTCTGCCCTGCCGATCCTGGCTGCCACGCTGCTGTGCGATGGCCCGGTGACCGTGGCCAACCTGCCGCACCTGCACGACATCACCACCATGATCGAGCTGTTCGGTCGCATGGGCATCGAGCCTGTGATCGACGAGAAGCTCAGCGTCGAAATCGACCCGCGCACCATCAAGACTCTGATCGCTCCGTACGAACTGGTGAAAACCATGCGTGCGTCGATCCTGGTGCTGGGCCCGATGGTAGCGCGTTTCGGTGAAGCCGAAGTCGCACTGCCTGGCGGTTGCGCCATCGGCTCGCGTCCGGTTGACCTGCACATTCGCGGTCTTGAAGCGATGGGCGCGGTCATCGACGTCGAAGGCGGCTACATCAAGGCCAAGGCGCCTGAAGGCGGCTTGCGCGGCGCGCACTTCTTCTTCGATACCGTGAGCGTGACCGGTACCGAAAACATCATGATGGCGGCCGCTCTGGCCAAGGGCCGCAGCGTGTTGCAGAACGCCGCTCGCGAACCTGAAGTCATCGACCTGGCGAACTTCCTGATCGCCATGGGTGCCAAGATCACTGGCGCCGGCACTGACACCATCATCATCGATGGCGTCGAGCGTCTGCACCCGACCACTTATAAAGTGATGCCTGACCGTATCGAAACCGGCACCTACCTGGTGGCGGCCGCTGTGACCGGCGGTCGTGTGAAGGTCAAGGACACCGATCCGACCATCCTTGAAGCCGTTCTGGAAAAACTTCGCGAATCGGGTGCCGAAATCACCTGCGGCGAAGACTGGATCGAGCTGAACATGCACGGCAAGCGGCCAAAGGCTGTCAACGTGCGTACCGCCCCATACCCGGCGTTCCCGACCGACATGCAGGCGCAGTTCATCTCCCTCAACGCCATTGCCGAAGGCACCGGTGCGGTGATCGAGACGATCTTCGAAAACCGCTTCATGCACGTGTACGAACTGCACCGCATGGGCGCCAAGATCCAGGTCGAAGGCAACACTGCCATCGTTACCGGTACCGAGAAGCTCAAAGGCGCACCAGTGATGGCCACTGACCTGCGTGCATCGGCCAGCCTGGTGATATCGGCCCTGATCGCCGAAGGTGACACCCTGATCGACCGCATCTACCACATCGACCGTGGTTACGAGTGCATCGAAGAGAAACTGCAAATGCTCGGCGCCAAGATCCGCCGCGTACCGGGCTAGTTTCTGCTGCAGGGCGCAGGGACGCGCCCGTTGGTTTCGTTTCAAGTCGAGGGTGTCTTTTCATTACGAGAAAGCCTTCGAAGTGTGTCCGGCGCCATTTGCGACCGGGCATCAGTAGCCTGATAAGGACTGACGTTTCCCATGTTGACCATCGCACTGTCCAAGGGCCGCATCCTTGACGACACCCTGCCGCTTCTGGCTGAAGCGGGCATCGTGCCGACCGAGAATCCGGACAAGAGCCGCAAGCTGATCATTCCCACGACTCAGGCCGATGTGCGCCTGCTGATCGTGCGCGCCACCGATGTGCCGACGTATGTCGAGCATGGTGCCGCGGACCTGGGCGTCGCCGGTAAAGATGTGCTGATGGAATATGGCGGCCAGGGTTTGTATGAGCCTCTGGACCTGCGAATTGCCCTGTGCAAGCTGATGACTGCCGGCCGTGTCGGTGATGTCGAGCCCAAGGGCCGTCTGCGGGTGGCGACCAAGTTCGTCAACGTTGCCAAGCGCTACTACGCCGAACAGGGTCGTCAGGTCGATATCATCAAGCTCTACGGCTCGATGGAACTGGCACCGCTGATCGGTCTGGCCGACAAGATCATCGACGTGGTCGACACCGGCAACACGCTTCGGGCCAACGGCCTGGAACCCCAGGATTTCATTGCCGACATCAGCTCCCGGCTGATCGTCAACAAAGCTTCGATGAAGATGCAACACGCCCGTATCCAGGCGTTGATCGACACCCTGCGCAAGGCAGTGGAGTCTCGACACCGCGGCTGATTCACCTGCGCGACGTTAAGTCGCGCCCGTCTATCCGCCTCATAGCCAGAATTCTCAGGTGCCCAAGCGGATCGATGGTAGCTTCGGGCGCCTGAGTTTTTGCCAATCCTATGAGGCTCTCGCTATGACCGCACCGACTGCAATTCGCCGACTCAACGCTGCTGACCCGGATTTCGCACATCATCTGGATCATCTGCTGAGCTGGGAAAGTGTGTCTGACGACTCGGTCAATCAGCGAGTGCTGGACATCATCAAAGCCGTGCGTGAACGTGGCGACGCGGCGCTGGTGGACTTTACCCGGCAGTTCGACGGCCTTGACGTTGCCTCCATGGCGGACCTGATCCTGCCGCGCGAGCGCCTGGAACTGGCGCTGACACGGATTACCGTGCCCCAGCGCGAAGCCCTGGAAAAAGCCGCGGCCCGCGTACGCAGCTACCACGAAAAACAAAAGCAGGAATCCTGGACCTACACCGAAGCCGACGGCACGGTGCTGGGCCAGAAGGTTACGCCACTGGACCGCGCCGGCCTGTATGTGCCGGGCGGCAAGGCGTCGTACCCGTCTTCCGTGCTGATGAACGCGATTCCAGCCAAAGTGGCCGGCGTGGCCGAAGTGGTCATGGTGGTGCCGACCCCGCGTGGTGAAATCAATGAACTGGTGCTGGCGGCGGCCTGCATCGCCGGCGTCGACCGCGTGTTCACCATCGGTGGCGCGCAAGCAGTTGCCGCGCTGGCCTACGGCACCGAAAGCGTGCCGAAAGTCGACAAAGTGGTCGGCCCGGGCAACATCTATGTCGCCACCGCCAAACGCCACGTGTTCGGCCAGGTCGGTATCGACATGATCGCCGGCCCTTCGGAAATCCTTGTGGTGTGCGACGGTCACACCGATCCGGACTGGATCGCCATGGACCTGTTCTCCCAGGCCGAGCACGACGAAGACGCCCAGGCGATTCTGGTCAGCCCGGACGCCGAGTTCCTCGACAAGGTCGCCGCCAGCATCGCCAAACTGCTGCCGACCATGGAACGTGCCGAAATCATCGAAACCTCGATCAATGGCCGTGGGGCGTTGATCAAGGTTCGCGACATGGAACAAGCCATCGAAGTGGCCAACCGTATTGCACCGGAGCACTTGGAATTGTCGGTCGCCGATCCGCAGGCCTGGTTGCCGCAGATCCGTCACGCGGGCGCGATTTTCATGGGGCGTCACACGTCTGAAGCCCTGGGTGATTACTGCGCAGGTCCCAACCACGTGCTGCCGACCTCCGGCACCGCGCGGTTCTCCTCGCCGCTGGGCGTGTACGACTTCCAGAAGCGCTCGTCGATCATCTTCTGCTCCGAGCAGGGCGCATCGGAACTGGGCAAGACCGCTTCGGTGCTGGCCCGTGGCGAATCGCTGACCGCCCACGCGCGTAGCGCCGAATACCGCATCGTTGACGAAAAAAAGGACAACTGAGATGAGTAAATTCTGGAGCCCGTTCGTCAAGGATCTGGTGCCTTACGTGCCGGGCGAGCAGCCGAAGCTGACGAAACTGGTGAAGCTCAACACCAACGAAAACCCGTACGGCCCATCGCCCAAAGCCTTGGCGGCGATGCAGACCGAGCTCAATGACAACCTGCGTTTGTACCCGGACCCGAACAGCGACGTGCTCAAGCAAGCGGTTGCCCGGTACTACGGCGTGCAAAGCAATCAGGTGTTCCTCGGCAACGGTTCCGATGAAGTCCTGGCGCACGTTTTTCACGGCTTGCTGCAGCACGATAAACCGCTGTTGTTCCCGGACATCAGCTACAGCTTCTATCCGGTTTACTGCGGCTTGTACGGCATCAAGTTCGACGCGGTGCCGCTGGACGAACAGTTCCGGATCAACCCGGCGGACTACGCCAAGCCAAACGGCGGGATCATTTTCCCCAACCCGAATGCGCCAACCGGTTGCCTGCTGGCGCTGGAAGCGGTCGAGCAAATCCTCAAGGCCAGCCCGGATTCAGTCGTGGTGGTGGATGAGGCTTACATCGATTTCGGCGGCGAGACGGCGATCAGTCTGGTGGACCGTTATCCGAACCTGTTGGTGACCCAGACCTTGTCCAAGTCCCGTTCGCTGGCTGGCCTGCGGGTTGGCCTGGCGGTGGGGCATCCGGACTTGATCGAGGCGCTGGAGCGGATCAAGAACAGCTTCAACTCTTATCCGCTGGATCGCCTGGCGAATGTCGGTGCAGCCGCCGCTTTTGATGATCGCGAGTACTTCGACAAGACCTGCCGATTGGTCATCGAGAATCGTCAGTGGGTCGTTAAGCAATTGGAAGGGAAGGGCTTTGAAGTGTTGCCGTCGGCGGCAAACTTCATCTTCGCGCGTCATCCCAAGCACGACGCGGCTGGCGTGGCGGCGAAACTGCGTGAGCAGGGTGTGATCGTTCGGCACTTCAAGCAGGAGCGGATTGCCCAGTTCCTGCGGATTTCGATTGGCACGCCTGAGCAGAACCAGGCACTGATCGACGGCCTCGGCGACCTCTAAACAACTCGACCCTGTGGGAGCGAGCTTGCTCGCGATGGCGATCTTACATTCAACATAGATACTGAATGTTATGGCCTCATCGCGAGCAAGCTCGCTCCCACAGTGGTTTTGTGTTGGCTGCTTACTCTTCTTCTTTCTCTTTGACCGGCGCCGGTGGCGGACGCAAACCGATTTCAGCGGTGAGATTCAACTCTTTGCCATTGCGCATCACCTGGATCGTGACCTTGTCAGTGGGCTTGATCCGCGCCACCTGGTTCATCGAACGGCGGCCATCGCCGGCCGGTTCACCGTCGATGCTGAGGATCACGTCGCCCAATTGCAGGCCGGCCTTCTGCGCCGGACCGTCACGGAAAATGCCCGCCACCACGATGCCCGGACGTCCCGACAGACCAAACGACTCCGCCAGTTCCTGACTCAAAGGTTGTACTTCGATACCCAGCCAGCCACGAATCACCTGGCCGTGCTCGATGATCGACTTCATCACTTCCATGGCCAGTTTGATCGGGATCGCAAAACCAATACCTTGGGAGCCACCGGACTTGGAAAAAATCGCCGTGTTGATGCCGGTCAGGTTGCCGTTGGCATCGACCAGCGCACCCCCGGAGTTGCCGGGGTTGATCGCCGCGTCGGTCTGGATGAAGTCTTCGTAGTTGTTCAGGCCCAGCTGATTACGCCCGGTGGCGCTGATGATGCCCATGGTCACGGTCTGGCCGACGCCGAACGGGTTGCCGATAGCCAGGGCGACGTCACCGATGCGAATGTTGTCGGAGCGGCCGACGGTAATCGACGGCAGGTTTTTCAGGTCGATCTTCAGGACCGCGAGGTCGGTTTCCGGGTCGCTGCCGATCACTCGGGCCAGGGTTTCACGGCCATCCTTGAGCGCGACCACGATCTGGTCGGCGCCGCTGGTCACGTGGTTGTTGGTCAGCAGGTAACCTTCCGGGCTCATGATCACGCCTGAACCGAGGCTCGACTCCATGCGCTTCTGCTTGGGCGAATTGTCGCCGAAGAAGCGACGGAACTGCGGATCCTCGAACAGCGGATGGTTGGGTTTGTTGATGACTTTGGTGGTGTACAGGTTGACCACCGACGGCGCGGCGATGGTCACGGCATCGGCATAGGACACCGGTCCCTGTTGCGTCATGGTGGTTTGCGGGGCTTGCTGCAAGTTCACGTCGAGGCTTGGAAGCCCGACCCACTGCGGGTAACGCTGAATTATCAACAGAGCGATAAGCACGCCGGCCAACAGCGGCCAGCCGAAAAAACGCAGCGCCTTGAGCATTAAGCACGTCCTGAAAGGTTGCAGGCGGTATGAGACCGCCCATAATGTTGCGCATTATACGAGGCGCAGCGCGCCTCTGAACGGGATATTTAGGAGTCTTTTATGGCCGTCGCTCTGAGCACCCTGGTCGAAGAAGCCGACCGTTACCTTAACAGTGCCAGGATCGCCGATTACTGCCCCAACGGGTTGCAGGTCGAAGGCCGGCCGCAAGTGATGCGCATTGTCAGTGGCGTTACCGCCAGCCAGGCATTGCTGGATGCTGCCGTCGAGGCGCACGCCGATCTGGTGCTGGTGCATCACGGCTATTTCTGGAAAGGCGAGAACCCGTGCATCACCGGGATGAAGCAGCGTCGGTTGAAAACGCTGCTCAAGCACGACATCAGCCTGTTGTCCTATCACTTGCCACTGGATCTGCACCCGGACGTCGGCAACAACGTGCAACTGGCGCGTCAGCTCGACATCACGGTCGAAGGTCCGCTGGATCCGGACAACCTCAAAGTCGTCGGCCTGGTCGGCTCGTTGAGCGAACCGATGACACCCCGGGATTTCGCCCGCCGTGTGCAGGAAGTCATGGGGCGCGAGCCGCTGTTGATTGAAGGCAGCGAGATGATCCGTCGGGTTGGCTGGTGCACCGGTGGTGGTCAGGGTTACATCGACCAGGCGGTTTTGGCCGGCGTCGATCTGTACCTCAGTGGTGAAGCGTCCGAGCAAACTTTCCACAGCGCCCGGGAGAACGACATCAGCTTCATCGCCGCCGGCCACCATGCGACCGAGCGCTACGGCGTTCAGGCCCTGGGTGAATACCTGGCGCGACGCTTTGCGCTGGAGCACATCTTCATCGATTGCCCGAATCCGATCTGATCAACACCACATTGGTCTTCAGTGCCCAAACGAGGGGGTATATTCATATACCCTTTCGATCTAGTCGGCGTCCTGATTAGAAGAGGTCGCTGTGCTAGGATTCCCCGCTCGAACACGGCCCGCTGGCCGTCCATAAGATCGTTTTCGTGAGTAGCCATGGTCGACAAACTGACGCATCTGAAACAGCTGGAGGCCGAAAGCATCCACATCATCCGCGAGGTCGCCGCCGAGTTCGATAACCCGGTGATGCTGTACTCCGTCGGTAAAGATTCCGCCGTGATGCTGCACCTTGCGCGCAAGGCATTTTTCCCGGGCAAACTGCCGTTCCCGGTGATGCACGTCGACACCCGGTGGAAGTTCAAGGAAATGTACGCGTTCCGCGACCGCATGGTCGAAGAACTCGGCCTGGACCTGATCGTGCACGTGAACCCCGATGGCGTCGCGCAGGGCATCAACCCGCTGACCCACGGCAGTGCCAAGCACACCGATATCATGAAAACCGAAGGCCTGAAACAAGCCCTCGACAAGTATGGTTTCGATGCCGCTTTCGGCGGTGCCCGTCGCGACGAAGAGAAATCCCGTGCCAAAGAGCGCGTGTATTCCTTCCGCGACACCAAGCACCGCTGGGATCCGAAAAACCAGCGCCCGGAGCTGTGGAACGTCTACAACGGCAACGTCAACAAGGGCGAATCCATTCGTGTGTTCCCGTTGTCGAACTGGACCGAACTGGACATCTGGCAATACATCTACCTCGAAGGCATCCCGATCGTGCCGCTGTATTTCGCCGCCGAGCGCGACGTCATCGAGATGAATGGCACCTGGATCATGATCGACGACGAACGCCTGCTCAATCACCTGAGCGATGAAGACAAGGCGCGCATCGTCAAGAAGAAGGTCCGCTTCCGTACGCTCGGCGACTACCCGCTGACCGGTGCGGTCGAGTCCGAGGCCACCAGCCTGACCGACATCATTCAGGAAATGCTCCTGACGCGAACTTCCGAACGCCAGGGCCGGGTCATCGATCACGATGGCGCAGGCTCGATGGAAGAAAAGAAACGTCAGGGGTATTTCTAAGCTTTGAGTTACAAGCGGCAAGCTGCAAGTTAAGGGCGGTATGCGTAACGTTGTGGTTTGGCGCTTGTGGCCGGTTGCTGCGAGCCGTGACGGATGACTCGCAATGGATTTCGAGAAGCTGATTGTCTGGCAGAGAAGCAAATGTTTGGCGGTAAGGATCTATAGAGAGTTTGCGGGATGCGGCGACTTTGGTTTCAAGGATCAAATTACCCGTTCTGCACTTTCGGTGCCCTCTAACATTGCTGAAGGGATGGAGCGTTGTGGTGCCAAGGAAAAAGTACATTTTCTTTGGGTGGCAAAAGCTTCATGTGGTGAGTTGCGCACTCAGGTCCTCATCGGCCGTGATATTGCCTACATCGCTGATCCTCTGGCTGACGATTGGATTAAAGAAACCCGCGAGCTTTCAAGAATGCTATGCGGCTTGATCAACAAAATTTCTGAGTAGCTGTACGCCGACAAGCTTGCCGCTTGAAGCTTACAGCTTGGAGCTCGAATGCAATGAGTCACGTATCTGATTTGATCAGCGAGGACATCCTCGCCTACCTGGGCCAGCACGAACGCAAGGAAATGCTGCGCTTTCTGACCTGTGGCAACGTCGACGACGGCAAGAGCACCCTGATCGGGCGCCTGCTGCACGACTCCAAGATGATCTACGAAGATCACCTGGAAGCCATCACCCGCGACTCGAAAAAAGTTGGCACCACCGGCGAAGACATCGACCTGGCGTTGCTGGTCGACGGCCTGCAGGCCGAGCGTGAGCAGGGCATCACCATCGATGTCGCTTACCGCTACTTCTCCACCGCCAAGCGCAAATTCATCATCGCCGACACCCCGGGCCATGAGCAGTACACCCGCAACATGGCCACCGGTGCGTCTACCTGTGACCTGGCGATCATCCTGGTCGACGCCCGTTACGGCGTGCAGACCCAGACCCGTCGCCACAGCTTCATTGCCTCGTTGCTGGGCATCAAGCACATCGTGGTCGCCATCAACAAGATGGACCTCAACGGCTTCGACGAAACCGTCTTCGAGTCGATCAAGGCCGATTATCTGAAGTTCGCCGAAGGCATCGCCTTCAAGCCGACCACCATGGCCTTCGTGCCAATGTCGGCGCTCAAGGGCGACAACGTGGTGAACAAGTCCGAGCGCTCGCCGTGGTACACCGGCCAGTCGCTGATGGAAATTCTCGAGACCGTCGAGATCGCCAACGACCGCAACTACACCGACCTGCGTTTCCCGGTGCAGTACGTTAACCGTCCAAACCTGAACTTCCGTGGTTTCGCCGGCACCCTGGCCAGCGGCATCGTGCACAAGGGCGACGAAGTCGTTGTGCTGCCGTCGGGCAAGAGCAGCCGCGTAAAATCCATCGTCACCTTCGAAGGTGAACTGGAACACGCCGGTCCTGGCCAAGCGGTAACGCTGACCATGGAAGACGAGATCGACATCTCTCGCGGCGACTTGCTGGTGCATGCCGACAACCAGCCGCAAGTGACTGACGCCTTCGACGCCATGCTGGTGTGGATGGCTGAAGAACCGATGCTGCCGGGCAAGAAATACGACATCAAGCGCGCCACGTCCTACGTGCCGGGTTCGATCACCAGCATCGTCAACCGCGTTGACGTGAACACGTTGGAAGAAGGTCCGGCCAGTTCGCTGAACCTGAACGAGATCGGCCGGGTCAAGGTCAGCCTCGACGCCGCCATCGCGCTGGACGGTTACGCGAGCAACCGAACCACCGGGTCGTTCATCGTCATCGATCGCTTGACCAATGGCACCGTCGCGGCCGGCATGATCATCGCCCAGCCGTCGGCGCATGGCAGCAGCACGCACCACGGCAAACTGGCCCACGTCGCCACCGAAGAACGCGCCCAGCGCTTCGGCCAGCAACCGGCCACCGTGCTGTTCAGCGGCTTGTCGGGTGCGGGCAAAAGCACCCTGGCCTATGCGGTTGAACGCAAGCTGTTCGACATGGGCCGTGCAGTGTTCGTACTCGATGGCCAGAACCTGCGTCACGACCTGAACAAAGGTCTGCCACAGGATCGCGCCGGTCGTACCGAGAACTGGCGTCGTGCGGCGCACGTTGCGCGTCAGTTCAACGAAGCCGGTCTGCTGACGCTGGCAGCGTTCGTTGCACCGAGTGCCGAAGGTCGTGAGCAAGCCAGGGAGCTGATCGGCAAGGAGCGTCTGCTGACGGTCTACGTCCAGGCCTCCCCGACAGTCTGTGCCGAGCGTGACCCGCAAGGCCTGTACGCCGCGGCCGGGGATAACATCCCGGGCGATTCCTTCCCGTACGACGTGCCGCTGGACGCCGACCTCGTGGTCGACACCCAGTCGCTGTCGGTGGAAGAAAGCGTCAAGCAAGTGCTGGATCTGCTGCGTAAACGCGGCGCGATCTAAGCCTTCGCCGCTCCAATAAAAAACCCGCCGATGAGCAATCCTCGGCGGGTTTTTTGTGTCTGGTGATTTCCAAACGTGGGAGCGGGCTTGCTCGCGAAAGCGGTGTATCAGTCGACATCAATGTTGAATGCCAGACCGCTTTCGCGAGCGAGCCCGCTCCCACAGGGGATCAGTGTTTGGCGGGATACTCGCGGTGCATCTGCGTCAGCAACGCGTCCTTGTCATCCCACATCTGATTGATCCACCCCTGAAACTGCAACCGGTACTCGCCATCCTGGTCGTAGTTCTTGCCGATGAACTGCGGCGGAATCTTCAATTCCTGAAAATGCACCACCACATCTTTCACGTTTCCGCAGAGCAAATCCCAATACCCCGGACGCCCGCCCGGATAGTGAATCGTCACGTTGACGATCGATTCCAGTTGCTCACCCATCGCATCCAGCACAAACGCAATGCCGCCAGCCTTGGGTTTTAGCAGGTATTTGAACGGCGACATCTGCTGGGCATGTTTGCCCTTGGTGAAGCGCGTGCCTTCGACGAAGTTGAAAATCCCCACCGGATAGCTGCGGAACTTGTCGCAGGTCTTGCGGGTGGTTTCCAGGTCTTTGCCTTTCTTCTCCGGGTGCTTTTCCAGGTAGGCCTTGGAGTAGCGCTTCATGAACGGAAAGCCCAGGGTCCACCAGGCCAGGCCAATCACCGGCACCCAGATCAGCTCTTGTTTGAGAAAGAACTTCAGCGGCTGGATACGCCGGTTGAGCACGTATTGCAGGACCATGATGTCGACCCAGCTCTGGTGGTTGCTGGTGATCAGGTAGGAGTGCTGATAGTCCAGGCCTTGCAGGCCGCTGAGGTGCCAGCGGGTGCGGCAGACCAGGTTCATCCAGGCTTTGTTGTTGCTGATCCAGGCTTCATGGGTATGGCTCATCAGCCAGCGGGTGAACCGCTGGGTGAGGGCAAACGGCAGCACTTTGAAAATCGCCACGAGGAACAGAAACGAGCAAAGCAGAATCGTGTTCAAAGCCAACAGCAGCGAGGCAATCACGCCGCGCACGGGTGCAGGTAGAAAATCCAGCATTTAAAGATCCAAAGGTCGGTTGGCAGCTTGAATCGCGGTCAACGCGATGGTGTAGACGATGTCGTCGACTTGCGCGCCGCGCGGCAGATCGTTCACCGGTTTGCGCAGGCCTTGCAGCATCGGGCCCAGGCTCACGCAGTCAGCGCTACGTTGCACGGCTTTGTGCGTGGTGTTGCCGGTGTTCAGGTCCGGGAACACGAACACCGTGGCGCGACCGGCGACCTGGCTGTTCGGTGCCAGTTGCCGGGCCACGGTTTCGTTGGCGGCGGCGTCGTATTGCAATGGGCCGTCGATCAGCAGCGAGTTTTGCTGCTCGTGGGCGAGCAGCGTGGCTTCACGAACTTTCTCGACTTCTTCACCGCTGGCCGATTCTCCGCTGGAGTAGCTGATCATCGCCACGCGCGGCGTGATGCCGAACGCTGCCGCCGAGTCAGCGCTTTGCAAGGCAATCTCGGCCAGTTCGCTGGCGCTCGGGTGCGGGTTCATCACGCAGTCGCCGTAGACCAGCACTTCTTCGGGAAACAGCATGAAGAACACCGAAGACACCAGCGTGCAGCCCGGCGCCGTTTTAATCAGCTGCAGGGCCGGGCGTATGGTGTTGGCGGTGGAGTGAATGACCCCGGACACCAGGCCATCGACTTCATCCAGCGCCAGCATCATGGTGCCAATCACCACGGTGTCTTCCAGTTGCTGCTCGGCCATCGGCGCGTTGAGGCTTTTGCTTTTGCGCAGCGCCACCATCGGCTCGACGTAGCGTTCGCGGATCAGGTCCGGGTCGAGAATCTCGAGTCCCGGCGGCAACTCGATGCCTTGTGCGCGAGCCACAGCCTCGACGTCTTCCGGTTTGGCCAGCAACACACAACGGGCAATGCCGCGCGCCTGACAGATCGCCGCCGCTTGCACGGTCAACGGCTCGCTGCCTTCGGGCAGGACGATGCGTTTGTTGGCGGCCTGGGCGCGCTGGATCAGTTGATAACGGAACACCGCGGGCGACAGGCGCATTTCCCGTGGCGTGCCGCAACGTTGGTGCAGCCAGTTGGCGTCGAGGTGGCTGGCGACGAAATCGGTGATGATTTCCGCGCGCTCGCGGTCGTCGATCGGGATTTCCTTGTTCAAGCCGTTCAACTGGTTGGCGGTGTCGTAGGAGCCCGTGCTCACCGACAGCACCGGCAGGCCAGCCTGCAGCGCGCCACGGCACAGGTCCATGATGCGTGGGTCGGGCAGGGTGTCGCTGGTCAGCAACAGGCCGGCCAAGGGCACGCCGTTCATCGCCGCGAGGCTGACCGCAAGGATAATGTCGTCACGATCGCCAGGAGTCACCACCAGCACGCCGGGCTTGAGCAGCTCCACAGTGTTGCGCATGGTGCGCGCACAGATAATGATTTTGGTCATGCGCCGGGTTTCGTAATCGCCGGCATTGAGGATTTGCGCGCCCATCAGGTCAGCGACGTCGCGGGTGCGCGGTGCGTTCAGTTCCGGCTGGAACGGGATGCAGCCGAGCAGGCGGAAATCACCGCTGCGCAGCAACGGCGAGTGTTCCTTGAGGCGCGAGGCGAAGGCCTCCATGCTTTCGTCGGTCTTGACCTTGTTGAGGATCACTCCGAGGACTTTCGGGTCTTTCGGCCCGCCAAACAATTGCGCCTGCAACTCCACGCGGCCGGAGAGTTCGGTCAGGGCTTCGCTTTCCGGCGCGGAGACCAGAATCACGTCGGCATCGAGGCTCTTGGCCAGGTGCAGATTGACCCGCGCGGCATAACTGGCGCTGCGGGTCGGCACCATGCCTTCGACGACCAGCACATCCTTGCCAATGGCCGCTTGCTGATAAAGGGTGATGATTTCTTCGAGCAACTCATCCAGTTGACCGTCGCCCAGCATGCGCTCGACGTGGGCCAGGCCCAGCGGTTGAGGCGGCTTCAAACCGTGCGTGCGCGCCACCAGTTCGGTGGAACGCTCAGGTCCGGTGTCGCCCGGGTGGGGCTGGGCAATCGGTTTGAAAAAACCGACCTTGAGGCCGGCGCGCTCAAGGGTGCGCACCAGCCCGAGGCTGATGGAGGTCAGACCCACACCAAAATCGGTGGGCGCGATAAAAAAAGTTTGCATGCGAATTCTCTGAGGGAGCATGGCAAAGGTGATCATCTATGGCTGACGATCTACCGAAATTCAGTCGCCAAGGTTATCGCTAACCGAGCCTTGTGCGCACCAACCACAATCAAAGGGCTGGCCTATTTTTTCAATACGTTGCGCGGGGTCCAGGACCCAGGCGCGAGATTGCCATGGTGGCTGGTGACGCAAGTGTTGAGTGTGGCCGCAGGAAAGCTCGGCAACCCAATGTCCGTCCTCATCCTGATGAAAGCCTGTGACCTTTGAACCTTTCGCCGCGTTCCGTCTGTCCGGGTTGTGTTCGCTTTCGGGCGATTGCTTCGCTAAACTTGGTCTTTCTTCATTCTTATGCAAAAGGTCTCGCCCCATGCTGATCGCCGCCAATAAGGCTGTCTCCATCGACTATACCCTGACCAACGACGCTGGTGAGGTCATCGACAGCTCCGCCGGCGGCGCGCCGCTGGTTTACCTGCAAGGCGCAGGTAACATCATTCCGGGCCTGGAAAAGGCTCTGGAAGGCAAAGCAGTCGGCGACGAGCTGAAAGTTGCCGTTGAACCTGAAGATGCCTACGGCGAATACGCTGCCGAACTGGTCAGCACCCTGAGCCGCAGCATGTTCGAAGGTGTCGACGAACTGGAAGTGGGCATGCAGTTCCACGCTTCCGCTCCAGATGGCCAGATGCAGATTGTTACCATCCGTGATCTGGACGGCGACGAAGTCACCGTCGACGGCAACCACCCGTTGGCCGGTCAGCGCCTGAATTTCCAGGTCAAGATCATCGACATCCGTGATGCCAGCCAGGAAGAAATCGCTCATGGTCACGTCCATGGCGAAGGTGGCCATCACCACTGATTTTCTGCGCTAAGCTCAGAGAACTGGAGAGGCGCCCGAGGGCGCCTTTTTAGTCCGCGGCTGTCCTTGGCGGCATTGCCAAGTGGCTGTTTCGAGTAGAACACGGGAATTTGGAGTTCGTCATGAGTGCTTTTCACGACCTTAAATTGACAGCCCTGGATGGTCAGGAGCTACCTCTGGCGCCTTTCAAGGGGCGTGTCGTGCTGGTGGTCAACGTTGCCTCCAAATGTGGTTTGACCCCACAGTACGCGGCACTGGAAAACCTCTACCAGCAATTCAAGGACAAGGGTTTCAGTGTGCTGGGCCTGCCGTGCAATCAGTTTGCCGGGCAGGAACCGGGCACCGAGCAGGAGATTCAGGAATTCTGCAGCCTCAACTATGGCGTGACCTTTCCGTTGTCCAGCAAGCTGGAAGTCAACGGGCATGATCGTCATCAGCTGTACCGTCTGTTGGCGGGCGAGGGCGCGGAGTTTCCGGGAGACATCACCTGGAACTTCGAGAAATTCCTGCTGGGCAAGGACGGGCGTGTATTGGCCCGCTTCTCGCCACGCACGGCGCCGGATGATCCGACGATCGTTCATGCGATTGAAAAAGCGCTGAGCTGAGTCGCAAAAAGAAATCGCAGCCTTCGAGCTGCGATTTTTTTATGCCTGCCTTTTGACCCTTAATCACCCAGATCAATAGTGCTGTGCATCGCCTGCATCTACGCATATTATCGCCGTCATAAAATTCATGTCCCGTCGATAGTGTTTTCGTGGAGTGCCCCATGCCAGTCAAAGCCTTGTTCAAACCGTTCCATCTCGGCACCCTCGAATTGCCGACCCGCGTCGTCATGGCGCCGATGACCCGCTCGTTTTCGCCGGGCGGCGTGCCCAACTCCAAAGTCATCGAATACTACCGTCGTCGCGCCGCTGCCGGCGTAGGCCTGATCATCACCGAAGGCACCACCGTCGGCCACAAGGCATCCAATGGCTACCCGAACGTGCCGCATTTCTATGGTGACGCTGCACTGGCCGGCTGGAAGAAAGTGGTCGATGCGGTCCACGCCGAGGGCGGCAAGATCGTTCCACAGCTGTGGCATGTCGGCAGCGTGCGTCGCATCGGCACCGAGCCGGACGCCAGCGTGCCGGGTTACGGCCCGTCGGAAAAATTGAAGGACGGTCAGGTCGTGGTTCACGGCATGACCAAGCAAGATATCCAGGACGTGATCGCCGCATTCGCCCAGGCCGCCAAAGATGCCCAGAGCATTGGCATGGACGGCATTGAGATCCATGGTGCCCACGGTTACCTCGTCGACCAGTTCTTCTGGGAAGGCAGCAACCAGCGCACCGACGAATACGGCGGCGACCTGGCTGGCCGTTCGCGTTTCGCCATTGAGCTGATCCAGGCGGTGCGTGCCGCAGTCGGCGAAGGCTTCCCGATCATCTTCCGTTTTTCGCAGTGGAAGCAGCAGGATTACACCGCGCGCCTGGTACAAACCCCGGAAGCGTTGGGCGAGTTTCTCAAGCCGCTGTCCGACGCCGGCGTGGATATTTTCCACTGCTCTACGCGCCGCTTCTGGGAGCCTGAATTCGATGGCTCCGAACTGAACCTGGCCGGCTGGACGCGTAAACTCACTGGCAAGCCGACCATCACCGTGGGCAGCGTCGGCCTGGACGGCGAGTTCCTGCAGTTCATGGTCAACACCGACAAGATCGCGCAGCCGGCCAGCCTGGAAAAACTGCTGGAGCGCCTGAACAACGACGAGTTCGATCTGGTGGCGGTAGGGCGTGCGCTGCTGGTGGACCCGGACTGGGCACAGAAAGTACGTGAAGGGCGTGAGGAAGACATCCTGCCCTTCAGCCGTGAGGCGTTGATGACCTTGGTTTAAGCGGCGACTGGAAGGGCCCTTCGCGAGCAAGCCCGCTCCCACAGTGGTTCTGTGTCGATCACAAAACCTGTGGGTGCGAGCTTGCTCGCGATGACTGACTTAAAGTCAACGAAAGCTCAGGGGACAGTCGATGCATTCGGCACCACCAACTCCCGCACACAAGCCCCTCGCAACTGCCCCTCGAACTGATCGATAATCGCCGCCCATCCCTGGCGACTCGCGTGCTGGCGCGCATTCAGGCGCACGCAGCGCAAGGTTTCCCTTTCTTCCAGCAACCAGCACAGCGCATCGCAGAACGCCTCCTCATCCCCGGGCATCGCCAGCACGCCGTTGTAGCCATGACGAATATGCTGTGCCGCGGCCGCCTGATCGTAAGCCACCACACCCAATCCCGAGGCCAGGGCCTCAAGCACCACGTTGCCGAAAGTTTCGGTCATGCTCGGAAACAGGAACACGTCCCCCGATGCGTAATGGCTGGCCAACGCTTCACCCCGTTGTGAGCCGCAGAAAATCGCTTCAGGCAGTTCCTGTTCCAGAATCGCTCGCTGTGGTCCGTCGCCGACCACAATCATTTTCAACGTGCGCTGTGGATAAGTGGCTTTCAGCACGTCGAAACAGCGCTTGAGCAGGCCTAGGTTTTTCTCCTGGGCCAAACGTCCTACGTGAACGACGGCAATATCATCCTCGCCCAATCCCCACTGTTCGCGCAGTGACGTCAGTCTTTTGGAGGGATGAAACAGTTGGCTGTCGACCCCGCGAGAGAGCAGCGCCAGTCGCTCGAAATGTCGACGTTCCAGTTCCAGTCGCTGGCTGACACTCGGCACCAGTGTCAGTGTCGAGCGATTGTGAAACCAGCGCAGGTAATGGGTCAGCAGGCGAGTGAGCAAGCCGAGCCCATACTGGCTGGAGTACTGCTGGAAGTTGGTGTGAAAGCCGCTGACCACGGAGATCCCCAAGCGCCGCGCCGCACGCAACGCCGACAATCCCAGCGGTCCTTCCGTGGCGATGTAGAGCACGTCCGGGCGATGCCGCTTCCAGCGCCTGAGCAACTTGTGCATCGACGACTGACCCCATTGCAAGCCGGGATAACCCGGCAGCGGCCAGCCCCGACACAGCAGCAACCCGTCGTCGCTGGCCGCCAGCAGGTCGCCACCTTGACGAGGTCGTACCAGCTCCACTTGATGGCCGCGCGCACGCAAACCATCGCACAAGCGGCCAAGGGTATTGGCCACGCCGTTGATTTCCGGTGGGAAGGTTTCGGTGATCAGAGTGATATGCAGAGCTGTCGTCATGACCTCAGTGTCGGCTGAGGCCATGTCGTCATTGTGGCGCTTTGATGATGGATTTATGACGATGAGGCCATTAGGGGCGGCAGATAGTGCCAGTCATCACCGTTCCGGGGGAGCGAAGGCAACCGAACGGGTTATCGGTTTTACCTCCTTCATCGTGTTGGCCGCGTGCAGTGATCCCCACAAACGCTGCCCCGTCGGTTGCATCCATGGAATCAGATGCGACCAGATTTTCTCGGCTGACAGGTGATCGGGCTCATCGGCCCAGACTTGTATGCCTGCGCCTTTCATCGCCGGGTGGTTTGAATCGATGATCGTCACGCTTTGTCCTGCGTTGTCCATGAAGTGGTTGGGGCGCCAGAAATCGTAAAGTCCATAAGGCGAATGCTTGCGATCCACCAGATTGCTCCAGCCGGATCGGATGACGAAGTAGAAGTCGCCGTGGGCATTGAGCACGCTATACCCGGCGTCAATCAGCGCTTGTACGTTTTTCTCACTGCGAACACTGCCCCAAATACTCCAGCAAAGTATTTCAACGGCTGTATCGACCTGGATCACTTGATTGTCCTGAACAACAGCATCGTTCCACATACGTGCAGTCTTGCCGTTCTCGTGTACGAAACTTGCCAGCTCATTGACGAATTGTCGGACGCCATCGCGCGAGCTGGCGCCAGGCTTTCCGGAGGCCTGCCGTGCGTATTCAGCCAGTTGTGGCGTGTTGTCGGAGGTGATCGGAGCGAGGAAATACTCGTCGGCTTCCAGATTGACATGGGTGCAGTCCGGAAACAGGTCGAACACATCCTTGAGGAGCTCTCTGACAAAGCGGCGTGCGGCCGGATTACTGAAATCCAGCGCTTTGGGCACAACGGTGCCATCGCTCAGGTGCAGTTGAAATTCGGGCTTGTTGCGCAGTATGAATTTCATATGCCCAGGCGATTCAATCCCGGGAATGACGTTGATGTGGTACGAAACGGCGGTGTCGAGTATCTCTTTGAGCTCCTCTGCGTTCCAGGCATCCGCACTGGAAAGGCCTGGATGAGAAGGGAAGACAATCCGCGCCCCCTCATTGTCCGTGAGGTGAAGATACAGCGTGTTGAGCTGGTTCCACGCCATCTCGCGCAGCAGGTTTTTGATCCATTCCGGGCTGTAATACTTGCGCCCGACATCCAGCAGAACAGAGCGCTCGGCATAAGCGGGGGCGTCAATGACCACGCCGGGGGCAAGTGTGGCGCAAACCCGTACCGCTTTATGCAAGGTCGTCAACGCCCGGGCCATGGCTTCCAGGGTTTTCGCGGTGACGCGAATGGCATCGGCAATATCCATACGGTAGGCCTCGTTCAGACCTTTGGCGGGTATTGGCACTTGCGCAGTATCTGGCGCAGACAGATTCAACAGGACATCACCGCGACTCTGTTGCGGACTGCCTGACGCGAGCATTACAGCGGGTGGTTGGCTGAGACCGGCGGCAACGGCAACCCCGAATGCCAATCGTGTTGCCAATGGGCGGATGCGCTCATCGTCGATGAGAATACGTGTGCTGTCGTTAAGGGTGCAGGCGGCGCCGGCAACAGGCTGGGCATGCCGTACCGCCGGACTCAGGCCGGTCCAGGCAAAGCGTTCGCTTGGCGTGTTTGCATTCGGGGGGATTGCCTTCGCGGCAGATGAGAGGGGTGGGCTGGCGGGGGATCGCATTGAACAACATCTCCATGAAATGAGGTCACGTCTCTTCCTTGAACGCATGAGAATTCATGCAGGTGGACCTCATCATCTATTGGAGATGTCATTCCTGATATTGGCTACTGTCAGCAATAGCCGGTTATACAAAACCGCGAACGCTTGAGATGTTCAGGCGACGCTTTTTTCCAGCGCATCAGCACCACGCTCACGCACCCAGAACAACGTCGCCCCGGCCACAGCTGCCGGCATCATCAAAATGTTCACCACCGGAATCAGCAGCACCAGATAAACGATCCCGCCGAAACTCATGCTCTGCCAGCGTTTCTGCCGCAGCCAGGCGAGCATCTCGTTCCAGCCCAGTTTGTGGTTATCCGCCGGGTAGTCGATGTACTGGATCGCCATCATCCATACCCCGAACAGCAGCCACAGCGGCGCGGCGATGATGTTCACCACGGGTATGAAGGAGAGGATGAACAGCCCGATCGCTCGCGGCAGGAAATAGCCGAGCTTGCGCATTTCCCGGGACAGGGTGCGGGGGATCATCGCAATCAGTTCGCCCCAGCTGAAGGTCGGGAAGTCGTCGGTGCCGCGTACCACCACTTCGACTTTTTCCGCCAGGAAGCCGTTGAACGGCGCGGCGATAACGTTGGCGAGCATCGTGAAGGTAAAGAACACCATCAGCACCACCAGCACGACAAAAATCGGCCAGAGGATGTAACTGAGAAAACTCAGCCAGTCGGGCAGCGACGGCATCAGGGTATCGACCCACAGGCTGAATTGGTGGCCGGCCAGATAGATCAATCCGACGAACAGCACCAGGTTGATTGCCAGGGGCAACAAAACGAACAAACGCAGGCTGGGGCTCAGGACCAGCTTGAGGCCTTCGCGCAGGTATTGCGGGCCGGACAGAACGGGGGCGGGCATAACGGGCTCCGAGCAAGGGGTAAACGCGCCGACCTTACCGGCTTTGCCTGACGGGCGAAAGCGCGGCAGCGACATCGACATTAACTGTAACAAAGGCGCCTATAAATCCATCGTGACCGGATAGAGACCGCCTATGAGCTGGATTGTTAAACCGTATTTCCTTAATCTTCGCCCCCTCGATACGCTGCACCCATTCTTTTTACAGGACTGTCGAGTTCAAGCCTTCCCCAAGTGCTTTCAACGGTCCTTTTTTATTCCCGCCGGCAATCCGGCGTTCCGCGCCAGGTGTTTCGGGCCGGTCAACAGGAGCAGGTCATGTCTGAAGTCCGTCATTCGCGAGTGATTATTCTCGGTTCCGGCCCTGCCGGTTACAGCGCCGCGGTCTATGCCGCCCGTGCCAACCTCAAGCCATTGCTGATCACTGGCATGCAAGCCGGCGGTCAACTGACCACCACCACCGAAGTCGACAACTGGCCGGGCGATGTCCACGGCCTGACCGGCCCGGCGCTGATGGAGCGCATGAAAGAGCACGCCGAGCGCTTTGAAACCGAGATCGTGTTCGATCACATCAATGCCGTGGACTTCGCCTCCAAGCCGTACTCCCTGATCGGCGACAGCGCGACCTATACCTGCGACGCCCTGATCATCGCGACCGGCGCCAGCGCCCGTTACCTGGGCCTGCCGTCGGAAGAAGCGTTCATGGGCAAAGGCGTTTCGGCCTGCGCAACGTGCGACGGTTTCTTCTATCGCAACAAACCAGTGGCTGTGGTCGGTGGCGGCAACACCGCTGTCGAAGAGGCGCTGTACCTGGCCAACATCGCCAGCACCGTGACCCTGATCCACCGCCGCGAAACCTTCCGCGCCGAGAAGATCCTGATCGACAAGCTGAATGCACGAGTGGCTGAAGGCAAGATCATCCTCAAGCTCAACTCCAACCTGGACGAAGTGCTGGGCGACAACATGGGCGTGACCGGCGCCCGCCTGAAGAACAACGACGGCAGCTTCGACGAGCTGAAAGTCGACGGCGTGTTCATCGCCATCGGCCACACCCCGAACACCTCGTTGTTTGAAGGTCAGCTGACGTTGAAAGACGGCTATCTGGTAGTGCAGGGCGGCCGTGACGGCAACGCTACCGCAACCAACCTCGAAGGTATCTTCGCCGCCGGTGACGTGGCTGACCACGTTTACCGTCAGGCCATCACCTCCGCTGGTGCCGGTTGCATGGCGGCACTGGACGCCGAGCGCTACCTGGACGATCTGCAGAACGTCAAGTTCTGAAATCGTTGAAATGAAAAAACCGGCTTCGGCCGGTTTTTTTGTGCCCACAGAAAGAGCGGTCAACATAAACCCTTGTGGGAGCTAGCCTGCTAGCGATGGTGTGTCAGTCACATCGATGTAGCTGACACACCATCGCTAGCAGGCTAGCTCCCACAGGGTTAACAGGGTTTGCGGAAATTGCGATCAGCCGCGAAACCGCTCTTGCACGAAGTCCATGACCTTCAACGATTGATAGATCGCATTGGCCGCAACCCGCCCGAACGGCCCGCCGTTCCAGTCCAGCAAGTACGGCTTGAACAACTCATGTCGCACGCTTTCCCCGCACACTGCCTCAGCGATCACCCGACCGCCAATCGAGCCGGTATTCAGCCCGTGACCACCGAATGAGGTACAGGCCCACACACCGGGTTCCAGCAGTCCCAGGTTGGGCATTTTGTTGGTGGAGTAACCCATCAGGCCCGACCAGGCCAGTTCGATATTGACCGCGGCCAGTTGCGGATAAACCGAGACCATGTCCGCCTTGAGCATCGCCGCCAAGGCCTTTTCATTCTGTTCATTGCGGGTGGTAATGCGTCCGCCCCACAGCAGGCGGTCACCTTCGACGATACGGTAATAATCCGAGGCGCGACGGTCATCGGAGAATGCCGCCGCGCAATCGAGCACGTCTTCGATCGAATCGCCCAAGTGCTCAGTCAACACCACGTAAGTGGCGATCGGCAGGTAGGCGCGGCTGAGTTTTTGCAGTTCCGGGCCGCCGTAGCCGCCAGCGCAGAACACCAGGTCCTGACAGCGCACACTGCCGTGTGCGGTCTGGACGATTTTATTGGCCCCTTCGCGACGCCAGGCGAGCATTTTTGAATGTTCAAAAATACGCCCCCCCGCCGTTTCAATCGCAAGAGCCAGGCCCAGGCAATAATTCAACGGATGAAAGTGCATGGCATTCGGGTCTTCGACACCCTGGAAGTAGCGCAGGGTGTGTGCCCGTTCTCGCACTTGAGCGGTGTCGAGGAAGTTGAGTTCGTAGCCGAAGTCACGGCGCATCGTGTCGATATGATTTTTCACACCCGCACTGTCGTCGTAGCGCTTGACCCGGATCGTGCCGGCAGACGGCGCGCAGCCGCTCAAGGACAGTTCGCTGATGTTTCGGCGAACAATCTCTACGCCTTCGACCGACATTTGAAACAATGCTTTGGCGTGCGCAAGGCCCAGTTTCTTGCGGATCGCTCCAGACCCTTCGGCCCAGCCCGGTGAGACCACGCCGCCATTGCGACCGGACGCCCCCCAAGCCACCTGATGGGCTTCGAGAATGATCACGCGCTTGCCGCGCCGGGTCAGTTCAAGGGCTGCGGTAAGGCCGGCGATGCCGGCGCCAATGATGCAGACGTCGCAGGTTTTGTCAGTGTTCAACTCGGACCTGACCGCGCGGGGCAGCGAGGTTTGGGAATACCAGGTGTTGGGGAAGGACATGGTCGATCCTTGATAAGTTGCCATTGTGGGAGCGAGCAGGCTCACTCCCACAGAGAAGGGCGGCGTTTACTTGATAGTCGAGTAGTCGACGCCGTACCACTTGTCCGAGAGCTTGGTCAGCGTGCCGTCCTTGTGCATTTCGCCGATGATTTGACTCAGCTTGGCCTTCAGCTCCGGGTCACCCTTGTCGGTGGCAACGGCCAGTGGTTCGTAGAACACCACGGCGTTGTCGACGGCCCGCAGCGGGTAGCCTTTCTTGACAGCCGCATCCAGCGTGCTGCGTTGGGTGAGGATGGCGTCCAGTCGGGCACCGTCGCCCAGACGCAGATCGTCCAGCGGTCCGACGGAGCCGGCGTAGGTCTTCATTTTTTCGGTTTTTACGTCGTATACGACCGGCGGCACGTCAGTGGTTTCGATGGCCAGCGCCTGACTGAAGTAGTCCTCGGACGTTGTGCCACCTTCGACGCCGATGGTTTTACCGTTCAGCGCCTTGTGATCGGTGACCGTGGATTTGTTGTGCACCGCAAACACATAGGGCACGTAGTAATAGGTCCCGGGGAAATCGAGAATCCGCGCACGACTTTTGGTCGCAGTCATCGAGCCGACCGACACGTCCCAGCGACCGTTCCACTTGCCTGCGGTTATCACATCCCAATCGGGTGTGATGAACTTGGCTTCGACGCCGAGACGCTTGGCGATCTCCTTGGACACGTCGATATCAAAACCGTCGATTTCATTCTTGTCGTTGATGAACCCCTGCGGAGGCCAGGTCGCCGAGGTGGCGACGGTCAACGTCTTGCTGCTTTCGATCTTGTCCAGAACGGCTCCGGCGTTCGCGGCGCCGACGAACAACAGTGACAGGGCAGCTGCGAGGGTGATTGCGGGTTTTTTACTGAGCATGTCCATCTCCACTTCTCGTTATTGTTATACGGGGTAAAGCGCTTCTCAGTGACCGATGATCTGCGACAGGAATTTCTGCGCGCGTTCGGTCTGCGGGTTGTTGAAAAACTCGGCCGGGGTGGCTTGTTCGATCACCTGTCCCTGGTCCATGAACAGCACACGGTCGGCGACCTTGCTGGCAAAACCCATCTCGTGGGTCACGCAAATCATGGTCATGCCATCGGTGGCCAGTTCGCCCATCACATCCAGAACTTCGTGGACCATCTCCGGGTCCAGTGCGGAGGTCGGCTCATCGAACAGCATCACTTTTGGGTTCATGCATAAAGCCCGGGCAATCGCCACGCGCTGCTGCTGACCGCCGGACAGTTGTGACGGATATTTGTGTGCGTGCTCGGCAATCCGCACGCGTTCCAGATAGACCTGCGCGCGTTTTTTTGCCTCGACCGAAGACACGCCCTGAACCAGCTGCGGGGCCAGTGTCAGGTTGTCCATTACGCTCAAGTGCGGGAACAGGTTGAAGCTCTGGAACACCATGCCGATTTCGCTGCGCACGGCGCTGACGCTTTCTGCTTCGCTGGTGAGGGTGATGCCGTTGACCTGTATGTGGCCTTTCTGGAAATTCTCCAGGTGGTTGATGCAGCGAATCATCGTCGATTTGCCCGAGCCCGACGGGCCGCACACCACCAGGATTTCACCGGTGGCGACATTCAGGTCGACGTCGCGCAGGGCGTGAAAGTTGCCGTACCACTTGTTCAGGCCGGTGATGGAAATCATAGAAGGGCTGACCTGAGCAACAGGCGCCAGGTCGAGTTGTTCAGCGGTATTGGTTCGAGTCATCACGCATCAACCCCTTGCCACGGATCGGTTGACCCGTTTTTCGATTCGCGCCTGAACCCGTTCCAGAATGAATGACAGGGCCCAGTAAATCATCGCGGCGGTGATCAGCATTTCCAGGTGACGGAAGTCCGCACGGCCCTGGGTCTTGGCCAGGTACATCAGCTCCCAGACACCGATGACCGACACCAGCGAGCTGTCCTTGAGCATGGCGATGAACTGGTTGCCTGTGGGTGGAATGATCACGCGCAAGGCCTGCGGCATGATGACCCGGCTCAGGGTCTTGAACGGGCTGATGTTCAATGCTCGAGACGCTTCCCACTGGCCGACCGGAATGCTCTGGATGCCGGCACGGAAAATCTCGGTCATGTAGGCGCCGTAGCACAGGGACAGCGCGAGGATGCCGGCCGGCACCGCGTCGACCACGTAGCCCAGTTGCGGCAGACCGAGATAGATCAGGTAGATCTGGATCAGCAGCGGAACGCCGCGAAAGAACGAGGTGTAGAACGAAGCGAGCGCATTGGCCAGGCCGTTGTTCGACAGCTTGGCCACCGCGCCGATCAGCGCCAGCACGAAGGCCAGCACAATAGCGATGGCGGAAATGTAAAGCGTGGTCGCGGCACCCTGAATGATCAGGAAACCGATCTTGTCGAGGATGAAACTGTAGGAGAGGTCGAAGGTGTCGAAGAAGGCCAGGAACAGGATCAGCAGCTCGATCCACACCACCGTCGTCTGCACCTTGAACTTCAGGCGTCCGAGGACGTGGAAATTCAGTGTGCCCAGTGCGGCGATGCCCAGCCCGATGGCGATGTTGCGTGCGGTCAGGCTGTCGGGCGCATTGCCCAGCAGCGGATGCAGAAAATGGCTAAGGGCGCTGTTGCCCAGGTTCATCAGGTAGGAGCCGAGGAACAGCACCACGGCTACGCCGAGCAGGAATTGAGGATCGTTGGACTTTTTCTTATAAATTATATTGTCGTGATACATGTCTGCCTCAGCTTGTAGGTGGTGATGTTCTCGCTAGGTAAAGGGGTGTTTGGCTAATCCGAAGGGTCAGGCGAAGTGCTTGTTACCGTTCGGATTCAGGTCTTTGGTCAGTATTACGACGCCGATTCCGGGACAACAAGCGAACATAATTCGCTACGTCAGTCCCGGAAATCGCATTGTTCAGGAGAGTTTCGCCAGGCAGGCCTCGAGAATGTCCAGCCCTTCCTTCAGCACGGCGGCCTCGGTGGTCAACGGCGCCAGCAGGCGAATGATGTGTCGCGACTTGCCGCTCGGCATCAGCAGCAGGCCTGCATCGCGCGCCAACGCCAGCAACTGGGTGAGCTGCGCCGAGGCCGGTTTGCCGTCGGTGTTGATCAGCTCGATACCGCGCATCGCACCGACGCCGGTCAAGCGGCCCAGGTACGGCGACAGCTTGCTGGCACGCCAGGCTTCGTAGCGGCTGACAATCGCTTCTTCCTGTTGCGTACCCCATGCGTGCAGGTTGGCATCGGTCATTTCATCCAGCGTCGCCAACCCGGCGGCGCAGGCGATGGGGTTGCCTGAATAGGTGCCGCCGAGTCCGCCTTTGGGCAAGGTGTCGAGCAGCGCCTTGCGCCCGACCACGGCACCCAGTGGAACGCCGCCGGCGATGCTTTTGCCCAGCAGGATCAGGTCCGGCTCGATGCCCAATCGCGAAAACGCAAAACGCTCGCCGGTGCGGCCGAAGCCAGACTGGATTTCATCGGCGATCAACAGAATATTTTTTTCATCGCAGAACCTGCGCAGCGCTTGAGCGAATTCCACGTCCATCGCCAGGAAACCCGCCTCGCCCTGAACCGGTTCGACGATGAAACAGGCCACGTCTTCGACGTCGATTTCGACGCTGAACAATCGATCCATGGCCTTCAACGTTTCGGCGCAGGTTACGCCGTTGTCCTTGCTCGGGAAGGGCAGGTGATACACCGGGCCTGGCAGCACGCCGACTTTCTGTTTGTACGGTGCGACTTTGCCATTGAGGTTGAGGGTAGCGAGCGTGCGGCCGTGGAAGGCGCCATCGAAGGCAATGACGGCTGTGCGACCGGTCGCACCGCGGACGATCTTCAGGGCGTTCTCCGCCGCTTCTGCGCCGCTGTTGGTGAGCATGCCACTGACAGCGTAGTCCACAGGAATGAACGCCGTCAGACGATCCATCAATTCGAGGTAGGGCACATGCGGGGCTGCGTTGAACGCGTAGTGGGTCAGGCGCGTGGCTTGTTCGCGGATGGCTTCGACGATACGCGGGTGGCAATGGCCGAGGTTGAGTACGCCGATGCCGCCGACGAAGTCGATGTAGCGTTTGCCATCGGTGTCCCAGACTTCGGCGTTTTTGCCGTGGCTGAGCGTAACGGGGTGAACGACGTTGATCGACTGGCTGATGGTTTCGCTGCTCATGGGTACCTGACTCAGAAGAAGGGATGCTTCTTTTTATCTAAGCCGCGAGCAGTGGTGCCCGGCAAACGAAATAAAGTCGCCGGGTCAATATTAAAAGTCGGGATGTGTGGTGGAGGATCAAAAAAAATCGCAGCCTCGCGTGAAACGAAGCTGCGATCTTTTTATTTAAATCAGCGGCGAGTCAGTGGTTGCTGCGCAAACTTCACACCGGCCAATCCATGGGCAATCAACGCGCGGATATTGCCGTGGTCGCTGCCTTCAGGCGTGGCCACCACCGAACGGTAATGCTCGCCAAACGCCAACAGCGCTTCTTCATCGCTCAAGCCTTCCAGCAGCGCCAGGCCCAGGGTCTTGCACGAACCTTCGTTCTGACCGGCAGCGTTTTCCACGCCACCGTTGTTGAATGCCTGTGGCTGGTAATCGTAGCCGTCGGCGATGAACGCCAGGGTGTCGGCGAAAGCGTGTTCGCCGCTCTTGAGGCTGGCGCGCAGGGTGTTCAAATCACTCATTGGGTTTTCCTTTGGCAAACGCCGCTTGTTGTTCGGCGCTGGCTTCTTGCTGGTATTTGGCTTTCCATTCTGCGTACGGCATGCCGTAAACGACTTCGCGGGCGTCATCGAGGCTGACCTCGATCTGGCGTTCGTCGGCGGCCGCCTTGTACCACTTGGAGAGGCAGTTGCGGCAAAAACCGGAAAGGTTCATCAGGTCGATGTTCTGCACATCCTTGCGGCTGTCCAGGTGGGCGACCAGCCGGCGAAAGGCGGCGGCTTCAAGTTCCAGGCGTTGTTGATCGTTCATGGGGGTCTCTGCGAGACAGCTTTGAGCGGCAGGCTCCAAGCTGCAAGTGGATTGCGTTGGCTGTTAGCTTACCGCTTGAAGCTTACCGCTTGAAGCTTAGCGGCTCGCCGCCAGCGTGATCGACACCGATTCGGCGAATCGCAAGGCGTGCGGCTTGTCGACTTCGACCTCGGCATACAGCACCGATTCGTTGACCATGACCAGATCGAGGATTTCCTGGGTCAGGCGTTCGAGCAGCGCAAAGCGATTACCCTCCACATGGGCGATGATCGCCTTGGTGATGGTCCGGTAATTGAGCGCGTGATCGATGTCGTTGTCACGTACCGCTTCCTGAGCGGCGTAAAGAATGGTCAGGTTGATCAGCACATCCTGCTTGTTGAGGATTTCGTCTTCGTTGATGCCGATGAAGGTCCGCAGGCACAGGTCCTTGACCCGGATGCGTGCCGTTCCTGGTTGAAGTTGTGGCATTGCTACTTGCTCCGTCCAATCAATTGCAGGAACTCCTGGCGGGTGTTGCTCGACTCGCGGAAGGCGCCGAGCATCACCGAGGTGTTCATGGTCGAATTCTGCTTCTCGACGCCGCGCATCATCATGCACATGTGCTTGGCTTCGATGACCACCGCGACGCCTGCCGCGCCGGTCACTTGTTGCACCGCTTCGGCGATTTGCCGGGTGAGGTTTTCCTGGATTTGCAGGCGACGGGCGAACATGTCCACCAGTCGCGCAATCTTCGACAGGCCCAGCACCTTGCCGGTCGGAATATAAGCCACATGCGCCTTGCCGATGAAGGGCAGCATGTGATGTTCGCAGAGCGAGTACAACTCGATGTTGTCGACGATGATCATTTCATCGTTGTCGGACGCGAACAGCGCGCCGTTGACGATCTCTTCGACACTTTGCTCATAGCCATGGCAGAGGTACTGCATGGCCTTGGCCGCGCGAACCGGGGTGTCTTGCAGTCCTTCGCGGTCGGGGTTTTCACCGAGGCCGATGAGAATCTCGCGATAGCTCTGGGACAGGGCATTGTGGTGCAGGGATAACGTCATGGAACATCCTCGCGGGGCCGCTTATTTGATGTGCCGCCCGCCGTTGACGGTCAGGGTCGTGCCGGTGACATAAGGGTTGTCGAGCAAATATCGCAGGCTCTGGTAGATCACCTCGCCGCCGGGCTCGATGCCCAGCGCGGATTTGGCCAGCGCCTTGGCGCGGTACGCCGCGTCATCGTCGGGATTGAACATTAGCAGGGCTGGCGCAATGCCGTTGACCTTGATTGTCGGCGCGTATTTCGCGGCGAAGGACAAGGTGAGGCTATCGAGCCCGGCTTTGCTGGCGCAGTAGCCGATATGTTTGCTGCTGCCCTTGCGGGTCACGTCATCGCTGATGTGCACGATGTCGGCCGGGCTTGAGCGATGAAGCAAGTCAGCACAGTGCAGATTGATCAGGTAAGGCGCCAGCATGTGCACGCTGAACATGCGGGTGAATGCTTCTGCTTCGGTGTCCGGGTTTTCGGCGAGCCATTCGGAAGCGTTATGAACGATAGCGCGAAGGACGTCGGTGTGGGTTTTCAATTCGCTGATGAACGCGTGGATTCCCACAGTGCTGGAAAAGTCGGCGAACACCGCGATCGCGCCCAAGTCGCGTAGTGCCTGCACGCCGGGGCGTTCGCTGCGGTAGCTGAAGATTACCGGATGGCCATCTTCGAGCAACCGCTGTGCGCAGTGCTGGCCGACACGCTGGCCGGCACCGGTGATGAGGATCGGAGCTGCGGAAGAGGTCATGAACGGCTCGCGTCGCGGTGAGAGCAAAACTATACCAGCGACGGGAGTTGTACACCTACGTGCCTTTGCAGGAGCGGGCGGTCAGGGGTTTTGAGTGGCGGGCAGCTTGGCCGGCAATGGACGTGCGGGGGCACTGTTCAGCCAGTTGGCCAGCAGTCGGGTCGACAGTGGAATGAAGAAGTAGACCATCAGCGGCGTCAGGCACAAGGTGCTGATCAGCACCCGAGGCAGCAGGCTCAATTCGCCAAGCAATGGCCCCAATACAAAGTTGAAAAGCAATGACACCGGGAAGAACGCCAGCCAGATCGCCACCGCCTGTTTCCAGCGAGGCGGGCGTTGACCGACGGCGCCGAACCAGCCTTCGATGCCGCTGACGCGATGCTCTTTAGGGTGCGCAAACAGATCGCTGCCACGGGCTAGCCATGCAGTGCGCGAAGCAGAATGCTCCCAGGCGTGCAGGGTGTGCTCGTTGGCAAAGCGGAAAATGATCTGGAATTCGTTATCGCCGGGTGGCGGAGCGAGCACGCCAGAACCGAGGTAACCGGGAAAGTCAGTCGCCAGTTGTTCGCCTTCGCGCAACCAGACCATCAGGTCCTGATAACGTCCATCGGCGACGCGGCGTGCAACCATCAAGGTGACGGGGGAAGTAGACATTGTGTATCTCCGTATGACAATGCGGCCCTCCGGATAGGAGTTTCGCCAGGCGCAGCGCCGGGGTGATGGACTGCGTCTTGAGACAAGCAAGGATTATTCCTTATTGTGTGGATGACACCAACGGCATTCGTCGTTTATTAATGAGTTGAATAGTGACAGGGCAGGAGGGTTAGAATGGGATCCAATTTAAACACGGACGTCGCCTATCAATGCCTGTACTGACTGACGTTGGCTCTGCCTCACAGGCGGATCTTTCCCTTCAGCGGGAAGATCTCTTTCCTATTCGTGAGGTGGCGCGCCTGACGGGGATAAACCCGGTCACGTTGCGCGCATGGGAGCGACGGTACGGCTTGATCCAGCCCACGCGCACCGAAAGCGGGCATCGGCTGTACTCGATGGCCGATATCGAGAAGGTCCGCAGCATCCTCGACTGGATCGATCGCGGCGTCGCCGTCAGCAAGGTCGGCAAGATACTGGCCAAGACCGAGCCTCTTCAGGTGTTGTCGCACCTTATCCCCAACGATCTTGTTCAGGCCGACTACATCCAGTGGCAGCAGCAAGTCCAGGCGGCGGTCACGGCCTTTGACGAGGTGCAACTGGAGCATGTCTATGGGCAGATTTTTTCCAGTTATCCCCTGACGGTCGTATTCCAGGACATTTTGCTGGTGGTCTGGAAACATTTGCTTCAACGCCATGAAACGTTCGGGCAAGCCAGTGAATGGCTTTTTCTCGACGGGTTTCTGCGCTCCAGAGTGTTGCAACGATTGCTGCTGGTGCGTGTGATGCAACCGCGGCAGATCATTGTCTGTGCCTTGGCTGATCAAGCCCGTGAGCTGGAAGTTCTGATCACTGCGTTGTACCTGTGCAGTGTCGATTCGGCGATTCAGTTGTTGGCTATCGGCCAGCCATTCGACGAGTTGGCCCTGGTTTGCCAGCGGATCAAACCCAAGGCACTGGTACTGGTGTCCAATCATGCGCCGGCAGCCGAGTTGCCTCGACGTTTGAACCGGCTGGCTATCAGTCTGGACTGTCAGCTGTTGCTGGCTGGCGATGCGTCGGAGCTGGCACAGGAAAGCCTGGCCGGATCGTCGATCGGATGTCTGGGGAATGAGGGGACGGTGATGCGCCAGCGCTTGAAACAGTTCCTGGCAGGAAACCTGGATACCTGAGTTTCAGATGTGCAGCGCAGGGTGTGTCAGACGATGCTGTTGAAGGATGTACTGGCGCAGGCGCTCGGTCTCGTCCTTGTCGGTCTGGCTTAGTTCGAAAGCGTAAAACCCTTGTTCGGTTTCACGTTCGAAGGTGCCACGCAACGCGATGCGCTCATAACCTGAAGGGCTGAACCACAATGCAAAGTGCTTGGGCGGCTTGGTCTTGTTGCGGACCTCCAGCAACACCCCTTTGAACGATATTTCGTGCACCCACATTGTTCCGGGTTGGCCCTTGGCATTCTCAAGCGCTACAGGCTCTTCGAGTGAGAGGCGCCAAGGTCGGACCATCGGCCCGTCTTCGTAAATACTCGGCACTCCCAGGCGTAAATGCAGCGCATGAAACTCGTCTTCCACCAGGTGCAGCGGAAAGGTCATTTGCTGGTTTTCGAAGTTAGCCTGGATGGTGACCTGCTCATGTGCCGCGAGACGCGTGAGCAAATCACGGATTTGCGAACCACCATTAACGAGCAGACTCGACGTCGCATCCCGCACATTGAGCTGCGGGTTGTGTTGCATGGTCTGGATAAAATCCAGCTCATCCTGGGTCAGGAGTGCGTCGCGCTGCATGGCTTGCTCGAAAGAAAAAGATACAAATTCATCGGTGATTGTAGTTAATGACACTTAATTCGCCGTTTTGTTTTTACCGTTCGTCGCTTTTTAGCGCGGCAAGTTCGGCCTGCAACTGTGCCACTTGCGCTTCCAACTGCATAACCCGTTGCTGTGCCTTGACCTGAGTGGTGACATCTTTCTGCACGCCGACAAAGTAAGTCTGTCCGTCGCCCGGATTTTTCATTGTAGAAAGGGACAGTTCGTTCCAGAACGGCGTGCCGTCCTTGCGGTAGTTTCTCAGAGTCACCCGGCAGGATCCGCCACTGCTCAGTGCCTCGCGAATCGTTGCCAGGGCGTCTTGATCCCGGTCACCCGACTGCAGGAAGCGGCAATCCTGGTAGAGGATTTCTTCGCTTGTGTAACCCGTAAGGCGTTCGAACGCAGGGTTCACGTAAATCAGGATGGTGTCCTGGTCGCCTTCCTTTTCGGCAATCACGATGCCGTCATTGGAGGCGTTGATCACCATTTGCAGCAGATGAGCGTTGATCATCGGAGAGTCCTTTCCGTATTGATATGGATTTGCATTCTAAAAGATCAAACGAGCCTGTGCTGTTAATATCTGTGTTTTTACTCTGCTTCAGGATCGATTGATGAAAGTTGCCATCATTTCCGGCTCGGTGTACGGCACGGCTGAAGAGGTTGCGCGCCATGCCGCGACTATTTTGAATGCCGCGGGTTTCGAGACTTGGCACAACCCGCGTGCAACGCTCGCCGATGTCCAGGCTTTCGGCCCACAGGCGTTTTTGGCGGTGACCTCGACCACCGGCATGGGCGAGTTACCGGACAACCTGCAACCCTTGTACTCGATGATCCGTGACCAGTTGCCTGCCGCCTGGCGCGGTTTGCCCGGTGCAGTCATCGGCCTGGGCGATGCGAGTTATGGCGATACCTTCTGCGGTGGCGGCGAGCAGATGCGCGAATTGTTCAGTGAGCTTGGCGTGCGCGAAGTGCTGCCGATGCTGCGTCTGGACGCCAGTGAAAGCGTCACCCCGGAAACCGACGCCGAGCCTTGGCTGGCTGATTTCGTCAGCGCGCTGCGGGGCTGACCGGCCGCTCGCGCAACAGGGCGAGCCAGGCTTGCGCGGCTTTGGACAGGTACGCACCCTGACGCCAGATAAAGGCGATGTCCCAGCGCAGATAGCTCGGGGCTTTCAAGGTCAGGCGCACCACGCCTGGCCGCACCAGCCCGCGCGCCACCACGCTGGGCAACAACACCACGCCTTGACCTGCGGCCACCAACGCCGCCAGAAAATCCGCCTGACCGCTGCGTCCGCCTTCCTTGGGCGTAAATCCCAGTTGATGGCAGGCCTGGAGCAATCGGTCGTTAAGCACGAAGCTGCGCTGATACAGCAGAAACGGAGTGTCGGCCAGTTCCTCCAATCCGATCACGGTCTTTGCCGCAAGCGGATGATCGGCCGGTAGCAATGCGTCCAGCGGTTCATCGCAGAAGGGCTGGAAGGCAAACTGCGGATCCTTCGGCAAAAGACTGCCGCCGAGCTCCAGCTCACCGCTCAATACCGCCTGTTCGATGTTCAGGCTGCCGCCCTCAAGCAACTGAATGCTGATGTTCGGGTAGCGCCGCCGGTACTCGGCAAACAACTCGGCAAACAGCGCGTCGCTGCCCAGTAGCGGCAAGCCCAGACGCAGCTCCCCACGGGCCAGTTGGCTTAAATCATCCAACTCGCTGAGCAATTCGTTGCGCAGCCGAAGCATGCCTTCGGCCCGTTGCAGGACCACGCTGCCGGCAGCGGTCAGGCGCAACTGTGAACCCAGGCGCTCGAGTAGCGGGGTGCCCAGGCTCTGTTCCAGTTGCGCGACTTGCTTGCTCACCGCGGATTGGCTGAGGTGCAGGGTTTTGGCGGCTTGCGTGAACCCACCTTGGTGCATCACTTCGACGAAGCTGCGTAGCTGTTTGAATTCCATGGGTCTGATTCCAGATTGGAATGGTGTCGAGTCTAACAATTCGTTTCGGTGATGGAAGCGCGCTCCGTAAAATGAACCCTTGAGAGGAACGACATCATGCATGCATCAACCCTGAAAAAACTGGCCCGACTGGTGACTGAACTGGCCGTGCTGCTCGGCATTTATCTGCTCGGCTGCGCAATCGCCACATGGTTTGCCTGGCCGATCCCGGGTGGCGTCATTGGCATGGCATTACTGTTGCTGGCCTTCGCTTTCGGTTGGGTCAAACCGGCGACGTTGCAAATGGGCGCAGGTTTATTAATGGCCGAGATGCTGTTGTTCTTTATTCCGGCGCTGATGAGCCTGCTCGATTATGGCGGCCTGATGCGCAATGACGGCTGGCGGATTCTGCTGGTGATCGGCATGAGTACGCTGATGGTAATGCTCGTGACGGCGTTTACCGTGGAAGCGGTGGTGCGGTTGAGGAGGCCCCATGAAGCTTGAGCTGATGCCGATGTTCTGGCTGGCCTTCACACTGCTGGCCTATGTATTCAGTCGCTGGATCTATCGGCGCACCGGTCGATATCTGTTGTCACCGCTGATTCTGGTGCCTGCGCTGCTGTTGGCGCTCGCGGTGCCGCTGCACACCGCGTATGCCGAATATTCGAGCGACACCCATTGGCTGATGTGGGTGCTGGGCCCGGTGACCGTCGCGTTTGCCGTGCCGATCTGGCAGCAGCGGCAAATGCTGATGCGGCATTGGTCGGCGTTGCTGCTTGGCATGCTGGCGGGCAGTGCGGCGTCGATCGGCACCTCGTTCGGTCTGGCCAAGGCGCTGGCGCTGGACAGTTCGGTGACCCTGTCACTGGTGCCACGCTCAATCACCACGCCGTTTGCCATGCCCTTGGCTCATGAACTCGGCGGTGTTCCGGAACTGACGGCGGTGTTCGTGATGTTCACAGGTGTGTTCGGAGCGATGCTCGGCGGCATATTGCTCAAGTGGCTGCCACTGCGTAGCGCCTTGGCACGGGGCGCACTGTTTGGCGTTGGCGCGCACGGTGCCGGCGTCAGCCGGGCCCATGAAGTCGGCGGTGAAGAAGGCTCGGTGGCGGGACTTGTGATGGTGCTGACGGGGCTGCTGAATTTGTTTTGCGCCCCGTTACTGGCGGCGGTCCTTTGACATGGATCCAGATCTTGGCCTGAACTGACTCGTTAGGCCATCAAGCTGGCTGCTAATGCAACTACGCGAGATCCAACGGCTGACTAGACTGCTGTGACGACAGTAGAACAATAAGAACAGGAGTCCTTGCCTTGAATGTTGCCCCCGTCCAATCACCCAACAATGTGAAAAACCAGGTCAGTGCCGCCGAATGGCAGACCCGCGTGGATCTGGCTGCCTGCTACCGTCTGGTTGCCGCGCATGGCTGGGATGATCTGATCTTTACGCACATCTCGGCCAAGGTGCCGGGTACCGAAGATTTCCTGATCAACCCGTTCGGGCTGATGTTTCACGAGATCACCGCCTCAAGCCTGGTCAAGGTCGATCAGGCCGGCAACAAGCTGATGGACAGCCCGTACGAAATCAACCCGGCCGGTTACACCATTCACAGCGCCGTGCATGAAGTGCGTCACGATGTGGTCTGCGTACTGCACACCCACACGGCGTCGGGCGTTGCGGTATCGGCGCAAAAACAGGGCATTCTGCCGATCAGTCAGCAGTCGTTGTTTGTGCTGTCCAGCCTGGCGTACCACGCTTACGAAGGCGTTGCGCTGAACCATGAAGAGAAGGCGCGCCTGCAAGCCGACCTTGGCCAAAACAACTTCCTGATGCTGCATAACCACGGTCTGCTGACCTGTGGCAGCACCATCGCCGATACATTCCTGATGATGTTCACCTTCCAGCGCGCCTGCGATATCCAGGTTTTGGCGCAGGGCGGTGGCGCTGAACTGATCGCCATCGAGCCGCAGATTCTGGCGGGCGCCAAGGCGATGATCGCCGGCGTTACCAAAAGTGCTCAAGGGATGGGCGGCGCGCTGGCCTGGCCGGCGCTGCTGCGCAAACTCGATCAACAAGACCCGGGTTATAAACTCTAATGCAACTCGCCGAGATCCCCCTGTGTGTCTGGCGTAAACGCGGCCAGACGTTTGTGTTTCGTGGGCAGACCATTCGTTACTGGACAGCCGGGCAGGGTGAGCCGCTGTTGCTCATTCATGGCTTCCCGACAGCCAGTTGGGACTGGCATTACCTGTGGCAGCCTCTGGCGCAGCGCTATCGAGTGATTGCCTGCGACATGCTCGGCTTCGGTGACTCCGCCAAACCGGCCAACCATGAATACAGTTTGCTGGAGCAGGCCGATCTGCAGCAGGCCTTGCTCGCGCACTTGAATGTCGAACGGCCGGTGCACCTGTTGGCCCATGATTATGGCGACAGCGTGGCCCAGGAGTTGTTGGCGCGGCATTACGAGACCCGCGTGGATATCGCCAGTTGTGTGTTCCTCAACGGTGGCCTGTTTCCTGAAACCCATCGTCCGGTGCTGATGCAAAAACTCTTGCTCAGCCCCTTGGGCTGGATGATCGGACGAGCCTTTACACGCGACGGACTGGTAAAGAATTTCCGGCAGATATTCGGCCCGAGAACACACCCCAGCGAAAGTGAGATGGATGATTTCTGGAGCTTGATCGACAGCAATCACGGCCCACGGATCATGCACAAACTCATCACCTACATTCCCGAGCGGCGTGTCCAGCGCGAGCGCTGGGTCGGCGCCATGCAGCGTGGTGAAGTGCCGCTGCGAGTGATTGACGGTGAGGTCGATCCCATTTCCGGTGCGCACATGGTCAAGCGCTATCGGGAACTGATCCCCGACCCGGACACCGTCCTGTTGCCTGACATTGGCCATTACCCGCAATCCGAGGCCCCGGCACTGGTGCTCAAACATTACCTCGAGTTTCGTGATCGGCTGGTTTCACCGCCGCTCAAGGTGGCCTGTTCCTGATTATCCCCCAGCCTTATCGAGCACTATTCAGCCCCACCCTTGTTGATTGTGACCAGCAGCGCCGTGCCTGACACTCGGGCTTATTGTCCTTGGCCTGCTGGAGTTTTCCCCATGAATGAGTCTGTGCGCTTCGAAGATAAAGTCGTGATCGTCACCGGTGCAGGCGGCGGCCTGGGCCGCGCACACGCCCTGCTGTTCGCCAAACAGGGCGCCAGAGTGCTGGTCAACGACCTTGGCGGTTCGGCGCAAGGTGAAGGCGCCAACGCTTCGGCAGCAGACCGCGTCGTGGCAGAAATTCGCGAGGCCGGCGGTATCGCCGAGGCCAACCACGACTCCGTCACCGACGGCGACAAAATCGTCCAGCACGCCCTCGATGCCTTCGGCCGCATCGATGTGGTGGTCAACAACGCCGGGATCCTGCGCGACAAGACTTTCCACAAAATGGACGACGCCGATTGGGACCTGGTTTACCGCGTCCACGTCGAAGGCGCCTACAAAGTCACCCGCGCCGCCTGGCCGCACATGCGCGAGCAAAACTATGGCCGCGTGATCTTCACCGCCTCGACCTCGGGCATCTATGGCAACTTCGGCCAGTCCAACTACGGCATGGCCAAACTCGGCCTCTACGGCCTGACTCGCACACTCGCCATCGAAGGCCGCAAGAACAACATTCTGGTCAACGCCATCGCGCCAACCGGCGGCACGCGCATGACCGAAGGCCTGATTCCGCCGCAAGTGTTCGAGCAACTCAAGCCGGAACTGGTGAGCCCGTTGGTGGTGTACCTGGCCAGCGAAACCTGCCAGGAGACGTCCGGGCTGTTTGAAGTCGGCGGCGGCTGGATGGGCAAAGTGCGTTGGGAGCGGAGCCTGGGCGCCGGGTTTGATCCACGGGAGGGGTTCTCGCCGGAGGATGTGGCGGCGCATTGGCAGCAGATTTGTGATTTCGAAGGCGCCGCGCATCCGAAGGACAACATCGAGGCGCTGAAGGAAATGATGGCGAATTTGCAGAAGTATTCGATCTGACGTTGATGTGTTGCGCAGGGCTTTTCAGAGCCCTGCCATGCCCCCGCTTGTTCCCTTCGCTACAAAACCATCGCCCATAAAAAAGGCCGCTGCAAACGCAGCGGCCAAAGCAAGACGTTGGATCAAGGAGCTACAAATCAACGTCAGTGTACTCAGGGCGATCAATCGAAAGAGCATCGATTCATCTGGATTCTGTCGGCGATGATGTGGATTGATCACACCTCATCGCTTTGTGCTTTCCGGTGGTTCACCTTGAAAGCCCGGCAAGAATAAGCCGTTGAGCCCTAAGGAAAAATAGCGATTCGCGACATGCAGTGTTGCAGCCTGAGCAACAGTCCCGGTTCCCGCCGCGCCATTCCCCCTGTAGTCGCCGTCGAGCGCAACCGTCGGCAATAGCCAGCATCAGCCCTTGTTCATGCATCTGGCTGATAACCCTCCATCCAGCCCATCCATACACCGCGCAAACCCGCGCTCCATCCGGGCATTCATACTTAAGAGGTACACCGCGAATACCTCCTTGGTGCGCTTATCGCTCCCAACGTGCGGCAGTAGGGTGGGGCCTTCTGTCACTCACCGGGGAAGACGCATGACAAAAACAACAATGCGCGCCATCTTCACGCCGCAAGCGCTGGCTGCTGCGGTTGCCTTGGGTTGCTGTGCCCAGGCGCAGGCTGTTTCATTCAACATTGGCGAAATCGAGGGATCGTTTGACTCCTCGCTGTCCGTCGGCGCGAGTTGGGGCATGCGCGATGCTGATAAGTCGTTGGTGGGCACTGTCAACGGCGGGACCGGTCAGTCTTCGACCGGTGACGACGGCCGGCTGAACTTCAAGAAGGGCGAAACCTTCTCCAAGATCTTCAAGGGTATTCACGACCTCGAACTGAAATATGGCGATACCGGCGTGTTCGTCCGCGGCAAGTATTGGTACGACTTCGAGCTCAAGGACGAAGACCGCGAGTTCAAGCAGATCAGTGACAGTGGCCGCAAGGAAGGCGCCAAGTCTTCCGGGACGGAGCTTCTCGATGCCTTCGTTTATCACAACTATTCCATCGCCGATTTGCCAGGCACCGTGCGCGCGGGCAAGCAGGTGGTCAGTTGGGGTGAAAGTACCTTCATCGGCAACTCGATCAACAGCATCAACCCGATCGACGTCTCCGCGTTCCGTCGCCCAGGCGCCGAGATCAAGGAAGGGCTGATTCCGGTCAACATGCTGTTCGCCTCCCAGGGCCTGACCGATCAGCTCTCGGTGGAAGGTTTCTATCAACTGGAGTGGGACCAGACCGTCGTCGACAACTGCGGCACCTTCTTCGGCAACGACGTGGTGGCTGACGGTTGCAACAACAACTACACAGTCGGCAGTCCGGCGATTGCCCCGTTGGCGCCTTTGGCATCGGCTTTCGGTCAACCGATCCAGGTAACGCGCGAAGGCGTGGTCGTTCCCCGTGGTGGCGACCGCGATGCGCGGGATTCCGGGCAGTGGGGCACGGCGTTGCGCTGGCTCGGTGATGACACCGAGTACGGCCTGTACTTCATGAACTACCACAGCCGCACACCGACTGTCGGCACCACCACCGCAGGCCTGTCGACGCTGGCCAGCCTGCCGGGCATGGTGAGTGTGGCCAACCGTCTGGCGCCGGGCAGCGGTGCGGGGCTGGCGCAAAGCGTGATGCTCGGACGCGGTCAGTACTACCTCGAATACCCGGAAGACATTCGTCTCTACGGCGCGAGTTTCTCCACCACCTTGCCTACCGGCACCGCGTGGAGTGGCGAGATCAGCTATCGCCCGAATGCTCCGGTGCAGGTCAACACCAACGACCTGACCCTGGCCATGGTTAACCCGATTGCTGGCGGAGCCGCTTCACCGATTGCCACTACTCCTGGCGCTGACAACAAAGGCTATCGCCGCAAGGAAATCACCCAGGTCCAGAGCACCCTCACACAGTTCTTCGACCAGGTATTGGGCGCCCAGCGCTTGACGCTGGTGGGCGAAGCGGCGGTGGTTCACGTCGGTGGTCTGGAACCGCGTAGCCGTCTGCGTTACGGCCGCGACTCGGTCTACGGCCAGTACGGTTTTGGCGGCGACACCGACGGCTTCGTCACCTCGACCTCCTGGGGCTACCGCGCCCGGGCGATTCTCGACTATGCCGACGTCTTTGCCGGCGTCAACCTCAAACCCAACCTGTCCTGGTCGCATGACGTCGCGGGCTATGGCCCCAACGGACTGTTCAACGAAGGCGCCAAGGCGGTCAGCGTCGGCGTCGATGCCGACTACCGCAACACCTATACCGCGAGCCTGAGTTACACCGATTTCTTCGGCGGTAACTACAACACCCTGGAAGACCGTGACTTCCTGGCACTGAGCTTCGGCGTGAACTTCTGATTTGGCTGAGAAGGATGAATTCAATGCGCAAGATGATTCTGCAATGCGGCGCCCTGGCCTTGAGCCTGCTGGCTGCCAACGTGATGGCGGCGGTATCGCCCGAAGAAGCGAATAAACTCGGCACCTCGCTCACCCCGCTCGGCGCCGAGAAGGCCGGTAACGCTGATGGCTCGATCCCGGCGTGGACCGGTGGTATCCCGAAAAACGCGGGTGCGGTCGACAGCAAGGGCTTCCTGGCTGACCCTTTCGCCAGCGAAAAACCGCTGTTCGTGATCACCCCTGCCAACGTCGACAAGTACAAGGACAAACTTTCGGAAGGTCAGGTGGCGATGTTCAAGCGCTACCCGGAAACGTACAAGATCCCGGTCTACCCGACTCACCGTACCGTGGCCGTGCCGCCGGAAATCTACGAATCGGCCAAACGCAGTGCGCTGAACGTGAACAGCATCAACGACGGTAACGGCCTGGCCAATTTCACCGGAAACCGCTACTACGCGTTTCCGATCCCGAAGACTGGCGTGGAAGTGTTGTGGAACCACATCACCCGTTATCACGGCGGCAACCTGCGCCGCATCATCACTCAGGTGACGCCGCAGACCAACGGCAGCTACACGCCGATCCGCTTCGAAGAAGAGATCGCCGTTCCGCAACTGATGAAAGACCTGGACCCGGAAAAGGCCGCCAACGTGCTGACCTTCTTCAAGCAGTCGGTGACCGCGCCGGCGCGTCTGGCCGGTAACGTGCTGCTGGTGCACGAAACCCTCGATCAGGTGAAAGAGCCGCGCCTGGCCTGGATCTACAACGCCGGACAACGTCGTGTGCGTCGCGCGCCGCAAGTGGCCTACGACGGGCCGGGCACCGCCGCCGATGGTCTGCGCACCTCCGATAACTTCGACATGTTCTCTGGCGCACCGGACCGTTACGACTGGAAACTGGTCGGCAAGAAAGAAATGTACATCCCTTACAACAGTTACAAACTCGACTCGCCGAGCCTCAAGTACGACGACATCGTCAAGGCTGGCCACATCAACCAGGACCTGACCCGCTATGAATTGCACCGCGTCTGGGAAGTGATCGGCACAGTGAAGCCGAGCGAGCGCCACATCTACGCCAAGCGCCACATGTACCTCGACGAAGACAGCTGGCAAGTTGCGCTGGCCGACCACTACGACGGTCGTGGCCAACTGTGGCGAGTGGCCGAAGGTCACGCCCAGTATTACTACGATCACCAGACCCAGGCCTACACGCTTGAAGCGCTCTACGACATCATTGCCGGTCGCTACATTGCGCTGGGGATGAAGAACGAAGAGAAACACAGTTTCGAGTTCGGCTTTGAGGCCAAGTCTGCCGATTACACGCCATCGGCACTGCGGGCGGAGGGCGTCCGGTAAGGGGCTTGATTCACTGGCAATGCAAAAGGCGACCCATGGGTCGCCTTTTTTATGGCTGCCAATCAGCGCCCTGAATACTTCTCAACAAGCGGGCTTCAGAGGGCTAGGGTTGTCGGACAATTATAAATAGGCACGCCGCAATGACCGCCATGACCCCGTGTCTGGACCGTCCTGGATTTCTGCCCCGTCTGTCTTCGCATCACCTGTCGCGTGATCGATTGACCGAGCCTTTGCTGACTTCGGCAGCACGAGTGAAATTACTCTGCGCCCCCGCCGGCAGTGGCAAGACCGCGCTGCTCACTGATTGCCTGCTACAGGCACCGCCCCAGTGTCGGGTGTGTTGGCTGCCGCTGTCAGGCGTGACATTGAGCACCGCGGAATTTTGCCAGCGTCTGGCGCAGACATTGGGGCTGGCGTCTGCGCAACAGTCGGACGTGCTCAGTGCGTTGGCTCGATTGCAGGCGCCGACCTGGCTGTTTGTCGATGACTATTGCCGCGTTCCGAACCCGGAACTCGATCACCTGTTGGACCGCATGCTGGCCGTCAGCAGTCCGATGCTGACCTGGTGGCTGGGCGGCCGACGTCGCCCGCAATGCAACTGGCCACGATTGCTGCTCGATGACGAGTTGTACGAATGCGAGCGCGCCACGCTGGCGTTCAATCAGACGGAAATCGCTTCGCTGTTGCGTCACCTGTCACCGGTCGATGCCAGCACCGCTGCCAGCAAAATCATCCAGCGCAGTGGCGGCTGGTGCGCCGGTGTGCGGGTTGCGCTGCTGCAAAAATGCGACTGGTCGCGCAACGATCCGCAGCACAGCCGACCGGACACGTTACTCGATTACCTCGAACACGAACTGTTCACCAGCCTGACCCCGGAGCTGGCGGAAGTCTGGCGGGTGCTCGCGCATTTTCCGCGATTCAATGCGCGCCTGTGCGATCACCTGTTTGGGGCGGGTGAAGGTGCGCAGTTTTTGAAAACGTTGCAAGAGTTGGGGTGTTTTATCGAGCCCTGGAGGGATACGGACGACTGGTTGCAGATTTTCCCACCGCTCACGCAATTGATGCGCGCTGAACAATGGCCGGCAGGGCGCTCATGGCATCGTCGTGCCTGCCAGTGGTTTGCGGCCGAACTCGATTGGAAAGCGGCCTTCGAACATGCCTTGCTGGCTGAAGAGTTCGAGGTCGCGGTCAGCCTGTTGCAGCATTTCAGTTTCGAGCACCTGTTCGAGGAACAGACGGTCGTGCTGCTGTTGCATTTGCATGAACAACAGGGCGAAGAGCTGATGCTCGGGTCATCGCAACTGGTCGGGCTGATCACCGCTGCCTTGTTGTTTGCCGGTCGATTCGGGCAAGCCGCTGATTGCATCGAGCATCTGTCTCGATTCACCCCTCAGCCGTCGGCATTCCTTCAGCGGCAATTGATTGCGCGCTGGCAGGCCCAGCAAGGCTGGCTACTGCATTTGCAGGGGCACATGGAGGGATCGCGAGCGCACTTTGTCGATGCACTGAGCGTACTCGGTCCTGACCTATGGCCCGTGCGCTTGATGTGCCTGTCGGGTTTGACGCAACAGGCCTTGCTGCGCGGTGAGCTCGATGTCGCGCAGGCCATCAACCGCGATGCGTTGTGCCTGGCGCGAGCACAAGGCTCGCTGGTATTCGAAGGGCTGCTGGAACTCGATCACGCGCAATTGCTGGAGCAACGCGGGGCCCCTCAACGTGCCGAAAGTGTGCTCGCCAACATCCATGGCCTGCTCACCCGGCAGCATCGAAGAGCCGAGCCTTTACTGGGGCGGATTGCCTTGCATCGTGGCCGGTTGAGTTTGACTCAGGGCCTGGATGCCGTGGCTTCGGAGTATTTCGAAACAGGGCTGCAGATCTGCCTGCGCAACCATGACAAACGGGTGCTTTATGGCTTCCTTGGATTGGCGCAGTTAGCAGCCAATAAGCGTGACTATGCTCAAGCGTTTGTTCATCTGCGCGATGCCGAACGCTTGATGCAGCAACGGCAGATTCCCGACACCGTTTATCGCGGTGCGCTGTTGCAGGTCAGCAGTCAACTCTGGCTACAGCAGGGGCGCCCCGAACTGGCCCATGAAGCGCTTAGCCGGGTGCTACGCCACTACCGTAGTCCGTTGGCGCGACAGGCTCCACCGGCAACATTAATGTTGATTGCACGGAATGAATACTTGCTGGTATTGGCGCAGGTTTATCTGCACCAGGCCAAGGACCCGATGAGTCAACTCGCCCCGCTGCTTGAACAGTCGCAACGGTCGGCCATGTTGGCGCTGGAAGTCGAATTGCTGTTCGCGGGGGCTGAAGTTGCATGGCTGAGCGGTGATTGCGTCAGGGCCAGAGAGTTTTTGCAAAGGGGCTTGAACCTGGTTGATCGTTGCGGTCTCCGACAAGCGTTCTGCGAGTTGCAACTGCGTCAGCCCGACCTTCTATCAACGTTGGGCGTTTCCGGCTTCTGTCTTGAAAACACAGTGCTCGCTAGTGAAGTAAACCCACTCAGTCAGCGTGAAGTTGAAGTGCTCAAGTTGATTGCCATGGGCAATTCCAATCAGCAGATTGCAGAGCAGCTGTTTATTTCGTTACATACAGTCAAAACTCATTCTCGGCGTATTCATGGAAAGTTAGGTGTGGAGCGTAGGACTCAGGCAGTTGCAAAGGCCAAGAAGCTGGGGGTGCTTGATTGAAAAGGAGGTTGGCTGGTTGTAGTGCGGATTTGCTTTTTATTGTTTTTAAAAATAACCGGGTCTTTTCGTGTGGGTGAAGAGTCGTAACTTACATAACAAGAATGATGTTGTGGGTTTTGAATTTTAGAAAATAAAGTTAGTTTTTGTTGGTCGAATAATTGGCGTGTTGCCATTATCGTTATCAACAAGGATTGTTTTGATGAGTGTAAGTAAGGAATTACCAAGTCAGAGGCAGTTGCGACTGGACTATTGGCGTGAAAATTATGGTGAACAAAATGTTCAGCGTTTTCTGGGCCTTGAGTCGGCCTTGGTAGAAAGTGAAAGCAAGTTGAATGAAACGATGGGGCCACGAGTTTCATTGAAAGCTTATGCACGTCATCGTATTCGTTCATGGGCACAAAGTTCGGCGGGTGTCGAGTGTGAGCCTGATCAGATTGTAGTGACGTCCCTGCATAAGTTCAGCGTGGGTGGTCGGGAGATTGCGCAAGAAGACAAGAGGACGTTGACCGAATTTGCTATTTTTGGATTGCAAAGCTCAACGCTGCAACAATTGAATTTCTCGGGAACTGTCTTTCCGGGGCTGACAAGTTCCGGCCTTCAACGCTGGCTCTCTTCGACAGATATTCGTTCTGACTTTACGATCATGATGGCTTCCGGTGCATCCGCAGCAATCAATGAGGCGATGCAAGAGCATTTGGCTCGACAGATAGAGTTCACGCTTTTTTGCGCCAACGTCGAACGCCATTTCGAACGTCTGGATGATCGTTGGATTCTGCGATACCTGCAAGGCGATCCGGCGCTGTTTTTACGCGGAGTGATTTTACCGGGCTCGGCAGCCACGATGAAAGACCTGTTTGTTATCAGTGAGCGGGGGAATCCGCAAGGTCGAAATATTCTATATGCGCCCGGCGCTCCCGATGGAAAGGTCTGGCACAGTTTCAATAACGTCGTCGCAATGGGAAATGCCGTAGGTGATTGGGCAAGCAAGTCTCCAGCGTTTATTGATGATCAGGTGAGTGTCCGCTATCGAGACTCCGCTCATCTGTTTTTCCGTGAGCTTGCGGTGAATAAGCGCTTCTGGAAAGACGACGATGTAAAGTTACGCGAGTTTATATCTCCAAAACCGGGGCAGCCTCTATTCGGTGTAGTGTCTGAACAGATTCGCTGGGACACCATCGAGGCAGCTGAGTTGGCCCCGGCAAACTATCGTAATGCGCCTGTCTTTTGGCGTGAGCAGTTTGCTCGGCTCAATACCGAACTGAAGGCGCTTTATACCGTCGAAGCTCGAGATCATACGTTCATTTCGTATCAGCAGTTTGCCTATGACTTAATAAAATACACCCTTGAGCAGGCATTAAAGTCCCAAGGCGAGCACGCATCCGTTGATCCCGATCTCATTATGATTGAGTTCAGTCCTTCGGAAAAAGCCACACTCACTTCTGTTGTTGCCAGTGAAAAAGTCTTCTATCCAGTTGAAAGAGAAAATGCGTCACCCGATCTTTACCCAAGGTATCGACTGGAACCTGGGCATCCCTCGCTCAAAAAACTCACTATCGTGCACCTTGCCCAGTGGTCCCGGACGTTGCGTCCAGGTGAGAAGTACATTGCAATGCTGAACTCGGTTTATCTTGATCCCACCGAGTTGAGCTACACGTTCAGGCGCGATGTCCATCGTCAGCGTCAGTTCGCGGAAATGAACCGGGCTGCGTTGTCTGAATACTTTCAGCAACGAATGACCTTTGAACAACTCAATGGCTTGCAGAACTCCATCAGTTCCCTCAAGCATTCGCAAACGCGCGATCCATTGGGCGATTACCCAGCGATGGAAAACAGTGTTTACCAGTTTCACCTTGGTCGACGACGTCCGGTGGAAGGGGTCTATGTATTCCGGCTTATGAACGGGAAAACAAACGAGGATTGGTTGTATACGCCGCAAGCGCCAGACGGAACGTGGTTTCGCCCGCTAGGCCATTTTGTTTCATCGGTGCGTATCAAGGGCTTGAGGGAGTATTACGCGACGCGAGTCCACTACACTGATCGACTCGCCGTCAGCAAATACTTCGACGAATTGGAAGCGTCGACTCGCAGCGTGCCGCCGCCTGATTTGGAACACAACAGCCGCGTCCGGGATTTCGCCAGGTCTTACGATGACAGCGTACGGCGCGTTATCAGGGATGTGGATGCGCAAACCACCAGTCTTGCCGAGATCATTACAGGCCTGACCTACAATGCCGTGATCCAGGCCGCGCAAGTCATCAGCCTGGTTATTCCTCCCCTTGGGCTGGCGGTTGCCGCGATTCAAATCACTAAGAACATCTTGGAGGGTGCACAGGCTTATCACGATGGAAACAAAGACAAAGCCATCACTCATTTCAAGGATGCACTGATTGATCTGGCTTCATTGGGCTATGGCAAATACAAGGAGTTTGGCAAGCAAGCAGTCACCGCCACCCAGAAAACACTGATCAGTCTTGCCGGGGATGCGAAGACAGTTGCAGGCCTGGTTTCCCAGGCCATGGGCCGAGACGTCCCTCACGAAGTGCTAAAAGAGATTGTTGAGGACGTCCTGTCCGAGGTCGGCTTATCGAGCAGCAAAACCACGGTAAGTTGATCTGACTGCCGGTCAATCCTTGAATGGACTCGATGCGGGAGGGGGCTCGAACCCCATCCGCCAACTAACGGCCCGCGTCGCCGCCAGCAATCGCTGCGCCGCCGGGCCGTTTTCATCGGCGTGAAACAACGACGCCGGGCCGACAATAGTCATGACCGCCGCCACATTCCCGACAGCATTGAACACCGGTGCCGACAACGCATCGACCCCAGGCATGAGCAAACCATGCACATGATGCAGGCCGCGTTTGCGGATCTGTTCGCATAACGCCGCATAGATCTGATCGTCCGCCAGGGCATGGTCGGTGGCGTTGCGCAGTTCCTGGTCACGCAAGTCCACGGTTTCCCGTTTCGGCAGATAAGCGCCAAACACCAGGCCAGTGGATGAGCTAAGCAGCGGCAGCACCGAGCCCAATTGCGTCACCACCGTCACCGCGCGCACGGCCGGTTCGATGTGCACCACGGTCGCACCCTGATTGCCCCACACCGCCAAAAAACAGGTTTCGTTCAGTTCATCGCGCAACTCGGCCAGGGGCAGGGCGCCGACTTTCAGCACGTCCATACTGTTGAGCGCGGCAAGGCCTACGCGCAGTGCTTCACGACCGAGTCCGTAATGGTTGGTGGCCGTGTTCTGCTCGGCAAAACCGCTGGCAATCAAGGCCTGCAAGTAACGATGAACCTTACTTGCCGGCATCTGCACGTGTTCGGCCAGGCGCGACAACGAGGTCGAAGGTGACAACTCGGCCAGCGCCTTGAGGATGTCGGTACCGACCTCGGCCGAGCGGACTTTCTGTTTATCGTTGTTGCGCGGCGTTTCCATGAAGGTGGTCTGATCCGGGGATGAATGGGCGTCTTTATAGCTTGACGGTCAATACCAATCAAATTACGTTATGCGTAATCGAATTACGATAAAAATAACCCGGGCGTGCCGAGACCTCTGCAACAGAGTGACAGGCCATTGCCTACTCCCTGTTCAGGAGGCTCCATGAACCTCGATTCAACGGCGCCAGCGCTGGCTTACCAGTCAGGCTTTGGCAACGAATTCAGCAGTGAAGCGTTGCCCGGCGCACTGCCTGTCGGCCAGAACTCCCCGCAAAAAGCCCCTTACGGCCTCTACACCGAGCTGTTCTCCGGCACCGCGTTCACCATGGCTCGCAGCGAAGCCCGGCGCACGTGGATGTATAGGATTCAGCCGTCGGCCAATCACCCGGCATTCGTCAAACTGGATCGGCAACTGGCCGGCGGCCCTCTGGGTGAAGTAACCCCCAATCGCCTGCGCTGGAACCCGTTGGACATCCCGAGCGAGCCGACCGATTTCATCGACGGGCTGGTGAGCATGGCCGCCAACTCGGGCGCGGACAAACCGACCGGGATCAGCATCTATAGCTACCGCGCCAACCGCTCCATGGAGCGCGTGTTTTTCAACGCTGACGGCGAACTGCTGCTGGTGCCGGAACTGGGACGCCTGCGCATCGCCACCGAACTGGGCGTGCTGGAACTGGAGCCGCTGGAAATTGCCGTGCTGCCGCGCGGGTTGAAATTTCGCGTCGAACTGCTCGACCCGCAGGCTCGCGGTTACATCGCCGAAAACCACGGCGCGCCGCTGCGCCTGCCGGACCTGGGCCCCATCGGCAGCAACGGCCTGGCCAATGCCCGGGACTTTCTGACGCCGGTCGCGCACTACGAAAACCTCAAGCAACCAACCACCCTGGTGCAGAAATTCCTCGGCCAGTTGTGGGGCTGCGAGCTTGATCATTCACCGCTGAACGTGGTCGCCTGGCACGGCAACAACGTGCCGTACAAATATGACCTGCGTCGTTTCAATACCATCGGCACGGTCAGTTTCGATCACCCGGATCCGTCGATTTTCACCGTCCTGACCTCGCCGACCAGCGTCCACGGCCTGGCCAATCTGGACTTCGTGATCTTCCCGCCGCGCTGGATGGTCGCCGAGAAAACCTTCCGTCCACCGTGGTTCCACCGCAACCTGATGAACGAATTCATGGGCCTGATCAAAGGCGAATACGACGCCAAGGCCGAAGGTTTCGTGCCCGGCGGCGCTTCGTTGCACAGCTGCATGAGCGCGCACGGACCGGACGGTGAAACCTGCACCAAAGCGGTCAACGCTGAGCTCGCACCGACAAAAATCGACAACACCATGGCTTTCATGTTCGAGACCAGCCAGGTACTGCGCCCGAGCCGGTTCGCCCTTGAGTGCCCGCAACTGCAACCCAACTACGATGCCTGCTGGGCCACGCTGCCCGCCACTTTCGACCCGACCCGGAGATAACCCATGACTCAGACTTCCATCACTCGTAGCTGGGTTGCCTCCGCCAACGGCCACGCCGATTTCCCGCTGCAAAACCTGCCGCTGGGTGTGTTCAGCGTGAACGGTTCGGCACCACGCAGCGGCGTTGCCATCGGCGACCATATCTTTGATCTGGAAGCGGCACTGGACGCGGGCCTGTTCGATGGCGCCGCTCGTACGGCCGTCGAAGCCACACGTGGCGGTCAGCTCAATGGGTTTTTCGAACTTGGCCGCGAGGCTCGCGTTGCGCTGCGCGAACGTCTGCTGGAACTGTTCGCCGAGGGCAGTACGCTGCGGGGCAAGATCGAAGCCCAGGGTGTCAAACTCTTGCCTCTGGCGGCGAATTGCACGATGCACCTGCCGGCGAAGATCAATGACTACACCGACTTCTACGTCGGTATCGAGCACGCGCAAAACGTCGGCAAGCTGTTCCGCCCCGACAATCCGTTGCTGCCCAACTACAAATACGTGCCGATCGGTTATCACGGCCGTGCCTCGACCATTCGCCCGTCCGGCACCGACGTTCGCCGTCCGAAGGGCCAGACCTTGCCAGCCGGTCAGACCGAGCCGACGTTTGGCCCGTGCGCACGCCTGGACTACGAACTGGAACTGGGCATCTGGATCGGCCCGGGCAACGAGATGGGCGAGTCGATCGCCATCGGTGATGCCGCTGACCATATCGCCGGTTTCTGCCTGCTCAACGACTGGTCGGCGCGCGACATCCAGGCCTGGGAATACCAGCCGCTGGGGCCATTCCTTTCGAAGAGTTTCATCACCAGCATCTCGCCGTGGGTCGTAACGGCTGAAGCGCTGGAGCCATTCCGCCGCGCTCAGCCTGCGCGCCCTGAAGGCGATCCGCAGCCGCTGCCGTATCTGTTCGACAAGCGCGATCAAGCGACGGGCGCATTCGATATCGAACTGGAAGTCCTGCTGCTGACCGAAGGCCTGCGCGAGCAAAAACTGCCCGCTCATCGCCTGACCTTGAGCAACACCCAACACATGTACTGGACCGTGGCGCAAATGGTTGCGCACCACAGCGTCAACGGCTGCCAATTGCAGGCCGGTGACCTGTTCGGTTCGGGCACGTTGTCGGGGCCGCAGAACGGTCAGTTCGGCAGCCTGCTGGAAATCACCGAAGGCGGGAAAAAGCCGATCGAGCTGGCCTCGGGCGAGGTACGTAAATTCCTTGAAGACGGTGACGAAATCATCCTGCGCGCCCGTTGCAGCCGCGATGGTTTTGCGTCCATCGGCTTCGGCGAGTGCCGTGGCAAAGTCGTGGCGGCGCGCTAAGAGGATCGGGTCATGGAACTCTATACCTACTACCGTTCGACCTCGTCTTACCGGGTGCGCATCGCGTTGGCGCTCAAGGGCCTGGACTATCAGGCGCTGCCGATCAACCTGATCGCACCGCCCGGCGGCGAGCATCGTCAGCCGCCGTACCTGGCTATCAACCCGCAAGGCCGCGTGCCGGCCTTGCGCACGGATGAGGGCGAACTGCTGATCCAGTCACCGGCCATCATCGAATACCTGGAGGAGCGTTATCCACAGGTGCCGCTGCTGTCCAAGGACCTCGCTGCCCGCGCTCATGAGCGCGGTGTGGCGGCGTTGATTGGTTGCGACGTGCATCCGCTGCACAACGTCAGCGTGCTCAACAAGCTGCGGCAATTGGGACACGATGAGCCGCAGGTGGTGGAGTGGATCGGCCACTGGATCAGCCAGGGCCTGGCGGCGGTGGAACAATTGATTGGGGAGGCGGGGTTTTGCCTTGGCGATCATCCGGGGCTGGCGGACGTCTACCTGATTCCGCAACTGTACGCAGCCGAGCGCTTCAATATTTCACTTGAAGCGTATCCACGGATTCGCCGAGTGGCGGCGCTGGCGGCGATGCATCCGGCGTTCATGAAAGCTCACCCGGCCAACCAGCCGGATACCCCTTAAAGCCCCGATGTGGGAGCTAATGCTGTTCACTTAAGACCGTTTTTGGGTTTGGGTTGGGGGGCATATCCGTTACTTGGGTAACGGCTGCTTATGGTTCCGCCCTGACGGCGGGTCACTTGGAAGAGCGCCAAGTAACCAAGCGCTCGCGCCCCTGACGTACGGTGCCTCGCTGTGGCTCGGCATTCCCTCACTCCGGTCCTGCTCCTTGGGCCCGCCGCCATCGGCCATCCATGGCCGGGGGCGGCTAACCCGGCATCCATGCCGGGTTGCCCACTACGCAGAACCTGCGTTCGGCCTTCCGACGGGGCAGATCACGATCAAGATCAAAAGCGCAAGGCGAGCTAACGCTCGACCTGATGAGTGGTGAGGAGCAAAAGCTGTGCGCCGGTCTGGTCTGCTTAATGTGGGAGCGAGCCTGCTCGCGATGCTGTTGCTGTTGCTGTTGCTGTTGCTGTTGCTGTTGCTGTTGCTGTTGCTGTTGCTGTTGCTGTTGATCGTTCCCACGCTCCGCGTGGGAATGCCGCCGGGGACGCTCTGCGTTCCGCCGTCAACGCCAGGTTTGAGTCTTGCGCAATGGTGACGCGGAGCGTCACAGGATGCATTCCCACGCAGAGCGTGGGAACGATCGCGCGCTCCGGGGAACGATCAGGACGCGCAAGCGTTGAAGAACCAGGCCGGCCGGTAGGCCGCCTCGTTTTGCTTTGGCAGTGCACGCCCCATCGTGAGGCCGAGTGGAGGTTCTGCGCAGTGGGCAACCCGGCATGGATGCCGGGTTAGCCGCCCCCGGCCATGGATGGCCGATGGCGGCGGGCCCACGGAGCAGGACCGGAGCGAGGGCATGCCGAGCCCAGGCGAGGCACCGAACGTCAGGGGCAAAAGCGCTTGGTTACTTGGCGTCGGGCCGCGCAGGCTTTTCCAAGTAACCCGCCGTCAGGGCGGAACCCTAAGCCGCCGTTACCGCAGCAACGGATATGTACCCAACCCGCAACCCGCAACCCCAAAACGTTCTTAAGTGAACAGCATTACGATGTGGGAGCGAGCTTGCTCGCGATAGCGGTCTGACTCACACATTGATGTTGGATTTACTACCGCCATCGCGAGCAAGCTCGCTCCCACAATGGATCTGCGTTTAATGGACGATTGCGTTGGGCGGTAGATGCCCCAGCCGTTCAGTCAGGCGAAGCCGCTGGATCGGGTCATCACTGAGCAGCAACGCATGCTCCAGGTCAAAGCGCTCGGCGTTCGGACAATCCAGGCGTTGGTAGAGGCTGGCCCGGGCCAGGTAATCGGAGGCATTGGCGTTGCCCAGTTCGAGCACTCGTTCGGCGTCGATCAAGGCGCCGATGTAGTCATCGTGGGAGAGGTGCAACTGGCGCAAGTTACGCGACAGGCGCTGCAGCATCTGCACCGGGTCGGCGGTCAGCAAGTGGTCGGCGCCGAGTTGCATGTTCGGTCCGTACTGGCGTTGCAGCAGTTCACGGCAATCGTTGGGGTACAACCGACGCCCGCCACAGGGGTCCAGCAAATGATCGGCGCCCGGCACCCGCAGCAGGAAATGCCCGGGGAAATTGACCCCGACCAAAGGAATCTCCAGGCGTCTGGCCAATTCCAGGGCAATCAGTCCCAGCGACAACGGCTGGCCGCGCCGCAATTCCAGCACCTTATGAATCAACGCCACCTGCGGGCGCAGCGGCGTGAAGTCGTCTTGGGCGAACCCCAGGTCATTCATGCGCCGAAGCAGCGGCTGGGCCAGTTCGCTCACGGGTAACATCGGCAAGCCATAGCTGACCCGCTGCTGCAGGTCGTTGAAGTCTGCCAGGACCTTTTCCGGGTTCAGCGCCTTGTCGTGCTCGGCTGCCATCCACAGCGCCGCCTCGAACAGCGCGGGCGGTGATCGTTGCAGGCAGGCAAAGAAACATTGGCGGGGCGTCATCTAAATCTCCGGGCAATGCCTCGTTTTAGCCCCGTCTCCGGCATTCGTCCAGTGCTGCGCACAGGCGGCTTCGGGTTATGTCTGAAAGCGCTGTATCGCAGCGCTGCTTATTCCGGTGCGCTTCTGCAATTTTTGGGCGCAAGCCTATACTGGGGCGACTACAAGAAGTGATTCGGGAGCCTTACGATGTTCGCTCTCATGCAAAGCACTCGCCTTGAATCGCTGCATCTGAGCGTCGACCCGGTCACCGGGTTGAAGGCGGTCATTGCCATTCATAACAGACGTCTGGGGCCTGCCCTGGGCGGATGTCGTTACCTTGCCTATCCCAGCGACGAGTCAGCGGTCGAGGATGCCATTCGCCTTGCCCAAGGCATGAGTTACAAGGCCGCGCTGGCTGGCCTGGCTCAGGGCGGCGGGGTAGCCGTCATCATTCGCCCCGCCCATGTGGAAAGCCGCGCTGCGTTGTTCGAAGCGTTTGGACGCTGCGTCAATGAACTCGATGGTCGCTACATCACCGCCATCGACAGCGGTACCTCGGTTGCGGACATGGATTGCATCGCTCAACAGACCCAACACGTCACCAGCACCACCTCGGCGGGCGACCCTGCGCCTCACGCTGCCATGGGCGTATTCACCGGTATTCGTGCCACCGCGATGGCCCGCCTGGGCAGCGACAACCTCGAAGGCTTGCGCGTGGCCATCCAGGGTTTGGGCAACGTCGGTTATGCCCTGGCGGAACAACTGCACGCCGCCGGCGCCGAACTGTTGGTCAGCGACATCGATCACGGCAAGGTGCAACTGGCGATGGAGCAATTGGGCGCTCACCCGATCGCCAACGACGCGCTGCTCAGCACACCCTGCGACATTCTTGCGCCCTGCGGCCTGGGCGGCGTGCTCAACAGTCACAGCGTGACGCAACTGCGCTGCTCGGCGGTGGCAGGTTCGGCAAACAATCAGCTGACTCACCTGGAGGTCGCCGATCAACTGGAGCGGCGCGGCATTTTGTATGCCCCGGATTACGTGATCAATTCCGGCGGGCTGATCTACGTGTCGCTCAAACACCGGGGTGAAGAGCTCACGACCATTACCGCGCACCTGTCGAAAATCGCCTCACGGCTGACCGAAGTGTTCGCCCATGCCCAGGCGGAAAAACGCTCACCAGCGCGAGTGGCGGACGAGTTGGCGGAGAAAGTCTTGTATCGATAAAGGGGCGAGAGCCTACCCGGCAAACTTGCTCCACAGGCCCGGCGCCACAAGCGTCGGGCCGGTTAACCGCACGCCGACCCCGCGTGCCAGGAGCCCTGTGATGCTTCACAAGGTTGAGCTGCCCTACACCCGGTTTTTATCCCCTGACGGCCAGTTGCTCGGCGAACTTCCAGCCTGGGCCGACGATTTCAATTTGCTGACGCGCCTCTATCGGCAAATGGTCCTGACCCGCCTCTTCGATCAGAAAGCCGTCGCCCTGCAACGCACCGGGCGCATCGGCACCTATGCGCCGACCTTGGGCCAGGAAGCCATCGGCGTGGCGATTGGCAGCGTGATGCACGCCGAAGACGTGCTGGTGCCGTACTACCGCGACACCGCCGTGCAATTGATGCGCGGGGTGCGCATGGAAGAAATCCTGCTGTACTGGGGCGGCGATGAACGCGGCAGCGATTTCGCTGAACCGGCGGTGGCCGAGGACTTTCCGATTTGCGTGCCCATCGCCACGCAAGCCCTGCATGCCTGCGGCGTCGCCAGCGCTTTCAAGATCCGTGGCGAGCATCGGGTCGCGGTCACCACGTGCGGCGACGGCGCGACCAGCAAAGGCGATTTCCTCGAAGCCCTCAACGTCGCTGGCGCCTGGCAGTTGCCCGTGGTGTTCGTGGTCAACAACAACCAATGGGCGATCTCGGTTCCGCGACGGATTCAGTGCGGCGCGCCGACCCTGGCGCAGAAAGCCATCGGTGCCGGGTTCCACGGTGAACAGGTCGACGGCAATGACTTGCTCGCCGTTTACGACCGGGTGCAAGCGGCCCTCGAACGCGCGCGCCACGGCAAAGGCCCGGTGTTGCTCGAATGCGTGAGTTATCGCCTGGGCGATCACACCACCGCGGACGATGCCACGCGCTACCGGTCGGCGGACGAGGTCCGGCACGCCTGGCTCGAGGAACCGGTCAAACGCCTGCAACGTTTCATGGTCGGGCAAGGTGTGTGGGACGAAAGCCGGGAGCAGGCATTGATCAGCGAATGCCAGGACCGGGTGCAGCGCGCTGTAGATAACTTTGAAGCGGCGGGTATTCAGGCCCCTGAATCGATACTGGATCACGTCTACGCAACCTGGCCTGATGCCTTGGCCGAGCAGCGTGACTGGTTACTGGAGCGGGCGGCGCGTCGGGCAGGAGGTCCGGGCCATGAGTAACGGCAAGTTCACGTTGCTGGAAGCGGTGAATCTGGCCCTGCACCGGGCCATGAGCGAAGACGACAACGTCATCGTTCTGGGCGAGGACGTCGGGGTCAACGGTGGCGTGTTTCGCGCCACCCAAGGGCTGCGCGACAGCTTCGGTTTCAAGCGGGTGATCGACTCACCGCTGGCCGAAACCATGCTCGGTGGGCTGGTGATCGGCATGGCGGCGCAAGGCTTGAAACCGGTGGTGGAAATTCAGTTCATGGGCTTCATCTACGCCGCCATGGAGCACCTGGTGTCCCACGCCAGCCGCATGCGCAATCGCACGCGGGGGCGGATCACCTGCCCGATGGTCATGCGCACACCGATGGGCGCCGGGATTCGCGCGCCGGAGCATCACAGCGAAAGCACCGAAGCATTGTTCGCGCACATTCCGGGGCTGCGGGTGGTCATTCCCTCGTCACCGGCCCGGGCCTATGGCTTGCTGCTGGCGGCCATCGACAACCCGGACCCGGTGGTGTTTCTGGAGCCGACCCGGCTCTATCGGATGAACCCGCAAACCCTGGTCGACGATGGCAAACGCTTGCCGCTGGACAGCTGTTTCACCCTGCGCGAAGGCAACGACATCACCCTCATCAGCTGGGGCGCCAGCGTCATGGAAACCCTGCAAGCCGCGACGGCACTGGCCGAGCGGGGCGTCTCGGCGGAGGTAATTGACGTTGCCAGCATCAAACCGCTGGACCTCGACACCCTGGAAGCCTCGGTGCGCAAGACCGGTCGTTGCGTGATCGTCCACGAAGCACCGCGCTCCTGTGGCGTCGGCGCGGAAATCGCCGCGAGCCTGTATGAGCGCGCGTTGCTTGAATTGCAGGCTCCAATCCAGCGCGTCACCGCGCCGGACATTCCGCCGCCGTTGTACCGGCTGGAATCGCTGTACATGCCTAACGTCGACGACATTCTTCAGGCCTGCGACAACGTCCTGCTGCACCACTTCTAAAGAGACGCCTGACCCAAGGAGGCCGCGATGAAATATTTCAAATTGCCGGATCTGGGCGAAGGCTTGCAGGAAGCGGAGATTGTCCGCTGGCATGTCAGCGTTGGCGACACCGTCAAGACCGATCAACTGCTGGTGTCGGTGGAAACCGCCAAGGCCCTTGTGGAAATTCCTGCGCCCTATGACGGCGTGGTGGCGAAACTTTATGGGGGCGAGGGCGACATCATTCACGTCGGTGAACCGCTGCTCGGTTACGAAGGCGAGGCGGACGCGGGCACCGTGGTCGGACGGCTCGAGGGCGGCGGCAACAGTCAGGAGGATTCTTTTTTTATCGGCGCGGCACCTTCGACCCGAGAGCATTTGGCAATTCGAGCCACACCTGCCGTGCGTCAACTCGCCCAACAACTGGGCGTGGAACTGAGCGGGTTGAAAGGTTCCGGCAACGATGGGCTGATCATCCGCAGCGACGTGGAAAGCGCAGCCCAGAACGATCGTGAACGGTTCGGCGGCGAGAAGCTGCGCGGCGTACGTCGCAGCATGGCACTGAACATGGCCCGCTCCCACGCCGAAGTGGTGCCGGTGACGATTTTTGGTGACGCAGACCTGCATCGTTGGGGCCAGGCGCGGGAGCCGTTGATTCGACTGGCCAAGGCCATGGCGGCAGCTTGCGCGGTGGAACCGGTGCTCAACAGTGCGTTTGACGGCAAGACCCTGTCGCTAAAACAACACGAACGGCTTGACCTGGGCATCGCTGTCGACACCCCGGACGGTTTGTTTGTGCCGGTGCTACGCGATGTTGGCCAACGCTCGGCGGCGGACTTGAAAGAAGGCGTCATGCGTTTGCGCGCCGACGTGCAGGCACGCTCGATTCCGCCCAAGGAAATGATGGGCGCCACCCTGACCTTGTCGAATTTCGGCACTTTGTTCGGCCGCTACGCCAACCCGGTGGTGGTGCCGCCCCAAGTGGCAATCCTCGCCGCTGGCGCGATTCGCGACGAGCCGGTGGCGGTCGATGGCGCGGTAGTGGTGCATCCGGTGCTGCCGCTGTCGCTGACCTTCGATCATCGCGTGGTGACCGGCGGTGAGGCGGCGCGGTTCTTCAAGGCGTTGGTCGATGCCCTGGAGCAACCCGAGGCCTGATTTTTTGCGGGCATGAAAAAGGCCCTGAGCCATTTGACTCAGGGCCTATTCAATTCGGGCGTTGCTTACTTCGTTGCCTTGGCCGCTTTGGCGGGCTTGGCGGGTGCAGCTTCCTCTGCTTCAACCGGTGCAGGCGCTTCAACCGGTGCAGCCTTTTCAACCACTTCAGCCGGTGCGTTCAGCAGTTCGGACAGGGCGTCCGGCTGGCTCTTGAACGCTTTGGCAAACACATCGCGATTCTTCGCCATGTAGATGCCGGCTTCTTCCACTTGCTGCTCGCTCAGGGACGGAACGGCTTTTTGCAACACTTCAGCCAGCAATTCGGCCAGTTCGAGCATTTTGTCATGACGGTCAGCTTCGGCTTTATCCATGAACAAGCGCTCCAGATCTCGGCTGCTGCGGTATACCACTTCGACGGCCATTCACCACCTCACATGCCTTCACATTAGTTGTCTGTTTCGACCACTGTATTTATATACAGCGAAAAGGATAAGCGAATCCCTGGTCTTTGGGTAGTGGCTTTTTAATGTAGACCGAAATCAGGGAGCGGGTGCGACCAAACGCCACGGAGCGCGCACTGGAGCACATCGCCATCATGTCGAAGGTGCCTCTGGCCTTTTTTCTGCATGCAGAACAACCGTCACGTCCAACCCGCATTATCCGGTCGAACCGACCTAAGGAAGCATCATCGTGAAAATCAACTGGGCCGAGAACCTGCGGCAGAACGTGCATCAACTTGCCGAGTCGCTGGGCAACCTGTTCGTCGAGACCTTTCATTACATGGCGCTATTCGCCATTGGTGCCGTGACCGCATGGGCGGCGGTGATGGAATTTTTGGGGATGATCGAGGCAGGGCACATCAAGATCGATGACATCTTGCTGCTGTTCATCTACCTGGAACTGGGGGCGATGGTCGGGATTTACTTCAAGACCAACCACATGCCGGTGCGTTTCCTGATCTACGTGGCGATCACGGCGCTGACGCGACTGTTGATCTCCAACGTCTCGCACCACAATCCGCCGGACATCGGCATCATCTACCTGTGCGGCGGAATTTTGCTGCTGGCGTTCTCGATTCTGGTGGTGCGCTACGCGTCGTCGCAGTTCCCTTCAGTGAAGATCGAACACCCGCAGCGCAAGATTGGTGCGGGGTCCAGTGAACATCCCGAAGTCGAGAAGGGCGAGCTCTAAAGCCTGCTGGCCGGGCGAGCCTGGCCTTTCACCGAGGGCGGCGGCAGGTTGCGATTGTCGCCGTCGGTCATGGCTTCGAGGATGGTCATGGCGCTGTGACCCTGTTCGATAGCGATGCCGAACTGAATGCTTTGCACCAGGCGCTTGAGGCGCTTGGGATCATTGCGTTGTTCGGCGCTGATCATCCGTTTGGCGACCACACGACCGCTATTGGAAAGGGTCAGCATGATGCTGCCGTCCAGACCTTGAATGCTCAGATTGATCTGATAGTCCGGCGCAAAGGCATCGGTAATGAGCTGAAAGGGGTTGTCCATGATGCGTCACCGCCTGATTGAACGTGCAGTAGTTGACCGGCCATGATCGGGTTGGTTCGCCCCACCAGACCATTGGCAGATTGCTCGCCGAGGTTTCAAAAATCCTTTTGCCTCGCAGGTGATGTAGCAAGGGGCATGCCGGAAAAATTGTCGAACAATAAACCCGGCAAAAAACAGGCGGGCACTGAGTCCCGCCTTCTTTTTGCCTGCCCGTTTCAGGGCATGAACGAGTAGATGATCGCTGACAGTGCAATCAAACCGATCAGCACCACGAACACATTCGATGCCTGCCCCGAGTACTGGCGCAAGGCCGGCACGCGGCGGATGGCGTACATCGGCATCAGGAACAGCAGGCACGCGATGATTGGCCCGCCGAGGGTTTCGATCATGCCCAGGATGCTCGGGTTGAACGTGGCCACGGCCCAGCAGCTGAGAATCATGAACAGCGCGGTGATGCGGTTCAGCCAACCGGATGACATCACTCGGCCACGGCCGCGCAGGCTTTTCACAATCAGGCCCTGGAAGCCTTCGCTGGCGCCGATGTAACGGCCGAGGAAGGATTTGGTGATCGCCACCAGCGCAATCAACGGCGCGGCATAAGCGATGACCGGGGTCTGGAAGTGGTTGGCCAGGTACGACAGGATCGAAATGTTCTGCGCCTTGGCCGCCGCGAGGTCCGCCGGGGACAGCGCCAGCACGCAGCTGAAGCAGAAGAACATCACCGTCACCACCATCATCGCGTGGGCGATGGCGAGGATGCCGCTGCTCTTGCGCTCAGCCTGCTCGCCATATCGCTGTTTCTGATCGACGGCGAAGGCAGAGATGATCGGCGAATGATTGAACGAGAACACCATCACCGGGATCGCCAGCCACAGCGTCTTGAAGAACAACGGCAGCGGCATCCCCTCGCTGGCGGTGGCGAAAAATGCCCCGTTCCAGTTCGGAATCAGGCTGAGGCCGAGTAGCAGCAACGCCGCGACGAACGGGTAAACCAGCACGCTCATGCATTTGACGATCACGCCCTGGCCGCAACGGACGATAGCCATCAGGCCGAGAATCAGCACCAGCGACAGGATCGCCCGGGGTGGCGGGGCAATGTGCAACTGATGCTCCATGAAGCTGCTCAGGGTGTTGGTCAGCGCCACGCTGTACACCAGCAGAATCGGGAAGATCGCGAAGAAATACAGGAGCGTGATCAGTTTGCCGGCGCCGATGCCGAAGTGTTCTTCCACCACTTCGGTGATGTCACCGGAGCGACCAGACAGCACGAAGCGGGTCAGGCCCCGGTGCGCAAAGTAGGTCATCGGAAATGCCAGCACGGCCAGAATCAGCAGCGGCCAGAAACCGCCCACGCCGGCGTTGATCGGCAGGAACAGCGTGCCTGCACCAATCGCCGTGCCGTAGAGGCCGAGCATCCAGGTGGTGTCGTGTTTACTCCAGCCCTTGTGGGCAATTTCGGTATGGCGTGTCAGGTCTACAGCGGGATTATCGGCAGCAGGTGTACGTACATCGGTCATCGGTATTGGCCTCGTTATTATTCTTGCTCGGGCTCACGTGTTGCGGCAGGGAATGCTCCTCAGCACTCCACCCAGCTCACCGCCAGGCCGCCCCGTGAAGTCTCTTTGTATTTGTCGTGCATATCGGCGCCGGTATCGCGCATGGTGCGGATGACCCGGTCCAGGGAGATGAAGTGTTTGCCGTCGCCGCGCAGGGCCATTTGCGTGGCGTTGATGGCTTTGACGGCGGCAATCGCGTTGCGCTCGATGCACGGCACCTGGACCAGGCCGCCGACCGGATCACAGGTCAGGCCGAGGTTGTGTTCCAGGCCGATTTCGGCGGCGTTTTCCAGTTGTTCCGGCGTGGCGCCGAGCACATCGGCCAGACCGGCGGCGGCCATCGCGCAGGCGGAACCGACTTCGCCCTGACAGCCGACTTCGGCGCCGGAGATGGATGCGTTTTTTTTGCAGAGAATGCCGACGGCCGCCGCGCCCAAAAAGAACGCCACGACGTCGTCGTCCGACGCATCCGGGTTGAATTTCATGTAGTAGTGCAGCACCGCCGGAATGATCCCGGCCGCACCGTTGGTAGGCGCCGTCACCATTCGTCCGCCGGCCGCGTTTTCTTCGTTCACGGCGAGGGCAAACAGGTTGACCCATTCCATGGCCGACAGGGTGGAGGTGATGACATTGGGCTTGCCGATTTCCAGCAGGCTGCGGTGCAATTTCGCCGCGCGGCGCGGAACATTCAGACCGCCGGGCAGGATGCCTTCGTGACGCAGGCCTTGCTCGACGCACTCGCGCATCACCGACCAGATGTGCAGCAGGCCCTGACGAATTTCCGTTTCGCTGCGCCAGGCCAGTTCGTTGGCCATCATCAGTTCTGAAACCCGCAGCCCGTGCTGATTGCAGAGCTTGAGCAATTCGGCGGCACTGGAAAAATCGTATGGCAGCACCACGTCACTGGTCGGCGCGATACCGGACTCGGCTTCGGCCGCTTCAATGATGAAACCGCCGCCGATCGAGTAATACGTTTGCTCCGACAACTCGCCGTTTTCACCGAAGGCTGTCAGGGACATGGCATTGGGGTGGTAGGGCAGGCTCTCGTCGAGCAGCAGCAGATCGCGTTGCCAGTTGAAGGCAATCGTGGTTTTGCCGGCCAGAGACAGTTCGCCGGTTTCGCGCAGGGCCTGGACTCGGCTTTCGATGGTGGTCGGATCGATGCTGTCCGGCCATTCGCCCATCAGGCCCATGATGCAGGCGCGGTCGGTGGCGTGACCGACGCCTGTGGCCGACAACGAACCGTAGAGGCGGATTTCTACCCGACGTACGGCGTCCAGCAAATGCTGGTCAATCAGTGCCTGGGCGAAGGTCGCCGCGGCGCGCATCGGGCCGACGGTGTGGGAGCTGGACGGACCGATGCCGACTTTGAAGAGATCGAAAACACTGATAGTCATGCTAAAGCCTATACAAGCAATGGAAGAGGAATCGCTGCCATGTTTTGTAGGACAAGCGCAATGTCGGCGATACTGCCTCCCTCGGTCCGACGTGACCAACGAAACTTCCTAAGACAGCCTTTAGCAGGACTAAACAATGAGTCGCCAATTGCACGCCCAGACTTACGTCTGGCTGCACGTGTTTTCCTGTGCCGCGCGGCACTTGTCGTTCACCCGTTGCGCCGAAGAGCTGCACATCACGCCGGGTGCGGTCAGTCAGCAAATTCGCCAACTGGAAGAGCGGCTGGGATTTCGACTGTTTCACCGTCGCGCTCGGGGCGTGGAGTTGAGCGCAGAAGGCCAGCGACTGGCCATCACGGTCAATGAGGCTTACGGCAGTATCGATGCGGAATTGCGACGACTGGACGCGGGAATGATCAGCGGAATTCTGCGGCTGCGTTCGATTCCGTCATTCCTGAGCAAATGGCTGACACCGCGATTGCCGCGCTTGCAGCAGCGCTTTCCGGACATTCAATTGCGTCTGGTGGCTGAGGACAGCAGCGTGCCGCTTCACGAGGGTGATTTCGACCTGGCCATCGATCTGAATGACGGCAGCTACCCGGGCTTGTTATCCACAACCTTGCTCGACGAGCAGATCTTTCCGGTCTGTGCCCCGAGCCTGTTGCGTGGCCGGCCGCCGCTGCACGGTCCGGCGGATCTGGTGCACTTTCCGCTGTTGCACGACATCACCGCCTGGCGCGGCAGTTACGAGTACGCGGAATGGGAGTTTTACCTCAACGCCATCGGTTTCGAGGGCGCGGACGTGCGGCGCGGCCACACCTTCAACCGCAATCACCTGACCATCGAAGCGGCGATTGCCGGCATGGGCGTGGCGATTGCGCGAAGAACTTTGCTCAACGATGAACTGGAGCGGGGGACATTGATTGTGCCGTTTGGCCTGGCGGTGCCCAATCACAAGCGCTATGTGTTGCTCTATGCGCCGGGGGCGCTGAGCCATCCGGGCGTGCGTGCGGTACATGACTGGTTGGTAGAAGAGGCGGCGGTTTTTCGCAGCTTGCATCCACTGGCGGAACGGCAGATGTGAGCAATTATGACAAACGAGCGCTGCGAGCCAACTCCCGACCTTAACAGCGCTTTTGCTCCTTGTCCGGCTTTTTCTGCGAATCCGGATTTATCTTTTTTTAGGGGTTGAAATGTTCGGCGAGCAGACCGATTGTGTAACCAAGAGGTCACGGTGATGACGCCCAAGGGCTAGCCGAAGGGCCTCTCGCGAGCTAGCTGAAATAAGGGATGAACTATGCAAATCCAAGTCAACAGTGATAACCATATTCAAAGCAGCATCCGACTGGAGGAGTGGGTACGTACTACCATTGAGAGCACGCTCGAACGATATGAAGAGAACCTGACCCGCGTCGAGGTTCATCTGAGGGACGAGAACGGCGACAAGCCCGGTCCACACGATTTGCGCTGCCAGCTGGAAGCGCGGCCAAAAGGCCACCAACCGATTTCTGTCACCCATAAAGCCGACACCCTGGAGCAAGCAATCGACGGTGCGGCCGAAAAACTTGAACATGCACTGGATCACCTGTTCGGCAAACTGCGGGGCAAACCACGTGCCGCTGTTGTGCCATTCGAGAAAACCACAGCCGATGCGCTGCTGGAAGATGAATTTCTCGAAAACGAACAGGCTGCACAAAACGGCTGAGTTCTGAGTCACTTTCTACCTTTCCACTGACAAACGGGTCTGCTTATGCAGGCCCGTTTTTGTTTGTGTCGAGAACGTTCAGAGGGGCTGCTCAACACCTGTCGACGCAGGACGGCATCCGGCAATTGAATCAGTTTTTGCGTATGAGAATTTTTATCATTAGTATTGCGGCCTTGTTGACCGCGTGACGTTCACGCGGCCTCACCGTTTCAAGGTCGACGCATGAAAGGCAAGATCAGCACGCTCTCCGCTTCCTACCGACTGGCTGTCACTTGCCGGATGCTGGGCGGCTATCGCGTTGCGGCGCTGACGCAGTTGCCAAGCCGATGATCACCAGCCCCCCGGAATTGCGCGACGATGAACACCGGGGTGCCCGCGCGCATTTTCTTCAGGTGTTCCTGTCCCAGCGCTCGCAAATGGAAGCACTGGTGAACCGGCGTGTCGGCTGCCAGGCGACCGCCGCTGATCTGGTGCAGGACTTGTTCCTGCGCTTCTGGCGTCGACCTTTGGTGCAAGTCGAGGAGCTCAGCACTTACCTGCTGCGTTGCGCCGGCAACATCGCCATCGATCACTTGCGCAGCGAAGGCACGCGCGTAAGGGTCAACGAAGGCTGGGCGCCGGACCCGCCAGACAGCCAGGGCAGTGAGCCGCAAGCCGCCCTGGAGGCGGGCAACGATTTGCGTCATGTCGAAGCAGCGTTGCGCGCGCTGCCTGAGCGCACCCGGCACATCTTTCTGCTCAACCGCATCCACGGTCGTAAATACGCCGAGATCGCCACGGCCATGGGCCTGTCCCAAAGCGCCGTGGAAAAACACATGATGCGCGCCCTCGAGGCCTGCAAGGCCAGCCTGCGGGAACCGCCCACGCGCACGCCAGGGAAAGCACCGTGAACCCATTCGACCGCGTCACTCCGACGCCCGCGCAAGAGCAGGCCGCTTTGGCTTGGCTGTGCCTGCTGCACGACCAGCCCAGCAGCGGCGACCAGCTCACGTTCAGTCATTGGCTACAGGCCGATCCTGCGCATGCCGAGGCCTATGCTCAGGCGCAAGTGCTGTGGGAACTCAGTGAAGGGCCGGCACGAACCCTGGCCGATGAAGAAGCGTTCGCCTTGCAGGGTTACCTCAATGCCATCAATTCTTCTCGCCGCCACAGCGTGCTGCGTTGGTCGGGCGCGCTGGCCGTGGCGGCGTGTCTGTTGCTGATGATCGGTTTCGGCGTTGGATGGCAGCCGTTGCGATGGATCGACGATCTGGGCGCCGACTATGTCTCGGCACCGGGGCAAATCAAAACCGTGACATTAGCCGATCAGTCGCAAGTCACGCTGGATGCCGACAGCGCCATCGCGGTGGATTTCAGTCGCGGTGAACGCCACGTTCAATTGCGCCGCGGTGCCGGTTTTTTCAGCGTGACGCACACCGGCGATCCGTTTGTGGTCGACGCCGAAAAGGGTCAGGCGCGGGTGTTGGGCACGCAGTTTGAAGTGCGCCTGCAACCGCACGGCGCGCGGGTCACAGTGCTGTCCGGGCGGGTCGGCGTGACTGCGGACAAACAAGCCGAGCAGCAAATTCTGACCGCCGGCCAGCAAGTGGCGTACGGCGAGGGCTCGGCGGAAAAACTGCACGCCGTCGACAGCGAAGCGCAGCTGGCCTGGCGTCAGGGCTGGCTCAATTACTACAAGGCCACGCTGGCCGAGGTGGTGCAGGATCTGCAGCGTTATTACCCGGGGCGGATCGTGTTGCTCAACGATGAGCTGGCGGCGCGGCGGGTCAGTGGCAGTTTCCCGAGCAAGGACCCGCAAGCGGTGTTGAGTTCGTTGCAGGGGGTTGTGGGGTTTGAGCAGACCCAGGTGATGGAGCATCTGATTATTTTGCGCTGAGGCGGCTGGCCTCATCGCGAGCAGGCTCACTCCCACATTTGGAATGCATTCCCCTGTGGGAGCGAGCCTGCTCGCGATGGGGCCTGATCAACACCACCGACACTCAATTAAATTATTTTCAACATTTTGATGAGGTAAACCCGAGCCCCATCCGTGTAGTGACTGAAACTGCGAGTCATTCGCATTCCGTAGGTTCTACACAGGTCATTGAGCAATGAAGTCCAGGGCAAAATCGGGTTCGGTCAAACAATGGTTGGGTGCCTCCGCACTGAGCTTTTCGGCATTGGCGTTGCTGCCGTTGAGCATCGCGTCGGCCGCTGAGGCTACCGGCACGCCGCAACGCCCGCCGTTCAGCTTCGCCATCGCCGCCAAACCGCTGCCTCAGGCCCTGAGCGATTTCAGCCGCCTCACCGGCATCAGCGTCGTCTATACCGATGAAGCGCCTTACGGTCTCACCGCTCCGGCGATCAATGGCCCTTTGAGCGCCGAGCAGGCCATGCAGCGTTTGCTCAGCGGTTCGGGTTTGACCTTCCGCCCTACCGATGCCCGCACCTTTGTACTGGAACCGCTGCCCACCGCCGGCACGTTGAATCTGGGCGCGACCACCATTACCTCGGTGGCCGATCAATCCACAAGCTACCAACCGCCGCCGACCAGTTCGGTGATGCGCTCATCGGCCTTGCTCCAGGAAATCCCCCAGACCGTCAACGTGATCCCGGCCCAGGTCATTCGCGATCAGGCGCCGCGCAACCTCGATGACGCGCTGGCCAACGTCAGCGGCATCACCCAAGGCAACACGCTGGCGAGTACCCAGGATTCTGTGATGACCCGCGGTTTCGGCGACAACCGCAACGGCTCGATCATGCGCGACGGCATGCCGATCGTGCAGGGCCGTGGCATGAATGCGAGCGTCGACCGCGTCGAAGTGCTCAAGGGGCCGGCTTCGCTGCTGTATGGCATTCAAGACCCGGGCGGCGTGGTCAACATGGTCAGCAAGAAACCCGAGCTTGAGCAATACAACGCCCTGAACTTGCGCGGTTCGACCTACGGCGACGGCAAGAACGGCAGCGGTGGCGGCCTCGACAGCACCGGCGCACTCGGCACTTCCTGCCTTGCTTACCGCATGGTGCTGGACCATGAAGACGAAGATTACTGGCGCAATTTCGGCACCCACCGCGAGACGCTGGTGGCGCCGTCACTGGCCTGGTTCGGCGAGAGCACCACGCTGTTGTTCGCCTACGAACACCGCGAGTTCCTGACCCCGTTCGACCGTGGCACCGTCATCGATCCACGTACCAACCACCCGTTGGACATCTCGCGCAACGAGCGCCTGGACGAGCCGTTCAACAACATGGAAGGCCGTTCGGACTTGTATCACTTCGAGGCCGATCACGAACTCAATGACAACTGGAAAGCCCACTTCGGCTACAGCTGGAACCGTGAAACCTACGACGCCAGCCAGGTGCGCATTACGGCCATCGACACCAACAACGGCACGCTGACCCGCAGCATGGACGGCACGCAGAATGCGATCAGCACCGACCGTTTCACCACCGCCAGTCTCGAAGGCAACGTCAATGTGCTGGGCTTGCAACATGACGTGGTGGTCGGCATCGATGACGAGTACCGCAAGATCTACCGCGAAGACCTGATCCGCCAGAAAAGCCTGAGCACCTTCAGCTACGTCAACCCGGTCTATGGCCGCGAAGTCGCCGGGACCACTGTCAGCCCGGCCGACAGCGCGCAGACCGATCAACTGCGCAGCGACTCGATCTTCCTGCAGGACTCGATCCACCTGACGGATCAATGGATTCTGGTGGCTGGCGGGCGCTTCCAGGAATACGACCAGTACGCCGGCAAAGGCGTGCCGTTCCAGGCCAACACCGACGGCAACGGGCAGAAGTGGGTGCCGCGTGCCGGCCTGGTCTATCGCTTCACCGATGAACTGTCGTTCTACGGCAGCTACACCGAATCGTTCAAACCCAACTCGACCATCGCACCGTTGAGCGGCAGCAGCACCGTGCTCGATGGCAGCATCGCGCCGGAAGAAGCCAAGTCCTGGGAAATCGGGGCCAAGCTCGACATGCCAGGGCGCATCACCGGCGACATCGCGCTGTTCGATATCAAGAAACGCAACGTGCTGGTGGCCAACTCCGAAGGCCCGGTGACGATTTACAGCGCCGCCGGTGAAGTGCGTTCCCGTGGCCTGGAAGTGGATGTGAGCGGCCAGCTCAGTGATCGCTGGAGCATGATCGGCAGCTATGCCTACACCGACGCCGAAGTCACGGAAGACCCGCTCTACAAGGGCAAGCAATTGCAAAACGTCGCCAAGAACAGCGGCTCGCTGTCGGCGGTCTATGACTTCGGAACGATTGTGGGCGGTGATCAGTTGCGGGTCGGCGCGGGTGCGCGTTATGTCGGCGAGCGAGCGGGTAACGCAGTCAACGATTTCGACCTGCCGAGCTACACCGTGGCCGACGCGTTCGCCACCTACGACACCAAGGTCGAAGGGCAGAAGGTCAAGTTTCAGCTCAACGTGAAGAACCTCTTTGATCGCACATACTACACGTCTGCGGCGAGCCGGTTCTTTGTGTCGATGGGGGATTCGCGGCAGATCTCACTGTCCAGCACGCTGGAGTTCTGATCGAAGACCGCGTCATCGTTCATCGCGAGCAGGCTCGCTCCCACAGGATTTATGAGCGCCACAGATCCCATGTGGGAGCGGGCTTGCCCGCGATGGCGGCCTGACATTCACTGCAAATTTCAGGATTACCGCAAAAACGCCTGCCGGTACTCCCCAGGCGTCCCGCCCAGAGCCTGCCGAAACCGATTGGTGAAATGACTTGCGCTGGCAAACCCGCACGCCAGTGCGATCTCTCCCAGCGGCTGAGACGTTGAACGCAACAACTCCCGCGCCCGGCTCAGCCTGCGCGCCAATACATACTGATGGGGCGGCAAGCCAAAGCTCTCTCGGAACATCCGCGCAAAGTGGTATTCGGACAACGCGCACAACGCCGCCAATTGTCCCAGGCTGATGGCCTCGGCCAATTGAGTGTCGATGAACTCCACCAACTGCCGCCGCTGATGCGCCGCCAATCCACCCTTGAGCCGCAACCCCTCGCGCATGCCGACCTGACCGAGCAAGACGTGGCTGAGCATTTCATGGGCCAGGCTGCTGGTGAGCAGGCGTTCGCCGGGTTCGTCCCAGTTGAGTGTGAGCATGTGCCGAAAACGCCGGGCTTGCAGCGGATCGTCGAGGAAAGTGGCTTCGCGCAATTGAAGTTCGCGCGGTTCGCGGTCCAGCAGCGTGACGCAGCCGAGGGCGAATTGTTCGGGGCTGAAATACACGTGGGCCAGGCGAATGTCGCCATTGATCACCCAGCCCGATTGATGCTCGGCCGGCAGAATGCACAGCTTGTCCGGGCCGCCCTTGGTGCCGGGCTGGTCGCGGCGAAACGTACCGGTGCCGCCGGCGATGTAACAGGACAAGGTGTGATGGCTCGGAGCTTCATAGTCCTGGGCATCGTGATGGTTGCTCCACAAGGCTGCAGCCATGCCGTCACCGAGCTCGGCGCTGTGCTCAAGGCGAGCATTGGGCGAGCGGTTAAGAGCTTGAAAGACTTGCAGTGATTCAAGTGTCCTGTCTCTCAAATACTGTTCCTTTGTGACGGTGTCTGTTGCCGCCATGCTGCGTTGCCGCTCCTCGCCATAGCGGGCTATGACTCGTCACGGCGCCTTGCCTGACAGCAACAGCCCCTCGTCACAAGAGGAACGTATTTGAGAGACAGGACACTCGTGCGGGCATGATCGCTTCTCTCCAACGCCTTGCATCCTACTCCGTAGGCCTTGCCGTGCCAGCCTCCGGGCCGACAAAAGCGCAAGTTTATGCAAGTGCGAAAAGGTGTGGCGCAGGACACTGAACGCCTATTGAGGAGTGTTTGCCATGAACCTGTCGTTGTATTTGCTGACTGTGCTGATCTGGGGAACCACCTGGATTGCCCTGAAATGGCAGCTGGGGGTGGTGGCGATTCCGGTGTCGATCGTCTATCGCTTTGGCCTTGCGGCGTTGGTGCTGTTCGTGATTTTGCTGCTCAGTCGTCGCTTGCAAGTGATGAACCGTCGAGGACATCTGATCTGCCTGGCGCAGGGCTTGTGCCTGTTCTGCGTCAACTTCATGTGCTTTTTGACCGCCAGCCAGTGGATTCCCAGCGGCCTGGTCGCCGTGGTGTTTTCCACCGCCACCCTGTGGAATGCCTTGAATGCGCGGGTGTTTTTCGGTCAGAAAATCGCCCGTAACGTATTGATGGGCGGGGCGCTGGGGTTGTTCGGGTTGGGGCTGTTGTTCTGGCCTGAACTGGCCGGACATACCGCCAGCCCGGAAACCTTGCTTGGGCTGGGCCTGGCATTGCTGGGAACCCTGTGTTTCTCGGCCGGCAACATGCTGTCGAGTTTGCAACAGAAGGCCGGTCTGAAACCGCTGACCACCAACGCCTGGGGCATGGCCTATGGCGCGGCGATGTTGTCGATATGGTGTCTGGTCAAAGGCATCCCGTTCGACATCGAATGGAGCGCGCGGTATGTCGGTTCGCTGCTGTACCTGGTGATCCCGGGCTCGGTGATCGGTTTCACCGCTTACCTGACACTGGTCGGGCGCATGGGGCCGGAGCGTGCGGCGTATTGCACCGTGCTTTTCCCTATCGTGGCGCTGAATGTGTCAGCGTTTGCCGAAGGCTATCAATGGACCGCGCCGGCATTGGTAGGGCTGGTGCTGGTGATGTTGGGCAACGTGCTGGTGTTTCGTAAACCCAAGGCGCCGATGGTGCAGGGGAATGGCAAGTTGGCTTGATTTGATGGGCAGACGCTTGAAAACGTCTGCCCGTTTTAATCAGCCTTTCCAGACTTGCGGGTTGACGAGGTCTTGCGGTCGCTCGCCCAGCAAGGCGCTGCGCAGGTTGTCCAGGGCGCGGTTGGCCATGGCTTCGCGGGTTTCGTGGGTGGCGGAGCCGATGTGCGGCAATGTCACGGCGTTTTTCAGTTGGAACAATGGCGACTCGGCCAATGGTTCTTTTTCGTAGACGTCTAGGCCGGCACCGCGAATCCGATTGTTTTGCAGCGCTTCAATCAGGGCGGGTTCATCTACGACCGGGCCGCGGGCGATGTTGACCAGGATGGCGCTGGGTTTCATCAGTGCCAGTTCGCGATGGCTGATCAAGTGCCGGGTTTTTTCGCTGAGCGGGACGACCAGGCAGACGAAATCGGCTTCGGCCAGGAGTTGGTCGAGTGTGCGGAACTGGGCGCCGAGTTCTTGTTCCAGTTCGGTCTTGCGGCTGTTGCCGCTGTAGATAATCGGCATGTTGAAGCCCAGTCGACCGCGACGGGCGATGGCGGCACCGATGTTGCCCATGCCGACGATGCCGAGGGTTTTGCCGTGTACATCGGTGCCGAACAACGGCGCGCCGACGGTGGCTTGCCATTGGCCGGCCTTGGTCCAGGCGTCCAGTTCGGCGACGCGGCGGGCGCTGCTCATGAGCAGGGCGAAGGCGAGGTCGGCGGTGCTTTCGGTGAGGACGTCGGGGGTGTTGGTGAGCATGATGCCGCGTTCGTTGAAGTAGGCGACGTCGTAGTTGTCGTAGCCGACCGAGACGCTGGAGACGACTTCGAGTTGGGTGGCGTTTTGGAGTTGTTCGCGTCCGAGTTTGCGGCCGACGCCGATCAGGCCATGGGCGTGGGGCAGGGCTTCGTTGAATTGGGCGTTGATGTCGCCGTCTTTCGGGTTGGGGACGATGACGTTGAAGTCTTGTTTTAGGCGCTCGACCATTTCGGGGGTGACGCGGCTGAAGGCTAGGACGGTCTTTTTCATGAGGGGGCTCGTCGGGGCTTTTTGAATGCTTGGCACGCTAGCATTGTTCTTCGCTTTTGTGCGAGTTGCGTGGCGGCCTTTGGGCCGACCATGTTCTCTTGGATGTACCCGGCCCAACTGTGGGAGCGGGCTTGCTCGCGATGGCGGCCTGGCAGCCGACCAGTCTCTTTCAGGTGTATACCGAACCTTGTGGGAGCTGGCCTGCCAGCGATGACGACCTGCCAGCCGACCAGTCTCCTGCAGGTGTACACCGAACCCTGTGGGAGCGGGCTTGCTCGCGAAGGCGGCCTGATAGCCGACCATTTTCTTTCAGGTGTACATATCCATTTCTGCGGTAACGGCCACCTAGGGTTTCGCCCTTATGTATGGACTCGCCCACACTGACTACCTGCTTTTCAAATACTGCTACCCGGTTGCATTTATGTATAAGGCCTGTCCGAGGAAGCTGTCTTGAGCTTCTGGCCAACATTGGTTGAGCTCGCGGTATGCCGATTAC
>NZ_JANUCB010000005.1:0-508628 GCF_024809425.1 Pseudomonas sp. JAI111 | reverse complement strand
CCCGGATGAATCCCTCCCCTCAGCCTTCCGATGTCGCCCGTGGATCAAGATCAAGAGCTGCAGCCGAGCTAACGCTCATCCTGTTGAGTGGTGAGAAGCGGGCGGTATGCCCCGATTTACTGTGGGAGCTGGCTTGTCGGGTCGCCGCATCGCAGCGATGGCGGCCTGGCAGCCGACCAAACTACCGCAGATGCACACCGTACCTTGTGGGAGCTGGCCTGCCAGCGATGGCGGCCTGACAGCCGACCAATCTTTCCCAGATGTACCGATTTCCCTGTGGGAGCTGGCTTGCCAGCGATGGCGGCCTGGCAGCCGACCAATTATTCCCAGATGAACCCCATTCCCTTGTGGGAGTGAGCCTGCTCCGGGCGGCGTTCCGACGATGGCGGCCTTGCAGCTGACCAATTATGTCCAACTGTGGAAGCTGCCTTGTCAGGCGGGTGCATGGCTGCAAAAGGCGACCAGCGATGTGGCTGTGGCTGTGGCTTTTGATCTTGATCTTGATCTGCTGTTGATCTTTCGCCCCTTCGGCAGGCCGAGCGTAGGTGTTCATCAGGGGGTTAGGCGCGTAGCGCCGTGCGGCGAAGCCGCACACATCGAGAGGAGGTCGTCGCGAAGCAGACCGGAGGCGATGCCCCCTGATGGGCACCGTAGCGAGGGTACGCGGAGCCTCAGCGAGGCGCCGTACGCCGGGGCGAAGCCTTTTGCTTACTTTTCGCTGGGCCGGCATTCCGGCGTCTGGAAAAGTGAGTCGCTGTAAAAGCGAAACCATAAGCAGCCGTTACCGCAGCAACGGATATGTACCCAAACCTCAACCACCCAAAAGGCGCCATCCCAATCACCCCACCTGATACCCAATCATTCAGGAAATCCGCATTACCCCCAGGTTAACAAAACATAACGTGGCGTCGATTGTCAGACCTTTCCAAACCCCGATAGGATAAGCCAGCTTCCGAAGGGGCTCTAGATTGCGCATTTCAGGACTATGCTCCAGAACAGACAATCGCAATGAGCACCCCTTACGGCGCCCTGAAAGGTTAAACGACCTAACAATAATAATGGGGGAAGGTCTATGAGTGAGCCTGTCATGGGTGTGGGTATCTGCCGCCCGCCGGCATTACGCAAATTCGCGTTGCTGGCTACAGCGCTCTCGCTGTTGGGCTGTGCCATGTTATCGGGACCCGCGCTGGCCACTGCCGCGCCGACGTCCGATGTCGTCTATTCCGTCGAATCCGCCAAAGCCAGCAAAAGCCTGATGCTCGACGTCACCCATGCCGGCAAACGCCTGGTGGCCGTCGGAGATCGCGGGCACATCCTGTATTCCGATGACCAGGGCGCAACCTGGACCCAGGCCAAGGTGCCGACCCGGCAACTGCTGACCTCGGTGTATTTCGTCGATGACAAACACGGCTGGGCCGTCGGCCACGACGCACAGATCCTCGCCAGCGAGGACGGCGGCGTCACCTGGACCAAGCAATTCGAAGATTTGAAGCGCGAATCACCGCTGCTCGACGTCTGGTTCAAGGACGTCAACAGCGGCTTTGCCGTGGGCGCTTACGGTAATTTGATGACCACCACCGACGGCGGCAAAAACTGGGAAGACGCCAGCGATCGCCTGGACAACGAAGACCAGTACCACCTCAACGCCATCGCAGCGGTCAAGGACGCGGGGCTGTTCATCGTCGGCGAGCAGGGCAGCATGTTCCGCTCCGCCGATTGGGGCCAGACCTGGGAAAAGCTTGAAGGCCCTTACCAGGGTTCGCTGTTTGGCGTGATCGGCACCGCCCAGCCCAACACGCTGTTGGCCTACGGACTGCGCGGCAACCTGTTTCGCTCCACCGATTTCGGCACCACCTGGGAGCCGGTCGAACTCAAGGCGGCTCGCGGTGCGCTGGAGTTTGGCCTGTCGGGCGCCACGTTGCTCGACGACGGTTCCATCGTGATCGTCGGCAACGGCGGTTCGGTGATTCGCAGCAACGACAACGGCGAAACCTTCAGCGTGTTCAACCGGCCGGATCGCATTTCCGTGTCGGCAGTGACGGCGGCAGGCAACGGTAATCTGATTCTGGCAGGACAGGGCGGCGTTCGCGCTACTTCGCCAACCGGCTCAGAGCTGGGCAAATAATAAGAAGGGCGGAGCTATGACATCCATGACAACCCACCAACAGGACAAGGCGACGTTTCTTGAGCGCCTGATCTTCAACAACCGCCCGGCAGTGATCGTCATCTGCCTGCTGGTCAGCATTTTCCTGTTCTGGCAGGCAACGCTGATCCGGCCGTCCACCAGTTTTGAAAAAATGATCCCCCTCGAGCATCCATTCATCCAGAAGATGATGGAGCACCGCAACGACCTGGCGAACCTGGGCAACACGGTAAGGATTTCCGTGGAAGCCACTGATGGCGACATCTTCTCCAAGGAATACATGGAGACCCTTCGCCAGATCAACGACGAAGTGTTTTACATTTCCGGTGTCGACCGTTCCGGCCTCAAGTCGCTGTGGAGCCCGAGCGTACGCTGGACCGAAGTGACGGAGGAGGGTTTTGCCGGCGGTGAAGTGATCCCGCAGAGCTATAACGGCTCCCAGCAAAGCCTCGACCTGCTGCGCAACAACGTGCTCAAGTCCGGTCAGGTCGGACGTCTGGTGGCTAACGACTTCAAGTCGAGCATCGTCGATATTCCGTTGCTGGAGTCCTACCCGGACCCGCAGGACCAGGGCAAGTTGCTGGCGCTGGACTACCGCAAGTTCTCCCACGAACTCGAAGACAAGATCCGCAACAAGTTCGAAGCCCAGAACCCTAACGTGAAGATCCACATCGTCGGTTTCGCCAAGAAAGTCGGCGACCTGATCGATGGCCTGGTCATGGTAGTGATGTTCTTCGGCGTCGCCTTCATCATCACCTTGGTCCTGCTGTACTGGTTCACCAACTGCATGCGCAGCACCGTGGCGGTATTGAGTACGACGCTGGTGGCGGTGGTCTGGCAGTTGGGGCTGATGCACTTTTTCGGTTTCGGGCTCGATCCTTACTCGATGCTGGTTCCGTTCCTGATCTTCGCCATCGGTATTTCCCACGGCGTGCAGAAGATCAACGGCATCGCCTTGCAGTCCAGTGACGCGGACAACGCGTTAACCGCGGCACGTCGCACGTTCCGCCAGCTGTTCCTGCCGGGGATGATCGCGATCCTCGCCGATGCCGTAGGCTTTATCACGTTGCTGATCATCGACATCGGGGTGATCCGTGAACTGGCGATTGGTGCCTCCATCGGTGTGGCGGTGATCGTGTTCACCAACCTGATTCTGCTGCCGGTGGCGATTTCCTACGTCGGTATCAGTAAACGTGCCGTTGCGCGCAGCAAGAAAGACGCCCACCGCGAACACCCGTTCTGGCGTCTGCTGTCGAATTTTGCCAGCCCTAAAGTGGCACCGGTGTCGATTGTCCTGGCCTTGCTGGCCTTTGGCGGTGGCCTCTGGTACAGCCAGAACCTGAAAATCGGCGACCTCGATCAAGGCGCGCCGGAGCTGCGCCCGGATTCGCGCTACAACAAGGACAACAACTTCATCATCAGCAATTACTCCACCAGTTCCGACGTGTTGGTGGTGATGGTCAAGACCAAGGCCGAAGGTTGCTCGCGTTATGAAGCCATGGCGCCAATCGACGAACTGATGTGGAAGATGCAGAACACCGAGGGCGTGCAGTCGGCGATCTCGCTGGTGACCGTATCCAAGCAGATGATCAAGGGCATGAACGAGGGCAACCTGAAATGGGAAACCCTGTCGCGCAACCCGGACGTGTTGAACAACTCCATCGCTCGCGCTGACGGCCTGTACAACAACAGTTGCTCCCTGGCACCGGTGCTGGTGTTCCTCAACGATCACAAGGCTGCCACCCTGGATCGCGCGGTGCATGCCGTGCAGGACTTCGCCAAGGAGAACAACAAGGAAGGCCTGGAGTTCATCCTCGCGGCCGGTAACGCCGGTATCGAGGCGGCCACCAACGAGGTGATCAAGGAATCCGAGCTGACCATCCTGATCCTCGTCTACATCTGCGTCGCGACCATGTGCATGATCACCTTCCGTTCCTGGGCGGCGACCTTGTGCATCGTGTTGCCACTGGTCCTGACCTCGGTCCTGGGCAACGCCCTGATGGCGTTCATGGGCATCGGCGTGAAAGTCGCGACGTTGCCGGTGGTGGCGCTGGGTGTGGGGATTGGCGTGGACTACGGGATCTACATCTACAGCCGTCTGGAAAGCTTCCTGCGTGCGGGCCTGCCGCTGCAAGAGGCGTACTACCAGACGCTGAAGTCCACCGGTAAAGCCGTGCTGTTCACCGGCCTGTGCCTGGCGATCGGCGTGTGCACCTGGATCTTCTCGGCCATCAAGTTCCAGGCCGACATGGGCCTGATGCTGACCTTCATGCTGCTCTGGAACATGTTTGGCGCACTATGGCTGTTGCCAGCGCTGGCACGGTTCCTGATCAAACCGGAGAAACTGGCAGGACAGAAGGGCAACTCGCTGTTCGCTCACTGATCCCTGGCTGAAACAGAAAAGCCGCAACCTGAGGTTGCGGCTTTTTTATGTCTCAAATTTCACACCAAACCCTTGTAGGAGTGAGCCTGCTCGCGATGACGGAGTGTCATTCAACATAGATGTTGAATGTTAGACCGCTATCGCGAGCAGGCTCACTCCCACAGGGTTCAGTGTTGGTTCGCAGGATCGCTGCCCAGCACCACATTCAGCGCGCTGCGCGCATCATCGAGCTGCACCAGCGTTGCATGCCGTGCGCCCAGGGCATCACGGTTCTCGATCGCGGTCAGAATCGCCTTGTGCCGTGGCAACGCCAGTTCATGCAGGTTCGGCCGCTGGTTGGAATGCTTCAACGCTTCGGCAATCGCCACCGCCAACATGTTGCACAGGTTGGCCAGCAGGTCGTTGTGGGTCGCATCGGCGATGCGGCTGTGGAAATCCAGGTCCGGTTGCAACAGCGCTTCAGGGGTCGGCGCCGCTTCCATGCGTTGGTAGGCTTCACCGATGGAGGCGATGTCGGCTTCGGTCGCGAATTGCGCAGCGAGGGCGGCCGCGGCCGGTTCGATGATGCTGCGCACACTGGTCAGCAAATCGAAAAATTCATTCTGCGGGCTGCTTTGCATCAACCAGTGCAGCACGTCCGGGTCGAGCATGTGCCATTCCTTGCGCTGCTTGACCACGGTGCCGACCCTCGGACGGGAATACACCAGCCCCTTGGCGACCAACACACGGGTGGCTTCGCGCAGCACCGGCCGGCTGACCGCGTACTCCTCACACAGCAGGGCTTCGGCGGGCAGTTTGTCGTCCGGTTTGAAGCGCCCGGAAACGATCTGCATGCCCAGTTCCTGGACGATGCGCGAGTGCATGCTTTTGCGGTCGGAGGGTTTGCGGTAATCCATGGGGAACGGCGCGATCCTGTGCGATGGAGATGTCGCGCATGATAGCAGGCGCGGTGCAATCTTGAGGCGGGGATAGATCAAATGTGGGAGCGGGCTTGCTCGCGAAGAGGGCCGCACATTCAACATCAATGTTGGATGATCGACCGCCTTCGCGAGCAAGCCCGCTCCCACAGGGCACGGAGGTTAGTGAGAGTGGCGCGGTACTTCGGAACCGCGGCAGCCGACCAGGAAGTCGAAATCGCAACCCTGGTCCGCCTGCAGCACATGGTCGATGTACAGCTGACGATAACCGCCCACGATCAATTGCTGCGGCGGTTGCAGGTCGGCCATGCGCGCGGCCAGTTCCGCGTCCGAAATGTCCAGGTGCAGGCGTCCGTTGGCGCAATCGAGCTCGATCCAGTCGCCTTCCTTCACTGTCGCCAAAGGACCGCCGGCTGCCGCCTCCGGTGCCACATGCAACACCACCGTGCCATACGCGGTGCCGCTCATGCGCGCATCGGAAATGCGCACCATGTCCGTTATGCCTTGGGCCAGCAATTTCGCCGGCAAACCCATGTTGCCGACTTCGGCCATGCCTGGATAACCCTTCGGCCCGCAGTTCTTCATCACCAGAATCGAGTTGGCATCCACGTCCAGTTCCGGATCGTTGATGCGCGCCTTGTACATGTCGAAGTTCTCGAACACCACCGCACGGCCGCGATGTTGCATCAGCTCGGCACTGGCGGCGGACGGTTTGAGCACCGCACCGAGTGGCGCCAGGTTGCCGCGCAAGACACAGATCCCGCCGTCGGCGCGAATCGGGTTGTCGAGCGTGCGGATCACTTCGTCCTCGCCGTAGATCGGCGCGTCCTTGGTGTTCTCGCCCAGCGTCTTGCCGTTGACGGTCAAGGCGTTCGGGTTGGGGATCAGGTTGGCTTCGCCGAGGCGGCGCAGCACGGCTGGCAGGCCACCGGCGTAGTAGAACTCTTCCATCAGGAAGCGCCCGGACGGTTGCAGGTCGACGATGGTCGGCATGCCGCGACCGATACGGGTCCAGTCGTCCAGGTCCAGCTCGACGCCAATGCGTCCGGCAATCGCCTTCAGGTGGATCACGGCGTTGGTCGAACCACCGATGGCGGCGTTGACGCGGATGGCGTTTTCGAAGGCTTCCTTGGTGAGGATTTTCGAGAGTCGCAAGTCCTCGCGCACCATTTCCACGGCGCGCATGCCGGACATGTGCGCCAACACATAACGGCGCGCATCCACGGCTGGAATCGCCGCGTTATGGGGCAGGGAAGTGCCCAGTGCTTCGGCCATGCAAGCCATGGTCGACGCGGTGCCCATGGTGTTGCAGGTGCCTGCCGAACGGGACATGCCGCCCTCGGCTGCAAGGAAGTCGTCAATGGTGATGGTGCCGGCTTTCACTTGCTCGCTGAGCTGCCAGACCACGGTGCCGGAGCCAATGTCCTTGCCTTTGTGCTTGCCGTTGAGCATCGGTCCACCGGTCACGACGATGGCCGGCACGTCACAACTGGCCGCGCCCATCAGCAGCGCCGGGGTGGTTTTGTCGCAACCGGTGAGCAGCACCACGCCGTCAATCGGGTTGCCGCGAATGGCTTCTTCAACGTCCATGCTCGCCAGGTTGCGCGTCAGCATGGCGGTAGGGCGCAGGTTCGATTCGCCGTTGGAGAACACCGGGAATTCCACAGGAAAACCACCGGCCTCGATCACCCCGCGTTTGACGTGCTCCGCGATCTGGCGGAAATGCGCGTTGCAGGGGGTCAGTTCCGACCATGTGTTGCAGATGCCGATGATCGGCTTGCCGTGGAACTGGTGGTCGGCGATGCCCTGATTTTTCATCCAGCTGCGGTACATGAAGCCGTTCTTGTCGGCAGTGCCAAACCATTGGGCGGAACGCAGGGTGGGTTTCTTATCAGACATGATCGATTCTCTTATTGTATGACTATATTGTTCCAGCTGAGACGTAACATAAGCGCAAATTCGGCCATTTGGAAGTGTTGTTGGGTAATTAGTATTACTATATAGTCGTTTTCAACGGAGGGATGGCCCTGGCAGTTTTGGCGAGAGGCGTCCCCCGAGGTTCTATAACAACAACAATCGGAGACCGATCTCATGAGCCAGGAACTGCGGCTTATTCATCGCATCACGTTGAAACTGATTCCCTTCCTGATCCTGCTGTACCTGATCGCCTATGTGGATCGCTCTGCGGTCGGCTTCGCCAAGCTGCACATGGGCGCGGACATCGGCATCGGTGATGCGGCCTACGGCCTCGGTGCCGGGCTGTTCTTCATTGGCTACTTCCTGCTGGAAATCCCCAGCAACCTGATGCTCGAACGCTTCGGCGCGCGGCGCTGGTTTGCGCGGATCATGGTCACCTGGGGTGCGATCACCATCGGCATGGCCTTCGTCCAGGGACCGCACAGCTTCTATGTGATGCGCTTTCTGCTCGGTGCCGCCGAAGCCGGGTTCTTCCCGGGCGTTCTGTACTACATCACCCAATGGTTCCCGATTCGCCATCGCGGCAAGATCCTCGGGCTGTTCATCCTGTCCCAACCCATCGCGATGATGATCACCGGCCCCGTGTCCGGCGGCCTGCTTGGCATGGACGGCACCCTTGGCCTGCACGGCTGGCAGTGGTTGTTCATCGTCATCGGCACACCGGCGATCCTGCTGACCTGGCCGGTGCTGCGTTACCTGCCGGATGGCCCGCAACAGGTGAAATGGATGGACCAGGCCGAGAAGGACTGGCTGACCGGCGAACTGAAAAAAGACCTTGAGACTTACGGCCAGACTCGCCACGGCAATCCGCTGCACGCCCTGAAAGACAAACGCGTGTTGTTGCTGGCGCTGTTTTATCTGCCGGTGACGTTGAGCATCTATGGCTTGGGCCTGTGGCTGCCGACGCTGATCAAACAGTTCGGCGGGACTGATCTGGTGACCGGTTTCGTGTCTTCGGTGCCGTACATCTTCGGGATCATTGGCTTGCTGATCATTCCGCGCAGTTCCGACCGTTTGAATGACCGCTACGGCCACTTGGCGGTGCTTTACGTGTTGGGCGCCATCGGCTTGTTCCTCAGCGCCTGGCTGACGTTGCCGGTGCTGCAATTGGCGGCGTTGTGCCTGGTGGCGTTCGCGCTGTTTTCCTGCACGGCGGTGTTCTGGACTTTGCCGGGTCGCTTCTTTGCCGGCGCCAGTGCGGCGGCCGGGATCGCCTTGATCAACTCGGTGGGCAACCTCGGCGGCTATATCGGTCCGTTCGTGATTGGTGCGCTGAAGGAATACACCGGCAACCTGGCGTCGGGGCTGTATTTCCTGTCGGGGGTGATGGTGTTCGGGCTGGTGTTGACCGGCGTGGTTTATCGCCTGCTGGAGCGCAAGCATGTGCTGCCGTCGGACCAGTTCGCAGCGAGTGCACGCGGCGCAAGCCGTACACAACCTGAGGCCTGACCCAATCAACTGTGGGAGCGGGCTTGCTCGCGATGACGGACTGACATTCAACGTTGATGTCGGATGGTATGGCCTCATCGCGAGCAGGCTCACTCCTACAGGGAACAGTGATGTTTTGAATAACTGGAGAAAATTCATGCGTTTAGTTCAGTTCGAATTGAGTAACGGCGAGCGTCGGGTCGGCGTTGTCGAGGAAGGCCAGGTGCGCGAAGTGCAGGATGCGCGCACGGTGCGGGACCTGGCGTTGGCGGCGATCGAAGCGGGCGTGAATCTTGAGCAACAGGTGAAAATCCTGGGCCTGGGCATCAGCCATGACTATGCACAACTGCTGGCCAACCTGCAGATCCTGCCACCACTGGATCATCCGGACCCGGCGCACATGCTGGTCAGCGGCACCGGCCTGACCCATTTGGGCAGTGCCTCGGCGCGGGACAAAATGCATCAGCAGGCCGGCGACGAAGCCGCGCTGACCGACACCATGCGCATCTTCAAATGGGGCGTGGAGGGCGGTAAACCGGCGGCCGGTCAGGCCGGCGTGCAACCGGAATGGTTCTACAAGGGCGATGGCAGCATCGTCGTGCGTCCGGGGAAACCTTTCCCGCTGCCGCCCTTTGCCGAAGATGCCGGTGAAGAGCCGGAAATCAGCGGTCTGTATGTCATCGGCCACGACGGCAAACCGTATCGCCTCGGTTTTGCGGTGGGCAACGAGTTTTCCGACCATGTGATGGAGCGCAAGAACTACCTGTACCTGGCGCACTCCAAATTGCGCAGTTGCAGCTATGGCCCGGAACTTCGCGTGGGCGATCTGCCGCAACATCTGGCCGGCACCAGCCGCATCCTGCGCGACGGTGAAGTGCTCTGGCAGAACGAGTTTCTCAGCGGTGAGGCCAACATGTGCCACAGCCTGGAAAACCTCGAGTATCACCATTTCAAGTACAGCCAGTTCCTGCGTCCGGGGGACGTACACATCCATTTCTTCGGCACCGCGACCCTGTCCTTTGCCGACGGCATTCGCACCCAACCGGGTGACGTGTTCGAGATCAGTCAGGCCGAGTTCGGCGCGCCATTGATCAACGGGATTGCACCGGTTGAAGCGGCGTTCGAGCCCGGCACCATCGGCACCCTTTAAGGAGACAGGCATGACCCAGATTCTTGGTCACAACTACATTGGCGGCCAGCGCAGCGCCGCCGGCTCGCTCAAACTGCAGAGCGTTGATGCCAGCACCGGCGAAGCGTTGCCACACGATTTCTTCCAGGCCACACCCGAAGAAGTCGATGCCGCGGCCAAGGCTGCCGCCGCCGCGTATCCGGCTTATCGCAGCCTGAGCGCCGAGCGTCGTGCGCAATTTCTCGATACCGTAGCCGATGAACTCGACGCCTTGGGTGATGAGTTTGTCGCGCTGGTCTGCCGTGAAACCGCGCTGCCCGCCGGACGCATTCAAGGCGAGCGTGGTCGTACCAGCGGCCAGATGCGTCTGTTCGCCAAAGTGCTGCGCCGTGGCGATTTCTACGGTGCGCGGATCGATCAGGCATTGCCCGATCGCCAACCGCTGCCGCGTCCGGACCTGCGCCAATACCGCATTGCCCTGGGGCCGGTCGCCGTGTTCGGCGCCAGTAACTTCCCCTTGGCATTTTCCACGGCCGGTGGCGACACCGCCTCGGCATTGGCCGCCGGTTGCCCGGTGGTGTTCAAGGCCCACAGCGGTCATATGGCCACCGCTGAACGAGTCGCCGACGCGATCATCCGCGCCGCGGAAAAAACCGGCATGCCGGCGGGCGTGTTCAACATGATCTACGGCGGCGGTGTTGGCGAAGCGTTGGTCAAGCACCCGGCGATTCAAGCGGTCGGCTTTACCGGTTCGCTCAAGGGCGGTCGCGCATTGTGCGACATGGCCGCTGCGCGCCCACAACCGATTCCGGTGTTCGCCGAAATGTCGAGCATCAACCCGGTGATCGTCTTGCCGCAGGCCCTCGCCACTCGAGCTGAAACCGTCGCCCGCGACCTGACGGCCTCCGTGGTTCAGGGGTGTGGCCAGTTCTGTACCAACCCGGGATTGGTGATCGGTATTGCCTCGCCGCAGTTCTCTGCGTTCATGCAACAGGTCGCGGGGTTGATCAACGATCAACCTGCGCAAACCATGCTCAACGCCGGGACCTTGAGCAGCTACGGAAAAGGCCTGCAAAAGCTCCTCGCTCATCCGGGCATCACGCATCTGGCCGGTAGCACGCAACAGGGCAATCAGGCCCAGCCGCAACTGTTCAAGGCCGATGTCAGCCTGTTGATCAACGGTGATGAGGTGCTTCAGGAAGAAATCTTCGGCCCGACCACCGTGTTCGTCGAAGTCGCCGATCAAGCGCAACTCAGTGCTGCGTTGAACGGTCTGCATGGGCAGCTGACGGCGACGATCATTGGCGAACCTTCTGACTTCGAGCAGTTTGGCGAGCTGACGGCATTGCTCGAGCAAAAGGTCGGACGGATCTTGCTCAATGGTTATCCGACCGGGGTGGAAGTCTGCGATTCGATGGTCCACGGCGGGCCGTATCCGGCGACTTCCGATGCGCGCGGCACATCGGTGGGCACGCTGGCGATTGACCGTTTCTTGCGTCCAGTGTGCTTCCAGAACTATCCGGACAGTCTGCTGCCGGAGGCGTTGAAGAACGCTAACCCTCTGCGAATCCAGCGCCTGGTGGACGGCAAGCCATCCCGCGACGCCCTCTAACAGCCGAGGACACAACCCCCTGTGGGAGCGGGCTTGCTCGCGAAAGCGGAGTGTCAGTCGACACATGTATTGCCTGATACACCGCCTTCGCGAGCAAGCTCGCTCCCACATTTGTTCCGGTCGTGGTCGGGTTTTATGCCGGGCACGGGGCCGCCCTCACATTGAGCTATCATTGCGTCTTTCCCATTCAAAGATTGACTGCCATGACTGCCGTAACCGACACCTTGCTCGCCACCCTCGAACATTGCGATATGGTGGAAATCGATGGGCTTCACGCCTTCGAATTTTCCCTCGATGAAGACGACAATCTGCACATCGAATGCCTCGACGGCCGCGTGTCAAAACACTGGGAGTTCACCCCGGCCGAGGTCGAGGCCGCGACCTTCGATCCCACCCTGCAAAGCTGGCTGATCACCGGTACTTCCGGCGAGCACCGGTTGGTGTGCATGACCGCATTTCGCGGTGATGACGACGAGGAAGAAGCGAATGAGGATGCGTAATCTCTGGCCGCTGTTGATGGCCGGCAGCATTGGCGCAATGGGCGCTCAGGCGGCATTGGCCGAAGACTATCAATTGCTGGTCGGCTCCTATACGGCGGGGCAGAGTCAGGGCATCTATCGCCTGAAATTCGACAGCGCCACCGGGCAGATCGACTCCAAGCCACTGCAAGTGGTCAAGAGCGACAATCCGTCCTGGCTGACCGTGTCCAAGGACCAGCGTCATCTGTTCGTGGTCAACGAGAACGGCCCGGGACAGAAAGACCCGGTCGGGCGCGTCAGCAGTTATGCGATCGATCCCAAGACCCACGCGTTAAGCTTGATCAATCAGGTTCAAAGCCTGGGTAACGAGCCAACTCATTCAAGCCTCAGCGTGGATGCCAGTCATTTGTTCGTCAGCAACTATTCGGTGGTTGAGGACCCGGGTGGCACGCTGGCGGTGTTGCCGGTGGGCGCCGATGGCGCGCTCAAACCCGTGGTGCAGATGAGCAGTCATCCCTCGAGTCGGGTCAACCCCGAGCGGCAGATGTCGGCGCACGTGCATTCGACCGTCTCGTCGCCGGATGGCCATTACGTGTTTTCCAATGACCTGGGCGCAGACAAGGTCTTTGTCTATCGCTTCGATCCCAAGGCCAATCCGCAGTTGCCGTTGACGGCGGCCACGCCGGCGTCCGTGCAGTTGCCGGCCGGCAGTGGGCCGCGTCATTTGTTGTTCAGCGCGGATGGCAAGCATGCCTGGCTGACCATGGAAATGAGTGCTCAGGTGGCCGTGTTCGATTACCGGGACGGCAAGCTTGAACAAACGCAAATGGTCGACCTCGCCGCCGGCCAGCCCACATCGGACAAGGCTGCGGCGGCACTTCACGCCTCAGCCGATGGCAAGTTCCTGTACGTCAGCAACCGTGGCACCGCCAATCAATTGCTGGTGTTCGCCATCGATCCTGCGACCGGCCATCTCAAAGAGCTGCAGCGTCGTTCGGTCGAAGGTGACCACCCACGGGAGTTCAGTCTTGATCCCAGCGGCAAGTTCTTGCTGATTGCCAACCAGAAAAGCAACCAGATTGTCGTCATCGAACGCGACGCCAAGACCGGTCTGCTGGGTAAAACCGTGCAAAAGCTGCCGATGGATGCGCCAAGCGACCTCAAATTCCTGGTGCGGCAATAGGCCGCAGGCCCCGGTTGATGGGGCCTGCATCCTTGTATCAACGACGCTGATATTTGGTAATGCTACAAAGCATTTCAAGGCGTCGTTCCTCGGAGGTTAAGTTTGCTTCACGGCCCCACCGGGCATGCAAGCCAACTGACTCCGAGGAATACCGACATGAATTTCAATCTCTTCTCCATCATCGCTGCTTCCGCTATCTCTGCCACCGTTGCTCTGCCAGCCAGTGCCAACGTTGAAATCAACGACAAAAAAACCCACACCCAGAGCTACACCCAAAAATACCTGCAACAAAGCGCCAACTTCTACGCGGCACTGGATCACAAGACCCAAGCCTGAAATTCCAGCCCTGCACCTTTTATGCAGGAGCGAAGTCACTTGCGCCGATCGAACTGAATGCTTCGAAAGACGATGAGTGATGTCGCTCCTGCATAACGCGTTTACGACAGCATCACATAGCCATCAATGCATAGCTTGATATCACATGGCCATGCGTTTAGATTTGACGTTGTTTTTTTGACTCAAACTCTAATAACAAGGATCGGCAGCATGGCGATGCGTCTGGCAGTGGTTCTTCTGTTTCTCTATTCCACCCCCATTCTTTCGGCTGCCCAGCCCGTTCAAGACGAGCCGGATGCGGCGCGTGAGCGCTTGATGAGTTTTATTGAAGACTGAAATAGACTGGCTTAATGATCAACGAAGCTGATGGTGACTATGGATAACGCTGAGTGGTTATCACAGCTTTTTTGATCGATTCTGTGGGCTCTGAAACATGCCCACGGAGAACACCATGGCCAGCTCAATCATCACTTCTGCCAAATACGGCGCCTACCTGGCCATAGGTCTCTATGTGACCATGGTGCTGGTGGTCAGCATTGCAGCGCAGTCGCAACACACCTTCGAAGCGCCGATTCAGGTCGCATATCCCGCCATCCAGTTTGAACACCGCGCTCAAAACGTGATGATCGATCAGACAGAACTGGCGGGAGTGGTAGGGGCATGAAAGGGGGCAAACTCTGGGTCATCGCCTTTCTGGCATTCATGACCAATGGCGCTTCGCTGCTGGGGTTCGGGCAAGGTTCGGCAGGTTCCGTAGCCCGCTCGATCGAAGCCAATCACAATCTGGCGCGTGACATCGAAACGGCCAAAGCCTTTGGGCTGCAGGCCGGCAATCCACCGATGAAACGCCAAGTCGATTTCTTCGGGCCGTTCCACGTCGATTGCTCGGTGCTGCGGATGTGTGATGTGTTCGCGTAAACCGGAGTTATTTCTGCATCACGGTGGTGAACAACTCTGACTCCAGAAACCGCTGCAACCACGCCTGCAACCGCACGTAAGGCGTCTGTGCAAACCACTCGCGATCGACATGGGCGAATTGCCGTATGAACGGCATCAGGGCCACATCCGCCAGCGTGGGATGTCCGGCCAGCAAGTAATCGCGTCCATCAAGCAACTCATCCAGCTTGCGCAAGAACACCTCGCCCTCAGCCCGATAAACCGCCATCGGCTGCTCGGGATAACGCTCAGCGTATTTGTAGCGATTGAGGTGCACCTTGAACGCCTGATCATTCTCCTCGATTAGCGCAGCAGTCAGCACTTGCCCGGCAGGATCTTCCTTGAGCAACCAGTCTTGCGGATCGTTCTGCGCCAAGGCCCAGCGCATGATCGCCAGGCTTTCGTCGATGACTTGGCCGTCGACACTCAACACCGGCACCGTGCCCTTGGGCGATAGTGCGAGCATCTCGGGCGGTTTGGCCTTGAGGCTGACTTCGATAATGTCCACCGCCACACCCGAGTAGCGCAGGGCCATGCGCGCGCGCATGGCGTAAGGGCAGCGGCGGAATGAATACAGCGTATTCATTTCACCTCCAGGGTACTCAGGCCATTGCCTTGGCGCTGGACTTGAATCTGCACCGGAATCCGCTCGTGCATTTCCTGCACGTGGGAAATCACCGCGACCTTGCGGCCCTGCGCCTGCAAGCCGTCGAGGGCGTCCATGGCCAGTTGCAGGGATTCCGGATCGAGGCTGCCGAAACCTTCGTCGATGAACAGCGACTCGATTTTCAACGTGCTGGAGGCCATCGACGCCAAACCGAGCGCCAGGGCCAACGACACCAGGAACGTCTCGCCACCTGACAACGAATGCACCGAACGCAGTTCATCGCCCATCTCGGTGTCCATCACCAGCAATCCGAGCATGCTGCCGCCGCGTTTCAGGCGATAGCGCCGCACCAATTGGCGCAACTGTACGTTGGCGTGATGCACCAGCAAGTCGAGGTTGTAGGCCTGGGCAATCTTGCGGAAGGTGTCGCCAGTGGCCGAGCCGATCAACGCATTCAAACGCGCCCAGCGCTGGTACTCGGCGTAGGCCTCGGCGATTTGTTGCGCCAGGGCCTGATTGGCGTTCTGCCGACGCTGATCCTCGGCCTGTTCCGCGCGTAGTTCGGCGCAGCGGTGTTCGCTGGCGGCGGACAGGTTTTGCAACTCGGTCAGTGCCGTCGCCAATTGCTCGGCATCGAGATTGCCGTTGTGCTGCGCCTGATGTTTGAGCAGGCGCTGGTCGCGCTCCTGCACGCGCACATTGGCTTGTTCGATGGCTTTTTCGCTGAGCTGCAATTGCTGGCGCAGTTCGCTGACCTGCTGGTCGTCGACGCTCAGCAGCGCCTCCAGACCGCCATCATCCAGTTCCGGGTGCAAAGCTCGCCAGTCGGCGATCTTCGCGCTCAGCTCGCGGTCTTCGGTTTCCAGGGCCAGCAGGCGCTCTTGCTTGGCTTTAAGCTCGGCGGCCAGTTCGACCAGGCGCGTGCGCACGGTTTGCAGTTCTTGACTGGCCGTGGCTTCGGCGTTGCGTGCCTGATCGACCGCTTGATCGAGTTGCTGCTGCCAGAGTTCGGCGCTGCTGTGTTCGCCGAGCAGTTGTGCCAATTGCTGCTGGCACGCGTGTTGTTGTTCGGCGAGGACGCTGAACTGCTGTTGCGCCGCGTCCAGTGCCTCGGCGCGGGCCAGTTGGCGGTCCTGTTCCTTTTCCAGCGTCTGCTGACGTTGTTGCTGTTCGCCGAGTTCATCGCGTTGCTGCTCGAGTTGCTCCAGGCGCTGGGCGATCTGCCGGTCGAGCTGCATGAACGTAGCGGCGGGTTCGTGACGCAAGGCCTCCAGGGTGTCGGCCGGGAGCAGGGTGCTGAAGGCGCTGAGTTCTTCATCCAGGCGCTGGCGATCACTGCTCAACTCGCGTTGCTGATTGCTCAGGTGTTGGCTCGCTTGCTGACTGGCCGCTTCGGCGCTGCGCAGTTGCTGCGCGAGGCGAGCAGCGTCCTGTTGCAGGGTGAGCAGGGCGGTTTGGCGCTGTTCGTCCTGGGCGATGCTCTGGTTCAGCTGGCTGCTTTGCTGATGCAACCAGGCATCGCGTTTTATCGCGTCCTGCGCCAGCAACTGCGCCGATAATGGATGCGCTTCCAGGCTCGGCGTCAGGCCTTGTTGCTGGGTGGCGAGTTGGTCCTGTTGCTGCAACAGCTCTTTCTGTTGCGCGATCAGGCCGCCGACTTCGGCGCGCAGGTCGGTGAGTTTTTCTTTCAGCAGGTCAACCGCTTTTTGCGCGTTGGCCTGCTCGCTTTCATCATGGCGCCCCAGGCTTTGCAGCAACGCTTCGGGTTGATGATAAGGATGCTCAGGGCTGCCGCAGACCGGGCATGGCTGATCATCCTGCAACTGTTCGCGCAGTTCTTCGACGCTGGCGCTGCGGGCCAGACGCTGACGTTCCAGCAGTTCGCGAGTGACGCTCAAGGTCTGTTCGGCGACGACCAGTTCGTTCTTGGTCTTCACGCCGTCCTGTGTCAGACGATCACGTTCCTGCTGGGCCGTGAGCTGGCGCTGCTGAAGTTCTGCGCTGCGCTTGTCGATCTCCTGCTGACTGGCCCACAGTCGCGTCAGCTCTTCGAACGCACGCAATTGTTTGCGGTTGTCCTGCAACAGGTTGCCCAACAGCTGGATCTGTTCCGCCACGGCCTCGGGCTCGGCGCCGGCCTCTTTGTAGAGCACTTCCAGATTCTGTTTTTGCGTGGCCAGTTCTTCGCTGGCGCGGGCGGCATTTTGCTCCAGGGCGGCCAGCTCGGCCTGGCCCTTGTTCAAGCGATTGCCGATCAACATCAGCTGTTGGAGGCGATCACGGTAGGCGTTCCACGCATCGCTCAATGGCGCCAGATGCGCGCTTTGCTCAAGCTCCCCGGCGATCCGCTGCAGACGTGCGGCCACTTGCTGTTGTTGCTCCTGCAAGCCTTGAATCGTGGTTTGCCCCTGCGTGCAGGCCTGTTCCGCTTGCTGCTTGAGGTCGGCGCTGACACTGACATCTTTGACCAGACGGGCGAGGGCGCTTTGTGCTTCAAACGCCTGACGCAGCAACGGCGCGCTGGATGTGTGTTGGCGTTGGGCTTCGATCAGTGCTGTCTGCGCAGCGCTCAGGCTCTGTTCGAGTTGCGCCTGACGTGCGTTCAGCTCGCTCTGCTGTTGAGTGTGCTGCTGAATCTGCGCCGCCAGCGGCGTGAGCTGAGCGGTGAGCTCGGTCTTGCGAGCGAACTGGTGCCGTTGCGGGGCCAGTTGTTCCAGTCGCGTCAGCTTCAAGCGTTCGCCAGCGAGGCTTTCCCAATGTTGCCGGGCACCGGTCAACTGCTCGGTGGCGCTCTGTTGCTCATCCTGTAACTGACGCAGCTCCTTGAGCCAGGTGTGCTGCAACTCCAGCTGCTTGAGCTGCGCCTGCTGGGTCTTGAGCTGCTGCTGCGCTTCGTTGAAACGTTCATCGAGCTCGGCCCGGGCTTCGGGAGAAAGCGGCGTCACGCCTGTGGCTTGATCCTGCAACAGCTTGTGCGCTTCACGGGCTTCCTTGGCTTTGTCGAAGGCGCGCCGACCGAGGCGGGTATAGAGCGCGGTGTCGGTGAGCTTTTCCAGCAGTTCGCTACGCTCGTTGTCGTTGGCCTTGAGGAAGGCGCTGAACTCGCTCTGGGCCAGCAGCACGGCACGGGTGAACTGTTCGAAGTTGAGGCCCAGCACGGCTTCGAGCTGGGTCTTGAATTCGACTTTCTGGCTGGCCAGCAACTGATCCTGATCGATGTCGCGCAGACTCTGACGGCTGGCTTGCAGCTTGCCGCCGGCCTTTTCCCGAGCGCGATTGGCTTCCCAGCGCGCGCGGTAGCGGCGGCCGTCGATCCCGACGAAATCCACTTCGGCATAACCTTCACCGGTGCCTCGACGCAGCAATGTGCGTGGGTCGCCAGTGCTGATTTCGCCGTCGGCGTCCGGCGCTTTGGCAGACACCTGGGCATTGCTCAAGCGTGGCACGGCGCCAAACAGCGCCAGGCACAAGGCGTCGAGCAGCGTACTTTTACCCGCGCCGGTCGGCCCGGTGATCGCGAACAGGCCGGCGCTGGCCAGCGGCTCGGCAGTGAAATCGATTTCAAAAGGCCCGGCCAGCGAGGCCAGGTTTTTCAGGCGGATCGCGAGGATCTTCATGGTTGTTCGCTCTCCGTCTGCACGTCTTGCAACAGCTCGGCAAAGTCCTTCAGCGTTTGCTCATCGACCTCGCTGCCGTAGTTGTCCTGCCAGGCGCGGCTGAACAATTCCTGAGGCGTCAGTTGATCCAGTTCGATCAACGCAGTGCCCTCATCGACACCCTCGCGACCGCCGTTGCCGGCATATTCGGCGGCGATGCGCACCAGGCGCACGGCTTTGCCTTGCAGGGCGCTTTCCACTTGATGGCGCAAGTCGGGTTGCGGTTCGTCCAGACGCACGCGCACTTCCAGCCACGGTTGGCGCTGGATATCGGCGAGCAAATCGATGTTCGGCAGGTCGGCCAGTTGCAGCAGGATCTCCGCCAAGGGCGCCGGGCCAATGCGTTGCAGGTTCACGGCGCGGGGGATCAGCTTCGGTTCGACGCTGACCAGGGTTTCGCCGTCGAGCTTCACGTCGAGAATCTGATGCTGATAACCGATTTCCGAGAACGACAGCGGAATCGGCGAGCCGCTGTAGCGAATGCGCTCTTCACCGTTCACTTTCTGCGGCTTGTGCAAATGCCCGAGGGCGACGTAGCTGATGCTCGGCCCGAACAGGCTGGCGGGCAGGGCCTCGGCGTTGCCGATGATCAGGCTGCGCTCGGAATCTTCCGACACCGAACCGCCCGCCATGTGCGCATGGCTGATAGCAATCAGCGCCTGCCCCGGCTTGCGTTTGGCGTTGGCGGCTTCGATCAGCCATTCATGAACCTGGCCGATACCGCGCAGGTAGTTATCGCCCAAGTGCGCACCCGTCACTTCGGCCGGGCGCAGAAATGGCAGCGCCAGGCACCAGCCGGCAATCTCGCCGTTGGCATCCGGCAACGGCAGCAACAGCCGTTCGGCATCCAGTTGGCCGTCATCCAGCCACAACACCCGACCGAGCGCGTGAGTGCGCAAACGACGCATCAACGGCGCTGGCAGCTCGATCCGCGAACCGGAGTCGTGGTTGCCGGCGATGATTACAATGGTCAGCAGCGGCTGCTGCTCGTGGGCGCTGACGATGAATTCGTAGAGGCGTTCCTGGGCTTTGACCGGCGGATTGACCGTGTCGAAGATATCGCCGGCGATCAACAGCACATCGGGCTGGTCCAGCTTCAGCTGGCGCAACAGCCACTCAAGGAAACAACCGTGCTCGAAATCGCGGTCCTGGCCGTGCAGGTTCTGCCCAAGGTGCCAGTCGGAGGTGTGAAACAGACGCAAGGCGAACTCCGTAGGAAATAAGGTAATGGCCGCGAGGAAAAGGATTGCGGCGAAAAGGGGGAGAGTTTAATGGCAAAAGACCGGAGATGCGGAAAGCTTTGAAGGATTGTCTATCGATTGTCTGAAGTTTCAGTATGGTAGACAGCAGTCCGAAGTGACGTGGCGGATGCTGTTGTGCAACACCAAGGAGATTTGAATATTAAAGGAGACGTCATGAGCCAAAGATTACTTCAACTTGACCAAGTGTCGTTCAACCTGCCCGACGGGCGCGCTCTGTTCGATCACTTGAATCACACCTTCAACTCCAGGGCCACCGGCATCGTCGGTGCCAATGGCTGTGGCAAGTCCTTGCTTGGCCGGCTCCTGACGGGTGAACAACGCCCCACCAGCGGCATCGTCCGGCGCGAAGGTCAGGTATACGCTGTGGCGCAGCTGTTGGAGCCCGAGCGCTATCCCACCGTTGCCGCGCTAGCTGGCGTCGACTCGATTCTGGCGGCGCTGGATCGTATTGCACAAGGCAGCATCGACGATGACGACCATGCGTTGGCGGTCGATCAATGGGATTGCGCCACGCGCCTTGAGGCGGAGCTGGAGAAGATCGCTCTGGGGCATTTGAAAGCGGACTCGCGTACCGACACCTTAAGTGGGGGCGAGCGGCAGCGTGTGGCGCTGCTGGGGGCTTGGCTGTCTCGGGCCGACTGGCTCATTCTGGATGAACCCAGCAACCACCTGGATATTGATCAGCAGCACAAGCTCACGCAGCAGATCAATCGTTGGTCCAACGGTCTGGTTTTGATCAGTCACGACCGGGGGCTTTTGGAGCACATGAGCGAAATTGTCGAGCTCTCGCCTTTGGGGCTGGCGGCCTATGGCGGCAACTACAGTCAGTATGTGGCGGCGCGCGAACAGGAACAGCAGTCCTTCCAGTCGGCATTGCAAGGAGAGAGGGCACAGGCCAAGCGCGAACAACGTGAAATGGTCGTGCAGATGGAACGTCAGCAACGGCGCAATGCACGTGGCGACCGCCAGGCCCGCGACGGCAGTCAAACCAGGCTGATCACCAATGCTCAAAAAGAGCGCAGCGAAAACAGTCAGGGGAAATTGCGCCTCAATCAACAGGTGGCCCGGGAGCAGCAGCAACATCGTATTGCCGAGGCCCGGGCGCGGTGTGCGCCGGACATTCAGCGGATGATGTTGTCCCCCGAAAGCGTAGTGCCCAATGGCAAGCTGCTTGTGCAACTCAATGACGTGATTCTCCCGTTCGGTTACGCAGCGCCGATCAATCTAACGCTGGCCGGGCCTGTGCGCATGGCCATTTCAGGTGCCAACGGCAGCGGCAAGTCGACCCTGTTGCAAGTCATCGCTGGCCAACTGCCGGTGAGCGAAGGCGAACTCATACGCAGTTGCCATGTTGGCTGGCTGGATCAACACGCGGGGTTGCAGCACCCCGAACGCACGGCGGTGCAATGGCTCTACGAGAGTAATCCGGAGTTGCCTGAAGCCGAGGCACGAACCCGGTTGGCGCAGATGGGTATTGATGCGGATCGGGCGGCGCTCAAGACCTGTCAGTTGAGTGGGGGCGAGCGTTTGAAAATAGCCTTGGCGGCGCAGTTGTACGCCCAGCGGCCGCCACAGTTACTGTTGCTGGATGAGCCGGATAACCATTTGGACTTGCCCAGCAAAATAGCGCTGGAGCAGATGCTCAATCAGTACCAGGGGGCATTGATCGTCGTCTCTCACGACAGCGCTTTTTTACAGGCGATTCATCTGGATGCCGAGTTTCATCTCAACAGTTAGAGAGCATTACTTGGGATACAACGGCGGCAACCCACTGTCACCCACCGGATCATGAACCCGCTCGGCAATCGGGATTGCCTTGATCGCACGCCACAAATCTTCGCCTTGCCAATACTGGCCGGTTTCGCTGTAGAGCGCGCCGTTCAGGCCGTCCAGTGCGTCGGACAGTGGCACGAAGCGGGCGGCCATGTCGGCGAGGGTTTCCGGTTGTTGCCGGGCCCAGGCGTCGAGGGCCTGGCGGGTGGCGTGTGGGTCGTTGGCCTGGCAGGCGCGTTTGAGTTCGTCGAGCACTGTGCGTGGGCTAGGGCCGGCCTGCGCGGCGCGCGATATTGCCGGTTGCCAGCGCGCTCGCCACCAGAGGCCGAAGCCCAGCAGGGTGGTGCAGGCGAGGATCAGGGTGCTGAGTTTCCAGCGCCAAAGGGCTTCGCTGTCGGCCGTGGACGTGGGTTGGGCGCCGCTGGCCGGGGTGTCGACTACGAGGCTTGGGTTGTTCGCCACCTGCAGGGTTCGGGCGGGCAGGCTGCTGTGTTCCAGGTGGTCTTCGAAGGTGTTCCACCAGACTACTTCCACCGATGGCAGCTCGATGGCGCCACTGCGGCCAGGCACCAGGGCCTCGCGTTCTTCACGGTGACCGACCAAGCCGCGTTCGGTGCTTTGGTTGCTCAACACCGGTTGATCCGGGTAGCGGCGCAGGCCGTTGACGTCCGTGGCGGGCAACGGTGGCAATTGCGAACTGGCCAGGCCCTCGGCCTTCAAGGTCAGGCTGCGGGTCAGCGAGTCACCGACCTGCGTGTGGTCCGGTTCCGGGTTCCAGCTTTCGCTCAGTTCCAGGCTGCGTGCCGGTAGCCACGGCATGTCGGCTGGGTACGTAATGGGTTTGGCCTTCACTGTCAGCAGAATCGGCGTAGAGCTGACGCGCATCAGTTTTCCGGTTTTTGCCCCTTGGGCCGCAGGGTCCTGGGGGGGCTGGGTGTCCACCAGCGTGGCACTGAACATCTGCGCCGGGATGGTCAATTCACCGCTTTGTTGCGGATAAATCGCATAGCGCATTTCGATCACTCCGTGGCGCAGACCGTTGATGGCTTTTTCGTAGGTGCGTGTCTCGCCCAACTGTTCAATGCGCGCGTCTGGAATCTGCAACGGGGTCAGGCTGCTGTCGTCGTACAGCGACACCGAATGGTAGATGCGCAAGGTCAGGATGGCCTGGGCCTGTACGTACACACTGGTCTGGTCGAGGCTGGCGTCGATGAACACCGGCGCCAGTTTGTTTGTGGTGTCCTGGGTTTCACTTTCGACCACTTGCACGATGATCGGCTGGCTATGGGCCTCGCCCAACTGCAACGAAGGAATGGTCACGCTGCCGTTTTCCTTGGGCAGCAAGGTGATGATCCAGCGTGTGGTGGCGCGGTTGTCGCCGTTGAGAGTCGTCAGTTGGTTGACCTGGCGGGTGCCGCGCACTTCGAACTGCGGCTCCAGTGGCGCCAGATCAGGCTTGCCGAACTGCGTCACGTCGTTGGATTCCAGGGTCAGTTCGACCGTCTCGCCGGAGTTCAGGCGACTGCGGTCGACACTGGCGACCAGTTCCACCGCCTGGGCCTGAGCGGCAAAGAACAGCAGTGCGAGGATGAAAAGGGTGAAGCGGGTCATCGAGTTTTTCCCTGATCCTGATGTTGTTGCTGTTCGTACCAGAATTTGCGCCTGAGCAATTCACCCGGGTCGTCGGGGATTTTACGTAGCCATTGCTCAAGCGCCTGACGCTGTTCGCCATCGATGTTGTCGTTGGCCGGGTGCAGCGGCGGCGTGGTGGTTTGTTCATCCCCCAGTTCACTGCCCGGGACTTCATTGGTGCCCGGTTTTGCTGGTGTGGCAGGCGACTGATTGGCCTCCAATGCAGCCTGCTGGGCGTCGGTTTGTGGTTCGCCATTGTCCGATGGTTGCGTGGCGGCGCCCGGTGGTGGCTCTTGCGCGGCGGTGTCGGTTTGCTCGCCTGGGTTTTTGTCTGGTTCGACCGGCGTCGGAGTGTTTTTCTGCTTGAGCAGACTTTCCACCAACGCCTTGTTGGTCTGTGCCGGGCGCAAATCCGGCTGGCGCTCCAACGCTTGATCGTAAGCATCCAGCGCCGCTTCCAGATCGCCGCTTCGGGCCAGGGCGTTGCCACGATTGTAGTGGGCGTGGGCATCGTTGCCTTCGGCGAACCGCTGGGCGGCACCGGCGTAGTCGCCGGCTTCATAGAGCGCCACGCCTTGCCACTGCGGATCTTCAAAATGCTGCGCGGCCTTCGCCGGATGGCCTTGCTTGAGCAGGTGCAAACCGCGTTGATCGGGGCGCAGCCACAGGTCTTCAAAATCGAAGGCATAGCTCGGTTGCGGCAGCGCCAGCAACAGCGGCAGCAGGCAGAACAACCAGCCACGTCGACCGGCGCAGGCCGCCAGTAGCAATAACGGTAGCAGCAGCCAGTAACCCTGATCGGCCCACGTGTCGAGGCGCAGGGTCTGGCCGTCGTTGCGCAGATTGCGTGGACCGTCGAGCAGGCCGAGCCCGCGCAGGTCGGAATCGTCAAGGCGCGCCTGGTGATAACGCCCGCCAAGGTCATTGGCAAAGGCTTTCAGGCTTGGGCTGTCCAGGCGCGGCACCAGAATCGCGCCCTGGTCGTCTTTAAGGAAACTGCCGTCCTCCTGGGCCACCGGCGCCCCTTCGGCGGTGCCGATGCCCAGCATCAGAAACTGCGTCGATTTGCCGTCCAACGCTTGTTGAATGCCCTCGCGTTCCAGATCGGTTAGGGTTGAACCGATCAGCAGGATCCGGCCTTCGCCCAAATCAGCCTGATGGAGCAGGGACAGGGCCTTGGTCACCGCGAGATCGGCACGATGGCCGGCCACGGGCATCAGCGAAGGCTTGAGCGCGTCCAGCAGGTTGCGGCTGGTGGAGAGGTCGTCCGACAACGGCACCAAGGTGTGGGCGCTGCCGGCATAGACGACAATGGCCGTTTGGGCATCGCTGCGGTTTTGCAGCAGGTCCAGCAGCTTGCGTCGGGCTTGCTCCAATCGATTGGGGGCGACATCGGTGGCGAGCATTTCCGGGGTCAGTTCAAACACGACGACCACCGGGTCGGCGGGTTTCTGGCTGATTTGTTCAACCCGCTGCCAGCTCGGTCCCAGCAGTGCCAGAACGGTCAGTACCCAGGCAATGGCCAGGGTGATCCACGGCAATTTGCTGTCGCGACCGCCGCCACCGCTCAGCAACGCGGCATGAAAGGCCGGTGGCAGAATCATCTGCCAGCGTCCGGCACGTTTCTGCCGATGCCAGAGCTGCCAAATCAACCAGCCCAAGACCGGCAACAACAGCAGCCACCAGGGACGGAACCAGTACGGCCACAGCGCACTCATCGGCGCCTCCGCAGGCGCAGGCGGTTGAGCCGCTGGCGCCAGTCAGGCAATTGCGTTTGCAAAAACAGATCCTTGGTGAACAGTCGCTGCAGCGGGTTATCCGGCCAAAGCTCGCGCACCACCAGCAACATGCTCAGCAGCAACGCCAGCGCCAGGGGCCAGTGATACAACGCTTGAGCCGGGCGGGCCTGGGTCGGTTGCTGGGTCACCGGTTCGAGTTTGTCGAGGGTGTCCTTGATCGCCTGCAGTTCCTTGCCGTCATGGGCGCGGAAATACTGACCGCCCGTGGCTTGGGCGATGGCCTTCAAGGCCGGCTCATCGAGATCCAGGCTCGGGTTGACCCCAAGAAATCCCAACGTACCGCTTTGCTCCGGGTCGGCACCGATGCCGATCGGGTAGATTTTCACGCCTTCGCTGGCCGCCAGGCGCGCCGCGGTGAGTGGATCGATTTCGCCGCCATTGTTGGCGCCGTCGGTCACCAGGATCAGCACGCGGCTTTGTGCCGGACGCAGGCGCAGACGCTTGAGCGCGAGGCCGATGGCGTCGCCGATGGCGGTGTTCTTGCCGGCAATGCCGATACGCGCTTCGTCGAGCCACACGCGCACGGTGTGCCGGTCGAACGTCAGCGGTGCTTGCAGGTACGCCTGACTGCCGAACAGGATCAGGCCGACGCGGTCGCCTTCGCGGCTTTCAAGGAAATCGCCGAGCAAATGCTTGACCAGCGACAGGCGGCTGACGTCTTCGTCCTGCCACTGCATGTCGGGAAAATCCATTGAGCCGGACACGTCCACCGCCACCAGCAAATCACGACCACTGGCCGCGATCGGCAGCGGTTCGCCCAGCCATTGCGGGCGAGCGGCAGCCATCAGCAACAACAGCCACAACAGGATGAACGGTGCTTGCTGGCGCCATGCCGGCAGGTTGGCCCGGGCGCGGCGACGGGCCAGGCCCTCGAGGTCGTTGAGGAAACTGACTTTGAGCGCCGGTTCGCCGCTGTCGGCCACCGGCAACAGGATGCGCATCAGCCAGGGCAGCGGCAGCACGGCAAAGATCCACGGCCAGGCGAACTCAAACATGTTTGCGAATCCAGGTGTCGACGGCTTGTGTCAGGCCGGCGATGGCTTTGTCGTCGAGTTTGCATTCGGGTTTGTAGGCGCCTTCGACCAGCACCATCCAGCGGGTCAGGCCGGCGGCCGGGCAGCGGTTGTCGAGGAACGCCAGCCATTTGCGCCCGTTGAGGGTGTGGCTCTGGCTGTAGGGGTAATGGTTGCGGCACAGGCGCTTGAGCAAGCCATTAAGCTGCTGCAGCCAGGCGCCGGCCGGTGCGCCGTCATAGGGCTTGGGCATCCGCGCCAGTTCGGCCAGCGCGGCGATACGCACCGGATCCAGCGGTTGTTCGGCACGCACGACAGGGCGTTTGTTCGGAATGAAGCGCCGCGCCTTCCACAGTCCGAAACCGATCAGCGGCAGCAACAACAGCAGCAGCCACCAGCCGGGCGCGGGTGGCCAGAAATCGATGGGTGGCGGGGTGATCAGCGGTTGCAATTGATCGAGGCTGCTCATCGACCTTTCCCCGGTTTCTGTGGGTTCAAGTACTCGCGCAGCTGCTCGACCATCTCGCTCTGGGTGCTCAGCGGCATTAGCAAGACCCGCAACTTCTGCGCAAGCAATTCCCAGCGGGCAATGCGCGCTTCGGCCTGGGCGCGGTAGGTCTGGCGCAGGTCGAAATTGAGCGTGTCGAGTTCCAGCTGCGCGCCACGCTCGGCAAAGCGCAAAAGCCCGGCGGCGGGCAGGGCGTGGTCCAGCGGATCGGACAGCGGCAGCAGCAACAGGTCGCAATGGCGCGACAACAAACTCAGCTGCTGCTCGGAACCTTCGGTCAAGGCGCGTTCATCGCAGATCAAGATCACCAGACTGCCAGGGCGCAGCACTTCCCGTGCGCGGCGCAGGGCCAGGTTGAGCGAATCGCGGTGCTGCTCGGTCTCGGTGTGCAGCGACTGGTTGACCCGCACCAGGCGGTTGAGCAACTGCAGCAAACTCTGTTTGCTGCGCCGGGGTTTGATTTCGTAGTGCTCGTTGTCGCCGAACACCAGCCCGCCGACACGGTCGTTATGGCCCAGGGCCGCCCAGCCAATCAAGCTCGCCGCCTGGGCCGCAAGCACCGATTTGAACATCAGTCCGGAGCCGAAAAACAGCCGGCGGCTTTGCTCGACCATGATGAAAATCGGCCGCTCACGTTCTTCGTGGAACAGTTTGGTGTGCGGTTCCTGGGTCCGGGCGGTGACGCGCCAATCGATGGTGCGCACATCGTCGCCGGCCTGATAGACCCGCACCTGATCGAAGTCCACGCCGCGCCCGCGCAGCTTGGAGTGGTGCAGGCCGATCAGCGGGCTGCGCTGGCTCGGCGTGGAAAACAGCTGCACTTCGCGCACGCGATGGCGCATCTCGATCAGTTCGGTGAGGCTGACGCGGATGCCCGGCTCGGGCGGCAGGAGGGCGTTCATCGGGGTCAAGCGACGGCTACGACGTCGAGAATCCGCTGGACCACCCGGTCCTGGTCGATGCCAGCAGCTTCGGCTTCAAAGGAAAGAATGATGCGATGGCGCAGCACGTCGAACAACACGGCCTGGATGTCTTCCGGGCTGACGAAGTCGCGACCGGCGAGCCAGGCGTGAGCCCGGGCGCAGCGGTCGAGGGCGATCGAGCCGCGTGGACTGGCGCCGTAGGCGATCCACTCGGCCATTTCCGGGTCGAACTTGCCCGGCGTGCGCGTGGCCATGACCAGTTGCACCAGGTATTCCTCCACGGCGTCGGCCATGTACAGGCCAAGGATTTCCTTGCGGGCGGCGAAGATCGCCTGCTGGCTGACCCGGCGTTCGGGTTTGGTTTCGCCGTTCAGCGCTTCGCCACGGGCCTGTTGCAGGATCCGGCGTTCGACGGCAGCGTCCGGGAAACCGATTTTCACGTGCATCAGGAAGCGGTCGAGCTGGGCTTCGGGCAGCGGGTAGGTGCCTTCCTGCTCGATCGGGTTTTGCGTGGCCATGACCAGAAACAGCGGCGACAGCTCATAAGTGCTGCGCCCGACACTGACCTGACGCTCGGCCATGGCCTCCAGCAGCGCCGATTGCACCTTGGCCGGGGCACGGTTGATTTCGTCCGCCAGCACCAGGTTGTGAAAGATCGGGCCTTGCTGGAACACGAAACTTCCGGTTTCCGGGCGATAGATTTCCGTACCGGTGATGTCGGCCGGCAGCAGGTCGGGGGTGAACTGGATGCGGTGGAACTGGGCTTCGATGCCTTCGGCGAGTTCTTTGATGGCCTTGGTCTTGGCCAGGCCAGGGGCGCCTTCGACCAGCATGTGGCCGTCGGCAAGCAGGGCGATGAGCAAGCGCTCGATGAGTTTTTCCTGGCCGAGAATCTGCGTTGAAAGAAAGGTTCGCAGCGCTAGCAGCGCTTCACGATGTTCCATCGATGACTGTTCCTGGAAAGGGTGACCGAAGACGTTCGAATAACGCCAGGGCTGGGGGCGTTACTTTAATCCATCGCGGGGGGCGGCGACTAACGGCATTTTGTGCAAAGTGCGGGAATTGATTGGAGAAAGTGTTGGAGATTTGTGAGGTTCGAAGGTAGGCGGTGTGCTTTCGGGCCTCATCGCGAGCAAGCTCGCTCCCACAGGAGACCGAGTTGTTTCATGAAAATGCGATCTAATGTGGGAGCGAGCTTGCTCGCGATGGGGCCAGTTCAGACACTCAAGAATCCAAGGCTTAGAGCTCGCTTATATAAGTGCCGATGCCATCAAGAATATTCTGCAAGGTCTCTTCCACTTCCGGCAGGTCGCTGGCATCGGTGTTGTGAATGATTTCCAGGGAATCTTCGCCGTTGAGCGCATCGGCGTCGGCTGCTGCGATTTCGATCAGCAGGCGAGTAGGGCCGAAGGTGACTTTCACGCCATCGAGCGTTGAAGGCGTGTCCTGGAAGATGATTTCCAGCTCTTCCTCATCGGGGAAGCGGCTCATCAGGAACATCTCGCCGTCATCGCTGGTGCAGCAGAGCATGGCCAGGTTGTCTTCTTCGTCATCGCACGGGTTGACGATCAACTGTTCGGTGGTGATTTGCATGGGGAATTCCTGGCTCGGCGAGCGTTATGAACGCAATAAAACCCGATTCTGCCAGCCTGCGGGAATTTCTGCTCGTCTGAGTGTCAGAGGAAGTGTCGTGAACACTTGAAGTGTTGCTGGTCATTTCGAGTACGGAGGTGCCGTAAAAACGGGCATAAACCCCCCGTTTTCCTGCGCGACTGCTAGTGTTGTTCGAGGCGCATGCCGAGAGCTGCGTACCGATGACCGAATATGTCGCAGCACCGCAAGCACAGGCCTTGCCGCACTCGTTAAGCTGCGCATCGAATGGATACCTGTAAAGACATTGTGCAATTGATCGCAGAGTCGTTTTTGCAGATGCCCATTCTTGGAAGGTGAATGTGACCTGAGTGTCTCGTCCAGCTTCACCCACCTGTCACCCTGTTTCCTCTGCCCGAGAATCAGGAACAGGGTGACGGATCGCCCCGAAAGGGGTTTTGCACGCGACGCTTCCATCAATAACAAGCCCAAGCGGAGTACCACAGATGGCGTTCTTCACCGCAGCCAGCAAAGCCGACTTCCAGCACCAACTGCAAGCGGCACTGGCGCAGCACATCAGTGAACAGGCACTGCCACAAGTGGCGCTGTTCGCTGAACAATTCTTCGGCATCATTTCCCTGGACGAGCTGACCCAGCGTCGGTTGTCCGACCTCGCCGGCTGCACCCTTTCTGCGTGGCGCCTGCTTGAGCGCTTCGATCACGCGCAACCACAAGTGCGCGTCTACAACCCTGATTACGAGCGCCACGGCTGGCAGTCGACCCACACCGCGGTCGAAGTGCTGCACCACGACCTGCCATTCCTGGTGGACTCGGTGCGCACCGAGCTGAATCGCCGCGGCTACAGCATCCATACCTTGCAAACCACGGTGCTGAGCGTGCGTCGCGGCAGCAAGGGCGAGTTGCTGGAAATCCTGCCAAAAGGCACCCAGGGCGAAGGGATCCTGCAAGAATCCCTGATGTACCTGGAAATCGACCGTTGTGCCAACACGGCCGAAATGAATGTCCTGAGCAAGGAACTGGAACAGGTTCTCGGCGAAGTCCGCGTCGCGGTCGCCGATTTCGAGCCGATGAAAGACAAGGTCCAGGAAATCCTGACCGGCCTGGACAACAGCAAGTTCGCGGTCGATCCGCAAGAAAAAGCCGAGATCAAGAGCTTCCTGGAATGGCTGGTGGGCAACCACTTCACCTTCCTCGGCTATGAAGAATTCGTGGTTCGCGACGAAGCCGACGGTGGCCACATCGTCTACGACCAGGATTCGTTCCTCGGCCTGACCAAGCTGCTGCGCACCGGCCTGACCTACGATGACCTGCGCATCGAAGACTACGCCGTGAACTACCTGCGCGAACCGACCCTGCTGTCGTTCGCCAAGGCCGCACACCCAAGCCGTGTGCACCGTCCGGCTTACCCGGACTACGTGTCGATCCGTGAAATCGATGCCGACGGCAACGTCATCAAGGAATGCCGTTTCATGGGCCTGTACACCTCTTCGGTGTATGGCGAGAGCGTGCGGGTCATCCCGTACATCCGCCGCAAGGTCGAAGAAATCGAACGCCGCTCCGGATTCCAGCCCAAGGCTCACCTGGGCAAGGAACTGGCGCAGGTGGTCGAAGTGCTGCCGCGTGATGACCTGTTCCAGACTCCGGTCGACGAGCTGTTCAGCACCGTGATGTCGATCGTGCAGATCCAGGAACGCAACAAGATCCGCGTATTCCTGCGCAAAGACCCGTACGGCCGCTTCTGCTACTGCCTGGCCTACGTGCCACGCGACATCTACTCCACCGAAGTGCGTCAGAAGATCCAGCAAGTGCTGATGGATCGCCTGAAAGCCTCGGACTGCGAGTTCTGGACCTTCTTCTCCGAGTCCGTGCTGGCGCGCGTGCAGCTGATTCTGCGCGTCGATCCGAAGAACCGCCTGGACATCGACCCGGTTCTGCTGGAAAAAGAAGTCGTGCAAGCCTGCCGCAGCTGGCAGGACGACTACGCGAGCCTAGTCGTGGAAAGCTTCGGCGAAGCCCATGGCACCAACGTGCTGGCTGACTTCCCGAAAGGCTTCCCGGCCGGTTACCGCGAGCGTTTCGCTGCTCACTCGGCTGTGGTCGACATGCAGCACCTGCTGAGCCTGAGCGAAAAAAATCCACTGGTCATGAGCTTCTATCAGCCACTGGGTCAGGTCTCGGGCCAACGCGAACTGCACTGCAAGCTGTATCACGCCGATACCCCGCTGGCATTGTCCGACGTGTTGCCGATCCTGGAAAACCTCGGTCTGCGCGTTCTGGGTGAATTCCCGTACCGCCTGCGTCACAACAACGGCCGCGAGTTCTGGATTCACGATTTCGCGTTCACCGCTGCCGAAGGCCTGGAACTCGACATCCAGCAACTCAACGACACCTTGCAGGACGCTTTCGTCCACATCGTGCGTGGCGATGCCGAGAACGATGCATTCAACCGTCTGGTACTGACCGCTGGCCTGCCATGGCGCGACGTGGCGTTGCTGCGTGCTTATGCGCGTTACATGAAGCAGATCCGCCTGGGCTTCGACCTGGGTTATATCGCCAGCACGCTGAACAACCACACCGACATCGCTCGTGAGCTGACCCGGTTGTTCAAAACCCGTTTCTACCTGGCGCGCAAGCTGACCAGCGACGATCTGGAAGACAAGCAGCAACGTCTGGAACACGCGATTCTGACGGCACTGGACGATGTTCAGGTGTTGAACGAAGACCGCATCCTGCGTCGCTACCTGGACCTGATCAAGGCGACCCTGCGCACCAACTTCTACCAGACCGACTCCCACGGTCAGAACAAGTCCTACTTCAGCTTCAAGTTCAACCCACACCAGATCCCTGAGCTGCCGAAGCCAGTACCGAAGTTTGAAATCTTCGTTTACTCGCCTCGCGTCGAAGGCGTGCACCTGCGCTTCGGCAACGTTGCTCGCGGTGGTCTGCGCTGGTCCGACCGTGAAGAAGACTTCCGTACCGAAGTCCTGGGCCTGGTAAAAGCCCAGCAAGTGAAGAACTCGGTCATCGTGCCCGTCGGCGCGAAGGGCGGCTTCCTGCCGCGTCGCCTGCCACTGGGCGGCAGCCGTGACGAGATCGCGGCCGAAGGTATCGCCTGCTACCGCATCTTCATCTCGGGCTTGTTGGACATCACCGACAACCTGAAAGACGGCGCGCTGGTGCCGCCGGCCAACGTCGTGCGTCATGACGACGATGACCCGTACCTGGTGGTGGCCGCGGACAAGGGCACTGCAACCTTCTCCGACATCGCCAACGGCATCGCCATCGACTACGGCTTCTGGCTGGGTGACGCGTTCGCGTCCGGTGGTTCGGCCGGTTACGACCACAAGAAGATGGGCATCACCGCCAAGGGCGCGTGGGTCGGCGTTCAGCGCCACTTCCGTGAACGCGGCATCAATGTCCAGAAAGACAGCATCACGGTAGTTGGCGTCGGCGACATGGCCGGTGACGTGTTCGGTAACGGTTTGTTGATGTCCGACAAGCTGCAACTGGTCGCAGCCTTCAACCACCTGCACATCTTCATCGACCCGAACCCGGAGCCTGCCAACAGCTTCGCCGAGCGTCAGCGCCTGTTCGACCTGCCGCGTTCGGCCTGGTCGGATTACGACACCAGCATCATGTCCGAAGGCGGCGGGATCTTCTCCCGTAGCGCGAAAAGCATCGCGATTTCCCCGCAGATGAAAGAGCGTTTCGACATTCAGGCCGACAAACTGACCCCGACCGAACTGCTGAACGCCTTGCTCAAGGCGCCAGTGGACCTGTTGTGGAACGGCGGTATCGGCACTTACGTCAAGGCCAGCACCGAAAGCCACGCCGATGTCGGCGACAAGGCCAACGATGCGCTGCGCGTGAACGGCAACGAACTGCGCTGCAAAGTCGTGGGCGAGGGCGGTAACCTCGGTATGACCCAACTGGGTCGTGTCGAATTCGGCCTCAATGGCGGCGGTTCCAACACCGACTTCATCGACAACGCCGGTGGCGTGGACTGCTCCGACCACGAAGTGAACATCAAGATCCTGCTGAACGAAGTGGTTCACGCCGGCGACATGACCGACAAGCAACGTAACCAGTTGCTGGCGAGCATGACCGACGAAGTGGGCAACCTGGTGCTCGGCAACAACTACAAGCAGACCCAGGCGCTGTCGCTGGCTGCCCGTCGTGCCTTGCCGCGTATTGCCGAATACAAACGTCTGATGAACGACCTGGAAGGCCGCGGCAAGCTGGATCGCGCCATCGAGTTCCTGCCGGCCGAAGACGCGATCAACGAGCGCGTTGCAGCAGGCCACGGTCTGACCCGTGCCGAGCTGTCGGTGTTGATCTCCTACAGCAAGATCGACCTCAAGGAGCAGTTGCTCAACTCCCAGGTGCCGGACGACCACTACCTGACGCGCGACATGGAAACCGCTTTCCCGCCGAGCCTGGTGAGCAAGTTCTCCGACGCCATGCGCCGTCACCGTCTGAAGCGCGAAATCGTCAGCACCCAGATCGCCAACGATCTGGTGAACCACATGGGTATCACCTTCGTTCAACGACTCAAAGAGTCGACCGGCATGAGCCCGGCGAACGTGGCCGGTGCCTACGTGATCGTGCGTGACATCTTCCACCTCCCGCACTGGTTCCGTCAGATTGAAGCCCTGGATTATCAGGTTTCGGCCGACGTGCAACTGGAGCTGATGGACGAGCTGATGCGCTTGGGCCGCCGCGCTACGCGCTGGTTCCTGCGTGCCCGTCGCAACGAGCAGAACGCTGCCCGTGACGTTGCGCACTTCGGTCCGCATCTGAAGGAGTTGGGTCTCAAGCTCGACGAACTGCTGAGTGGCGAAATCCACGAAAACTGGCAGGCTCGCTATGAGGCGTACGTCGAAGCCGGTGTGCCGGAGTTGCTCGCACGCATGGTGGCTGGCACTTCGCACTTGTACACCCTGCTGCCGATCATCGAGGCCTCCGACGTGACTGGCCAGAACCCTGCAGACGTAGCGAAGGCTTACTTCGCCGTGGGCAGCGCGCTGGACATCACCTGGTACCTGCAACAGATCAGTGCACTGCCGGTTGAAAACAACTGGCAAGCCCTGGCCCGTGAAGCGTTCCGCGATGACGTCGACTGGCAACAACGTGCGATCACCATCTCCGTCCTGCAACAGGGCGACGGCACTCACGACGTAGAAACCCGTCTGGCGCTGTGGATGGAAGAGCACGAAGGCATGATCGAACGCTGGCGCGCCATGCTGGTGGAAATCCGTGCCGCCAGCGGCACTGACTACGCCATGTACGCGGTCGCCAACCGTGAGCTGCTGGACCTGGCGTTGAGCGGGCAAGCAGTGGTGACGGCCATTGCGGCTGTCAGCGCTGAAGAGCTGGAGCCTGCGGCCTGATATCAGCCGCTGAATGAAAAAGCCCCGCATTGAGAGATGCGGGGCTTTTTTTATCTCGCGGTTTTGTGTTGCCCGGTCAGGCCCTATCGCGAGCAAGCTCGCTCCCACAGGGGGACGCGGTCAACTGTGGGAGCGGGCTTGCCCGCGATAGGGTCATTAGCCTTAATACAACTTCCGGCCCATTGTGTTATCAATCATCGACACTTTATCTGTCGGGCTGGTCAATAAATTATTGAGCGACTGGTCAAACTTTTGCAGTGCGCGAACTTGCACATTCTGTTGTTCGTTAATGTCCGCGACGATCTCTTCGCTGCGTTTGAAGTCCGCCCATACAGGACTCAATTCTTTAGCGTCATGCCCCTGTGCAGTACCGATGTAATTAAAGTGGGCATCATAAAAGTCCGCGCTGACATCAGCCTGAATGTCCGAACTGCGCGAGGTGATCAACTGACTGCGGCTGTCGATAATCGCCACCACATCGGGTTTCGCCGCTTTAAGACTTTGCAGGTCCGGGTACACCGTGACCGAACCGAACTGACGCTGCAGGGAGGCCTTGACCCAGTCCACGGCGAGATCGGGCCTGGAGGTGGCAATGTAGGCATCGTGAATCGACTGCACCAGCAGGCTCTGGCCGAAACCGGTGCCGGCATTGGCCTGGTAGTCCTGAAGGTAGGCCCGGTTGACCTGGGTATTGCGGCTGTAGATAACGCCCAGCGAAACATGGCTGCCATTGGTGATGCGCGTGGCATTGCTGCGACCGACCGGTGGCATCGAGAGGCCGTCCAGCGAAGACACTGCCGTGGGTGCGGTGGGGATCGAGCAGCCCGTTAATACAACCGTCATTGTTAAGGTACTGACAAGCGCAAGTTTCATGGTGTTTCTCCAGTGAAACAACTTGGGTTTAAGCATCTTAGTTGCCGGAGATAATCGCGGTGATTCCAGACTAAACCTGTCGCGACTGATTGATATAGCCAGCACTCAACTTGTCGGTTGATCCCTAGTTTTATTTGGTTTAAAAGTTTTCAGTTAATGCCGCGGGGAAATAAAAAAGCCCGAACATCCAGTTCGGGCCCGTTTATTTATGGCTGCGCGTTCAGCCATCAGTTTTCCAAGGGGATCAACACTTTTTCGTCCGGCGACAGCACCATAAACACCAGCAACTTCGCAGGTTTGGTCTTGCTGGCATTTTTCGAGACCAGATGCTCCGAGCCTGCCGGTTCGTACCAGAACTCACCGGCCTTGTAGGTGATTGCCTTTTCACCCTTCACTTGCGAGGTGATCGATCCCGAAAGCACGTAGGCCATGGCGGTGCCTTCATGCTTGTGGGCGATAGAGGATTGTCCCGGCTTGTAGTCGACTTCGATCATCAATGCCTTTTTCCCAGGCACGTTTTTCAGCATCTGGTCCTGCAGGACCGTGACCTTTTCCGAAGGGTCGTGAGCAAAGGCCGAGGCTGATACGGTCAGGGCGAGGGCGGCAAGCGGGGCAGCAAGGAAACGCAACGCTTTCATGGTTCTTTACCTGCGGTGGTTATCGTCAGGACCCACGATAGTCCCCGGGTCGGGGCAATCAAACAGCCAATATTCGGGAAGGTGAGGGGACCAATTCAGCCACTGAAAAAAAAGATCGCAGCCTCGTTTCACTCGACAGCTCCTACAGGAAGTTGCGCACTTCGTAGGAGCTGTCGAGTGAAACGAGGCTGCGATCTTTTGATCTTGTTCTAGCGAAGCGGAAAGCTGTTGAAGTCGACGGAGTTGGCCAGTTGGCTGTCGATCAGGCCAATGAAGCCTTGTACTTCAGGGCAGTTGAAATGCATCTGCATGGCCGCTTCCGATTGCCAGCGGGCGCTGACGTTCCAGCGGTTGCTGTCCTCGGGGCAGCGGTCGACCATATAGGATTCACAGCCCGGTTGCTGACGCAGGGTTTCGACAATCTTTTGCAGTTGCTTACCCAGCTCTTCCGAACGGCCGGCGGCGGCCTTCACCTTTACGGTATTGATCACTTCGTTGGACATTGCTCACACTCCTGAATCAGGCCGGACGAATCCTGCTCATTGAGGGATAACGCCTATGCAGGATAGGCCTGCACCTTGGGACCGCCAATAGCCAATCGCCGGATAAAGTCGCAGACCAATCGGTCAGGCAACCTGCTGCAAAATGTCGCGCAGACGGTCTAGGGCGGTGTCGATGTCCAGGGTCTCGATGGCGCCAAACCCCAGGAAAAACCCGGCTTTTGGCGCTTGCTGGTAGTAAAAGCTGTCGATTGCATAGAGCCCGACTTCGACCTTCTTGGCCAACTCGATGACCAATGGAATATCGATAGGCACCTTGCACATCACCACCATGTGAAACCCGGCAGTGGTGGGCACCGGTGCAAGCCACGGTGAAAGATCACCGGCCATGCGCGTCAGGATCCGCTCGCGGCGCCCGGCATAGATCGTATGGCAGCGCCGGATGTGCTTGAGCAGGCAGCCTTCGGCGATGAATTTGGCCAGCGCCCATTGGGGCAGGGTCGAGGTGTGCAGGTCGGTGAGCTGTTTGGCGCGGATCACGGCGTCGAGAATTGCCGGTGGCAAAATCGCATAACCGAGGCGCAGTTCCGGCAGCATGGTTTTCGAAAACGTGCCGACATAGGCGACGATGCCGCGCTCGTCCATGCTTTGCAGCGAATCGGTGGGCCGGCCTTCGTAGCGGAATTCGCTGTCGTAATCGTCCTCGATGATGATCGCGCCCAACTCGTACGCGCGCTCCAGCAGCGCCACCCGGCGCGCCTGACTCATGGGCATGCCCAGCGGGAACTGGTGGGAAGGCGTGACGTAAATCAGCCGGGTGCCCAAGGGAATCTTGTCCACTTGAATACCTTCGGCATCCACCGGCACGCCGATCACCGTGGCGCCGTGAGTGCCGAACAACAAGCGCGCCGGCGGATAACCGGGGTCTTCCATCGCGACGATGCTGCCTGGCCGGTTCAGTACCCGGGAAATCAGGTCCAGCGCCTGTTGCGCGCCGTTGCAGACCACCACGTCTTCGTCCTGGCAATTGACCCCGCGAGAAAACGCGATATGCCGTGCGATGGCGTTACGCAGCGCCGGCAGGCCTTCGGGCAAGCTGTAGAAACCCTTGGACGCTGTGATCTGGCGCAATGCATGGGAGGTGCAGCGGCGCCAATCGTCCTGGGGAAACTGCCCTTTGCTGGTGGCGCCGCCGATGAAATCGTAACGCAGCGAGCCTTCCAGGTTCGGATGCCGCAGAAACACCGGCAGGTTGCGCCAGGACTCGATCACCTCAAAACTCGCCAGCGCCGAATGGCTTTGCTTGGGCACGGGTTTCGCCGCCCGGGCGTTGACGTAAGTGCCTTTGCCAATGACGCCGGTCAGGAAGTTTTCATACGTCAGCTGCGCATAGGTGTCGGAAATGGTTTTGCGCGAAATGCCCAACTGCTCGGCCAGCAAGCGACTGGGCGGCAGCTGCGTGCCGGCTGCCAGACGGCCGGTTTCAATGGCGCTGCGTAGTTGATTGTACAACTGGCCTGCCAGGTCCTTGCGGCCGTTGATGACAACATGAAGTTCCATACCGGCGAGGCTCCTGGGGCGATTGAGGCGCGTGTGCGTCGCGCCAGATTACCCGCAAGGGCGGTCGTGCAGAAGTTGCGTGGGCGAAAAAGCGGCGATTGGTCTGCTGCCGGGCGGTCCACGGCTTTTTCGCTCAATTGGATCTGTAACGTGCCGGCGTCAGCGCCTACCGTGGAAGCAACCCTTCAAACCAAGAGGCTGCCACCATGAGTTCCCGCCTTGATTACTACAGCGCCTCGCCCAAGGCGATGAAAGCGATGATCGCCATGGAAGCCTTGACCAGCAACCTCAGCATCGAGCCGGCGCTGTTGCACCTGATCAAGATCCGCGCCTCGCAAATCAACGGCTGCGCCTTCTGCACCGACATGCACTCGGTGGATGCGCGGCGTCTGGGCGAGACGGACCGGCGCTTGTATTCGATCGTGGTATGGCGCGACAGCGGCTTCTTCAACCCTCGTGAACGGGCGGCGCTGGCCTGGACCGAAACGGTGACGTTGCTCTCTGAAAGCCATGTGCCGGATGACGTGTATGCATTGGCCCGGGAGCAGTTCAGCGAAACCGAAATGGTCGACTTGACCATCGCCGTCACTACCATCAATAGCTGGAATCGCCTGGCGGTGAGTTTTCGGCAAACCCCCAGCGACTGAATCGATTTTCCATCGGGGGTGTCACGTCAGGTTCATAAACGCTGCGCAGGATGAGGTTTTACAGGACAGATCGACAGGGAGTCATAGATGGCATTCATGGAATCCACCCGCGCCGCCGGTATCGATCCGGTGCTCGCGCAATCCTTCCGGGTGAGCGCCCGTTGTGGTTGCTTCATGCAAGCGGCGCGCAGCCTCAATATCAAATCAACCCAGTTGCGCAAACACCTGGCGCAGCTTGAAGCGCAATTGCAGTGTTCGCTGTTCCATCATCAGGACGCTGGCGTGGCGTTGAGCCGTGAAGGGTTGCAGCTTCAGGCGCAATTGATCGCCCTGGCCCATGAGCACGACGTGCCGGTGATCGAACAGCCGCTGATTAGACTGGCCGTGGCCGAGTCGATCCTGCATGACATCCTTGGCCGTGATCTGGTGTCGCTGCTGCGCCGCAACGCCAGCGTTCGCTTGGACATCATTACGCTGGACAGTGAACTGGCTCTGCAAGCGATCAGTGCCGATGTGGTGCTGTGGCTGGCCGGCACCGATTCACCGCTGCCGGGGCCCAGTTTCGCCATCAGCGAACCCCAGCCACTGGCGCGCCTGGAGTATTTGCCGCACATCGCCAAACGCTATTCGCGAGTCACCGCACGGCCGGACAGCCTGGATGACCTGGCCGATTTCCTGTTGGTGCAATGGCAGCATGATCGGCAGATCGAGAGTTTCCGCCCATGGAACAGCGTGGTGGATCAGCGCCTGGCCGGCGTGGTGCAGTTGCATTCTTATGAGTTGATGCTGGAGATGATCCGCTGCAGCGCCTGCATCGGCCTGTTGCCGCAGTACATGAGCCAGTTTGACCGTAGCTTGATCGCGTTGCCCGGGTTGTTCGAGCAACCGATGCAGCGCCAGGTGTGGATGGCGGTCAATGCCGGGTCTCAGCGGCAGGCTGATGTGCAGGTGATCGTGGAGCTGATCCAAAACACCTTCAACGAGCGTCGGGAGTGGTTCCAAAGCTGACCTCGATCGCCTGTTAGGGTTGGGGTTGGGGTTGGGTGCATATCCGTTTTTTTGGTGATGGCGGATATTGGTTCCGCCCTGACGGCGGGTTACTTGGAAAAGCGCCAAGTAACCAAGCGCTAGCGCCCCTGACGTCCGGTGCCTCGCCTAGGCTCGGCATTCCCTCACTCCGGTCCTGCTCCGTGGGCCCGCCGCCATCGGCCATCCATGGCCGGGGGCGGCTAACCCGGCATCCATGCCGGGTTGCCCACTACGCAGAACCTGCGTTCGGCCTTCCGACGGGGCAGATCACGATCAAGATCAAAAGCGCAAGGCGAGCTAACGCTCGGCCTGAAGAGTGGTGAGAAGCCACGGGTGTGCACCGTCAAAATGTGGGAGTGAGCCTGCTCGCGATGCTGTTGCCGTTGATCGTTCCCACGCTCCGCGTGGGAATGCATCCCGTGACGCTCCGCGTCACCATCGCGCAAGACTCAAGCCTGGTGTCGACAGCGGAACGCAGAGCGTCCCCGGCGGCATTCCCACGCGGAGCGTGGGAACGATCAGGACGCGTAAGCGTTGAGCAAACAGGTCGGCCGGTAGGCTGCCTCGTTTTGCTTTGGCACTGCACGCCGCCTCGAGAGGCCGAGCGCAGGTTCTGCGCAGTGGGCACCGCGGCAGGGATGCCGCGGTAGCCGCCCCCGGCCATGGATGGCCGATGGCGGCGGGCCCACGGAGCAGGACCGGAGCGAGGGAATGCCGAGCCCTAGCGAGGCACCGAACGTCAGGGGCAAAAGCCCTTGGTTACTTGGGGCTTTTCCAAGTGACCCGCCGTCAGGGCGGAACCAATAGCCGCCGTTACCGCAAAAACGGATATGTACCCAACCAGCATCGCACTCCTACAGGGGGAGGATGTCGCCATACCGAGAGATAGCGTTGTAAAGTAATCAGCCATGTCTGCATCAAGGATGAATCACGCATGCCCGCCACCGACCCGGTCATCACCCTCGAACGCTTCAACGAATCCCACATCGACGGCGTCACCGCGCTCTACAACGACCCGGCCATCACCCGCCAGGTTTTGCAAATGCCGTTTCAATCCACCGAAGTCTGGCGCAAACGCCTGGCGCCGGATAACGAACGCATAGTGCAACTGGTGGCGCTGCATCAAGGCACAGTGATCGGCAACATTGGCCTTGAACAGTTCTCGCGCATCCGCCGCAGCCATGCCGGCAACCTCGGCATGGGCGTCGCGGTGGCATGGCAGGGCAAAGGCGTGGGCTCGAAACTGCTGGCGGCCGTGCTGGACGTTGCCGACAACTGGATGAACCTGCGACGGGTCGAACTGTCCGTGTATGCCGACAACGAAGCGGCCATCGGGCTCTACCGCAAGTTCGGTTTCGAGACCGAAGGTCTGTTCCGTGACTACGCCGTGCGCGACGGCCGACTGGTCGACACCTTGAGCATGGCGCGCCTGCGTCGCATGCCAGCCGATTGAGTCAGTCGCCCAACGCAAACGCCACCGCCGCCTGCGCATGCAGTTCGGTGGTGTCGAGCAGGGGCAGGGCGCTGTGCTCGGGTTTGATCAGCAGGCCGATTTCGGTACAGCCGAGGATGATCGCCTGGGCGCCGCGTCGGGTCAGTGACTCGATGATCTCTTGATACACCTTGTGTGACGTTTCGCTGATCACGCCGACACACAACTCCTCATAAATGATCCGGTGCACGGCTTTACGCTCTTCGGCTTCCGGCACCAGTACCGTCAGGCCTTTCGCGCCCAGCCGATCCTTGAGAAAGTCCTGTTCCATGGTAAACGCCGTGCCCAGCAAGCCGACCGTCAGTGTCCCGGCATCGACCGCTGCCTGACCCGCCGGATCGGCAATGTGCAAAAACGGAATGCTGATCGCAGCCTGAATCTGCCCGGCCACTTTGTGCATGGTGTTGGTACACAGCACCACGCACTTCGCGCCGCCAGCCTCCAAGCGCTGCGCCGCGTCCACCAGGATCGCTGCGGCATCGTCCCAACGCCCGGCATGCTGAGCCTGTTCGACAGGCCCGAAGTCGACGCTGTACATTAGCAATTGCGCCGAACGCAACGGTCCGAGCCGGTCGCGTACCTGTTGATTGATGAGACGGTAATACTCGGCGCTGGACTCCCAGCTCATGCCGCCGATAAGGCCGATGGTGCGCATGGCGTGCTCCTGTTGATGGCTACCCTTTGCGAGAGAGTGTCCAGTGGATCCCGGATTTGATCTATCAGGAAATTTCACATGCCTGACGTCATGAGCCAGCGCTTGTTCGGTGGCAGTGTTTGCCTGCAACTCTTGCCCCGTGCCGCCTACAGCGCGCGTGATGCGGCACAGTCACAAACCCTCGGGGTGACACTGGAGCGTCAGCAAGGCGTGCACACGATCGATTCCGACCTCCGTGTGGATTTCGATACCTGGCCTGGCGTCCTGGCCTATACGCCAATCGGCGTCGAGGTGTTTTCAGAGTCCGCCAGCGGCGGTGAATACCTGCTGATGCGCCTCGACGAAGCGTTTGCCAGTGAACAGTTACCCGCCGTCAACCATCGTGTGCAATCTTCAGGCAATCGCCGCGCGCTGTCCCTCGCGCGCGAAATGCGGCGGCTGTTGCTGGCCGCGCAGCCCGACCAGTTGGCGCTTGCACAATGCGCCCTGGGGTTTATTGGCTTGACCCAGCCGACGATCGAAGCGCCAGACAAGGTTGCACCAGCATCCTTTGCCCGGGTCCTGGATCAGATCGCCGAGCAGTTCCACCAGCCCCTGACGCTGGAACAACTGGCCGCCACTTACGGGCACAACGCGCTGCGTTTTCTGCGTGATTTTACCCAGGCCATTGGCCTGACGCCCCACGCCTATCTGGTTGAAGTGCGGCTTCAGGCGGCTCGCCGGATGATCGAACGCAGCGACTTGAACCTGGCCAGCATCGCTCTGGATACGGGGTTCGCCCATCAGTCCCACATGGGCAGCGCCTTTCGCAAATACCTCGCCATGACCCCCAGCCAGTACCGTTCGCGCTTTTAGTCGTACGCCGCCAGCGCGCATCTGCCATGCTCAATCTCCGCAGCACTGCTTCAACCAAAGGAACACCGCGATGGACGACGTACAGCAACTGGGCGAGATGCTTCGCCACTATGCAGAAAGCGAAGCGCACAAGAAGCAACTGTTTGAGTCGCAATCGGCCGTGTGGGCGACGCGCATTGGTGAACTGTTCGATCAGATCCAGCTGTGGCTGGAACCGGTCCAGGCACCGAATCTGCTGGAAGTGAACCGCGAGGCGTATGTCGCGTCAGGGCCGAGCGTTCCGGTCGAGACGTCCACGTTCAAGACTGAAAAGCTGAGTATCGTGATCGCCGGCAAACCGGTGGAGTTCGTGCCTGACGTGATGGGCGTGGGTGGTCAGATTTCATTGGCGGTGATGGGCTTGACGGCAGCGCGCTATGGCAGCATTTCGCTGGTGTGCCTGCCACCCGCGACCCATTGGCAGTGGCGCAAGACCAACGGCCTGAAAGACCCGGATACCTTTGCCTTCGATGCGAATTTCCTGGCGCAGCAGTTACAAAGCCTGATCCCCCGCGAGCGCGGCTGAATCCCCGGATCGACACAAATCAATGTGGGAGCGGGCTTGCTCGCGAAGAGGCCATAGCATTCAGCATCAATGTTGAATGTCAGTCCGCCTTCGCGAGCAAGCCCGCTCCCACATTTGCGTTGTGTCAGATTTCCAGGTTGCCCCAGCCTGGCTTAGCTTCTTCCGGCGCCACGGCCTTCACCGCTTTTCCCGTCGCCAACTCCACCCGCCGCGCCACCTCCGGATCATCGGCAAACGGAAGCAGACTGGCATCCTCCAGACTTTCGCTCGTCTGGTGCTTCAAGCAATACTCGATCGTCAGCCAAAACCCCACGACTCCCAACAGATTCAGCACTATCTCGGTCATCTCACACCTCACGCAATCTGCGCGTCACGTTCCGCCAAGGCCACGTCCGACACCCGCACCGTGCGCCACACGTTGTAAGCCATCAGCAACATCCCGCTGAGGAAGAACAGGCCGCCGACAAAACGCACCACGTACCCCGGATGGCTGGCCTGCAACGCTTCGACGAATGAATAGGTCAGCGTGCCGTCGTCGTTGATTGCCCGCCACATCAAGCCTTGGGTAATGCCGTTGACCCACATCGACGCGATGTACAGCACGGTGCCGATGGTCGCCAGCCAGAAGTGCGCGTTGATCAGCGGCGTGCTGAACATCTGCTCTCGTCCGAAGACTTTCGGCACCATGTGGTAAACGGCGCCGAAGGTGATCATCGCCACCCAGCCGAGGGCGCCGGCGTGGACGTGGCCGATGGTCCAGTCGGTGTAGTGGGAGAGGGCATTGACGGTCTTGATCGCCATCATCGGTCCTTCGAAGGTCGACATGCCGTAGAAGGCAAGGGATAGCACCAGAAAGCGCAGGATCGGGTCGGTGCGCAACTTATGCCAGGCGCCCGAGAGCGTCATCATGCCGTTGATCATGCCGCCCCAGCTCGGTGCCAGCAGGATCAGCGACATTGCCATGCCCAGCGACTGTGCCCAGTCCGGCAACGCGGTGTAGTGCAAATGGTGCGGACCGGCCCAGATGTACAAAGTGATCAGCGCCCAGAAATGCACGATCGACAACCGATAGGAATACACCGGTCGCCCGACCTGTTTGGGCACGAAGTAATACATCATCCCCAGGAACCCGGTGGTCAGGAAAAAGCCCACGGCGTTGTGCCCGTACCACCACTGCACCATGGCGTCGGTGGCCCCGGAATACACCGGGTAGGACTTGAACCAGTCCACTGGAATCGACAGGTGATTGACCACGTGCAGCATGGCGATCACCACGATGAAGGCACCGAAGAACCAGTTGCCGACGTAGATATGTTTGGTCTTGCGTCGCACCACGGTGGTGAAGAAGACGATGGCGTACGCGACCCAGACCACGGTCATCCACACCGCGCCGGAGAACTCGATCTCGGCGTATTCCTTGGTGGTGGTGTAGCCCAGCGGCAGGGTGATCAGCATCACCACGATCACTGATTGCCAGCCCCAGAACGTGAACGCGGTCAGTGTGTCGCTGTACAGCCGCACCTGACAGGTGCGCTGTACCGCGTAGTAACTGGCGGCGAATTGCGCGCTGCCGGCAAAGCCGAAAATCACCAGGCTGGTGTGCAGCGGACGCAGGCGGCCGAAGGTGGTCCACGGCAGGTCGAGGTTCATCTCGGGCCACACCAGTTGCGAGGCGATCCACACGCCCATCGCCATCCCCACGACACCCCAGACGATGGTTGCCACGACGAATTGGCGCACGACCTTGTAGTTGTAGGCCTGTGTGAGTGTTGCTGTGCTCATGGTCAATGCTTCCACGGTTGCAAAGTCTTGCCAGCCCACCCGGACTGGCATGCCGTCAACTGTAGAAACCCTGCCGGAAACAAAACAGGCTCAGAAAAACCGAGTTTGTGCGGATCAGATACAAGCCATGCCTGTGGTCATCTGACGCAGCCTGATACGGTTTTTTCGTGTTCAGGTGAATCTGTAATGCGCTGCGCCGTGGGTTCATAGTCCCCCTTACAAACGGGCCACAACACAAAACCTGTAGGAGTGAGCCTGCTCGCGATAGCGCTCTGGCATTCAACATCTTGGTTGGCTGACCTTCCGCCATCGCGAGCAGGCTCACTCCCACAGGGACTTGTGTGTTGACCAGTATCGGCTGCAGAGCCCGATCAACCCTGATGAGGTAGCCACATGTATCAGTACGACGACTATGACCGGGCCCTGGTCTTCGAGCGGGTTGCGCAGTTTCGCGATCAAGTCGAACGTTTCATGGCCGGCGAGTTGAGCGAAGAAGAATTCCTGCCATTGCGTTTGCAGAACGGCCTGTACATGCAGAAACACGCCTACATGCTGCGCGTGGCGATTCCCTACGGCACGCTCAATGCCGGGCAGATGCGCACGCTGGCGAGCATCGCCCGCGACTACGATCGGGGTTATGGCCACTTCACCACCCGGCAGAACATGCAGTTCAACTGGATCGAACTGGCTCAGGTGCCGGACATTCTCGAGCGCCTGGCGCAGGTCGAGATGCACGCGATCCAGACCTCTGGCAATTGCGTGCGCAACATCACCACCGAAGCCTTTGCCGGGGTGGCGGCGGACGAGCTGATGGACCCGCGTCCGCTGGCGGAAATCCTGCGCCAGTGGTCGACCATCAACCCCGAGTTCCTGTTCCTGCCGCGCAAGTTCAAGATCGCCATCTGCTCGGCGGAGCAGGACCGCGCGGCGATCATGATGCATGACATCGGCCTGTATCTTTATCGCGATGAAAGCGGGCAAATGTTGCTGCGTGTCATCGTGGGCGGCGGATTGGGGCGCACGCCGATCCTTGGTTTGCAGATTCGCGAGGGTTTGCCGTGGCAGCATCTGCTGTCCTATGTCGAGGCGGTGCTGCGGGTTTATAACCGCCACGGTCGGCGCGACAACAAGTACAAGGCGCGGATCAAGATTCTGGTCAAGGCCCTGGGCATCGAAGCGTTCGCCAAGGAAGTGGAAGAGGAGTGGCAGTACCTCAAGGACGGTCCGGCGCAGTTGACCGACGCCGAATATGAGCGTGTCGCCAGTGCCTTCGTGGCGCCCGACTACCGTTCGCTGTCTGATACCGACCTGGAATTCGGCACCCGCCTGGCCGACAACCCGGCGTTCGCCCGCTGGGTGTCTCGCAATGTCCAGCCGCACAAGGTCGCGGGTTACACCAGCGTGGTGCTGTCGACCAAACCGGGCATTGCCTCGCCGCCGGGAGACGTCACGACCGAGCAGATGCAAGCCGTTGCCGAATGGTCGGAGCAGTTCGGTTTCGGCGAAATTCGCATCGCCCACGAGCAGAATATCGTGCTGCCGGATGTGCCCAAGGCCGATCTCTACACACTCTGGTGCCTGGCCTGCGAACAGGGGCTGGGCTGCGCCAACATCGGTCTGCTGACCGACATCATCGCGTGCCCCGGCGGCGACTTCTGCGCACTGGCCAACGCCAAATCGATCCCGATTGCCCAAGCCATCCAGGCACGCTTCGACGATCTCGATTACCTCCATGACCTGGGGGATATCAGCCTGAACATCTCCGGCTGCATGAACGCCTGCGGCCACCACCACATCGGCAACATCGGCATCCTGGGCGTCGATAAAAACGGCAGCGAGTGGTACCAGATCACCCTCGGTGGCAGCCAGGGCAAGAACAGTGCGCTGGGCAAGGTCATCGGTCCGTCCTTCAGCGCTGGCGAAGTGCCCGAAGTCATCGAGCGCCTCATCGCTACATTTGTCAGTTACCGCGAGAGCGAAGAACTGTTCGTCGACACCCTGCAGCGCATCGGTCTTGAGCCATTCAAGGAGCAGGTTTATCCCAAGCTGCTGGAGGTGCCGGCATGAACAATCTGCTGCGACTGGAGGACGGCGTGGCGCGGATTGTCGCTGATGATCCGTGGGTGCTGGTTCGGGAACTGGAAGGTGAGCTGCCCGCCCGTCCATTGATTCTACCGCTGACCCGCTGGCTGCAAAATCCCGGGCAACACGCGGTATGGCTCGGGCCGGACGATGAGGTGGAAAGCCTCAAGCCATGGTTTGAGCAACTGTCCTTGATCGCCCTGGATTTCCCGAGTTTTCGTGACGGTCGCGGCTACAGCCAGGCGTACTTGCTGCGCACACGCCTGGGCTGGGCCGGTGAATTGCGCGCGGTGGGCGATGTATTGCGCGATCAACTCAGCCATATGCGCCAATGCGGTTTCGACAGTTTTGCCGTGCGCGAGGACAAATCCGCTGAGGACGCGCTGAAGGGGTTGGCAGGGATGAGCGTGTTGTATGGACGCTCGGTGATTGAGCCCAGGCCTTTGTTTCGGCGGCGATAAGCTCCAGGCTCTTTGGCTTGGGCGGCCTTATCGCGAGCAGGCTCGCTTGTGTCGATCTCATTCGGGCCTCGTTCGTCAGTTCCTGCAGACAAGTCCTTGTCAGGAAAAAGCCGAAAGAGTACAAATGTACTCCATGACGACTTTAACTCCCCGCCGTACCGCCATCCTGACTTTTATCCGTGATCGAATCGCGGAGCACGGTCAGTCCCCCAGCCTCGCTGAAATCAGCGAGGCGTTCGGTTTTGCCTCCCGCAGCGTGGCCCGCAAGCATGTGCTGGCGCTGACCGAGGCCGGTTTTATCGAGGTCAATGCGCATCAGGCCCGGGGTATCCGTTTGCTCGGGCAGCCCGCGCGGCCCGAGCTGCTGGACGTCCCGGTTCTCGGTCGGGTGGCGGCGGGTGCACCGATTGGTGCCGATGCAGAGGTCCACAGCCGCTTGCTGCTGGACCCGTCGATCTTCTCGCGGGTGCCCGATTACATGTTGCGGGTGCAGGGCGACTCGATGATCGAGGACGGCATTCTCGACGGCGACCTGGTGGGCGTGCACCGCAATCCCGAGGCGCTTAACGGCCAGATCGTCGTGGCGCGGCTCGACGGCGAAGTCACCATCAAGCGTTTCGAGCGCAGCGGCGACGAGGTCCGGTTGCTGCCACGCAACCCGGCCTACAAGCCGATCATCGTCGAGGCTGATCAGGACCTGGCTATCGAAGGGGTGTTCTGCGGTCTGGTGAGGCAAGGGTGATGGGCGCCGTCGTTGCGTTGGATACGCTGTTCAATGGCGGCCAGGTCTGGAAGGGCCGGCCTGCGCCACCGGCGGTCAGCCCGCAACCCACCGGGCATGCCGCGCTGGACGCGGCGTTGCCCACCGGCGGATGGCCGGAAGCGGCGTTGACTGAAATCCTCCTGGCCGGGCAGGGCGTTGGCGAGCTGCAACTGGTGTGGCCAGCGCTGGCGCGGCTGTCGGCGGCAGGGGAACGCATCGTGCTGGTGGCGCCGCCTTACGTACCGTATCCGCAGGCCTGGCAGAACGCCGGGGTCGATCTGCGCCAGTTGTCGATCATTCAGGCCAGCGAGCGCGATGCCCTGTGGGCGGCTGAACAATGCCTGCGTTCAGGCAGTTGCGGCGCGGTGCTGTGCTGGCCGCACAAGGCCGATGACCGGGCGTTGCGCCGTTTGCAGGTGGCGGCGGAAACCGGTTCGACCCTGGCATTCGCCTACCGCTCGATCCATGAAGCGATCAACCCGTCACCGGCCGCGCTGCGCATCGCCATCGATGCCAGGCCCGCGCAATTGCGCGTGCTCAAGTGCCGGGGCGGATTGGCGCGTTCGGCACCGATTGCCTTCCCCGTGGGGCATTGAGGTTGCCATGCGCTGGGTGTGCATTCTTTTTCCGCAATTGGCGCTGGACGCGGTGCTGCGTCAGCGTCCCGATCCTGATGAACCATTGGCCCTGCTGACCGGCCCGGCCCAGCGTCGCGTGTTGCAAGCGGTGAACGCTTCGGCGCGGGCGCTGGGCTTGCGTGCCGGGCAATCGATGACCGCCGCGCAAGCCTTGAGCAAAGCCTTTGCCACGGCTGAATACGACGTCGCCGAGATCGAGCACTGGCAACAGTTTCTGGCGGCGTGGGCCTATCGTTTCAGCTCACAGGTCAGCGTCCATTACCCGCGTGCCGTGGTGTTTGAAATCGAATCCAGCCTGGGACTGTTCGGGCCCTGGCCGCAGTTCGAGGCACGGTTGCGGACCGAACTCGGTGAGCTGGGCTTTCGTCATCGGATCGTCGCCGCGCCCAACCCGGTGGCTGCGCGGGTATTGGCCAACGTTTATGACGGTCTGGTGGTGCCGGACAACGAGGCCTTGCAACACCATCTCGGGCAATTGCCGGTCGACCGGATCGCTCTGGAACCGGCAGTGGCCACGGCGTTGTCGCGCATGGGGCTGCGCACCCTGGGCCAGGTGCAGGCGTTGCCGCGTAATAGTCTGGCGCGGCGTTTCGAGGCTCAGGTGCTCAAGCACCTCGACGCCTTGTCCGGTGAACGTCAGCTGGCGCTGGCGTTCTACCTGCCGCCTGATCGCTTCGATGTGCGCATCGAACTCAACTTTGACGTGCAATCGCATCAGGCGCTGCTGTTTCCATTACGCCGGTTGACCGGCGATCTGTCGGCGTTTCTGTGCGGCCGGGACAGCGGCGTGCAGCGGTTCGACCTGCACCTTGAACACGCAGGCTTGCCGGACACGGTGATCAAGGTCGGCCTGCTCAGCGCCGAGCGTGACCCGGCGATGCTCTTCGAACTGGCCCGGGGGCGACTGGAGCAGGTTCAAGTCGAAGCCCCGGTACGCGGTTTTCGGCTGCGCGCCGAAGACCTGCCAAGCTTTGTTCCGCAGCGTCAGGAACTGTTCGACGACCGCCCGCAGCAGTCCTTGCCCTGGGAGCAACTGCGCGAACGCTTGCGCGCGCGGCTCGGGGATGACGCGGTGCATGGCTTGCGCTTCCAGGCCGACCACCGGCCCGAGTGCGCGTGGCAGGCGCGGGTCGACAATCAGCTCTGTGCGGGGTTGTCGGGCGTGCAGCGTCCGGGCTGGTTGCTGACGCAGCCACTGGCGATCCACGAAGGGTCGGCGCGCATTCTCATGGGGCCGGAGCGCATCGAATCCGGTTGGTGGGACGGCGATGATGTGCGTCGCGACTACTATTTGGTCGAAACCCGTTCCGGCCAGCAGGGCTGGGCCTATCGTGCGGTGGGTGAGGGCGGTCCGTTGTGGCTGCAAGGCTGGTTCGCATGAGCATCGGATATGCCGAGTTGCACTGCCTGTCGAACTTCAGTTTCCAGCGCGGTGCTTCCAGTGCCCTGGAACTGTTTCAACGGGCAAAAAAGCACGACTATCAGGCGCTGGCGATTACCGATGAATGCACCCTGGCCGGCATCGTCCGCGCCTGGCAAGCCGCAAAGTCGGTGGAGCTGCCACTGATCATCGGCAGCGAAATACGCATCGAGGACGGTCCGAAGCTGGTACTGCTGGTGGAGAACCTCGAGGGTTACCAGACCCTCTGCCGGCTGATTACCCGAGCGCGACGGCGCACGCAAAAAGGCCAGTATCAGGTCTTGCGCGAAGACTTCAACGAACCCATGCCAGGACTGCTGGCGTTGTGGGTGCCGGACGCTGTCGATGATTTTGCAAGCGGCCACTGGTTGAAACAGGCCTTCGCCGAGCGCTTGTGGCTGGCGGTGCAGTTGCATTGCGGCCAGGACGACCGCGGGCGACTGGACGCCTTGCTGACCCTGGCCAGGGAACTGCGCATTCCGGCAGTGGCCAGCGGCGATGTGCACATGCATACCCGTGGTCGACGCGCCTTGCAGGACACCATGACCGCGATTCGTCATCACGTGCCGGTGGCCGAGGCCGGGTTGCGTCTTCATCCCAATGGCGAGCGGCATGTGCGCAGCCTTGAGGCGTTGCAATCGATCTATCCGCCAACGCTGCTCGCTGAAACCTTGACCATCGCCCGACGCTGCACGTTCGACCTCGGCCAGTTGCGTTATCAATATCCCCGCGAACTGGTGCCCCAAGGCCAGACGGCGACGTCCTGGCTGCGTCATCTGACCGAAGAAGGGATTGCGTGGCGCTGGCCAAAAGGCCCGCAAGCCAAGGTGCTGGTGCAGATCGACAAAGAACTGCAACTGATCGCCGAGCTGGGCTACGAAAGCTACTTCCTGACCGTGCATGACATTGTGCGATTTGCCCGTGAGCAACACATCCTGTGTCAGGGCCGCGGTTCGGCGGCCAACTCGGCGGTGTGTTTTGCCTTGGGCATCACGGAAATCGATCCGGATCGCACCACGCTGCTGTTCGAACGTTTTCTTTCCAAAGAGCGCAACGAGCCGCCGGACATCGACGTCGATTTCGAACATGAACGCCGCGAGGAAGTCTTGCAGTACGTGTTCCAGCGCTATGGCCGAACCCGCGCGGCGCTGACGGCGGTGGTCAGCACGTATCACGCGGCCGGCGCGGTGCGTGACGTGGCCAAGGCCCTGGGGTTGCCGCCGGACCAGATCAATGCGCTGGCCGATTGCTGCGGTCACTGGAGTGATGCAACGCCGCCGGTGGAGCGCCTGATCGAGGGCGGTTTCGACCCCGAGAGCCCGGTGCTTCGTCGGGTGCTGAGCCTGACGGGGCAACTGATCGGTTTTCCCCGGCACCTGTCCCAGCACCCCGGTGGCTTCGTGATTTCCGAGCAGCCGCTGGACAGCCTGGTGCCGGTGGAAAACGCCGCCATGGCCGAACGCACCATCATTCAGTGGGACAAGGACGACCTGGATGCGGTGGGACTGCTCAAGGTGGATATTCTGGCACTGGGCATGCTCAGCGCGATTCGTCGGTGCTTTGATCTGCTGCGCCGTCATCGCCATCTCGACCTGAGCCTGGCGACGATTCCGTCCGAAGACCCGGATACCTACGACATGATCGGCCGTGCCGACACCATCGGCGTGTTCCAGATCGAATCCCGGGCGCAGATGTCGATGCTGCCCAGACTCAAGCCGCGCACGTTTTACGATCTGGTGATCGAGGTCGCCATCGTCCGTCCGGGGCCGATTCAGGGCGGAATGGTGCATCCGTACCTGCGCCGGCGAAACAAGCAAGAACCCGAGGTCTACCCGTCCCCGGCCCTGGAAGTCGTGCTCAAGCGTACCCTGGGCGTGCCGCTGTTCCAGGAACAAGTGATGCAGATTGCGATTGTCGCCGCCGACTACAGCCCCGGCGAGGCCGATCAGTTACGCCGCTCCATGGCGGCCTGGAAGCGTCACGGTGGATTGGAGCCGCACAAGGACCGACTGGCCGCCGGCATGAAGAAAAACGGCTACACGGCCGAGTTTGCCGCGCAGATCTTCGAACAGATCAAAGGTTTTGGCAGCTACGGATTTCCTGAGTCCCACGCCGCCAGTTTCGCGTTGCTGACCTACGCCAGTTGCTGGCTGAAATGCCACGAACCGGCGGCTTTCGCTTGTGCGCTGATCAACAGCTGGCCGATGGGGTTCTACAGCCCGGACCAGATCCTGCAGGACGCGCGCCGGCATCATTTGCAGATCCGCCCGGTGGATGTGCGCGCCAGTGACTGGGATTGCAGCCTGGAGCCGATCAGCGGCGCGCAACCGGCGATTCGCATGGGGCTGCGGATGATCAAGGGCTTTCGCGAGGACGATGCCCGACGCATCGAAGCGGCGAGGGCGAAGGGGGTATTTGTCGACATCGCCGACCTGGGCGAACGGGCGCAGCTCGATGCTCGCGCCCAGGAGCAACTGGCCGATGCCGGTGCGCTGCGCGGCCTGGCCGGTGACCGCCATCGAGCGCGCTGGGAAGTGGCGGGGGTGCACAAGCAACTGGGCTTGTTCGCCGGTCTGCCGAGTCAGGAAGAGGACGCGGTGTCGCTGCCCAAACCCACCGTGGGCGAGGACCTGTTGGCCGACTACAACAGCGTCGGCACCACCCTCGGCCCGCATCCGCTGGCCTTGCTACGCGGTGAATTGAAAGCCCGGCGTTGCCGCAGTTCGAAAGAACTGATGGAGGTCGAGCACGGGCGTCCGGTCAGCGTCGCCGGCCTGGTCACCGGGCGACAACGGCCGGGCACCGCCAGCGGCGTGACGTTCGTCACCCTTGAAGATGAATTCGGCAACGTCAACGTGATTGTCTGGCGTGACCTGGCAGAGCGGCAGCGCAAGGTGCTGGTCGGCTCGCAACTGCTCAAGGTCGATGGCCGCTGGGAAAAAGAAGGCGAGGTGCGCCACCTGATCGCCGGGCGCTTGAGCGACCTGACTCCTTTGCTCGACGGCATCAGCGTGCGCAGCCGCGATTTCCGCTGATCGCCACACTGACGATGATCGTTCCCACGCTCTGCGTGGGAATGCAGCCATGGACGCTCCGCGTCCCCCCGCTGTGACGCAGAGCGTCACGGGAGGCATTCCCACGCGGAGCATGGGAACGATCATCACGGTGCGGCCAATACATTGGCGCCAATAAAAATTAAACATTGTTCTCAATGATGGCACTTTGGCATAATGCCGGCCGCCGACGTCCCGCACGTCGATCATCGATTTGATTCCCCCCTCGCTTTTTCGCCGCTGCAACCCGCAGTGGCTGGCTATTGTCGCGCCGGGATAAACCGTTTTTTTCAAAAGGAATGTGCAGTGAGAATGATCTCTCGAATGTTGGTATCGACGGCAGCGATTGCCCTCTTGGGTAGCATTGCCGGCTGCGCGACCGAAAGCTCGCAAGCCTTGCCGATTGCCAAAGTCGAAAGCGCCAGCGTTGCGTATGCCGGTGTTCGTGTGCCGATGGCTGTCGGCAAGTTCGATAACCGTTCGAGCTACATGCGCGGGATCTTCTCCGATGGCGTCGATCGCCTCGGCGGTCAGGCCAAGACCATCCTGATCACCCACCTGCAGCAGACCAATCGCTTCAGCGTGCTGGACCGCGACAACATGGGCGAGATCCAGCAGGAGGCCGCGATCAAGGGCCAGTCCCAGCGACTCAAGGGCGCTGATTTTGTGGTGACCGGCGACGTCACCGAGTTCGGCCGCAAAGAAACCGGCGATCACCAGTTGTTCGGCATTCTGGGACGCGGCAAGACCCAGGTGGCCTACGCCAAGGTCAACCTGAACATCGTCAATATCAGCACGTCCGAAGTGGTGTATTCGACCCAGGGCGCGGGTGAATACGCCTTGTCCAACCGGGAAATCATCGGCTTTGGCGGCACCGCTGCCTACGATTCGACCCTCAACGGCAAAGTGCTCGACCTGGCCATGCGCGAGGCGATCAATCGTCTGGTGGATGGCATGAACGCCGGTGCATGGAAACCGGGCAACTGATCAAGGTTTGATGACAAGGAGCGGTACACGCATGTTCAAGATGTATGCGAAATGGGCGCTGATGGCGTCGACATTACTGGCCAGCGGTCTGTTGGCCGGTTGCAGCACCCCGAAAACCCTTTACCAGTGGGAAAGCTACCAGCCTGAGGTCTATGAGTACTTCAAGGGTGAACAACCCAAGGAAGCGCAGGCCGAAGCACTGGAGCGCGATCTGCAGAAAATCCGCTCCACCGGCAAGACCCCACCCCCTGGCTACCACGCTCACTTGGGCCTGTTGTACCTGAGCATGGGCAAGGACGATCAGATGGTGCAGCAATTCAGGACCGAGAAAACGCTGTTCCCTGAGTCGACGCCGTACATGGACTTTCTGCTTAAAAACGCCAAGGCCGGGGTGACTCAATGATCGCGCGCTCAATGAAACTGATGGCCGGGCTGCTGGCGCTGGCACTGCTTGGCGGTTGTGTCAGCCCCAAGACCGTGGACTATGCGGCGTACAAGCAGGCTCGTCCGAAAACCATTCTGGTGCTGCCACCGCTGAACAACTCACCGGACGTCAAGGCGTCCTACAGCATGCTGTCGCAAGTCACGTTCCCATTGGCGGAAGCCGGTTATTACGTGCTGCCGATCACGCTGGTCGATGAGACATTTCGCCAGAACGGTCTGACCACGCCGGCAGACATCCATCAGGCACCGGCCAACAAACTGCAGGAAATTTTCGGTGCCGATGCAGCGCTCTACATCACCGTGACGGATTACGGTACGCGCTACTTGATCATCCGCAGCGAAACCGTGGTGACCGCCACCGCGAAACTGGTTGACCTCAAGACCGGCACCACCCTGTGGACCGGCTCGGCCCGGGCGTCGAGCGAAGAGGGCAATAACAACAGCGGCGGTGGCTTGATCGGCGCGCTGATTACTGCGGCGGTCAAGCAGGTGATCAACAGTTCCACCGATGCCGGTTACCCGATTGCCGGTGTGACCAGTGCGCGGCTGTTGTCCGCAGGTCAACCGGCAGGGTTGCTGTACGGTCCGCGTTCGCCGAAATACGGTACTGACTGATACCTGTCGCTCCAAGCAAGCTCCCGTGGCAAGGGAGCTTGCTGGCGTTGGCCTGTCCGCGCTCGACAAGGGGCGGACCAAGCCACCTTCAGCGAATTACCTGGCTCTTTTCAACCAGACCGAAACACACAATCCGCTCTCGTTTTTTTCATCCGAAAAACTCAATCGCAGGCGTGCTCCCATGCGGTCAGCGATGGCTTTGACGATCGCCAGCCCCAGCCCGGAACCTGATTCATCGGTGCCCAGACTGCGGTAAAACGGATCGAACACCAGCAATTGCTCTTCTGCGCTGATCCCGGGGCCCGAGTCCTTGACTTCAAGGATCACGGATTCACCCGCCATTTCGACCGCCAGGTCAACTCGCCCACCCACCGGGGTATAACGGATCGCGTTGTCCACCAGATTCCTGACCAGGATCAGGAGGTCCATTTCGTTGCCCACGACCTGTACGTCTTCGAAGCTTTCGACACCGATATCGATGTGTCGGCTTTCCGCCAACGGCAGCAAGTCTTCCAGTACCCGTCGATAGATGTCATGCACTGAAACCGATGCCTGTAATCGCTCGGCGCTCGATTGTGCGGTCGCCAGGGCCAGCAATTGATCGATCAGTTTTCTGCTGCGTTCAATGCCCTGGGTCAATGGCAACAAGCGTTGATGAGCCGCTGCCGACATTTCTATGGCCGACAGTCGCTCGGCTTGTAGCGAGAGGGCGGTCATCGGCGAACGCAGTTCGTGGGCTGCGTCGGCAATGAAGCGGCGCTGGGTTTCCATGGATTGCGCGACACGCGTCAACAATCGATTGATGGCCACCACGAAAGGCCGGATCTCGGTTGGCAGGTGGTTCTCGTCGATAGGGTGCAGCGCCTGCTCGTCGCGCTGATCGATTTCCTCCGAAAGGGTCGCTATGGGGCGGAAGAGTTTGCGCACCAGATCGCTCACCACCAGCAACAGCACCGGAAACAGAATGAGAAACGGCAAAAGACTCCGCCAAGCGCTCTTTCGCGCCTCTTTTTCGCGTACGTCTGCTTCTTGAGCGACAACGATGCGTTCGCCACTGGCTATTGTTCTCACCAGCACGCGGAAATTTTCGCCGGCAACGCTCAACGTCGAGAAGCCATCGGCCAGGCCGGTCGGGAAGGGCAGCGGCGTTGTGGCGTCATCACTGCCGCTCGCTTTGGTGCTGTCGGTCAGGTATTGGACGATCACCCGCGACTCTTCGTCGTCACCGGCTACCTGCTCCACCACAGGGTAGTGCAAGGTCATCTTTTGCCGATCAAACAGAATGGCTACTTGACGCAGGGTCTCGTCCTGCATCTCGTGTGTCTCGTTGATCGCCGAAAAAAAAGCGAAAAAACCAGCCAGTACCGCGACGATCAGGATGGCCAGCGACAGCGTTACAGACAAACGTACCTGCACCGAGTCATTCAAGCGTTCTTTGAAACCATCCATCCCATACCCCTGACATTCTTGATGATGTGGTTTCCCAGTTTTCGCCGCAGCGCATGAATCAGAAACTCCACGGCGTTGCTTTCCACCTCATTGCCCCAGCCGTAGATCCGCTCTTCAAGTTCGCTGCGCGAGAGAATGGTGCCCGGCCGGATCAACAGGGCCTGTAGCAAAGCGAACTCACGGTTGGAAAGCTGAACGTCGGGAATATCGGCGGTGCTGGCTTTTTTGGAGAGAAGATCCAGCGACACCTCGCCGTTATCGAGCCGTGATTGGGCGCTGCCGCCTTTACGGCGCAAGACCGCGCGGATACGGGCCAGCAACTCCGCCATGGCGAAGGGTTTGAGCAAGTAATCGTCAGCACCGCCGTCGAGCCCGCGCAGGCGATCATCGAGACTGTCCCTGGCGGTAATGATCAGGAGCGGCACCGGATTGTTGCGCCCGCGTATGCCATCGAGCACATCGAGGCCGTCTTTGCCGGGCAATCCGAGATCCAGCAACACCAAGTCATAGACGTGGGTTTCCAGGGCCGCCAGGGCGATGAGTCCGTTTTTGACCCAATCGGTGGCGTAGCTCGCATCGTTCAGCGCGCCCTGAATGGCATCACCAATCATAGAGTCATCTTCGACCAGCAGGATTCGCATAAATGGCTCCGAAAAAAAGCGCGACGGTCATGACCGTCGCGCCTGTATTGAAGCACCTGAGCGGATGTTTGTCCGCCACCGGATTAACCCGGCGGGTTGTCGGTGATTATTAGCCTTTCATCGAATCGAAGGCTTTCAACAGATCATCCATCGATGCCTTGCAATCGCTCTGCTTCGGCGTGTTGGCGCGCAGGGCGTCAAGTGACCGGTCGATGGCTTTGTCCACCACATGCCAGTCACTGGCGGCACGGGGTTTGATGCCGGCTTCGGCGGAGTCCCAAGACGTTTCCAGATCCTTGATGCGGGTTTTCGCGCCGGGCAGGTCGTTTTTGTCGACAAGCGCAGCAACATCCGCAGCGATGGCTCGGAACTCAGACAAATCACCCAGCTTTGAACCGGTCTGGGCAGAGGCGCTTACCGAAGTGGCCGGTGTGGCCGCAACGGGCTTGTCGGCATGTTTCGAGCAACCAGCGGTGACGCCGAGTAACACGATCGATGAAACGATGGCGACGTGACGAAGGGCATTTTGAAATGGGCGCATGACAAATCCTTAAAGGGGGTTTGAAAGGTTACTGAGTGACGGTTCTGCGGTTGACCACGTTGAATTGCGCAACCGCGACCAAAAGAAAAATGACGCACAGGAAGATGGCACTCGTCCAGGTCGCTCCCATGCCCAGGCCACCATAGGTTTTAGCCTGGGTCAGTAAATCGCCGAGAGAAGCACCAAATGGACGGGTCAGGATGTAGGCCAGCCAAAAAGTCAGCACCACATTGCCGCCCAGGCGCCAGGCCACCAGCGTCGCCGCGATAAGTGCGCCGAAAATCATCACGCCAAGGGTGAAGCCCAGGCCCAGTGCTTCGGTGGCCAGGTCGCCCGCTGCGGTCCCGAGGGCAAAGGTACACAGCACCGTGGCCCAGTAGAAAAGCTCCCGTCGCGGGGTGACGATTTCGCGGATCGACAGGTTGTGCTCGACCCGATACCAGACCAGAAAGTTGACCGCCAGCAGAACCGCAAAGACCGCGGTGCTGGTGTACAGGCTGATGTCGAGCATGTCGGTCATGATGTCGGTGATCTGTGTCCCGACGATGCTGACCAGCACCACGGTCAACCAGTAGATCCAGGGTGTATAGGCCTTGGTACGCAGTTGAAAGAACAACGCGAGCGCCAGCAGCACGGCCATGCCGATGCTCGTCAAGCCTGCGCCAAAACCGGCATCCACGGCCAGAAAGTCCGCGCCGGTTTCACCTACCGTCGTCGAAAGAATCTTGATCACCCAGAATGACAGCGTCACCTCGGGCACTTTGTTGAGCCATCCGGCTTTATCGAAAGTCATGGGCGGGTCGCCTCTCCTGATCTGCGCTGAACTTGCGTAGGGGAGAAGATACGTCGCCAGACTTAGCTGAGACTGAGGAGCTCTATTTGCTGGCCGGCCAAAACCGCTCCCCACCGCCCGGCGCCTCCGTCCACGCCTGCAACGAACGCGTCGGCAGATCAAAATAATCGCGGGTTCGCGCATAACCATGGCCACCCATGCGCCCGATCGCATCCAGCCCAAGTTGATCGATATACAAGGTTTTCGGATCGATCAATTCGTCGCGCACATGGGCCATCAACACTTCCCCGAAGATGATTTCCCGCGACTGGCCGATGGACAGCGCCATCATGCGTCGGCATTCCAGGGCCACCGGCGCTTCACCGATACGCGGGCATTTGACCGTGGTGCCGGGAATCGCCGTCAGCCCGGCTGCTGTTAACTCATCGAAACCGGGCGCGAAGGGCACGGCGCAGACATTCATCGCCTCGACCAGCGCGTCACTGACGATGTTGACGGTGAATTCCTGGTTGAGCTGGATGTTGCGCGTGGTGTCCTTGGGGCTGTGATCTCCGTAGTTTTCCACGCCCAGCGCGAGGATCGGCGGGTCGGCGGACAACGCATTGAAAAAGCTGAACGGCGCGGCATTGATCCGGCCTTCGCCATCGATCGTGGTGACCAGCGCGATGGGGCGTGGCACCACGCTGCCGATCAGGATCTTGTATTTGTCTCGCGCACTCAGTGTGCTGAAGTCGAAGCTTTGCATAGGCAGACGTCTCTAAAGAAGGGGATCGATTGCGCTCAGCGGCGCGTGTGCGCTGTAGTCGTCGGCGAACGGGATGGCCGGTTTGAACAGGGTTTTCCAGTCCGGTTGGCCAAAGGCCCGGTCGCTGTGGCTGCGCATCAGTTTTTCGAATTGTCGTTGGGCCTGGCGTTGCAGGGCGGGGTAGTCGACGCCCTGGACCTGACCGTCCTGCATCACGCAACGGCCGTCGATGTAGCTGGCGATGCAGTCATCGCCGCGCCCGGCCAGTACCAGGTTTTTCAGCGGATCGAACAGCGGCCCCAGGTGCAGGCCGCGAAGATTGAACACGGTGATATCGGCCTTGGCTCCTGGCGCCAGACGACCCAGATCGTCGCGGCCCAACGCCTTGGCGCCGCCGAGGGTGGCGGCGTTGTACAGGTCCAGGGTGCTGGTCAACGAGGTGCCGCCCTCCATCAGCCGAGCGATGCTCAAACCCTGGCGCATGTTTTCCAGTAGATCCGCCGGCCAGGTGTCGGTGCCCAGGGCGAAGTTGATGCCTTTGGCCCGATAGCGGCCAAACGAATTCAGCGCCTCGCCATCGCGAGCAAACACCACCGGGCAATGCACCAGGCTGGCGCCGCCATCCACCACCCGCTGCAAGTCTTCATCGCCGGCGGTGTAGATGCCATGGGGCAGCAGGCTGCGCGGCGTCAGCAGGTCCAGTTGCTGCAACCAGCCCAGTGGTGAGGCGCCGCGCAGTTGCTCGACCATCGCCACTTCGCCCAGCCCCTGGCAGCAATGCAAACGCATCGGCGCGTTCAGTTCGCGGCTCAGGGCGGCGGTGCGTTGCAGCAGCGCCGGGGTGCAGGTTTGAATCCGGTCGGGCAACAGCGCGCCGCGAATCAAGTCGCCGTGGGCGCCATCGAAATCCTTGAAAAAACCGCAAGCAGCCTCCAGTCCGGCCAATCCTCGCGCTTCATCCCAGTGATGCCCCAAGGTGCCATCGGCCCGCCAATAACTCATGCCGCTCATGTAGCAGGGCCCAAGATACGTCCGCAGCCCCAACTCGGCGGCCACACCCGCCACTGCCGCAAACTCGGCGTAAGTCTCGGCCCACTCGCGGTAATACATCGAGGTGATCGGCATGGCCGTGGTGATGCCGTTGCGGATCAACTGAGTGAAGGCGTAGCGGTATTTGAAAACTTCTTCAGCCTCGGTGTAACTCTCCCGTGGACCGGCCGCCAGAGAATCCTCGGACCACATGCGGCCCATGTCGCGCTCATCGCCGTTGTCGAGCGTCAGCACCGTGGAATCTAGATCCCCCAGTGCATCCAGATCGATGAAGCCGGGGCCGATCAACGCGTTGCCATAGTCGATCCACTGATCCACCAGCCCTGCATAATCACGCCCGACAAACACGATGCGCGACCCTTCGAACACCACTTCGCCGTCGCGCCACAGCACATGTTGCACGCCGTCGAAACCGACCACGCAGCTGCTTTTAAGGCCTATGCGTTTCACAGACGGCTGTCCAGCAAACGACCGCCAGAGGCAATCAACTCACCGCGGCGAAAGACCTGCCGCACAGGGCGTGAAACCACCGCCTCGCCCAATGTCTGCACTGGCATCAGCAGAAAGTCCGCCGCCCGACCGATCTCCAGCCCATAACCCTCACAGCCCAGCGCTCGCGCACCATTCACCGTCGCGGCCTCGAATGCAGCGGCCAGTTCATCGTCCTTGTTCAAGTCGAAACGGAACGCCAGCAACATCGCCCGTTCGAGCATGTCGCCGTTGCCCATCGGCGACCAGGCATCACGAATACCGTCCGAGCCCAGGCAGACATTCACGCCGGTCTCGCGCAACGCCAGGAACGGCGGCACCGCACAATCGGCCGGCGCCGAGCTCATCAGCGAAATCCGCAGCGCCGCCAGGCGTTCGGCCACCGGTTTGACCTGGCTCCACGGCAGCATCCCCAGGCAGTAAGCGTGACTGATCATCACCCGACCCTGACGCCCGAAACGCTCGGTGTAGTCGGCGATCAGCGCGATTTGCCACAGGCCCAGCTCACCTTTGTCATGCAGGTGAATGTCGACGCCACGCTCGAATTCGCTGGCCAGCTTGAAGACAAAATCAAGCTGCGCAATCGGATCGTTATCGATGCCACACGGGTCGAGTCCACCGACGTTTTCCACGCCCAACGCCATGGCTTCACGCATCAGTTCGGCGGTGCCGGGACGGCTGATCAGGCCGGTTTGCGGAAACACCACCAGCTGCAAATCGATCAGGTCGCGATAGGTTTCACGCAGTTGCTGCATGGCTTCGACGTGGCGCAGACCGAACTCGGGATCGATGTCGACATGGCAGCGCATCGTCAGCGAGCCACGGGCGATGCAGTTTTCCAGCAGCGCGCCGGCGCGTTGAGCGATGGGGGCGTCGACTTCCCGCAGGACGCGGCGCTCGTTGGCGATGTAGTCCTTGAGCGTCGGCCCGGCGCTGTTCGGGCGCCAGGGTTGGCCCCAGAGGGTTTTGTCGAGGTGGACGTGGCTTTCCACCAGGGCCGGGGTGAGCAATTGATTCTGGCCATCGATGTCGGTGGCGGTGAGGGCCGCAGTCGATGCCGGGCGGCGTTGTTTGAACAGGCCGTTTTCGATCAGCAGGTCTTCGGCGGGTGCGCCGTAGGGCCGCACGTTGCGCAGCCAGCGGGATTGGGTCATTGCAAACCTCATTGAGTTCTAGGGTGTCTGGGCCGGCCTCATCGCGGGCAAGCCCGGCTCCCACAGGATTTGGGGTGGTGCCAAATTTTGTGATCGACACAAAACCTGTGGGAGTGTGCCTGCTCGCGATAGCCGCGCCTCGGTCTCAAAGCCAGATCATCAGCCCTTGAGCTTCGACCAGACCCGATCCTGCAGCTCACGCGCCTTGTTGCTGCACTCTTTCTCCGGGCGCAGGCGCGAGGCGAATTCGTCGGGCATGTTGATGGCGTCCATGACTTTCCATTTGGCGTCGAGCAGCTTGTCGCTCTGGATGCCGTTGGCGTAGGCGATGGCGTTGGACACGGCGGCGGCGTTTTCCGGCTTCATCATCCAGTCGATGAAGATTTTCGCGTTTTCGGGGTGCGGCGCGCTTTTCGGGACGGCGAAGTTGTCCTGGAACATCGCCAGGCCTTCGCGCGGGTACACGTATTTGATGGTGCTCTTCTGCAGCGTGGCGCGCGCGGTCGAGCCGTTCCAGTTCTGCATCATGATCACTTCACCGGAGGCCATGCGGTCGACGGTGTTGTCCGAGCTGTACATCTTCAGGAAGGGTTTCTGTTTTTGCAGCAATTCGAGGATGCGCTTGGCGTCCTGCGGGTTTTCGCTGCATTCGTCGACGCCCAGGTAATGGCTGGCGGCGTTGATCACGCTGCTTGAAGTGTCGAGCGCGGCGAGCTGGCCTTGCAGTTCCTTGCGCGGCTCGAAGAACTCTTTCCACGAATCGTCGAGCTTGCCGCCGGGCACCCGTGCGCTGTCATAGGAAAACCCGGTAGTGCCCCACAAATAGGGCGCCGAGAACTTGCGACCGGGGTCGAATACCGGGTCGCGAAACGCCGGTTTTACGTACTGGAAGTTCGGCAGGGTGGGCGCATCGATTTCCATCAGCAAATTCTGATTGATCAAGGTGCGCATGATCGATTGCGACGGCACGATCACGTCATACGCCGCGCCGCCGGCCTGCAATTTGGCCAGCAGCGTTTCGTTGCTGTCGTAGCCGTCCATGGTGACCTTGATCCCGGTCTCCTTTTCGAACTTGGCCAACAGGTCGACCGGGTAATAATCGGTCCAGTTGTAGAAAAACAGTTCCTTGGGCTCGGCTGCCTGCGCGGAAAAAACGCTGAAGCAACTGAGGGCCAGACCGGCGACAGCAAAACGCATGCTTTTTATTTTCTTTGGCTTTTTATTCATAACAGCAGGCTCCAGGCTCATTGTTGTTTGCCGCGCTGTCCCAGCCAGAAGGCCAGCACCACCAGCACGATGGAAATCACCAGCATCAGGGTCGAGATCGCATTGATTTCTGGCGTCACGCCAGCCTTGATTGCGGAGAAGATGTACACCGGCAACGTCGTCGAACCGGGGCCGGCGACGAAGAAGGTCATGATGAAATCGTCGAGGCTGACCACGAACGCCAGCACCGAACCGGACAGCACTGCCGGCCACAGCAGCGGCAGCGTCACCCGGCGAAACACCTGCCAGGGGTTGGCGTACAAATCGTTCGCTGCCTCCAGCAGGCTCTTGTCGAGGTCGTTGAGCCGCGCACGAATCGGCAGGTACGCGAAGGGAATGCAGAAGCCGACATGCGCGACGATCACCGTCAGCAAACCGAGCTTGATTCCCAGCGCCATGAACAGCAGCAGGGTGGCCACGGCGGTGACGATCTCCGGCAGGATCAGCGGCATGTTGATCCCGCCTTCGACCATTTTCTGTCCGTAGAACGGCCGGTAAGTCGCCAGCGCCGCGAGCAGCGCAATAGCCGTGGCGCACACCGTGGCAATGCTGGCGACAATGATCGAGTTCAGCGCCGCCGTCTGGATCGACGGGTTCGCCAGGATCCGCCCGTACCAGGCGAAGGAGAACTCGGTCCACACCGTCGCCGAGCGGTTGGCGTTGAAGCTGTAGGCGATCAGGACAAAGATCGGCACGTACAGATAGGCCAGGATCAACAGGCTGACTTCCCGGGTAAGGGGCAGTTTTTTCAGGTGCAGGGCAATCATGCGGTGGCTCCCCGACGTAGAGTTTTGGCGGCGTTGCGGCTGTAGAGCGCGTAAAGCACCAGCGACAGCAGCAGGATCCCCAGCAACAGGAACGACAGCGAACTGCCCAGCGGCCAGTTGCGCGCGGTGCCGAACTGTTGCTGGATCAGGTTGCCGATCATCAGCGTCTTGCCGCCGCCGAGGATCGCCGGGGTGATGAAGGCACCGAGGCTCGGCACAAACACCAGCAGCGCGCCGGCAATCACCCCGGGCATCGACAGCGGCAGGATGATCCGCTTCAGCGCGTGCCAGCGATTGGCGCCCAGGTCGTAGGCGGCTTCCACCAAGCGCCAGTCGAGTTTTTCCAGGGTCGAGTAGATCGGCAGAATCATGAACGGCAAAAAGCTGTAGACCAGCCCGACGCTGACCGCGAAGTCGTTGTAGAGCAGGGTGATGCCGCCAGCCTTTGGAAACAGCGCATTGAGGCTCTGGGCGACCCAGCCTTGTTCGCGCAGGATGATCAGCCACGCGTAGTTGCGGATCAGCAGGTTGGTCCAGAACGGAATGGTGATCAGCAAGACCATGAGGTTGCGCCGCCGTGGCGTCAGGCTCGACATCCACAAGGCCACCGGAAAACCGAACAGGAAGCACAACAACGTCGTGCCACCGGCCTGGAACACCGAGCGCAACAGCGCCTGGGCGTAGACCCAGTTCAGTTCCAGCTCACCGTCGAAACCTTCCTGGAAAAACAGTTGCACGTAGCTTTGCAATTGCCAGTTGGCTTGCCAGTCGACACCGCCGTACACATTGCGCGGCAACAGGCTGATGTAGCCCATGATCCCCAGCGGAATCGCGATCAGGGCCAGCAACGTCAGGACCACCGGGCTCAGTAGCAACGCACGGTTAAGGGCGGGAGAAGTGCTGCTGACGCTCATCTCAGGCCTCCATCAACAGGCAGGCGTGGGGCGGCAGGTGGACCGCGACGCGATCACCGACCCCACGGCCGCGGTTCAGGCCTTCGTTGTTCTCGCGCAGCATGACCTTGATGTCGTTGTTCAACCGGCATTGGTAAAGGGTCGCGGTGCCGACGTACAACACCGCCTCGATCACTCCGCGCAGGTGATGCGGTTGCTCAAGGTTAACCAGTTGCGAGCGCTCCGGGCGAAACGCCAATTGCACTGCGGCGCCGTCGAACCCTTGGGCCGGGCAGGGGATTTCCACCGGCATGCCGCTGGGCACGAAGAGCTTTTCATTGTGCTGGCCGCGCTTGAGGTGGCCGGGGAGGAAGTTGATGTCGCCGATGAACTGGGCGACGAAGCGATGTTGCGGACGTTCATAGATATCGTTCGGCGTGCCGATCTGCAGGATCTTGCCGGCGGACATCACGGCGATGCGATCGGACAGGGTCAGGGCTTCTTCCTGATCATGGGTCACAAAAATAAAGGTGATCCCGGCTTCCTTCTGCACGCGCTTGAGTTCGACCTGCATTTCCTTGCGCAGCTTGAGGTCCAGCGCCGACAGCGGTTCATCCAGCAACAGCACTTTGGGTTTGGGCGCCAAGGCCCGGGCCAGCGCTACGCGTTGCTGTTGGCCGCCGGACAGTTCAGCCGGTTTGCGCTTGGCCAGGTGTTGCATTTGCACCAGCGCCAGCATCTCATTGACACGCTGGGCAGTTTGCTCGCGATCAAGACCCTGCATCTCGAGGCCGAAGGCGATATTCTGCGCAACACTCATGTGCGGAAACAGTGCGTAACTCTGGAATACCGTGTTGACCCGACGCTTGAACGGGGGCAAATCGTTGACCGGTTCGCCCGCGAGGCGAATCTGTCCTTCGCTGACATGCTCGAAGCCGGCGATGGTGCGCAGCAAGGTGGTTTTGCCGCAGCCGGAGGGGCCGAGCAGGGTGAAGAACTCGTTGTCGGCGATGTCGACCGACACGTTGTCGAGCGCGGGAGCTTGGCCCGGATCGTCGGTATACCGTTTGGAGACGTTACGCACTTCGATTGCTATTGGTTGACCCATAATGGTGCAATCCTCTAATTATTGTATGCAATATCTGGATGCAATCTACAAATAGCCGGATTAATCTGGTCGTGCAACCCCCTTTTTCAAAGGCTGTTCATCGCCTGGGGCCGGTTGTTTAGCGCTAAAGGAGTGTTTCCAATGACCGAGAAGAAACTCGAGACCACGGTCGATCGCGTCTACCAAGGGGTTTACGAGGCGATCAGCAAACGTTCGTTGCGGCCCGGCATGAAGCTGGGCGAGGCGTCACTGGCCGAACTTTTCAACGTCAGCCGCACGTCGGTTCGTGCTGCGCTCAAGCAACTGGAAGCGGACGGACTGGTCACCACCGAGCCCAATAAAGGTGCTTCGGTGTCGTTGCCAAGTGACGAAGAGATCCGCTCGCTGTTCGAAACCCGGCGCCTGATCGAGATCGGCATCGTCAGCGAACTGTGCCGCCGACGGGACACCGCGGTGACCCAGGACCTGCGTGATCACCTGTTGCTGGAGGACGAGGCGTACCGCAGTGGCGACCACGAGCGGCTGATTCACCTGCTTGGCGAGTTCCACATCAAACTTGCGCGAAGCCTGAACAACCCGGTGTTGCTGGACTGGTTCCAGAAGCTGATTTCCCGCGCCTCGCTGTACGCCGCCGCGCTTGACGACGACAGCCACGAGGCGTGCCGTGACGACGAACACTTGCGGTTGATCGAGTACATCGAGGCCGGGAATCAGAGCGCCGCCATCGAGCTGACTTGCATGCACTTGAACGGCATCGAGAAGGCGATTCTCGACGTCGCCGCCACGCTCAAAACCGGCTATCACCCGCTCAAGCACCTGATCGAAGTGTGAGGTCTGCGCAGAAACAAAATCAGCTATACCTCTAATGAAACGATTGGCGTCGGTTAAGCTCGAAACAAACGGGCCCACACCGTCTTCATGCGGTTTCGATCCCGCGAGTCAGTCACTTTCAGGGATATTGAGCAGTCGATGCAGTTTCTATCTGATAGCCACGGATGCGCAGGCTGGGACGGTGAAATGGCCGCCCGTATTCGTGTGTTCGACTGGAGCCTTACCGAACTTGGAAACATCGAGACCTGGCCCAGGAGCTTGTGCAGCGCCGTGCAGTTATTGCTCGCTTCGCCGTTGCCGATGGTGATGCTCTGGGGCCGTGCGGGCTACATGATTTATAACGATGCCTATTCGGTCTTCGCCGGTGGTCGCCATCCCTATCTGTTGGGTGCCCCGGTGGAAATGGGCTGGCCGGAGGTGGCCGACTTCAATCGCCACGTGGTCGATACCTGCCTGGCCGGCGGCACGTTGTCCTACCGTAACAAAGACCTCGTACTCCTGCGTGATGGCATCCCCGAAGAGGTCTGGCTGGACCTCTTTTACAGCCCGGTCGCCGACGATGACGGGCGTCCGGCCGGCGTCATGGCAATGGTGGTGGATACGACTGAGCGAGTGATTTCCGAACGCCGACGCCAGGAAGCGGAAGATGCCTATCGCGCCGACAACGAACGCGTGCGCCTGGCACTCAATGCCGGGGCCTTGCTGGGCTCCTTCGTTTGGGATGTCAAAGCCAATACCCTGTCCGGCGATGAACGCTTCGCCCGCACCTTTTCCTTTCCGGCGGATCAGAGCCTGACCGACTTGCCGGCGGAGCTTGCCGGATCAAGAGTTCATCCCGACGACCGCAGCTGGGTCAAAGAGCAGGTCGACAAGTCCGTCTCCACCGGTGCGCCCTTTAACGCCGAATATCGGGTGCTGCGTCCCGACGGCAGTTATCTGTGGGTGCAGGCGAGCGGGTGTTGCGAGTTCAATGAGCAAGGCGAGCCCTTTCGATTTCCTGGCGTGTTGATCGACATTCACGAACGCAAGATCGCCGAAGAGTTGCTGCTCAAGTTCACCCGCAACCTGGAGCAGCGTGTAGCCGACGAAGTCGAAGCGCGGCTGGCGGCTGAAGAGCAACTGCGCCAGTCGCAGAAACTCGAAGCTATCGGCGGCCTCACCGGCGGCGTGGCCCATGACTTCAACAATCTGCTGCAGGTGATCGCCGGCAACCTGCATTTGCTGGCACGCCATGAGCCGGACAATGCCAATGTGCAGCGCCGGGTCACTGCATCGATTGCGGCGGTCGAGCGCGGCGCCAAACTGTCCTCGCAATTGCTTGCGTTTGCCCGTCGTCAACCGTTGTCGCCAGCGGTGTGCAATCCACAGCAGATCTTCGACGGGGTCGGAGAACTGTTGCAGCGCGCGCTAGGGGAAACCATTCAGATCGAAGTGGACGTGCCTGAGGACTCCTGGAACATCAACGTCGACCGTAACCAGCTGGAGAACGCCATTCTCAACCTGGCAATCAACGCCCGTGACGCCATGCAGGGCGAAGGCACCATCGTGTTGAGCGCCGAGAATGTGACGCTCGACCGTAGATTCTGTGCCGGCAAAGGCCTTATCCCCGGAGATTTTGTCCGCGTCGGGGTGGCCGATACTGGCGCCGGTATGACGCCCGAAGTGCTCGAGCAGGCATTCGAACCGTTTTTCACCACCAAGGCCGACGGCCAGGGCACGGGGCTGGGGCTGAGCATGGTGTTCGGTTTCGTCAAGCAGAGCGGCGGGCATATCGATATCTCCAGCGTGGTGGGGCAGGGCACTCGGGTACAGCTTTTCTTCCCACGCAGCTTGCGTGCCTTGCCGGATGAATCAACGCTGCGAGATTCAGCCGGTCGGGGTGGGCACGAAACCATTCTGGTGGTCGAGGACAACGAGGCGGTGCGCAGTACGGCAGTGGAACTGCTGCGCGAGGAGGGCTATCAGGTCCTGACCGCGGCCAACGGCGACCAGGCGATGCAGATGTTGCTGGAGGGCATAACGGTCGATCTGATCTTCACCGACGTCGTCATGCCCGGCCTGATCAAAAGCTCGGACCTGGCGGCGTGGGCCAAAGTGCAGAGTCCGCCTGTGACGGTGCTGTTCACTTCCGGCCACACACGCGACATCATTTCGCGCAATCACCAGCTCAGCCCCGATACGTTTCTGCTGACCAAACCTTATGGACCGCAAGCACTGACCCGAATGATCCGCACAGTCCTTAGCGGCTGACTGTGGACAGATCGTTCCCACGCTCTGCGTGGGAATGCAGCCCGGGACGCTCCGCGTCCCAGAAGCGTAACGCAGAGCGTCACGAGAGACATTCCCACGCAGAGCGTGGGAACGATCAATAGATTTTCTGTAATTTATTTAAGGGCCAATCGATGACTTCCAAGCGCACTTCAACTCCTCCTTCCGGCATGGTCAGGGTGCGCGGTGCCCGTGAGCACAACCTCAAGAACGTCGACGTCGACATCCCCCGGGATGCGCTGGTGGTGTTCACCGGGGTCTCGGGTTCGGGCAAGTCGTCACTGGCGTTTTCGACCCTCTACGCCGAAGCGCAACGCCGCTATTTCGAATCCGTGGCGCCGTATGCGCGACGTCTGATCGATCAGGTCGGTGTGCCGGACGTTGACTCCATCGACGGCCTGCCACCGGCCGTGGCCCTGCAACAGCAGCGCGGTACGCCGAGCACGCGGTCTTCGGTGGGCAGCGTGACCACGCTGTCGAGCCTGATCCGCATGCTCTACTCCCGCGCCGGCAGTTACCCGCCGGGACAGCCGATGCTGTATGCCGAGGACTTCTCGCCCAACACCCCTCAAGGGGCGTGCGCCGAATGTCATGGCCTGGGCCGGGTGTATGACGTCACCGAAGCGCTGATGGTCCCGGACCCGAGCCTGACCATTCGCCAACGCGCGGTCGCGTCCTGGCCCACGGCGTGGCAGGGGCAAAACCTGCGAGACATCCTCGTGACCATGGGCTACGACGTCGACAAACCGTGGCGCGACCTGCCGAAAAAACAGCGTGACTGGATTCTCTTCACCGAAGAAACCCCGACTGTGCCGGTGTATGCCGGGCTGACGCCTGACGAAACCAAAGTCGCGCTCAAACGCAAAATGGAGCCCAGCTATCAGGGCACGTTCACCGGCGCCCGACGCTACATCCTGCACACCTTCAGCCATTCGCAAAGTGCGCTGATGAAGAAGCGTGTTTCGCAATTCATGCTCGGCAGCCCTTGCCCTTTGTGTGACGGCAAACGCCTCAAGCGCGAGGCGTTGTCGGTAACGTTCGCCGGCTACGACATCGGTGAGTTATCGCAGATGCCGTTGCTGCAAGTGGCCGAAGTGCTCAAGCCGGTAGCGGCGCATAGCTACCTCGAACAGGCCGATGAAGCGGGCGAGGTATTGACCCATGTCCAGACCCGCGAGGCCCGTGAACAGCGCGTGGCCCACGGCGCCAGCGGACATGCCAGTGCACCGGATGTGCGGCATACGCCGAACCTGTCGGTGGAAAAGCGCCTGGCGGCGCAACGGATCGCACAGGACTTGCTCGAGCGCGTCAGCACCTTGACTGACCTGGGGCTGGGTTACCTGGCCCTGGATCGCAGCACGCCGACGTTGTCCTCCGGCGAGTTGCAGCGCTTGCGCCTGGCGACTCAATTGGGTTCGCAGCTATTTGGCGTGATCTACGTGCTGGATGAACCGTCGGCCGGTCTACACCCGGCGGATGGGGAAGCGTTGTTCGAAGCGCTGCAACGCTTGAAGGCGGCCGGCAACACGCTGTTTGTGGTCGAGCACGATCTGGAAACCATGCGCCGCTCTGACTGGCTGATCGATGTCGGTCCTGCAGCTGGCGAACACGGCGGCCGGATTCTGTACAGCGGACCGCCGCAGGGATTGGCCGAGGTCAAGGATTCCCAGACCCGCGCCTACCTGTTCGCCGAACAGGTCAGCGAAACCAGAACGAGCCGCAAGGTGACGGACTGGCTAAGGCTTGAAGGCATCACGCGCAATAACCTGGACGACTTAAGCGTCGAGTTTCCGCTGGGCTGTTTTACCGCGGTGACCGGCGTTTCAGGTTCGGGTAAATCAAGCCTGGTCAGCCAGGCGCTGCTGGAACTGGTGGGCGCGCATCTGGGGCGTGTCACCAGCGACAGCGAGCCTGAAGCATTGAGCCTTGAGGACGATGCGCCGCAAGTCAGCGGCGGTCAGGTTGCGGCGGGGCTGGAGTCGATCAAGCGCCTGGTGCAGGTCGATCAGAAACCCATCGGCCGCACGCCGCGCTCAAACCTGGCGACGTACACCGGGCTGTTCGACAACGTGCGCAAACTGTACGCCGCTACCCCCGAGGCGCAGGCCGAGGGCTACGACGCCGGGCAGTTCTCCTTCAACGTTGCCAAGGGTCGTTGCCCGACCTGCGAAGGTGAAGGGTTTGTCAGCGTCGAGTTGCTGTTCATGCCCAGCGTCTATGCGCCATGCCCGACGTGCCACGGCGCACGCTACAACCCCCAGACGCTGGCGGTCACCTGGCAAGGCTTGAACATCGCCCAGGTGTTGCAGCTGACGGTGGATGAAGCGGTCGAGGTGTTTGCCGAGCAAGCGGGTATCCGCCGCTCTCTGGAGGTATTGCGCGACATCGGTCTGGGGTATTTGCGCCTCGGGCAACCGGCGACCGAGCTCTCGGGCGGTGAGGCCCAGCGCATCAAACTGGCCACCGAGCTGCAACGTAATCAGCGCGGAGCGACGTTGTATGTGCTCGATGAACCTACGACCGGTTTGCATCCCCGGGATGTGGATCGGCTGCTGGAGCAATTGAATACGCTGGTGGTGGCGGGGCATACGGTGATTGTGGTGGAACATGAAATGCGCGTGGTGGCGCAGAGTGACTGGGTGATCGATATCGGACCGGGGGCAGGGGATCAGGGCGGCAAGATTGTCGTGGCCGGCACGCCGCAGAAAGTGGCGAAGAGCAAGAAGAGCCGCACGGCCCCGTTTCTGGGCCGGGTGCTTGGGGGCCTATGATCGTTCCCACGCGGGGCGTGGGAACGATCCTGGAAAGGCGAATATCAGGCGTAGCCGAGGGTGAGCCGTACCTTGTCCAGCAGCTCGTTGATCTGAAACGGTTTGATCAACATCTCCATGCCATCGCCGAGGAACACCTGGCGGTTGATGGCGTTTTCCGCATAACCGGTCATGAACAGGATCGGCAAACTCTCGCGCCAGCCACGGGCGACATCCGCCAGTTCCCGACCATTCATGCGCGGCAGCCCCACGTCGGTCAGCATCAGATCGATCGAGGGGTCGTTTTGCAGGCGCTCCAGTGCACTGTCGATGTCGCCGACCTGGGTGCAGCGATAACCGGCGTCCGCCAGCACTTCGGCAACAAACATGCGCACCGACGGCATGTCTTCGACAATCAGTACATGCTCGCCCGAACCCTGGTTATCAACGGCTACCCGCACCGATTCAGTCGTGGTCGAATCCGTGCTGGCGGGCAGCATGATGGTCACTTCCGTGCCCCGGCGGGCCACGCTGCGAATGTGCGCATCGCCACCTGACTGGCGGGCGAAGCCGTAAATACTCGACAACCCCAGCCCGGTGCCCTGGCCCAGCGGCTTGGTGGTGAAAAACGGATCGAACACCTTGTCGATCACGCTGTGTTCGATACCGGTCCCGTCATCACGCACCGACAACGCAACGTAGGCGCCATCCGCCAGCTTCATGTCACCGTGGGAATACGCGGCATAAGTGCTGACCCAGATATTGCCGCCCTGCGGCAAGGCATCGCGGGCGTTGATCACCAGGTTGAGCATGGCGCTTTCCAGCTGGATCGGGTCGACCAACGCAATCGCGGCTTTGGAGGTCAGTTCGAGTTTCAGCGCAATGTGTTCACCGATGGTACGCATCAGCAATTCTTCGAGGGAGCGGATGTGTTCGTTGATGTCCACCGGTCGTGTATCAAGCGGCTGCTGGCGCGCAAAAGCCAGCAAGCGATGGGTCAACGAGGCGGCGCTCATGGCCGAGTTCAACGCCGCTTCGGCGTATAACTGGACCTTGTCGGTACGGTTGTTGGCCACGCGTTTCTGGATCAATTCCAGGCTGGTGATGATGCCGGTCAGCAGGTTGTTGAAGTCATGGGCGATGCCGCCGGTCAGCTTGCCCAAGGCGTCCATCTTCTGCACTTGCAGCAGCTGGGCCTCGGTGCGCACGCGCACGGCAATCTCATGTTCCAGCTGCGAGGTGGCGTCGTCGAGCTGGGCCAGGTGCGAGCGTTCGCGGTGGCGATGCTCGGTGACATCCTCGACGAACACCAGGCTCAACTCAGGGGTGCGATACGGCGAAATCTGCCACTCGGTTTCCCGCAGTTCGCCCTCGACCCGGATGTTCAAGGTGCCTTTCCAGCGCTCGCCCGCCGTCAGGCGCACACGCAGTTCGTCGAGGATCGCCTCTTGTTGTTCGGCGAAGCATTCGCGCAAGGTCTGCGGATCGCGGTTGTCCTGGATCAGCCGGGCGAACGCGTGGTTGCATTCGTGGACGTTGAATTGGGCGTCCAGCACGGCGATGGGCGCCGAGACGTTGACGAAGATCTCGCGAAATCGCGCCTCGCTTTCGCGCAGGGCGTTTTCGGTTTCACGCACCCGCAGCAGGGTGCGCAAGGTCGCCAACAAGACGTCCGGGTCCACGGGATGGATCAGGTAGGCATCGGCCCCGGCGTCGAGGCCGGTGATGATGTCACCGGTCTGAATCGAGGCGGCCGACACGTGAATCACCGGCAACAAGGCCGTCGCAGGTTCCGAGCGCAGTTTACGGACAATGTCGAACCCGCTCATGTCGGGCAGGTTGACGTCCAGAATCAATGCGTCGATCTGCTCACTGTCGATTATTGCCAGACCATCGCCGCCAGTTCCGGCCTCCAGAACGCTGTAGCCATGCGGCTCCAGGCGTCGACGCAGGGCGTAGCGCGTGGCGGCATTGTCATCGACGATCAACAGGCGAATGTCACGTTTCATCGGCAGGCTCCATGGCGATGGCCAGCGGGATGATCACGAAGAAGGTCGAACCGACCCCTGGCGTACTCTCGACCCCGACTTCGCCACCCAGCAATGCAGCGAAGCGTTTACATAAAGACAGGCCCAGGCCGGTACCGCGCAAGCGTTTTTGCAGCGGGGAGTCGACTTGGGAAAAGTCCTCGAACAATGCACCATGTAGCTCGGCAGCGATACCTATTCCTGTGTCGCTGACGGCAAAACGCACATGGTTTGCGCCTTCCAGCGACGCCGAGATCCTCACTTCGCCGCGCGCGGTGAACTTCAGCGAATTGGAAATGAAGTTGCGCAGGATCTGCGCCAGCTTCTTGTCATCGGTGTACAGACGCGGCAGTCCGACCGGTTCTTCAAAGATCAGGTCCACCGCCGTAGCGTCGACGATCGGGCGAAACATACCGCGCAGGGCGGCGAACAAATCGAGCATGTCGAACCAGGCGGGCGAGATGGTGATGCGCCCGGCCTCGATTTTTGCCAGGTCGAGCAGGTCGTCGACCATGTTGCTCAGCTCTCGCGCGGCGGTGCTGACGAACGTGACTTGCTTGTGTTGTTCGGGGCTCAGGGGGCCATCGAGCTCATCGATCAACAGGCTGGCGATGCTCAGGATCGAGCCCAGCGGGGTGCGAAATTCATGGCTCATGTACGAGAGGAAGCGGCTTTTGAGGTCCGATGCCTGACGCAGCTCTTCGGCCTGGGTATCGAGCTCGGCGTACAGCGCGAGCACCCCCTGATTGGTTTCTTCGAGCTCTTCGCGCAGGGAGGCGGCCTCGCTCTGCAAGCGTTCGATGAGCGCCGCTTGTTCGTCGCTCGAAAGGGCGGTCAATTCAGTCATGGCCAGCCTCCAGGGCAACGACCAGAACCGTCGCGTCATCCCGGCCTCGGCAGAAATCGCGGTGCAGGACAGCGGCGATGACCGCCGGATGGCGGTGCACCAGGCCAGGGTAATCTTGCAGGTTCCAACGGGACTGCAGGCCGTCGCTGTACATGATCAATAGTTGTCCGTTCACGTGAGCATATTCAAAGGGTTGGGCTTTGCGGTATTGCCCGCCGACGATGCCCGGATGGGACGCCATGCCACGGGACTTGCCCGGACCAACCAGATTGGCGCCGATGTTGCCGATACCGGTGAAGGTGAGTTTGTCGAGGTGACCGTTGAACTGAGCGATTGCCAATGCACCGCCACGGGTGCCCATCATGGCCTGATGAATATCTTCAAGCAGCAACAGCGGCGAGGCGAATGGCGCGAGCGCGAAAGCTTTTTCACCGGCGCGTGCGGCGTGCTCGGCTTCTTCGCCATGGCCCAGACCGTCGATCACCAAGGCGCTGAGGTCTGGACCGTCAATCGCCAGGTGCCAGACATCGCCACACGCCGGGTCTTGGTGTAAAGAATGCTGACTGACACCCAAGCGCAGATCCGAGTCTTTGTCACGCCGGGAATACAAACGGGCCAGTATCACCGCACCTCGGGAGTCGGCGTAGACATCAAACACCTCGGTCTGGCGTGACACCGCGCCCAGGCCAATGCCCTGAGTGCCGCCAGTGGAAAATCCGTCAGTCAGGCAAGCCTGCAAGTCAAAACCCTGGGCACGATCCACGGCGATGATCTCGATGCCATTGGCTTTTTTGCCGGGCAGGATCCGCAGGTGCAATTCACCACGGGTGGCGTGCTTGAGCACATTGCTCGCCAGCTCCGTAATCACCAGTGCCACGCGTCCGGCGTCAGTGGCATCGAAGCCATTGTCTTCGGCGAGCCTTTGCGCCGTGCGCCGGGCGTGGCCGATCTGACTGAGGTCCTCGATCAACAGCACCTGGGTCAGCGAACCGCTGATCTTCATGTCCATCGGGTAATCGTTATGCGTGTGCCCTTGCCGGGCGCGGTGTCCAGTTCGAACTCTTCCACCAGACGTTTTGCCCCGGTCAAGCCCAGGCCCAGACCGCTGCCGGAGGTCCAGCCATCGGTCATTGCCAATTTGATGTCCGGGATGCCCGGACCATCATCGCGAAAGGTCAGGCGCAAACCGACTCTGGAATTTTCGTCGAGGATCTGCCAATCCATGTCGCCACCGCCGCCATACACCATCGTATTACGCGCCAGCTCGCTGACGGCGGTGACCATCTTGGTCAGGTCGATCAGGCGCATGCCGCACTCCGTAGCGAGCTTGCGCGCGGTCTGTCGTGCCAGGACCACATCCTGCTCGATATTAATCGCTTGCGTACCGCTGCTACGGACGTTCATTGCTCACGCACCCGGTCCTGAAGCAGCTTCATGCCACGCTCGACGTTGAGCGCAGTGCTCACGCCGGGCAGGGTCAGCCCCAGTTCCACCAGCGTGATCGCCACGGCAGGCTGCATGCCTACCAGAACGGTTTGTGCGTCCATGATTTTCGACAGGCCGGAGATCGTCCCGATCATCCGGCCGATAAACGAATCGACCATGTCCAGCGCGGAGATGTCGATCAGCACACCCCGCGCCGAGGTGTTACTGATGCGTTCGGACAGATCGTCCTGAAGGGTCATCGCAAGCTGGTCATGCATGTCGACCTGAATGGTCACCAGCAAAAAATCGCCCATTTTCAGAATTGGAATGCGTTCCATCGGCTTATACCGACTTGCTGACGGTGATTCCCAGACGGGTGAGGGCAAGTTTCAGGGCATCGGCCAGGTTGGCTTTGGTGACGACGCCTTGCAGGTCCAGGCCAAGGTGCACGATCGTCTGGGCGATTTGTGGACGCACGCCGCTGATGATGCAATCGGCACCCATCAGGCGAATGGCGGTCACGGTTTTCAGCAAATGCTGAGCCACCAGGGTGTCGACTGTCGGCACGCCAGTGATGTCGATGATGGCGATTTCCGAACCGGTATCGACGATCCGTTGCAGCAAGGATTCCATGACTACTTGGGTACGTTGCGAATCGAGGGTTCCGATCATCGGCAGCGCCAGCACGCCGTCCCAGAGCTTGACCACAGGGGTCGAGAGTTCCAGCAGTTCTTCCTGTTGGCGCTTGATCACCGCTTCACGCGATTTCTGGAAGGTGCGGATGGTGTGCATGCCCAACGCGTCGACCAATTCGGAAACTTCCCAGAGTTGCTCGGCGAGCATGGCTGGATTGGCTTCGTAGTGGCGTTGCAACAGACCGAACATCGGGCCTTTGAGCGAGAAAATGAAGCTGGCGGTCTGGTGTGAATCCTGGCCTGACAGGGCGCGGCTGTGGGAGAGCTTTTCGAGGAATTGACGAATGTCATCCCAGCCCGGCGCGTTGACGTTCGGGCCATTGCCGTTTTCCAGGCCGGCGATCAGCAGTTGCAGGAATTCCGATGTCTGCTGTTTAAGGTCGTGTTCTTTCAAGTTGCGGGTAGCGCCAGTGGCTTCCTGACTGGTCATCCAGTCGCCAACCAGTTGTGCCTGGTTGCTTTTCATCGCATCGAGAGTGCCGATATGCAGTGCTGCCATGTGTCTGAGCTCCTGAAAAAATTCTGTGCCGATTCCCCGAAAAAACACCGGCGTGAATCAGTGACAATTGGCATTCGCAATAGTTTGTCGTGCGCGAGGATTATTTAATCGCCGCGACAGTCGCCCGTAACTCTAATCGTTACACACGCGCGGCGATTCTATGACGATTACCTGCTCTGGCGCTGTTTTATTGGATGGAACCCCTGACTCCGTGCGGCTTCGAACTTTCAGGGCCTCGGTGTTTCGAGGTGCGGGCTTGCCTATATGAGCGAGGTACGTATGAAAGACGAATCGACACAACGACAGGATCAATCGGGTGCGCCGATCGATCGCAATGACCCGGCGATTGATCCGCAAACGCCGGGCGAAGACGCGGCAGGTGCTCAACGTCAACACTCATCCACCGGTTCTGCGCAAAGCGCTGATGCGGTGGTCGATCAGAAAAACCGCAACACCGACAACGACAATGAGTTCAGCCCGGGTTTCAAACCGAACCCCGACCGGCCAAAGCCCAGCGATGAAACCGATGCCGACATCGACACCGACGGCGGCTAGTTCGGTCAGCCGCAAAAAAGGCCGCATCCATCGATGCGGCCTTCTTTTTGGGTGTGTTTATTTGTTGGGGTGAGCGGCCTGGAGTTTTTTCGCCATCGCCAGATGTTTTTCCAGCGCCGGCAACATTTTTTGCGCGAACGCTTTGAGTTCCGTGCCGCCCTTGACCTTATCGTCGGTCACGGTGTTGGCTTCTTTTTTGAACCGCTCGATAGTTTCTTCGTGCGCCTTCACCTGATTGGTGGCGTAGGCGGCGTCGAACGACTCATCGCGCAAATCGAGAATTTTTTCCTTGGCTTGCTTCACCAACGTGGTGTCGTCCGGCACCTTGATGTCGTGCTTCTTCGCCAGCGCCGTCAATTCTTCATTGGCCTTGGTGTGATCGGTGATCATCATGTTGGCGAATGCCTTGACGTCGGCCGATGAGCTTTTTTCCAGGGCCAGTTTGCTGGTCTCGACTTCTGCGATGCCACCGGCAGCGGCGTCATCGACGAAGTCATTGGAAGTCGCGGCAAAGGCAACGCCCATACTGGAGCTCAAGGCCACGGCCAGAGCGAGGTGGCGCAGGGTGAATCCGTCCATTGGTTATTCTCCACACAGGTTTTGAAGGTGATCCGGTGATCGTTATTCAATGGAGGTCGGCGTTCGGACAAAGGTTTTATCGCGTTTGCGCCAGGACGACGAACGGACACCGCTGGTCTGATAGACGGTCGACAGAACACGGTAACCGAGGCCATTCTGATAGTTGGTAAACGCAATAAATCGCGTTTGCTGCCGATCAATAACGGAGGTGTTCCATGCCGGTGCCACACGACCTTTATCAGGACCTGAAAATTTCAAAGGAAGATATCCAGCAAAAACGCTCCAAGGATCCAGTACTGGATTCGCTGATCAACAAGTATTCGCAAGCGGACGCCGAGGTGGTCAAGGCTGAGACCGCAAAATCAGATGCGCCCAGCGATGACGTATTGAAAAAGCTCAAGGAGGCGCGTGTGCTGGTCAAGGACAAGATCGTCAAACAACTCCAGTCTTCTTCCTGACCCTCCACGTCAAGCCACCGACGACCGGTGACCGAAAAATTGGAACGGGGGTAAATACCGGCACCTCGAAAGATCAGAGTCCGACCTTTTTCGACTCCCTGCGAGGTGCCAAATGCCCGATCCAAAATTCCCCAGTGAAGAGCAGGGTGGATACGACCCGATTCCCACCCGTCCCGAGCCTCTCAGCCCCGGCCGTACAGCGGTCAACCCTGAAGACGAGCCTGGCATCGACGAACTGCCGAACAACGAAGGCATGCGCCCGTTGAATGAGGACGACACCACCGCGATGGACCCTGAACGGGTGCTGGAAGAAACGGACAATGCCGTGCGCGATAACGAAAGCGATCCGCGGTAGTCGAGTCTGTAAAATCCCTTGTGGGAGCGGGCTTGCTCGCGAAAGCGGTGTATCAGTCCAGGCAGATATCGACTGGTACACCGCTTTCGCGAGCAAGCCCGCTCCCACAGTTTGATTGGGGTTATTTCTGTAGGGCGGTACTCAGCGGCAACCGGACCATGTTGTTGGCCTTCAACGACCCCAGATACAGCCAGTCCCCGTACTCACGCACCGTGGTAATCGGCGAGTAATTGCCGTCGCTCGCATCCTGCAAGTTGGCAATGACCTTGCCATCCAGGTCCAGTCCCAGCGCGAACCCGCGTTTTTCCACCGGTTTGGGCAGCAGCATCAACGCCCGCACGATCAATTTGCGCACAAAGGGGTGTGGCGCCGTGGCGTCGAGCAGCGCATTGCGCGGAGCATAGAGCGCCACCCAGAACCGGTCGCGACCGTTGAATGCGAGGTTGTCCGGCAGCCCCGGCAAATTGTCGATGAACAGGTCGTGGGTGCCGGCCTTCGGTCCGCTCAGCCAATAACGGCTGATGCGATAGGCGCCGGTTTCGTTGACCAGTACAAAGCTCTCATCAGGCCCCAGGGTCACGCCGTTGGCAAACTCCAGTTTATCGAGCAGCACCGTGGTTTTTCCGGACTGAAAGTCATAGCGCAACAGCCGACCGTCACCGCCATGTTCGATGATCGCCTCGCCATCCTTGCCCAAGCCCCAACGACTGGAAGCATCGCTGAAATAGGCGTAATGCCCCGATTTATCGATGACCACGTCGTCGGTAAAGCCGAAGGGTACGCCGCCAGCCTCGGTGGTCAACGCTGACAATCGGCCATGAGCATCCAGCGACAGCAAGCCTTTGACGCCATCGGCAATCACCAATAGCCCACTGGGGTGCCGCGCCATGCCCAAGGGCCGGCCGCCGGTAACGGCCAGAATCTGGGTGTCCTTGCCGTCGAGGCTGGTACGAATCACGCGTCCGTTGTGCAGGCCGGTGATCAGCACGTTTTCCTCCAGCAACAGCGCCTCTGGCCCTTCAATGCCCGTGGGGCCGATACGCTGCACGCCTTTTAGACGTTGATTGTCGGCATACACGCCGACGGTGAGAGAGGGGGCCGGTGCGGGAGTCCAGGCTACCGGTCGGACTTTGGTCGGAAATAACAGTAAAAAGACGCCAAGGGCAATGATCAATAACAGCAGTAGATTGCGAAACCTTAAGGCTCTTCTCACGCGGTGGCTCCTGCCTGGGTCAAGTGTATTTGCGCCATTTCCCGCAACGCCAGCATCGACGCCGAGGATTCGCGCTCGATGCGCCGCTTGAGCAGCATTCGATTGGCGATACGCATTGCCAGGCCGGCGAACTGGTAGTCCAGTGTACGGATAAAGCGAGTGTGATCGCCATCAGCCTCGCACTCGTACGTCACCACCAGCGACAGCCCGTGATCGCCCCGCGCCCAGGCGCTCCAGCGCCGGCCTGGCAGGTATTCGTTGACCTCCCAACTCAAGTGGCCGTCACGCCCGCCAGCGCGGATGTCTTCTTCGAACCGCGCGCCGGCATGCAACGGGCCACTTTTTCCCTCGACCTTGAGGGAGGACGGATGCCACTCCGGCCAACGGGTCACGGTGCTGGCGTAGGCGAGCACATCCATTGGATTGCCGGCGATAGCGATCTGGTGCTGCATGCGGGTCATGGCCGTTCTCGTCAGTGGCTGGGTGTCGTGCTCCGGCTCCCAATACAGGGTGCCAAACAGGTAATCCATCAGCGGAAACACGATATTGAAATTGCGTTCCTGCATCAGCTCGCGTCGGTGATGCAGTTCATGCAAACGACGCATCTGGCGAATCCACGGCAGCCGTGTGACCGGGTTGCTCGGTGGCAGGTGCTCGCAGGCATGAAACACTTCATAGGTCAGGTAGCCGAGCACCAGGCAGCCAGCCGACAATCCGGCGACGTTGCTGTCGAAGCGACCCATCAGCCACCAGAGGGGCAGGGTGATGACAACGGTGTGCAGCACGATCAGCCAGGCAGGAAACAGAATCACCCGCCAGTCATGGGCGCTGTCGTAGGTCATGTGGCCGGGGGCAAAAAAACTGTGGTGATCGCCAGCATGACGAGCATAGAACATCCGCGCGAAGCTCTTTTTGTGATGCCCCAGATGTCGATGCACCACGTACACGCCGAAGTTGAAGAACAGCAGCGTCAGCGGCACCGCCAGCCATTCCAGCGGCTGGACCTGATGCACGGTGCTCCAGAATCCGCCGATGGCCAGTAACCCGAACAGCAACACGAAAGCGCCGTGCAGCCAAGGGTTGTAGCGCGGATGGATGGCGGCCCGATAGCGGTCACGGAATGCCTGGGTGGTTTGCCTCACTGCGCGCACCTTTGGTTATTGTTATAACCGCAGATTAGCTGATCTGCCCGTCTAGGCTGGAACAACCTCAAGGACACAAGCGCCATGATCCGGTGTGTCAGGCCAGCGGATTCCAGCGCTGGGACCAGTCGTCATCGGTCTTGATGACTTCGCGCAGCAAATCGAAGGCCCGTTGCAGGGTCGCCGAGTCGCGATCACGGGAATAGACCAGATAGGTCGGGTAGCTGAATTCGGGCGCCTTGGGCACAGGCTCCAGCACGCCGCTTTCCAGGTAACTCTGGACTACGCGCGTACGAAAGTAGCCGCTGCCGCCATTTTCCAGAATGTACTGCAGGGCCAGGGGGCCGAGGTTGAAGGTCAAGGCAGCCTTGGCTTTTTCGGGCAGGGCGGCATCGTGCTGGCGGCGGAAGTCCGGTCCCCAGTCGATATACACGTATGGATCGGGGCGCCCGGCGAGACGTACCAGGATGAGCTTTTCTTCGAGGACCTGTTCGACTTGCAGGCGCGGCCAGTACTCGGGCTGATAGACCAGCGCTGCGTCCAGCACTCCCAGCTCCAGTTGTCGCAGCAGGTTTTCGCCATCGCGGATTTCCATGCGCAGGGCATGGCTGGGGATCTTCTCGCGCAGTTCGCCGGCCCAACTGAGCATCAGCGGGTTGCACAGGCTGACTTCGCCGCCGATGTGCAACACGTCGCGGTAGCCTTCTGGCAACGGCAGATCCCGCCGCGCGGCTTCCCAGGTCTGGACCAGTTGGTTGGCGTACACGACAAAAGCTTCGCCATTGGGCGTCAGGCGCGCGCCGGCGCGGTTGCGCACAAACAGTGTGCTGCCGAGCTGGCTTTCGAGTTTCTGCACGCGCGCGGTGATCGCGGTCTGGGTGACGTGGAGTTTTTCAGCCGCGGCGGCGAGGCTGCCGTGGCGGACGATTTCCAGAAAGGTGCGCGCGAGATCGATGTCCATGGAGGGGCCGGTGCGGGAAGTGTGGGGATTGTAAACGGATCCTGCGAATCTCGTTTATATAGCTGTTGCCGAGTCGCCTGTGGGAGTTGGCGTAATTTCGTTCATGGGGTTGGGGGGTATATCCGTTTCTGCGGTCACGGAGGCTATTGGTTCCGCCCTGACGGCGGGTTACTTGGAAAAGCGCCAAGTAACCAAGCGCTAGCGCCCCTGACGTACGGTGCCTCGCTGTGGCTCGGCATTCCCTCACTCCGGTCCTGCTCCGTGGGCCCGCCGCCATCGGCCATCCATGGCCGGGGGCGGCTAACCCGGCATCCATGCCGGGTTGCCCACTACGCAGAACCTGCGTTCGGCCTTCCGACGGGGCAGATCAAGATCAAGATCAAAAGCTGAAGGCGAGCTAACGCTCGACCTGATGAGTGGTGAGAAGCAAAAGCTGCGCGCCGATCTGCTTTAGGTTTGATCGTTCCCACGCTCCGCGTGGGAATGCCGCCGGGGACGCTCTGCGTTCCGCTGTCCACACCAGGCTTGAGTCTTGCGCAAGGGTGACGCGGAGCGTCACGGGATGCATTCCCACGCAGAGCATGGGAACGATCAGTAACCACTACGCGCAAGCGTTGAGCAAACAGGTCGGCCCGTAGGCCGCCTCGCTTTGCTTTGGCACTGCATGCCCCCTCGTGAGGCCGAGCGCAGGTTCTGCGCAGTGGGCAACCCGGCATGGATGCCGGGTTAGCCGCCCCCGGCCATGGATGGCCGATGGCGGCGGGCCCACGGAGCAGGACCGGAGCGAGGGCATGCCGAGCCTTAGCGAGGCACCGAACGTCAGGGGCAAAAGCGCTTGGTTACTTGGCGCTTCTCCAAGTGACCCGCTGTAAAAGCGGAACCAATAGCCGCCGTTACCCCAAAAACGGATATGTACCCAACCCCAACCCACCCCCCAAAAACTTTCTCAAGCGAACAGCATCAAGGTGTCAGCAAAGCCCCTATTCAAAACGCAAAACACGAACAACCAAACGCCCCCCAGAACCCTTGAAAGTCACTGACCGGTGCCGAAGACAACCGCGCCCGCTCATGACTGTGCGCATGCACCGCACAAGCCCCCGCGCACTGATGAGCCTGCGCGGTCAACGGCGCCAAGGTTTTCCAGTGCCCCGGCACAGTAGCGACGGGCGACCACTCAGGCACCACAGGAATCGGCGGCGGCCCGAGTTTTTCGAACTCATGGCTACCATAGACAATCCTGCCATCGACAATGGTCAACACCGACTCGATCCATTTGATCGCCTCATCCTCGATGTGAAAGTAATCCGCCGACAGTGCAATCAAATCAGCCAGTTGCCCAACCTTGATCTGACCTTTCTTGCCCTGTTCGGAAGAAAACCAGGCACTGCCGTGGGTATAGAGCTCCAGCGCCGTGTCGCGGCTCAAGCCTTGCGGATACAGCTCCAGACCACCGACGGTTCGGCCGCTGACCAGCCAATACAACGAAGTCCAGGGGTTGTAGCTGGACACGCGCGTAGCGTCGGTGCCGGCGCCCACCGGAATGCCTTCGGCCAGCATGCGCGCGATCGGTGGCGTGTGTTCGGCGGCTTTGGCGCCATAGCGGTCGACAAAGTACTCACCCTGAAACGCCATGCGGTCCTGGATCGCAATGCCACCACCCAGGGCTTTGACCCGCTCGATATTCTGCGGGGTGATGGTTTCGGCGTGGTCGAAAAACCACGGCAAACCATCGAATGGAATGTCGCGATTGACCTTCTCGAACACGTCGAGCATACGGCTGATGGATTGGTTGTACGTAGCATGCAGGCGAAACGGCCAACGGTGTTCCACCAGATGGCGGACTACCGGCTCCAGTTCCTGCTCCATGGTTTGCGGCAAGTCCGGGCGCGGTTCGAGGAAGTCTTCGAAGTCCGCCGCCGAAAACACCAGCATTTCCCCGGCGCCGTTGTGCCGCAAGAAGTCGTCGCCCTGGCCGTATTGGGACGTGCTGGTCCAGTTCTTGAAATCGGTCAGCTCTTCCTTGGGTTTCTGGGTGAACAGGTTATAGGCGATGCGCACGGTCAGTTGTTGGTCTTTGGCCAGTTGCTGGATGACCTGATAGTCGTCCGGGTAATTCTGGTAACCACCGCCGGCGTCGATGGCGCTGGTGACGCCCAGGCGATTGAGTTCACGCATGAACTGGCGAGTGGAATTGACTTGATATTCCAGAGGCAGCTTCGGTCCCTTGGCCAGCGTCGAGTACAGAATCATCGCGTTCGGGCGGGCGATCAGCATGCCTGTGGGGTCGCCGTTGGCATCCCGCTGGATTTCCCCGCCCGGCGGGTTTGGCGTGTCGCGGGTGTAGCCGACCACTTTCAGCGCCGCGCGGTTGAGCAGGGCGCGGTCGTAGAGGTGCAGCACGAACACCGGTGTGTCGGGCGCTGCCTTGTTCAGTTCATCAAGGGTTGGCAGGCGTTTTTCGGCGAACTGGAATTCACTCCAGCCACCGACCACGCGCACCCATTGCGGGGTTGGCGTGCGATCCGCCTGGTCCTTGAGCATGCGCAAGGCGTCGACCAGTGAAGGCACGCCTTCCCAGCGCAGTTCGAGGTTGTAATTGAGGCCGCCGCGGATCAGGTGCAGGTGCGAGTCGTTGAGGCCGGGAATCACCGTGCGGCCATGCAGGTCGATGATTTTCGTGGCGGGGCCTTGCAGCGCCATGGCTTGAGCGTCGCTGCCGACCACCACGAAGCGCCCGTCCTTGATGGCAACGGCACTGGCTTGGGGTTTCTTGCGGTCGACGGTGTGCAGGCGTCCGTTGTACAGAATGAGGTCGGCGGGGGTGTCGGGCATGGTTTTACTCCCAGCGCTTTGCGGACTGATCCAGGTCTCGATGGACGCTGCCGAAAGGCCTTGCAATACACGTCGGTGATTGAAACCGTTGTGGACGTCAGGTGGGCTCATGGCGGCGCGCTCCGTCAATTGATCGGGGGCAAACGGCCGATGCCTGGCGCAAGCGGCCAGAAGGAATATAGACCGCAAATCCACGGGCGGCCGTTTCCAGAGGGTAAAAACGACGAATCCCGCCTCGGGGGGCGGGATTCGTTTGCAGCAAGAGGTGCTCCCGAAGGTCGGGAGCCGCCGTCTTAGCTTGGGAACAGCTCGGACAGTTTCATGGCCAGCATCATGTCGCCTTCAGCGCGCAGTTTGCCGCCCATGAACGCCTGCATGCCATCGGTCGAACCGTCAACGATGCCTTCCAGGGTTTCGCCGTCCATGACCAGCGTGACCTGGGCGTCAGGGTTTTCGCCTTCTTGCAGCTCGCAGGTGCTGTTTTTGACGATCAGCGAGAAGTTCTTGGTGTCGTCGATGCGGAAACCGAATACCAGGTCCAGACCGGCAGCAGCGGCTGGGTTGAACTTGGCTTTCATTGCTTGTACGGCATCAGCTACGGAGGTCATGGTTTGATCCTTTCTTGGGTAATAAGAGCAGAGTAATTACAGCCGGTGATTACAGCCAGGGTCACAATAGTCCGGACTCAACGAAACGTAATGAGTTCCGGGGCCTTCAGCAGCTGCAAGTGCGCATGACTGTTGAAGGAAGCCAGAGCCACCTCGCGTCCCCGAAACTTCAGGAGGTTGAGCGAGGTGTTGACGATTTGCCAGTTCAGCTCAAACGCCTGCCTTGCAGGCATTTGGGTAATCAGATGGAGCAGGGCAGTGATGGTGCCGCCGGAGGTGAACACGGCGATTTTCTGGGTGGGGTCGGCGTTTTCGAGGAGGCGGTGAAGACCGGCCTGCACGCGCTCGACAAAGCCCAGCCAGCTTTCAAGGCCCGGAGTGTCATAGGTGCCGGCGAGCCAGCGTTCGATGATCAGGGCAAAGATGCGCTGGAATTCGCCACGGTTTTGCGCGGCGTTGCGCAGGATGTCCAGTGCATGCGGCTCGTCCTGCAGCATGGCCGGCAGCAACGCGCGGATAACCGCGTCGGCATCGAATTCGTTGAAAGCGCTGTCGATTTCCAGGGGCGGCACCGGCAGGCCCACGGCAGCGAACTGTTCCAGCGCGCTGTTGGCCGTGTGCTGCTGGCGGCGCAGGTCGCCCGACAGGCAGCGATCAAAGCAGACACCGAGTTCGGCGAGGTGCTGGCCCAGGACTTCTGCCTGACGGATTCCGGTCGGCGACAGGACGTCATAGTCGTCTGCACCAAAGGAGGCCTGGCCATGTCGAATCAAATAGATACTGCCCACGTCCGCGTCATCCCGGTACGTTGAAGGTTTGGCGAGGTTATGAGGATGGCGGTGAGCTGTCAATGAAAAAACATACGCTTGTTTGAAATGCCCGTTACAGGCTTGTTGCCAGAGGTTTCCCGACTGGTCGTCGACGCAGCGCATGGGTATGCTGGAGGCATCCCGCGCGTGTTTCAATCCGCGCTTTGTATTGAAGGAGTCACTGTGGAGTTTTTGTCCGAGTACGCCAGTTTTCTGGCCAAGACCGTGACACTGGTGATCGCCATTCTGGTGGTCCTGGCCAGTATCGCGGCGCTGCGCAGCAAAGGTCGGCGCAAGGCGTCCGGCCAGTTGCAAGTCAGCAAACTGAATGATTTCTACAAAGGCCTGCGCGAACGCCTGGAGCAGACCTTGCTCGACAAGGACCAGCTCAAGGCCCTGCGCAAGTCCCAGGCTAAATCCGAGAAAAAGCAAAAGAAGGCGTCCGAGACCAAACCCCGGGTGTTCGTGCTGGATTTCGATGGCGACATCAAGGCATCGGCCACTGAAAGCCTGCGTCACGAGATTACCGCGTTGCTGACACTGGCCACGCCCAGGGATGAAGTCGTGCTGCGCCTGGAAAGCGGTGGCGGCATGGTTCACAGCTACGGCCTGGCGTCCTCGCAACTGGCGCGCATTCGTGATGCCGGCGTGCCGCTGACCGTTTGTATCGACAAGGTTGCGGCCAGTGGCGGCTACATGATGGCCTGCATCGGCGAGAAGATCATCAGTGCGCCGTTCGCGATCCTCGGTTCGATCGGGGTGGTGGCTCAGTTGCCGAACGTCAACCGCTTGCTGAAAAAGCACGACATCGATTTCGAAGTCCTGACCGCCGGCGAATACAAACGCACCCTGACCGTGTTTGGCGAAAACACCGAGAAAGGCCGCGAGAAGTTTCAGGAAGACCTGGACATCACCCATCAGTTGTTCAAGAACTTCGTCTCGCGTTATCGCCCGCAACTGGCCATCGACGAGGTCGCCACCGGCGAGATCTGGCTAGGCATCGCAGCGCTGGACAAACAACTGGTCGACGAACTCAAGACCAGCGACGAATACCTCGCTGAGCGGGCGAAGAAGTCCGAGCTGTACCACTTGCATTACGCCGAACGCAAAAGCCTGCAAGAGCGCATCGGCATGGCGGCCAGTAGTTCGGTTGATCGCGTATTGCTGAGCTGGTGGAGCCGGTTGACTCAGCAACGCTTCTGGTAAGTATTCTTTAAAAAGCGAGCCCTTTCATTGCCTGGCAATGGAAGGGCTTTTTTTGTGGCGGTATATAGGTACCACCTGAAAAAAAAGCGGCTCGATAGGCTGGTGGCTCTAGTCAGTTACGAGTGATCAGCCATGTCTCTTCAGCCCACCCATCAACCCATTCCTGCCTTGACGCCAGAGCAACAGAGCCTTTTTTTTGATCTGGTTAAAAGTAATACCCCGGCCTGGCTTCTGGCTGCATCAGCCCCATTGCGAGCTGAGCTGTATGAAAGCCTCAATGCCAGCCATCGCTCACGCGGTGAGGTGGCAAGCCTCCTTAAAACCCTTCAATCCCCTGAAGATTTCTGTACCCCGTTACTGGCCAAAGCCATGTCCGACAAGCTGGGCGCGCCGCTGGAAGTGGCAGGTGTGGTCTTTCAGCACGTACGGTCAACCTCAAGCCTGCTGGGCCTTCGTCGAAAACTGGTGTTGCCGATTGACCGGGATTTACTGTCCGCTGCCTGTGAAAATTTTGAACTCAACGAAACGTTGCCGGGAAACTACAACGACACTTCGTTGCTATACATTCCTGAAAAAATCACCGGGCATGCGGCTAAAACACTGTTGATAAAGCCCCATGAGTTTGCCGGATTGTGCCGGACACTGGATTTAGGAAAGCAATACCAGACGCATCTCAAGAACCTGATTGAACCGGTATCCGAGCGTCACCCACTACGCGACAAATACATTGCACATGCCCGGAACAGTTTTGAAGTCAGCAGGCATGCGGCGTTGATGCAGAAACATATCAGTGCGCAAGTTCATCAAGCGTTGAAGGCGGTGACGAGCCGGCAACCTGTGAGGCTGGGTAATAACACGCTGGGATATCAGGCATTGAAGCTGTTTGGTATGACGCTCAATGGCGCGATGTTCATCGGCCCCGTCAAAGAGCATGACGATGACGATAACCGGTGTGTCGTGTATCTGCCGGGTGACCCGCTGCATCCGCTGAAAGAATTCGCATCGTTCACCGATTTCGAAGTGGAGTTGAGTCGGCGATTGCGACACGACGATTATCGTCGATGGTTCATGCGCTACATCAAGCTCGCCGAGCGTTCGGCTTTCCTGAAAAACCTTGATGAAAAGTTACTGTCGTCAAACACCTCGCCGCTTCCTCGTCATACGGTGTATGTGTCGTTATCCGGTGACGACATTGTAGGCGATATCTTCCAGCAGACTTTTCGTCAGTATTCGGACCAGGTCATGGCGAATGCCAGAATTCTGGTTGTACCAACGGATGATGAAGACGAAAAGTCCCGTCTCGACAGGCTTCAGACCTATACGTCCATCGGCATCAACCTGGTGCTGTTTGGCGCCTCTTTTTTGCCTGTTGTAGGCGAGGTCCTGTTGGCGGTGACCGCCGTACAACTGCTGTCGCAGGTGTATGAAGGTATTGCCAGCTGGTCGAGGGGCGAGCTGGAGGAGGCCACGGATTACCTGTTCGATACCGTCGAGAACCTGATTTTGATGGCGGCATTTGCGGCAGGTACGGCCGCTGCCGCAAGTGCGTACAAAACCATCCGGGCGTCCCTGTTTATCGAGGGGCTGAGAAAGGTCACGTGCGCTGACTCGCAAAGCCGCTTGTGGAAGCCTGATCTGTCGCCTTATCACCAGCGCCGGACGTTGCCGCAAGGGTCAGCGCCTGATACCAGAGGGCTGCATTGGGCTGACGGGCAAGCATATCTTCCGATCGACGCGGCAGTTTATGCGGTGCGGCCCAAAACCGGAACGGATCTGTGGGAGGTGCTTGCGCCACAGGGTGCCGGGGAGACCTACAACCCCGTGCTTGAAACCAACGATGTCGGGGCCTGGCGCCACGACTCGGAGCTGCTACAGGAATGGGATCGGCTGAAACTGTTTCGTCGGTTCGGTTATTCCCGTGATGACGTGCCTGATAACACGGCTGCGCAGATTATTGCCGTCTACGGGATCGAAGACGCGGTGATGCGCCAGGCTCACATTTCCCGAAGCCATCCACCGGCGTTGCTGGTCGATACGGTGCATCGGTTTCGGGCAGACGCGGCGGTCACGCGCTTTATCGAGCAGATGAAGGAACCCTCGACAGCTTCCTTGGCCGACCCAGACCTGCAATTGCATCTGCTGACAACCTCTGAAAGGTGGCCGGGCGGCGCCGCCATCAAGGTTGTCAATGCTTCGGGTGGGCGCGTCAGTTTCCATGGTGCAACGAACGCGCAGGCCGGGGAAACCCTCAGCCTCAATCAGGACACGCTGGATAAAGGGCTCTTGCATGCCTCGCTATTGTCAGCCTTGAGCAGTGGTCGGCGTGAGCACCTGTTGAACACGAAAACCACGGATGCGGCCGCTCAGGGCAAGGCCCTGACAACGATCATTGCCGAACAGGCCGAACGCGACAGGCCTGGGCTGTTTACGCGGATCTATCAACGCACCGAAGCCCCGAACAATGCCCGTGTTGCCGTATTGATGAAAAGGTTTGACGGTTTGCCTGCGGCTGTCGCCGACGAGTTGGTCAGGCATGCCGAATCGGGGGAAGGGGACGAACTCGATGATGACAAAATCCCCCTGAGGCTGGCGGAGGAGGCCAGTCGTTTTGTGCAGCAGGTGCGTGTCAGCCGGGCATACGAAGGGTTGTATCTCAGTGCCGCGGGAGGTTCCTATACCGACCGTTTGGTACTCGACACCCTTGAGCAACTGCCAGGCTGGACCGGCGATGTGCGGGTTCAGATAGGGGAGTCGTCAGGTCACCACAACACATCGACCAGCATCGGAATGGCGAACGCTCCGGAGAAAGTACAAGTCAACGTTCACGCCGATCGATACAGCGTGTTTGTCGACACCACAACCCCCTCGAGCACCTTTTCCCAGCGAACACGCGATCATTATTTTCAGGCCCTTTGGCATGGTCTCTCGGCGAGGCGCAAGACCTTGCTGGGCGTACATGCGGACGATGCCGGGGCTGCGTTGCGAGAGAAAATCACGGAGCGTGCCCTGCAGCGACGACCGGCTGTAGCGCAACTCATGGATGACCAGCCATCGCGGCCGGGCTACACCTCGCCCATGAGGTTGGCAGACAGGCCATTGGCGACACCTTCGACGGGGCACTCCAACAGCCTCGCGATCATCACCAGCCATGACGTGCTGATGCGTCGTGCGCGGGAGCTATATCCATTGCATTCTCCCAGGCAAATCCACGCCCTGCTTAACGCTACGGGGACGAACGTGATTTTGTCGCTGAAGAAGCTGGAGGCAATGAGGCTGGAGTTCATGGCAATCAGGGAAGACCTGAGTCGCTGGGTGAACCGTCAGACCTGGCATCAGGCACCCGACGGACCACGGCTGGAGGTGCCGAGACTCAGCAAGGCCAGCGCGGCTCAGGCGATCATTCGCAGCTGGCGCAAGGAACCCGAGGTCATTCAATCAGGCGAGCACCTTCTTGGCACACTCACGTTTTCCGCGCAGCCTTTGGGAGAGTTACCGGTCATTATCGGAGATTTCAGCCATATAGGCAGGCTGGTGATGGACGGCGTGGGTGCCAGCGCAGGGTTGAACCACTTTCTGAAAAATTTCGATAATCTTCGAACCCTGTCTCTGCGAGGCAACCACCTGACAAGGTTGCCGCAGGCATTGACCACCCTGTCCCGATTGGTTGATCTGGACCTGAGCAACAACCTGATTCAGCTGACCCCGGCCTCGCAGGCTCAGTTGGCCGAAATGACCGGTCTGCAATCGATGAACCTGGCTTTCAATCCGAGCCTGACTCGGGCTCCCGATGTCAGCCGGATGCAGCACCTGGAAAGGCTGAGCCTGCAGGGCGCGGGGATAAATCAATGGCCTGCGGGCGCGGTGGATCTGCCAAGGTTGCGTGAGCTTGATTTGCGTGACAATCGAATCGATACACTTCCAGATGAGGTGCTCAAGGGCAATCCATTGCCTAACAAGGGAACCAATCTTCATGGCAACCCGTTATCACCCGACACCATCAAGGGGATCTCTTCTTATCAGCAAAGAACCGGCGTCAGTCTTGGCATCATCGCCTCAGAGTATCGTCGGCTAAACGCGCGTTCTGCTACTGACGCAAATCAGGTCGCACCTTGGCTGGCCGGGCTCGACGTCGCCAAGGCTCAGACCCGGCGAGGGTTGTGGGAGTCTTTGCAGGCTTATCCGGATTCGAGGGACTTTTTCAATGTGATCGCGCGATTGTCCGACATCGCCGATTACAAACAACTGTATTCCGACTTCAGTCAGCGAATCTGGAACGTTCTGGAGGCCGCGGGCGTAGACGATCGCTTGCGACGTGCATTGTTTCGGCTGGCTCGTCTCGGGCGGGTCAGCGCCGATGGCTATTCGGCCTCATTCAGTGAGATGGAAGTGCTGGTGTTGTGCTACCGGGCCAATACCGCCGCCACCACCGGAGCTGCGTCTCTGGAACAGCAATTCATCGTGCTGCTCAGGGGCTTGTTCCGCCTGCAGGAGGTCGAGCGCTTTGCGCTGGCTGACATCAACACCCGTAGCGGTTCCCAACAAAAAAGCTACGAGCATGCATTGGAGATCAGTCTGGCCTATCGTGTCGGGCTGTCAGAGCGCCTCGGCTTGCCATCCCAACCACGGACCATGACATCGCCCTGGAATGTCGAGGTCACGCCCGCGATGCTGGGACGGGTATATCAGGCGGTCCTGATGACCGAACGCAGCAGTGCATTGCTGGAGTGGATCATCGGTCAAAGGTTTTGGGTGGAGTATCTGGAGTCGGCCCATCAAGACCAGTTCTTCGCTATCTCGGATCGGTCAGCGCAGGCGTTTGCCCAACTCGAGGGACAGTTCGAACTCACCCGCGAAGTCGCCAGCGAACGAATGAACGCCCTCGTCGACAACTTCAAGAATGAACGTCGGGATCTACTCAGGCGGCTGACTGCCGCGGCACTGGCGCGCCATCGCGCACCTGAAGTTCCGAGTACCAGTTCGAGCTCGGGAGTGTCCCGATGAACGAATATTCTCACGATGATGTCGCCGGGCCGGTTCCGTTACCAGTGCCAAAAATGCACGAAAAACTGAAAACGCTGGTGGACATCGCGCTGCCGCAAACCCCCGGCCAGTTTGGCGAGCATTTGATCAAGGAAAAATGGGGGCAGGGCATTGACCCACAGACCGCGATTCTGGTCACGCTCGATTACAGCTATAAAGGCCATCCTGCACAGGACGGTGTCGAGCAGGGGCGGGTGGCGAGCAGTCGTTCGTTGCTTCAAACGCTGCTGTCCAACTACCAGACAGTTGGCGACGGGCGCTTTGCGGAAACCGCGTTTGGTCTGTACACGCCGCCGGATGTCGGGCCAACGGTGCGGATAATCGATAACGTCGACGAATTCGCCGATCACGGCAGCGGCAACCACCACACGTATGAAGGCATTTATCGGCAAACCTCACCGCAAACGTATGGACCGCTGACGGAGATTGCCCTGAGACCCGCCGACTTCAAGAAATGGGTCTGGGAATTGGATCTGAAGGGCTTGTACAAAACGTATCTCGATCAGGCGTGGCCGTCCGATGACGTGCTCCTTGCACCCAGTCCCTACGCCTTGAGAACGTCGGTCAAAGCAGCGTTTGTCATGGCGGCCTGGTTGCAGTTGCAGGAGCAGCGGCTGACTCAAAAGGGCCTGGAACTTGCGATGCAGGTCGCTGGCCTGCCAGCCGATCAATCCTGGGAAACCTTGACTATCGAGCAGTTGCAAACACCCGCTCGCATGCCTTCAACGGTCAGGTGCGGCTTGCTGAAACTGTACCGCTACACCGCGACGGATATCTGGGCCTGGCGTGATACTTCCAGTCCTCGCGTGCTGCTGTACATCCCCGGTAATTCTTCCCCATTGCACGAATTCGCCGATGCCACGCAATTGCAGCAATGGGTGGTCGCGCAGGGCCGGTCCATCGCGACAAAAGAGGCGTTGGCCGCGCATTTCGCTGAAGACGATCGCGAGGACGGTACCTTCCACGCTGGCGTACTGACGGCGTTGGACGGCATGACGCTTTATCCTGCCAAGCACCGGCTGAACTCCAACGCCGGCTTCTTCAACGACGATGGCTACTGGGACCCTGCCGAGTACATCGGCTTTGACGATCCGCTGCTCGCCACCGATCCCTTCGCCCGATTGGTGTTGACGATGAAGCAAGCTGCAATGGCAGGCATCAAGACCATTCGCGACGATGCGCAGGTCAGCCGGGATCAGTTGAGCGCCGTGGTCGAACCAGTGGTGCAATGGATCAACCGCTTTGGCCCGCTCGCCGTGTTCTTCCCCGGAGGCGAGGGTTTGCTGGCGCTGGCGGGGCTGATTGACGCCGGTTATGGCCTGAATCAGGCGGTCAACGGCAAAACGTCCAGCCAACGCTCCGAAGGCCTGACGCGCACGGTGTTTGGCTTGCTGAACGCGTTGCCGATGATCGGTGGCGCGTCGGTACTCAAGGGTGAAGCCGCGCAAGCCGAGCACCTGGCAGAGCCCGGCCCGGAGCCCGAGGTGAATCCGCAAGCGGTGGAGGTGCGGACGGCACCGACCGTTGCGCCGATGCCCGGTCCTGCGCTCAACCGGATTGCGCTCTTGCGCGGAGTCGGTCCCTCCGTGGCTTCCTTCAGCGATGAAGTGCTGGCGCAGATTGGCACCGTCAGCGCGGTGGACGACGACATGCTGCGGCTGATACAGGCGGGCCGAGCGCCGACGCCGTTATTGGCGGACACGATCAGTCGCTTCAAGATCGATCAGGACCTCGGTCCGGCAGGGGACCTTACGCTCTTCAACCCGCATTACCAGGCGCTTCAGCACTCGGAGCATGCATGGGTTCAACTGTTTCAACGCGAATATCCGGGTTTGCCCAAAAGCGCCATCGAGCAAATGCTTGAGCGCTCTGGCATCGACCTCCAGGCCTTGCCCGACACTACCGAGGCCAGCCAGGTGCTTGCACGCCTGGACCGCAAGGCGCGGCAATACCAGCAACATGTAAGGCTCAATCGAGCCTATGAAGGTCTGTTCCTGCGCTCGATGGTTAACCCCGAGTCGGACGCACTGGCCTTGCACTCGCTCGCCCGGCAACCAGGCTGGCCCAGGCACATTCGCATCGATGTGCTGGATCAGACTGCAGTCGGTCGCGTACTGGACCGCAGCGGTCCACTCGATGCGAGCGATGTCCGGCGCCTGATCAAGGAGGAACAGGGTTACCGGCATCAGGACCGGCAAACGGATTTCTATACAGCGCTTGTGGGCCTGCTGTCAGACGACGAGCGTTTAGCGCTGCACCTCGATTCAGTTGATCCGGCAGGTCAGTTGCGGCTGAACATCGGCCGTCAGACGTTACCTCGTCCCGAGTTGATGCTCGGGCTTCAGCGAATGGATGCCGGTTTGCCTTTCGAGGCTTCGGGGCTCAGAGGCGGCGGTTTTCCGGGCACGCCGCAGGCCGAAGCGCTGACGCATCAGATGATGAGATTGCAGCTCAAAGACATCTATCCGGATTTCACCGATGCCCAGGCCGATGCATTGCTGCGGCGCGAAGGCGCAGCGGCACAGGCGCACATCGATGGACTCAAGCAACAATTGCAGCAACTCAACACAGACCTCTTCGGCTGGATTGATCAGGTGACGGACGACATCCATGACATGGGGGTTCCCCAGCTGACCGCCGGCGATCCCGAGGCGGCAGGGCTCAACGCTGTGCAGATCCAGGCCCATAACGTCCAGCTGATGCTGACAGAGATGCATTATGAGCGAGTCACCCGCCAGGAACTGGCCGAGGAGCTGGTCGCCATCTGGCAACAGCGTTGGCCCCGACAGGACATTCTCCTGGCCGGCGAACACGTGCGCGGCGACAGGCTTGATCTCGACTTCGAGGATTACCACCGCTTACCCGTATTGAACGTGCGGCTCAACACGGTTCTGGAATTATCGATGCGCGGATTCCACGTGACCGAAGAGGACAGCCTGAACGGCTTTCTTGAGAGCTTTCCCAACCTTGAAACCCTGAACCTGGAAAGTGTCGATCTGAGTCACTTCAGCGCCGACGGCGAGGCTGGACGCGCACTGCCTCATGCGATCAGCCAGATGCGTCAATTGACGACGCTGAATCTGCGTTCGACCAACCTGACGTTCAGTCAGCGCGGTGCTTCGCAGCTCACGGAGCTGACGCGCCTGCACACGCTGGACTTGAGCAACAACCCGCTGGAGGTCCCGCCCCTGCTGCTGGGGATGAACGAATTGCGCGAGCTCAATTTGAGCAATACGCAGATCACCACATGCCCGGTCGGGATCATGGAACAGCCCTACATGACGTCCCTGGACTTGCGTAATAACCGTATCACCCGTGTCCCACAGACGGTGCTCAACCAGGCCATCGCCAGGGACCGTGTCAGGCTGCAAGGCAATCCGTTGACGGATGAGGACACGCTGTTTCGCATCGTCGAGAATCGCCGGCGAACGGGCATCAACCTGTGGTTGAGCGAGGCTCACGCCGACGATGGCAATGGTATCGAGTGGTTGCGTGAAGGCGATGAGACGCTGCGGGAGACGCGGCGATTGATCTGGCAGCGGCTGGCAGCCAGGCCATTGGGGATTCGGTTCTTGCGGGTCATGGATGGCATGGCCCTGACGGCCGACTTTCGGGTCGACTACCTGACCTTGCAGGCGAGGGTGTGGCGGCTGCTCGGCGATGCCGACGCCTCAGAGGTTCTGTGGACTCGACTGGTGCAGGACGTGGAAGCGGCGCAGGTTGATGATGACAACCCTTTCACGCTGTTTACAGAGCTTGAGGCGCAGGCTGTGTTTTATCGGAACTGGGAGGCCATGGGACGACCGTTTCCGATCGGCTCATAGTAAGGGGAGCCTTGAACCCCGAAAGGGGTTCAAGGTTTGACGATCAGCGGCGACGGAACAGCGGCAGCGGTTCGTCAGTGGCGGCCTGATAAGTCACCGAGAAGTCCTTGAGACCTTCGAGGGCTTCATACGGGTCTTTATCGGCGCGAATGGCGAACGCGTCGAAGCCGCAGCGGTGCATGTAGAACAACTGGTCACGCAGCACGTCGCCAATCGCCCGCAGTTCGCCTTTGAAACCATAGCGGTCTCGCAGCAGGCGGGCGTTGGAGTAGTTGCGGCCATCGGTGAAGGCCGGGAAGTTCAGGGCGATGACCTGGAAATTCGCCACGTCTTCACCGATTTCTTCCGCTTCCTCGTCGGCATCCAGCCACACACCCAGGCCGCCATCGCGAGCCTTGAGCATACGGCCGTGTTCGCGCCACAGGCTCAGCGGGACGATCAGGTCGTCGCAGTTGCTGATCTCGTCGATGTTGAAGTCCTTGGGCAACAGGTGCCAGGTTTCGTCGACGACCTCGTTGTTCTTAATTATTCGCTGCATAGACGCGCTCCTTGAAGAGGTCGATGCCAATACGCTGATAGGTGTCGATGAAACGCTCGTCTTCGGTACGTTGTTCGATGTACACGTCGATCAGTTTCTCGATCACGTCAGGCATGGCTTCCTGGGCGAAAGACGGGCCGAGGATCTTGCCCAGGCTGGCGTCGCGACTTGCGCTGCCGCCCAGGGAGACCTGGTAGAACTCTTCGCCTTTCTTGTCCACCCCGAGGATGCCGATGTGGCCCACGTGGTGGTGACCGCAAGCGTTCATGCAACCGGAGATGTTCAGGTCCAGCTCGCCGATGTCGAACAGGTAGTCCAGGTCTTCGAAGCGGCGCTGGATCGATTCGGCAATCGGGATCGATTTGGCGTTGGCCAGCGAGCAGAAATCACCACCAGGGCAGCAGATGATGTCAGTCAGCAAGCCGATGTTCGGCGTGGCGAAACCTTGCTCGCGCAACTCGCCCCACATCGCGAACAGTTGGGACTGCTCGACGTCGGCCAGAATGATGTTCTGCTCGTGGGAGGTGCGCAGTTGACCGAAGCTGTAACGGTCGGCCAGGTCGGCTACCGCGTCGAGCTGCTTGTCGGTGATGTCGCCCGGTGCAACGCCGGTCGGCTTCAGGGACAGGGTCACCGCCACATAACCCGGCTTTTTGTGCGCCAGGGTGTTGCGAGTGCGCCAGCGCGCGAAGCCCGGGTGTTGCTTGTCGAGCTCGGCCAGTTCGGCGGTCTGGTTGTCCAGCGCCTTATAGTCCGGATCGACGAAGTGTTTGGCGACGCGATGCACTTCGGATTCGGTCAACGTGGTCTGGCCACCGCGAAGGTGTTCCATTTCCGCATCGACTTTTTGCGCGAAGACTTCAGGCGTCAGGGCCTTGACCAGAATCTTGATCCGCGCCTTGTACTTGTTGTCGCGACGGCCATAGCGGTTGTAGACACGCAGGATCGCGTCGAGGTAACTCAACAGGTCTTGCCACGGCAGGAATTCATTGATGAACGCGCCCACCACCGGCGTACGGCCAAGGCCACCACCGACCAGCACCCGGAAGCCCAGTTCGCCAGCGGCGTTGTGCACCGGCTCAAGGCCGATGTCATGGACTTCGATGGCGGCACGGTCGGAGGTCGAACCGTTGATGGCGATCTTGAACTTGCGCGGCAGGTAGGCGAATTCCGGGTGGAACGTCGTCCACTGACGAACGATCTCGCACCATGGGCGCGGATCGATCAGCTCATCGGCAGCGACACCGGCGAACTGGTCGGTGGTGACGTTGCGCAGGCAGTTGCCGCTGGTCTGGATCGCGTGCATCTGCACGGTGGCCAGTTCGGCGAGGATGTCCGGAATGTCTTCCAGCGCCGGCCAGTTGAACTGCACGTTCTGCCGGGTACTGATGTGGGCATAGCCCTTGTCGTAGTCGCGGGCAATCTTGGCCATCATTCGCACTTGGCGCGAAGTCAGTTGGCCGTAAGGCACCGCCACTCGCAACATCGGCGCGAAGCGTTGGATATAAAGCCCGTTTTGCAGGCGCAGAGGGCGGAATTCTTCTTCGCTCAGCTCGCCTGCCAGATAGCGTCGGGTCTGATCACGGAACTGCTTGACGCGGTCCTCGATGATCCGCTGATCGTACTCGTCGTATACGTACATATAAGTCCTGTTCTCAGGCTTGGGCCGGTCGGATCCAGTTGCGTTTTTCGCTTGCTGAAGTATCCGATAGTGCCTCGGCAATTCTGCGCGCACGGCCGCGCACTCCCTACGGAGCCGGGGCAAGATACCAGTTTGCAGTTATGCGCAAAAGTGATGTTTGAGTATATGTAAAGAACCAAAACGACTAACGAGAATTGTTATGGGTAAACCCGTATTTGTCGTGCGGGCAATCGTCGTCTTTACTGTGATCGAGTCTTTATGCAATCACCGATAAAACCGACAAGAGGCGATGCAATGAGCAACCCAACGAAAGCGACAAAACCCGATAGCACGGTCGATGCTTGGGCGATTCTGTTTTTGATCATTCTGGTCGTGGGCACCGCGGTATTCTGGGTCAGTCATCAATAATCGACCTCGCCCGGGCCCTGTTCCGACGATTGTCGGACAATTAGCGCAATAAACGCCGTTTTCCGGAATTTCGCTGGCTATAATGCGCGGCGCAATTTCCGGGGGCTCGGGCGATCAATGTTGAAGTTTTTCTACACCTTCCTGCTGATGATGGGCGCAGTTTACGGCCCTGTCGCGCGTGGGGAATCGGTGTTGTTCCTCAATCCCGGAACGACTGAGGAAGCTTTCTGGATCAGCTATTCGCAATTCATGCAGGCGGCCGCCAAGGATCTGGGCATTGACCTGCGGATTCTCTATGCCCAGCGCATGCCGGAGCTCACGGTGGCGCAAGCTCGCCTGGCGCTGCAAGGCCCGGATCGCCCGGACTATCTGGTTTTCGTCAACGAACAGTACGTCGCCCCGCAAATCCTGCGTCTGGCCGAAGGCAGTGGCGTGAAGCTGTTTATGGTCAACGCGTCGTTGACGGCCAATCAAATGAGCCTGCTGGGCGAGCGCGCTGATCGATTGGGCAGCCTGGTGCCGAACGACGAGGAGGGCGGTTACCTGATGTTCAAGGAGCTGATTCGCCAGCATCCGCCCGTGGCGCCCGGCCAGGTCATCGAGTTGCTGGCGTTCTCCGGCCTGAAAATCACTCCGTCATCGCAACTGCGCGAGCAAGGCATGATGCGCGCCCTGGCCGAACATCCTGAAGTGCGCTTGCGTCAACTGGTGTACGGCGGCTGGACCCGGGAACGGGCCTATGAGCAGGCGAAGTTGCTGTTGCGACGTTATCCGAAGGTGTCGCTGGTGTGGTCGGCCAATGATGAAATGGCTTTCGGCGCCATGCAGGCGTATTCGGAAACGGGCGGCGTGCCCGGCAAGGATGCATTGTTCGGCGCGATCAACACCTCGCCGGCTGCATTGCAGGCGAAGGTCGACGGGCGCCTGAGCGTTTTGCTGGGCGGGCACTTCACCTTGGGGGGCTGGGCGCTGGTGGAGTTGCACGATATGGATCAGGGCGTGGATTTGAGTCATTACGGTGGCCGAGACCGGCGAATCCCGTTGCTGCAGATTATCGACAAGGCACAGGCCCGGCGAATGCTGGACATGGGAGCATCGCCAAACTACGGCGTGGATTTCCGCCGATTGTCCGCCAAAGGAAGGCCATCGTCTTATCGATACCCGTTCAGCCTGCAAACCCTGATGCGCTAAACCCCGGCCAGGTGCAACACCAACTGCACGATGCCGTACAGCGTCAGCGCAAACACTGCCGTGAACAATATCCCCAGAATCACGAAATGACTGGGCTTGCCATGGGTAAAGTCCCGGGCCCGATTCTTTCCGCTCTGCACCCCGAACGCCGCGGCCATGACACTGTGCAGCATCTGCCAGAACGTTGGTGGCTTGTTGTCGACCGGGTCGTCCATAAATCCCTCGCCATGCCTGTGTGAGCTATAAGCATAGCCAAACAACCTGCCCATTTCCCCCCTATAAATATGTACCGCCATACCGCCGGATGGCTGTGATGTCCTGATGCACTCTCAATCGAGCATCAGGAGCAACATCATGCCGGACCCTTCGACGCCCACAGAACCCGGGATTCACGTCCCATTTATCAAGAGCCGCCTTCCCGACTGGACGCGTCACCTGACGACCTCCCATCTCCAGGCCATGACGCAGGCGCGCAATCCCGCCCAGCGATTCATCGGCACTTACCCTGAGCTGTATGCCAAGGCGTCGCAGGCATTGCGCCAGGCCTTGCTCGACAGTCAGGCACAGAGCAACGCTTCCAACCAGGCGTTGGCCACGACTCTCAAGGATTTCAAAGGCATCACCGAATTCGCCAAGCCATTGCTGACGGATGCGTTGCAGAAAAAATTCGGTCAGGCGCCAGATGTCGTCAATACGGCGCTGTTTCATATGCGTTCGCCCAACCTGGCCGAAGAGCAGTCATTGTTGCAAGCGGCGCTGCGAAACTTCGAAGAAAATGAGCCTTTCGACGGCATTGCCCTGCAGGAGACCAGCGCGCTGGCGCCGGTGGGGGCACTGGAGCAGCATCTTTACGACGAACGCACCCAGTATCCGTTTGCGAAGGTGCGCTACAGCCTCCGTGACAAGTTGTCGATCAAGCCCGCGGCGTTCGCCAGCCTGTGCCGGGAACTGGACGTGGGCAAGCAGTATCAGGACCATCTGACTGCGGTATTCGATGCGCCCGACAAGGCTGCGACGGTACGCCAGCAGACGATTGCGGCGGACAAGCAACGGATGCGCGTGCAGGCGCATATCGCTCTGATGAGGTCGGACATTGACACCGCAGACCATGTCACGGTGTTGGCAATGCTCGACGGTGCCTCGCAGGAACGACTCGACGGCGAGTCAGTCCTCCACAGTCGGCTGGAGGTGTTTGGCTCGAAATTGAATGACGTGCTGATTATTGGCGCTGCATCGCGCAAAGTCAGAGCGACCCTGCAAAATCCCTGGCTCTTTCTTCTGCCGTTCACACCCGAACTGGCCAAACTGGTGCCTGATTCACGAGTCATCGTCTACATTCCAGGCGATCCCATCAGCCCCCTCAAGGCGTATGCCTCCGGCCGCGAGTTTGCCCGTGACCTGGCGATCAAGCTGCGTTCCGTCAGTTACCAGCGGTTCTTTGCCGGCTTTGTCGCGCAAGATGAGGCCGGTCGTTTTTTCCACCGGCTCAAGCGCCAGCTCAAGGTCCAGAAATGGGACCCGGCTCCGGTTTATCCCGGTCCACCCTATGCGCCGGGCGCATTCCTCAATGGCATGTATGTCGAGGTGTGGAACGAGAATGTCGACCTGGGCATGGATGAAACCTTCATTGATGGCGAAGTGTTTGCAGCCCGTTATGAGTTTCATCTGGCCAGGATGAAGTCCAATGCCAGGTTGTTGGCCATACCCACCGCCGAGGTTGACCACGAAGCCTGGATGACGCGACTCCAGCACTATGCCGAAGGGGGGTTGAACGTCTTGAACGTGGCAGCCTTTTTCGTGCCGGGACTGGGTGAGGTCATGCTCGCCGTCGCCGCCGTGCAACTGACCTGTGAGGTTTACCAAGGGGTGGAGGCGTGGAAAGAGGGTGACGCCGAGGAGGCCTGGAGCCATCTCACGTCAGTGGCGCAAAACGTAGCCTTCATGGCCGTGTTGGGCGCGGTAGCCAGCAAGGCGCCGCCGATCATCAACACGCGGTTTGTCAGCAGGATGACCAGGATCACCACGCCTTTTGGTGAGCCGCGTTTGTGGAGTCCCGACCTTGCCCCCTACAAGAGCAGTGTGTCTGTGGAGCGGCTCGAGCCGAATGCATTGGGGCAGTACAAGGTCGGGGACAAGACCTGTATTCGATACGAGGGGAACGTCTACGAAAAAAGCTTCGACCCGGCGCTGAAAAAATGGCGGATCCAGCACCCCAGCGATCCCCAGGCCTATCAACCGATCTTGCGGCATAACCAGCTCGGCGCCTGGCAGCACACCCTTGAACGGCCGCTGGAGTGGGATCGCCCAACGTTGTTGCGCAGAATCGGGCCGCAGATGGACGTTTTTTCTGATGCGCAGCTACAGCAAATTGCCGAGGCCAGCGGGGTCAGCGATGATGCGTTGCGCCAGATGCACATCGATCTCCAGCCACCGCCGCCGCAATTGGCCGAGACCATCAGATCGTTCAAGGCTGATCAACAAGTGCAGCAGTTGATTGATCAGATCCGCAACGGCGGTGACCTGGGTGGTGCTGGCGAGGCTGTCGTACCGCTGGCTGTCGGGCTGCCGGACTGGCCCGTCGATGAGGTTCTGGAAGTCTTCGAGGGACCGGAACCCTGGGGGGCGTCGCAGCGCTTCGGTTCAGTGTCGGCAAGCAACAATGTAAAGCCCACGATCAAGATCACTCGATCCGAAGTGCAGGCCGGAAAATTGCCGGAACGTATATTAGGGGCGCTTGACGAGCCACAAATCACCCGGGTACTCGGCGCACGCAGCGTGCAACAAGGCGCGAACCGCGTGCAGATGTTCAGGGACAGCCTGGCCAACCGCGCCCTGGATAGCAAAAAGTCGCTGGTCGACCGATTGCTCGCTGGCCAGCAGACGACGAATGCCGATCTTCAACGACTGCAACGCAGTTTCCCTACATTGTCGCCGGAGGGTGCGCGACAGGTGCTGGGCAATGCCAGTGCCGCCGAGCTGGCCCAATTGCGCAACAGCACAAAAATACCCTTGCGCCAGGCGCAAGAAATTCGTGTCCATTTACAGCAGGGCGCTCTAAACCGGGCGCTCTGCGGTTTGCACCTGGAGAGCATGGCGTCCGTGGCCAGCGATCGCCTGGCGTTGCACAGCCTGGAGCAATTGCCCGGTTGGTCGATGGATATGCGCGTGGAGCTGCGTTCCGGCTCGATCAAGGGCCCATTACTGGACAGCGTTGGCGGCGGCAGTGCGACGATTCGCAATTACCTGGTCAAGGGCGACGGCTATTTTCGCGCATACGACGCCCAGGGCAGGCCTCTCAACAACATCCCCGCCCATGGCCGCAATTTCTATGAATCGCTGCTGGAGTTCTTGCCCAACGTGACAAAGGCGACCCTGGAAGGTCATCAGGGCCAGGCCCTGCAAAGAAAACTGGCGAACCATGCCAGCACTCATCGCAACGACATGGCGTTGATCTTGAAACAGCGCCCGTTGAATGGCGCCGGGCCATCGCTGCGTTTGCCCAATGGCCGCCTGGGTTACCTGGCCAGTGGTCGTGGCGTCGGTTTTCATGATGCTGCATTGGTCTCCAGGGTCCGCGACCTTTACCCGAACATTTCCGATGCGCAAGCCAGCCAGTTCGTCAGAAACCGCCTGAGCGCGGGGGACACCGACCAGCAAGTGTTCAATCTGTTGAACAACCGTCAACGGGAATTCGACGCATTGGAAACCGCATTGAACACCTGGGTCGACGCTGTCGTGCCGGCCCCTGCTGGTGGGCAGTCTCGCCGAGTGATCGCCGATCGGTTGATCCAGTGTTGGCGCTATGGACTTTACCGAGGACTGGAGCCGGCTTTTGATCTGAATTTAAGCGGTACTGACACGTTGCCCGAGTGGGATGCCGACTTCACCCATGTGCGTAATGTGCAACTGGACACTGGGCAGCTAATCGGTGACTCGGGCAATGAACTGCTTCAGCGGTTTCCAAAGATCAAAAAGCTGGATCTCACCGTGGATGTGCAGGGTATGTCGGCTCTGGCGGAAAAACTGCCTGAATTGGCCGAGATTACCGAGCTCACCGTTGATGGCGCATCGCAGACCTTTGCGCCGCAGTTGGTGCAGGCGTTACAGGGAATGACGCAGCTGGAGCAGCTGTCGCTCAGGGGCGATATGGGCGTAATGGACTTCGGCACGCTGACGAATTTGCGGTCTTTGAGGCTCGCGGGGGATTTGGCCGAGTGGCCAACCGGGGTGTCGGGCCTGAACAGGCTGGAAACCCTCGATCTACAGCGAATGCCGATCAAATCGCTGCCTGACGAGCTGTTCAGTGGGCGGGAGTCGATATGGCGTTGCCTGCAGCTGGATTGGGCGGCCCTGGAACCGCAAGCTTTCTTGAAGGCCTATGATTATGTGCATGAAAACCCGGCGCATCTGGTCAACGAGCCGCAAATGATTGCCCAGTACTGTGCAGGACGTTTGTGGAAGCTGGCACCCAATGATTACACCTTTGCATCAGACGCAATGGCGCGTTTCAGTCGCGACGGGCTATCGGGTCGGGCATTACTGGAAAAGGTAGATGCACTGCACGAGCAGCATCTGGCATTGACTGAGTCATTGGACGCCTGGAAGGGCAGGGTTGTGCGGGTCGATGGCCGGCAAATGGAGGTCGCGCACCGTGAGCTGATTGCTGAAAGAATTGGCAAATGCGCTCGCAAGGGGCTGCGTGCCCGGTACTTCCCCGCGGAGCCTGTGGCGGGTCCGTCATGGTGGCAAGACGACGCAGTGAACGAAGTGCTGGACCTCACAGGGTTTGGGCCGCTGGGTGATTTACCCGTGCTCGGCGATACGGTGTTTCCTCATGTGCGCAGCCTGGTCCTCACTGGCAGCGGGCTTTCGACCGTGCAGGTCAATGAGTTTCTGAAAGGATTTCCCCAACTGCGGTCCCTCAACCTCAGCTCCAACCAACTGATTGGACTGCCGCAGGCCATTGATTCGCTCGGGGAACTCAGCGAATTGAACCTCTCATTCAATCAGATGAGAAACACGGCGTCAGCGCAAGCACGGTTGAACCGTTTGACCCACTTGAAAACGCTGAACCTGGCGTACAACCGCGTCGACGCTCTTGAGGTCGGTTCGATGACCAGCCTGCAGAGCCTGGATTTGAGTCATACCCATATCAGCAGTTGGCCCGAAGGCGTGTTGTCGTTGCCCAACCTGCGCCGTCTGGCCTTGAATCACAGCGCCATTACAGACATCCCGGCAGCGGCCCTGACCGGGCATGATCAGCTGTTGGCGGGGACCTCGCTGCAAGGTTGCCGGCTGAGCCCGCAAGCGGTGACGGCGGTGCGGGCATACGCGCAACGCACGGCCTCCCGCAACCCGATGGATATTGCATCAGCGCACCTGTCCGCCGGACGAACCGGCGGCGATCCGGAGTTCTTTCCGGATGAAGTATCGGAACACCCGGACCTTTTATTGCCTTTGCACCTGGAACCTGGCGAAGGTGATTTGCCCCAGACCTCCGCCGCCAGGCTGCAGCGTCTTGATCCTCAGCTGGTTGATGCGCAAGCCGTTGAACGGATCGACGCATGGCTTGCCAAGGGCATGACGGCTCTGGAAATTGAAGCCCGACTGATCCAGTGGCAGCAACAGCAGACGCAATTGATCAAGCACTTGAATGACTGGATCGATGTTCCGGCCGTTCGCAGTCGCCAGGGTTGGGTCAGCGCGGTAGACCGCCGCCGGGCGGCTGACCAGCTTCTGGAGTGCTGGCGAGCCACCTTGCGAGATGTTCCCGCGGCCGAGGGAGCACCGACCGACGCTGTGCTTGATTTTACCGGCCTGATCATCGGCGACTTGCCGGCCTTGCCGGTCACGTTCGAGCAGGTCGGTGCGTTGGACCTGAGCGGTGTCGGGCTCACGGAAAGTTCGGATGCGTTCCTGCGTTCGTTTCCGCGGTTGCGTAGCCTGACGCTCAATCGCAACGGCCTGGGCACCTTGCCCGAGGCTGTGGGGCAATGTGAATACCTCACCCGGTTGAGCGCCACGTATAACGATCTGCGTGCCAGTGATGAGTTGTCGCGCCAGTTGCGCTCGCTGAGGCATTTGCAATGGCTGGACTTGAGCGAGAACCGCTTCGCCAGCTTCGATGTCACCGACCTTGACCAGTTGCAGGGACTGAATCTGAGCAACAACAATCTTTGGGAATGGCCGGAGGGTGTGTTGGAAGCGCCGGCGTTGACAACCCTCAACCTGAGTGGCAACCAGTTAGAGATAATTCCTCCCGATGCCTTTTTGCCTGGGCACGCAACCTTGATGGCTGGCACCAACTTGACCGACAACGTCAATCTGGGACTGGATGAAATGTTACGACTGCAGGAGTACCTGGAGGAAACTGGCCGTGGCTTGGGTTTCACCGCGCAAGAGATTGAGCGACTGCTCGAGGGCTACGGGCCTGCATCGGTCGACGGTTCCGAGAGCTCTGACTTGGAGGATCATCCCGACCTTGAGACGCCGGAGGTAGAAAAAGCGCGGTGGTTTTCCGGCGTGGCGGCAGACTCGGAAAAACACCTGATGTGGAATGCCTTGATGGAGCAGGACACCACCCAGGACTGTTCATACATTCTCTCGCAACTTCAGCACACCCGGGACTTTGTCGCCGATCGACTGGATCTCACGCAGCGCGTCTGGCGTGTCCTTGAAGCCGCTTATGGCGATCAAGCGCTGAGCGAACGGTTGATGGTTTTGTCGAAGGCATTGAGGAATCGCGCGACCTGTGGTGACGGTCGGATATTGTTGTTCAACGAGCTGGAAATCGAGGTCTATGAGTTCAATGCCTTGAAGGCCATTGCCCCCGAACACAAAGGTCGCGAGCTGCTGAAACTGTCGAGAAACCTGTTCCGCCTGGCGCAGGTCGAAGAGGTAGCCAAAACGCGTATCAAGCTCAGGCCTGCTATCGATCCCGCCGAGATTCGCCTGGCCTATCGAATCGGTCTGGCTCAGCGTCTTGAATTGCCCAGCCAGCCCAAAGGCATGGTGTATGAGAACCTGGCGCAGGTGGCGCCAGCGGATCTGGACGAAGCGTACGCATTGATCATCGCCAAGGAAAAGACGCCCGTGTTCATCGAACAGCTGACCGCGCGTAAATACTGGCGAGACTATCTGGAGGAGAAATACCCTGGGGAATTTACCAGGGTGCAGCAGGGTTTCCAGGACAAGGTCGGTAAGCTGGAGGATAAGTACCCGGAGCTCAATACGGCCTACCTACAGGAGATGGACGCCCTGGATACCGTGAATAAAGCCAACCGCCTGCAATTGCTGACCACACTCAGCGAGCGTGAGATAGCCGTGTTGGGCGCACAGGCCTGATCGTCAGCCGGCAAGGCTCTGGAGTCAGCACATCTGCCTCCAGAGCACAGGGCCTCGGATCAATCAGTTGTCGTAGCCGAGGTTCGGTGCGAGCCAGCGCTCGGTCACGCTCAATTCCTGGCCTTTGCGCGACGTGTAGCTCTGCACTTGATCCTTGTCGATCTTGCCCACGGCAAAGTATTGCGCCTGCGGGTGCGCGAAATACCAGCCGCTGACCGCCGCTGCCGGGAACATCGCGTAGTGTTCGGTGAGGAACACGCCGCTGCGTCCGGCCTTCATTTCGCTGGCTTCAGGATCGAGCAAGGTGAACAGGGTGCTCTTCTCGGTGTGATCCGGGCAGGCCGGGTAGCCCGGCGCCGGGCGGATGCCGGTGTATTGCTCTTTGATCAGCGCCTCGTTGTCCAGCGTCTCGTCCTTGGCGTAACCCCAGTACTCTTTACGCACTTGCTGGTGCAGCCACTCGGCGCAGGCCTCGGCCAAACGGTCGGCCAGGGCCTTGACCATGATCGAGTTGTAATCGTCGCCAGCGTCCTGATACGCCTTGGCCACTTCTTCGGCGCCGATCCCCGCGGTGGTGATGAAGCCACCCACGTAGTCGGTGACTTCGCTGTCCTTGGGCGCGACGAAGTCGGCCAGGGAGAAATTCGGCTTGCCGTCGGTCTTGATGATCTGCTGGCGCAAGTGATGCAGTTTGGCAATCGGCTTGCCATCGTCGCCGTAGACTTCGATGTCGTCGTCGCGCACCTGGTTGGCCGGCCAGAAGCCGAACACTGCACGGGCGCTGATGAGTTTTTCGTCGATCAGTTTGGCGAGCATTTCCTGGGCATCGGCGTACAACGCGGTAGCGGCTTCACCGACCACTTCGTCCTGAAGGATGCGCGGGAACTTGCCGGCCAGGTCCCAGGAGATAAAGAACGGCGTCCAGTCGATGTATTCGGCCAGAACCTTGAGGTCAATGTTGTCCAGCACCTTCGAACCGGTGAAGGTCGGTTTGACCGGTGCGTAGGTGCTCCAGTCGAACTGCGGCTTCTTGGCGATGGCGGCCGGGTAGCTCAGGCGTTCGGTGCGGGCGCTGCGGTTGGCGGTGCGCTCGCGAACGTCGATGTACTCGAGGCGGGTCTTTTCGACGAACGCCGGCTTCAATTCCTTGGACAGCAACTGCGTCGCTACGCCCACGGCGCGGGAGGCGTCCGTCACGTAGATCACCGCGTCGTTGCTGTACTTGGGTTCGATCTTCACCGCCGTGTGAGCCTTGGAAGTGGTCGCGCCACCGATCATCAAGGGCAGGTGGAAGTCCTGGCGCTGCATCTCGCGGGCCACGTGGACCATTTCATCCAGCGAAGGGGTGATCAGGCCGGACAGGCCAATAATGTCGCACTTCTGCTCCTTGGCCACTTGCAGGATTTTCTCGGCCGGGACCATCACGCCAAGGTCAACGATGTCGTAGCCGTTGCAACCCAGCACCACGCCGACGATGTTCTTGCCGATGTCGTGCACGTCGCCTTTGACCGTCGCCATCAGGATCTTGCCCTTGGCTTCCGGTTTGTCGCCTTTTTCCAGTTCGATGAACGGGATCAAGTGGGCCACGGCCTGTTTCATTACGCGGGCGGATTTCACCACCTGCGGCAGGAACATTTTGCCGGCGCCGAACAGGTCGCCGACGATGTTCATGCCGGACATCAGCGGGCCTTCGATCACTTCGATCGGGCGCGCGAAGGACTGGCGGGATTCTTCGGTGTCTTCAACGATGTGCGTGGTGATGCCCTTGACCAGCGCATGCTCCAGACGCTTGTTGACGTCCCAGTTGCGCCACTCTTCGGTCTCGGCTTCCTTGACGCTGCCGTCGCCTTTGTATTTGTCGGCAATGGCGAGGAGGGCGTCGGTGCCTTCCGGGGTGCGGTTGAGGATCACGTCTTCGACGGCGTCGCGCAGTTCGGTCGGGATCTGGTCGTAGATCTCCAGCTGACCGGCGTTGACGATACCCATGGTCAGGCCATTGCGGATCGCATACAGCAGGAACACTGAGTGAATCGCCTCACGCACCGGGTTGTTGCCACGGAACGAGAACGACACGTTGGACACGCCACCCGAGGTCAGCGCGTACGGCAGCTCGTCGCGGATGTAGGCGCAGGCATTGATGAAGTCAACGGCATAGTTGTTGTGTTCTTCAATACCGGTCGCGACGGCGAAGATGTTCGGGTCGAAGATGATGTCTTCCGGCGGGAAGCCGACTTCGTTGACCAGAATGTCGTAGGAGCGTTTGCAGATTTCTTTCTTGCGCGCTTCGGTGTCGGCCTGGCCGGCTTCGTCGAACGCCATCACCACCACGGCGGCGCCATAGCGTTTGCACAGCTTGGCGTGATGGATGAACTGCTCGACGCCTTCTTTCATGCTGATCGAGTTGACGATGCCCTTGCCCTGGATGCACTTGAGGCCGGCTTCGATCACTTCCCACTTGGAGGAGTCGATCATGATCGGCACCCGGGAGATGTCCGGTTCGCCGGCAATCAGATTAAGGAAGGTCACCATGGCCTTCTTCGAATCGAGCATCCCTTCGTCCATGTTGATGTCGATCACCTGGGCGCCGGCTTCGACCTGCTGCAGGGCGACTTCCAGGGCTTCGGTGTAGTTGTCTTCACGGATCAGGCGCGCAAACTTGGCCGAACCTGTGATGTTGGTGCGCTCACCGACGTTGACGAACAACGAGTTGCGATCGATGGTGAACGGTTCCAGGCCGGACAGGCGGCAAGCCTTCGGGATCTCCGGGATTTGACGCGGCGCGTAACCGGCCACGGCTTTGGCAATGGCTTCGATATGGCCCGGGGTGGTGCCGCAGCAGCCGCCGACGATGTTCAGGAAGCCGCTTTGCGCGAATTCTTCAATGACCTTGGCGGTTTGCGACGGCAGTTCGTCGTACTCGCCGAATTCGTTCGGCAGGCCGGCGTTCGGGTGAGCCGATACGTGGGTGCCGGCCTTGTTCGACAGCTCTTCCAGGTACGGGCGCAACTCGCTGGCGCCGAGGGCGCAGTTCAGGCCGACCGAAATCGGCTTGGCGTGGGCCACGGAGTTCCAGAAGGCTTCGGTGGTCTGGCCCGACAGCGTACGGCCGGAAGCATCGGTGATGGTGCCGGAAATCATGATCGGCAGTTCAACGCCCAGCTCTTCGAACACGCCTTGTACGGCGAAGATCGCGGCTTTGGCGTTCAAGGTGTCGAAGATGGTTTCGATCAGGATCAGGTCGGCACCGCCTTCGATCAGGCCTTTGGTGGACTCGGTGTAGTTTTCCACCAGTTCATCGAAGGTCACGTTGCGGTAGCCGGGGTTGTTCACGTCCGGGGACAGCGAGCAGGTGCGACTTGTAGGACCGAGCACGCCAGCGACGAAACGCGGCTTGTCCGGGGTTTCCAGGGTCTTGGCATCGGCTACCTTGCGGGCCAGGCGCGCGCCTTCTACGTTTAACTCGTACGCCAGGCCCTGCATGCCGTAGTCGGCCAGGGAAATCTGGGTGGCGTTGAAGGTGTTGGTTTCCAGAATGTCGGCGCCGGCATCCAGGTAGGCTTTCTCGATGCCGCCAATCACGTCCGGGCGGGTCAGCACCAACAGGTCGTTGTTGCCCTTGACATCGCTCGGCCAGTCAGCAAAGCGTTTGCCGCGGTAATCCTGCTCCTCGAGCTTATAGCTCTGGATCATCGTGCCCATGCCGCCATCGAGAATCAGGATGCGCTCTTTGAGGGCGTGCTTGAGAGCTTGAAGGCGAACACTGCGATCGGACATTTGGACTACTCGGAAAGACCATGACGAAGGGGCGCGATGATAGCAAACCTGTGCGGTTTTGGAGCATGCCCCGGTTTTGCATGAATATCGTTCATGTTGGTGCAGGTGCCGGGCCGGTAGAATCGCGGCGTTTTTTCACGATCAGGACCAGGGACATGTCGTATCGCGTCATCACCAGTATTATTTTGCTGCTTTTAAGCTGGGACGCGACTGCGCAAGGTCCGGCGACTTCTACGGCGCTTTCCTATACCCGCGACATCCAACCGATCTTCACCGAAAAGTGCGTGGCCTGCCATGCCTGCTACGACTCCGCCTGTCAGCTCAATCTGGGCAGCGGCGAAGGGGCGGCGCGTGGCGCGACCAAAGTCCCGGTCTATGACGGCGATCGCAGCCAGGCTAGCGCGCCGACGCGCCTGTTTTACGATGCATTCGGTAAACGTGCCTGGCAGCAAAAGGGCTTTTATTCGGTGCTCGATGCCCAAGGCAGTCAAGCGGCGTTGATGGCGCGGATGCTTGAGCTGGGCCATAAAACACCGCTGCAACCCAACGCCAGGTTGCCTGACGAGATCGTCCTCGGCCTTAACCGGGAAAATACCTGCGCCATGCCGGCCGAATTCGAAGGCTATGCCGGGACACATCCCAAAGAAGGCATGCCGCTGGCGGTCACTGGCCTGACCGATCAGCAGTACCAGACGTTGCAACGCTGGCTGGCCTCCGGTGCGCCAATCGATGAACAGGGTCTGGTCCCGAGCGCCAACGAGGCCATGCAGGTGGTGCAGTGGGAAAACCTGCTCAACTCACCGGGCGCCCGGCAAAGCCTGGTGGGGCGTTGGCTGTTCGAGCATTGGTTTCTCGCGCATCTGTACTTCAAGGACGGTGAACCGGGGCACTTCTTCCAGTGGGTGCGTTCGCGCACTCCGACCGGCCAGCCGATCGACCTGATCAACACCCGTCGCCCGAACGACGACCCCGGCACCCAAGTGTATTACCGCTTGTGGCCGGTGCAGGGGGTGATCGTGCACAAGACCCACATCACCTATCCGCTGAGCGCGGCGAAGATGGCGCGGATCAAAAGCCTGTTTTACAACGGCAACTGGCAGGTCAACGCCTTGCCGGGTTATGGCCCGGAGCGTCGAGCCAATCCGTTTGCCACTTTTGAGGCGATCCCGGCGCAGGCGCGTTATCAGTTCATGCTCGATAACGCCGAATACTTTGTGCGCACTTTTATTCGCGGCCCGGTCTGCCGCGGGCAAATCGCCACGGATGTGATTCGCGACAACTTCTGGGCGCTGTTCCAGGCGCCAGAGCACGATCTGTACATCACCGATCCGAACTACCGCGGCCAGGCCACGCCGTTGCTGGCAATGCCGGGCCAGAACGACGACGTCGGCAGTGTCCTGAGCCTGTGGCACGACTACCGCAACAAACGCAACGAGTACGAGGCACTGCGCCGGGACAGTTATGCCGATGCGCCGGCACCGAGCTGGTCGACCTTGTGGGCCGGCAATGACAACTCGCTGCTGAGTATCTTTCGGCACTTCGACAGTGCGTCGGTGAACAAGGGCTTGATCGGCGATGTGCCGCAAACCATCTGGCTGTTCGACTTTCCGCTGCTGGAACGCACCTACTATCAACTGGCGGTCAACTTCGACGTGTTCGGCAATGTGTCCCATCAGGCGCAAACGCGGCTGTATTTCGACCTCATCCGCAACGGTGCCGAGCAGAATTTCCTGCGCCTGATGCCCGCTGACTCGCGCAATGGGTATCTCGACGATTGGTACCAGACCAGCGGAAAATTCAAGATGTGGCTCGATTACGAGGCCATCGACAACGACAAGCCGACGGCACTCAAACTCGACAAGAAAGACCCGAAACGCGACTTTGCGATGCAACTGCTGGCCCGTTACGGCGAGCTCAATGCCAAGCCCGATCCGATCAACCGGTGCGACGGCGCTTACTGTTCGCGGCCGAACATCGACCCGGCGCTGCAAAATGCCGAACAAGCCTTGAGCCGCCTGGCGTCGCGCCCGGCAGCGGGTTTGAAGGTCATCGATCAGTTGCCGGAAGCGACGATGCTGCGCATTGAAACCGCGAGCGGCAAACGTGAGATGTACAGCCTGTTGCGCAACCGCGCCCACAGCAATGTGGCGTTCCTGCTCGGCGAATCGCTGCGCTATCAGCCTGGCCTCGACACCCTGACCATTTTCCCGGGCGTGCTCAGCAGCTATCCGAACTTCATGTTCAATATTCAGGCGGAGCAGGTGCCGGCGTTCGTGGACGCGATGGAAAATGCCAGGGATGCGAGCAGTTTCGAGAGCATCGTCAAGCGTTGGGGCATTCGCCGCAGTCATCCGCAGTTCTGGTTTTACTTCCATGACCTGAGTCTCTACATCCACGAGACCGATCCGGTGGAAGAGGGCGTGCTCGACATGAACCGCTACGAGAATCTCTGATCGACCTTTGAGGATGGGCTGGTGTCGGATTTCATAGGCACCACCCAACCCTTGTGGGATCTGCGGTGGGTTGCGGATTGCGATCAGAGGGCCATCCATGTTGATTTCAGTACAAGCCCTGCGCGCCATCGCCGCCTGGGCGGTGGTCTGCCACCATTTCATGCAGATTTTCTTCGACTTCCAGGCCCGTGGCCCGGTGGGGCAGATGTTCATCGACAAGGGCGCGGCGGGTGTCGACGTTTTCTTCGTCATCAGTGGGCTGGTGATCTTCCTCTCGACCGAAGGCAAGTCGCTGCCGCCGACGCGATTTCTGTTGTATCGATTGTTTCGGATCGTCCCGGCGTATTGGCTGTACACCGCGCTGATGGCGCTGGTGGTGGTGTTTGCCCGCCCGGTATTGCCGGATCAAAGCGTCGACTGGTCGCATTTCCTGCTGTCGTTGTTGTTCATTCCTACGCAGAATCCCGGCGGCTACGGGATTTATCCGACCCTCAACGTCGGCTGGACCCTCAACTACGAAATGCTCTTCTACTTGCTGTTCGGCTGGGCGTTGCTGTTCCGTTTGCACCTGCGGCTATTGATCGTTGCGGCACTGCTGTTTGCGGTATGCCAGGCCTGGACCGGTTATGGCTGGGTCAGCGAGTTCTACCGATCAGACATCGTTTATGAGTTCCTGCTGGGGATCGCCATCGGCATGATTTACCGTCGTGGCTGGATCAAGCCGGGTTTGTGGCTGCCGCTGCTGGGGATTGGTGGCGCGCTGCTGGCCATTTATCACTGGGCGCCAGCGCCGCGTTTCCTGGCCTGGGGCGTGCCGAGTGCGGTGTTGGTGATGGCGTGCATCTCGCTGGAGCGTTACGTCGAGAACAACCGGGTGTTTGAACTGCTGGGTAATTGTTCCTACTCGGTGTACCTGATGCACGTGCTGGTGCTGTCTGCCGGTGGATTTGTCGCACAGCGTTATGGTGTAAATCCCTACGTGATGTTCGTCGTTTGCGTGGCGACTATCGGTCTGGCATCTTGGGCAAGTTACGAATGGGTGGAAAAACGCAGCTATCGGTGGCTTAAAGAGTTGATCGACGGCGAACCGGCAGTTGAAGCGGTGCCGGCTCTTTCCCGACAAAAATACTAGGACTTTGTACGGCGCGATGATTGGCGTAAACTGCGCCCAAGCCTGCGAGGAGTTTCCATGACCGCTATTACCATTACCGACGCCGCCCACGATTATCTGGCTGATCTGCTCTCCAAGCAGAACACCCCGGGCATCGGCATCCGCGTCTTTATCACCCAGCCTGGCACCCAGTACGCCGAAACCTGCATTGCCTACTGCAAGCCGGGCGAAGAAAAACCTGAAGACACGGCGCTGGGGCTGAAAAGCTTCACTGCCTACATCGATTCGTTCAGCGAAGCCTTCCTGGACGACGCGGTAGTCGACTACGCCACCGACCGCATGGGCGGCCAGCTGACCATCAAGGCGCCAAACGCCAAAGTCCCGATGGTCAACGCTGACAGCCCGGTCAACGAGCGCATCAACTACTACCTGCAAACCGAGATCAACCCGGGGCTCGCGAGCCACGGCGGTCAGGTCAGCCTGATTGATGTGGTCGAAGACGGCATCGCCGTTCTGAAGTTCGGCGGCGGTTGCCAAGGCTGCGGCCAGGCCGACGTCACCCTTCGTGAAGGCATCGAGCGCACCTTGCTCGAGCGCATTCCCGAGCTCAAGGGTGTGCGCGACGTGACCGACCACACGCAGAAAGAAAACGCCTACTACTGAGTAAGGTGTTCGCTGCAGATAAAAAAAACGGCGCCCCGTGAGCGCCGTTTTTTTATGGGTGATCGATGTGTTCATGATCGTTCCCACGCTCTGCGTGGGAATGCCTCAATGGACGCTCTGCGTCCGCTGTTGGGACGCGGAGCGTCCCGGGCTGCATTCCCACGCAGAGCGTGGGAACGATCACTTCAGGGCCGATACAAATGCGCATGCCCGGCGCGGTACAGCGATGACTCACTGAAGTGATCACTGCCCAACACCCGACCCACCAGAATCAACGCCGTGCGGCGAAATCCCTTGGCATGGACCTTCTCTGCAATATCCGCCAGGGTCCCCACCACCCAATCCTGATCCGGCCAGGTCGCCCGGTGAATCACCGCGATCGGGCAGTCCGCACCGTAATGCGGCAGCAATTCGACGAGGATTTTCTCCAGGTGATTGACCCCCAGATGAATCGCCATCGTGGCCCCGTGCTGCGCCAGACTGCCGAGCTCCTCACCCGCCGGCATCGCTGTCTTGTCGGCGTAGCGGGTCAGGATCACGCTTTGCGAGATATCCGGTAACGTCAGCTCCGCCCCCAGCAGCGCCGCGCAGGCAGCCGTCGCCGTGACACCAGGAATGATTTCAAACGCAATGTCGAGCTCGCGCAGGTAACGGATCTGCTCGCCAATCGCGCCATACAGACTCGGATCACCCGAATGCACCCGCGCCACGTCCTGGCCGTTGGCATGGGCGGTCTTGATCAGTTCGATGATCTGTTCCAGGTGCAGTTCGGCGCTGTTGACCACTTGTTCGGCGCAATGGCCTTCGAGGACGGCGGCGGGCACCAGAGAGCCGGCGTAGATGATCACCGGGCAACTGCGAATCAGTCGTTGGCCTTTGACGGTGATCAGTTCCGGGTCGCCGGGACCTGCGCCAATGAAATAGACGGTCATCGTCGGTTCCTGTCAAAAAAGGGGCTGGGCAAGGCTTCAGATGAAGATTGCTCATGATCGAGGGCAGGGATTATCGGGGATTTTACGCAGCGCAGGCTAATGCCAGGGTTGCCTGGGCGTATTTTTGTCGCGAAATGAGCAACTTTGCCGGGGCCTGGGCCAGTTGTTCGGCCAGGGCCAGTGCGGCACTTTCCGCTACGCCATAACAGCCGGTGCGTTCGAAGGCGATGTCCGAATGATGGCTGAGTTGCGCTTTATAAACGTCCAGTTCTTCACTGCTGAAATACATCAGCGGTAACGCGAGTTGTTCGGCGAGTTCGAGCAGGCCAGGTTCGCCGCGCTTCAGGTCGATGCTGGCCAGGGCCTTGATCTGGTGAAGTGCGATGTTATGCGCCTGTAATGCCTGATCGAGCAACGCCCGCAGCGTGCTGACGGGGCAGCCGCGCTGGCAGCCCAGGCCGACCACTAAAGTCGGCGCTGTGCTGGTATCAGTCATGCGTGGTATTGGCCATCGCTTTTGCGACGGAACAACCAGGCGCTGATCAGGCCCAAGGCCAGCCAGAACCCGAGGTTGGTCAGCTGCGAAGCGATTTTGAACTGGGTTTCCAGGGCTTGCGGAGCGAGCATCGAATGCACTTCCGGTTGTGGCGCGCCGATGACATGCGGAACCACCAGAATGGCCACGCCGAGGATCTTCATCAGCCAGTGGCGGCTGAACACGATCAACGCGATGCCAACAGCGGTAGAGGCGGCCGTGCCGATCCACCAGATTTGTCGTTGCGCCAGATCGGCCGCGGCGGTGCCTGGCAGTTCAGGCGGCAGGCCAAGGGTCGGCGCCAGCACGAATGTCGCGTAACCGGCCAGGCCCCAGAGCAGGCCTTGAGCGGTTTTGGTCGGTGCACGCAAGGTGTAGAGACCGGCCAGCATCAGGGCGAAACCGACGGCCACCACCAGATTGCCGCCCGTCGTCGACAGCACGCGCTGCCAACCGTCTTGCGGTTCCCAGGCTTCGGCATCGTGGGTGTGCGCAGCGACACCGGCGGCATGTTCGTGAACTTCAACCGCAGCCGGTTCGGATTTTTCGTACGTCTCGGCCTGCAAAATCAGCGGTGCCACCCAGAAGCTTTGCAGCAGGGTCAGCAGCAACGCGGCCAGCAACCCGGTGAAACCCGCGGTTTGCGCAATACGCTTGATCATCTCGGCTGGCCTCAATGGCACGGGAACGCGGAGCTGTGTCGGGTATCGTGCGCGGCGTTGTGCACCGCTTCAATGTGTGAAAAGCCGGCGAAATAGACCAGGCTCGCACCCAGGATCGACGCAAACACGGCGGCGGTCAGGCGTTGAGTCAGGGTCGTGGTGGTGCTGGCGGTGCTCTTGTCGGCGTGGCTGCCGGTGCTGCTGATGATCGACATGGCGCATCCCTCTGGTCTGTCAGTGGGTGAATAGAGCGCATGGAAGACCCCTGCGAACGGGCATGCAGAGGTTCAAACAGCGCCCGCCCACCGCGGGTTTGTTATTCAGTGATCGTAATGGTCACTTTGTGTTGCGGGCCGGTCTCCGGGCTCACGAGGGGTCAAGGCTTGCGCCTGAACCTGCAAGCATCACCTTCCCATGCCGAACTGCTGGCACAGTGGATCTGACGCTCCGCTCGCTTACCGTTGCGGGGGCAGCACCGGACTGACATGGCCTTGAGTAAAGCACATGATTCACCGGTTTCCCGTTTCACCCTGTGAAGGGCACCCGTAACAAGGCGTGTAGGAGAGCATGGGCAGGGCGGGGTAGTCAATTGGCATGGTTTCTCGTTTGGTTGATCGTTCCCACGCTCTGCGTGGGAATGCCTCAACGGACGCTCCGCGTTCGGCTGCGAAGGGACGCAGAGCGTCCCGGGCTGCATTCCCACGCAGAGCGTGGGAACGATCATTGGGCAGGTCAACGATTGACCCGCCCCCACACGATGCGTAGCCTTGCGCTTTCGAGGTTCTTCGGCGTTTGCCGAAGCTAAGAAGGGAACGCGGTCGATGCCGCGGCTGCCCCCGCAACTGTGAACGGTGATGTTCGCTGCCACGCCACTGCAAACCCTGCACAACGGGTTCGCGGGAAGGCGCAGCGAATGCCAGTCTGCCATTGGCACACCGTCAGCCAGGAGACCTGCCTCGACACAGATTCTCACTACAACCGGGCGGGGTGATCCGGTGGCGAACTCTTCCGCGCGCGCATCCGTCGCAGCGATTGTCGTCCCGTATGCCCGCCACCTTGCCAAAGGGCATCCGATGAAAACACTGGCCAAAATCCCTGTCACCATCGTCACCGGCTTCCTCGGCTCGGGCAAAACCACCTTGCTGCGGCACATGCTCGACAACGCTCAGGGCCGCCGCATCGCGGTGATCGTCAACGAGTTCGGCGAACTGGGCATCGACGGCGAAATCCTCAAGCAGTGTTCCATTGGCTGCACTGAAGAAGAAGCCAACGGCCGCGTCTACGAACTGGCCAACGGCTGCCTGTGCTGCACCGTCCAGGAAGAGTTCTTCCCGGTGATGCGCGAACTGGTGGCGCGTCGCGACGACCTCGACCACATCCTCATCGAAACCTCGGGCCTGGCGCTGCCAAAGCCTCTGGTTCAAGCCTTCCAGTGGCCGGAAATCCGCAGCGCCTGCACCGTTGATGCGGTGATCACCGTGGTCGACAGCCCGGCCGTCGCTGCCGGCACTTTCGCCGCCTTCCCGGACCAGGTCGACGCCCAACGCAAACTCGACCCGAACCTGGATCACGAATCGCCATTGCACGAGCTGTTCGCCGACCAACTGGCCAGCGCCGACCTGGTGATTCTCAACAAGGCCGACCTGATCAGCCCTGAAGACCTGGCCCGGGTGCGCCTGGAAGTCGCCGAAGAATTGCCGCCAGCCGTCAAAGTCATCGAAGCCAGCAGCGGCCGTGTGCCACTGGACGTGCTGATCGGCCTTGGCGCCGGCTCCGAAGAACACATCGACAGCCGTCACAGCCATCACGATCACCACCATGAAGGCGAGGACGATCACGACCACGATGCGTTCGACTCGATCTCCATCGAACTGCCACAAGCCGACGAGAGCCTGCTGCTGGACGCGCTGACCCAACTGGTGGTCCAGCACGGCATCCTGCGAGTCAAAGGTTTCGCGGCCATCCCGAACAAACCGATGCGCCTGCTGATCCAGGGCGTGGGCACGCGTTTCGACAAGCATTTCGACCGTCAGTGGGGCGCCGCCGAAGCGCGCACCACGCGTCTGGTGCTGATCGGTCAGGAACTGGACGCTGTCCTGCTCGAAGCGCAATTGCGCGCCGCGCTCAGCGTGTAAGCCATGCACCTGCTCAGGACCCAGCCCGGCGGTTTCGTGTCGGATGACAACATTGCCGACCTTGGACAAACCCCTGCCGAGCTGGTGATCCTGTGCAGCGGCGATTCCAGCCTCGCGCTGCTCGCCGAAGCGGCGCAGCAGCTGCCGGACGATTACCCCAGCGTGCGCCTGGCCAACCCGATGCAGGTGCAGAACCATGCCTCGGTCGATCTGTACGTCGACGAAGTGCTGCGCCACGCCAAGGTGATTCTGATTTCGCTGCACGGTGGCATCGCCTATTGGCGCTACGGCGTCGAACGGCTGGTGCAGCTCGCGGAGCAGGGTGTGCAGCTGATTCTGGTGCCCGGCGATGATCGCCCGGACCCGGAACTCAGCGACCTGAGCACCGTTCCCGCGGAAGACCGAGATCGTCTCTGGCAGTTTTTGCGTCAGGGCGGCATGAACAATGCCCTGGATTTTTTCCGCTGCCTGGCCAATCGCTGGCTGGCGCGCGATTACGTTTGGGCCGAGCCGCAAACCCTGCCGCGCACGGCGATTTACCACCCGCAAAAAAGCCCCGCCGACCTTGAAGACTGGCAAGCCGACTGGCGAGCCGATCAGCCGGTGGCGGCGGTGCTGTTTTACCGCTCGCATTTACAGGCAGCGAACACCGCGTTTATCGATGTGTTCTGCCAGCGTTTGCAGGCAGCGGGGTTGAACCCGTTGCCCATTGCCGTGGCCAGTTTGAAAGAGCCCGGCTGCCTGACGGTGGTCGAGGACCTGCTGGACCACGTCTCGGCGTCGGTGATTCTCAACACCACCGGTTTCGCCCAGTCCAGCCCCGAAGCCCCGCACCTGCGACCGTTTCGCCGCAACATCCCGGTGATTCAGGCGATCTGCGCTCAGGACAACGAGCCGGGTTGGCGTGCCAGTGAACAAGGCCTCGGCCCGCGTGACCTGGCCATGCACATCGCGCTGCCGGAGCTGGATGGTCGGATCATCAGCCGGCCGATCAGCTTCAAGGACCTGGCGTGGCGCAGTGAGCGCAGTCAGTCGGACGTGGTCTGCTATCGCGCGCAGCCTGAACGCATGGATTTTGTCGCCGAACTGGCGCGGCGCTGGATCGATCTGGCACGCCTGCCAAACAGCGAAAAACGCATTGCGCTGATTCTCGCCAACTACCCGACCCGCGATGGGCGCATTGGCAATGGCGTCGGTCTCGACACCCCGGCCGCCGCGCTGAACATCCTGCGCGCGCTGCATCAAGAAGGTTATCCGCTGCCGGCCGAGTTGCCCGACAGCGGCACCGCGCTGATCCAGCAATTGCTCGGAGGCGTCAGCAACGACCTCGATACGCTCGACCAGCGTCCGTGTCATCAAAGCCTGGCGCTGGACGATTACAACCGGATGTTCAACGCCTTGACCGAGACCAATCGGCAAGCGGTGCTGGAGCGCTGGGGCTCGCCCGACAATGACCCGATGTTCCGTGGCGGGCGGATGATGATCGCCGGGCTGCGTTTCGGCCTGACCTTCGTCGGCATCCAGCCGGCGCGCGGTTATCAGGTTGATCCGAGCGCGGTGTACCACGACCCGGACCTGGTGCCGCCCCACGGCTACCTCGCGTTCTATTTCTGGCTGCGCAATACCTACGGCGCGCACGGCGTCATTCACGTCGGCAAGCACGGCAACCTCGAATGGCTGCCGGGCAAAGGCGTCGGGCTGTCGGAAAACTGCTGGCCGGACGCATTGCTCGGGCCACTGCCGAATATCTATCCGTTTATCGTCAACGACCCGGGCGAGGGCGCCCAGGCCAAGCGCCGAACACAAGCGGTGATCATCGATCACTTGATGCCGCCGCTGACCCGCGCCGAAACCTACGGTCCGCTGCGCAACCTCGAACTGCTGGCCGACGAGTATTACGAAGCACAATTGCTCGATCCGCGCCGTGCCCGGGAATTGCAGCGCGATATCCTGCAACTGGTGCGCGACACCCACATCGATCGCGAACTGCAGCTGGACGAGAAGCTCGACAGCGATGCCGATGCAGCGATCTGGCTGCCGCGTCTGGACACGTATTTGTGTGACTTGAAAGAGTCGCAGATTCGCGATGGCCTGCACATCTTTGGCGAATCGCCGACCGGACGCTTGCGCATCGATACGTTGCTGGCGTTGCTGCGTATTCCCCGTGGCGACGGCCGTGGCGCGCAATCAAGTTTGTTGCGGGCGTTGGCCAAGGACTTCGCGCTGGGCTTCGATCCGCTGGACTGTGCGCTGGCCGAGCCCTGGACCGGACCGCGTCCCGTTGAACTGCAATCACTTAACGATGAAGCCTGGCGTACGGCGGGTGACACCCGCGAACGCCTCGAACTGTTCGCCGCTCAACTGATCTCGCAGACATTAAACCAGCCTCAAGCCACCCCGATACCCTGTGGGAGCGGGCTTGCTCGCGAAAGCGGAGTGTCAGTCGATATTGATTTACCTGACTCACCGCTTTCGCGAGCAAGCCCGCTCCCACAAAAGGCCGGTTTGTCGGACGTCAGCGCCATCATCGACAGCCTGCGAGACATCGTCGCCCCGCGCCTGGACGCTTGCGGCCCGGCGGAAATGCGCGGCTTGCTCGATGCCCTGAGCGGTCGTTTCGTCCCGGCCGGCCCCAGTGGCGCACCCAGTCGTGGTCGTCTGGACGTGTTGCCGACCGGGCGCAATTTCTATTCGGTGGACGTGCGCAACCTGCCGACCACCACCGCGTGGCGCATCGGTTTCCAGTCTGCCAACCTGATTCTCGAGCGGCATTTGCAAGACCACGGCGATCACTTGCGCCAGCTCGGCCTGTCGGTCTGGGGCACCGCGACCATGCGTACCGGCGGTGATGATATTGCCCAGGCGATGGCGCTGATGGGCGTGCGTCCCGTCTGGGCCACGGGCAGTCAGCGGGTCGATGATTTCGAAATCCTGCCATTGAGCCTGCTCGATCGCCCGCGCGTGGACGTGACGTTGCGCGTCTCGGGATTCTTTCGCGATGCCTTTGCCAACCTGATTCGTCTGTTCGACGCAGCGGTGCAAGCGGTCGCCGCCCTCGATGAGCCGGACGACCTCAACCCGTTGGCCGCCAAAGTGTGTGCCGAGCGTGAAGCGTTGATGCACTCGGGGCTGGATGAAGAGGCGGCCAAACGGCAGGCCGGTTGGCGCATCTTCGGCGCCAAACCCGGTGCTTATGGCGCCGGCGTGCAGGGCGCCATCGACGGTCGGTTGTGGCAAAGCCGCGAGGACCTGGCCGAGGTTTACCTCAATTGGGGTGGCTACGCTTATGGCAGCGCCGATGAAGGCACCGCCGCTCGCGCACAATTTGCCCAGCGCCTGAGTCAGGTTCAGGCCGTGCTGCAGAACCAGGACAATCGTGAGCACGACTTGCTCGATTCCAACGACTATTACCAGTTCCAGGGCGGCATGCTCGCCGCAGTGGAAAGCCTCAGCGGCGAAACAGCGGCCAGTTATCACGGCGATCACAGCCAGCCGGACTTGCCGAAGATTCGCACACTCAAAGAAGAGCTGAACCGAGTGATCCGTTCCCGTGCGGCCAACCCCAAGTGGATCGACGGCGTGAAGCGTCACGGCTACAAAGGGGCCTTTGAACTGGCGGCGACGGTCGATAACCTGTTCGCCTTCGATGCGACGACGCAACTGATCGACGATCATCAATATGCGTTGCTGGCGGACGCCTATTTGCTCGATCCGGCGACCCGGGATTTTGTGCGTGAGCATAATCCGGCTGCATTGCGCGACATGACCGAGCGCATGCTTGAGGCGCAGCAGCGGGGGATGTGGAAGGCGCCGGGCGAGTACCGCGAGGCGCTGGAGAATTTATTGCTGGATATAGAAGAAGACAGCTGATACACCGCGAACCCCTGTGGGAGCGGGCTTGCTCGCGAAGGCGACGGCACATCACATTAATGTCGCCTGACACACCGCTTTCGCGAGCAAGCCCGCTCCCACAGGGATGAAGTTGCCCGTGATGTTTGTGATAAATCACCGACCATGACCGAGATTTAATGATGACCGACACCCCGCATTTCCCGCTCTGTGCCGTGGTCGGCGCCGATGACTTGAAGCTCGCCTTGTGCCTGACCGCCATCGACCCGAAAATCGGCGGCGTGCTGATCGAGGGCCCGCGCGGCATGGCCAAGTCGACCCTGGCTCGCGGCCTCGCGGACCTGCTCGCCAGCGGTCAATTTGTCACCTTGCCCCTGGGCGCCACCGAAGAACGGCTGGTCGGCACCCTCGACCTCGACGCCGCCTTGAGCGAAGGCCGCGCGCAATTTTCCCCCGGCATATTGGCCAAGGCCGACGGCGGCGTGCTGTACGTCGATGAAGTCAACTTGCTGCCCGATCACCTCGTGGACCTGTTGCTCGACGTGGCTGCCAGCGGCACCAACCTGATCGAGCGCGATGGCATTTCCCATCGGCATTCGGCGAAGTTCGTCCTGATCGGCACCATGAACCCGGAAGAGGGTGAACTGCGTCCACAATTGCTCGACCGTTTCGGCTTGAACGTCGCCCTCGGTGGCCACACCGCACCGGCAGAACGTGGCCAGATCATCCGTCGGCGGCTGGATTTCGACAGCGACCCGCAAGCGTTCTGCGCGCAGTGGGAAAGCCGGCAGCAATCGCTGCGCGAACGTTGCCAGACGGCGCGTGAAACGCTGATGAGCATCCCGCTGGACGATGAGGCGCTGGCGCAGATTACCGAGCGCTGCTTTGCCGCTGGTGTCGATGGTTTGCGCGCCGATCTGGTCTGGTTGCGTGCCGCCCGGGCCCATGCCGCTTGGCGCGGGGCAAACGCCATCGCCGAGGACGACATCGACGCTGTCGCCGAGTTTGCCTTGCGGCATCGCCGTCGTGAGCATTCACCTCCGGCACCGCAAAACAATCAGCCTCCCTCCGCACAAGCGTCCAACCCCAGCCCTGGCGAAGGCCAGGGCCAATGGGGCGAAATGCCCGCCCAGGCGTTGCCGGTCGGCGCGCGCCGTGAAGTGCCGAGCTGGCCAAAAAAGCCCTAGGCATTCGCCCTCGATCTGACGCGGGGGCGAATGCCAGACCCCGCGCAGGACGCCTCGCCAACGGTAAACAGGGCAGGCGTCACGCCGCGCGCAGCGGCACGATCGATTGGCCTGGCACCTTGCTCAAGGGGCGTCCGCGACAGCATGAAGATCTGCTGTTCCACCAGCGCACGCGGTTCCCTCATGAACTGTGGCTGGTGATCGTCGATGCCTCGGCCTCGACCCGACGCCATCAAGCGTTGAGCGATGCCAAGGGCCTGCTCGCACAATTATTCGACGACGCTTACCGACAACGCGCACGTCTGGCGTTGCTCACCGCCAGTGGCAACGTACCGACATGGCAGGTGCAAGGTTTGAAAGCATCGACGAGCCTGCGCGCCTGGCTGGATGGCTTGGGCGCGGGCGGCGGTACGCCGTTGCTGGCGGCGCTGGGAGAGGCGGGGCGTTGGTTGGCGACACGGCAGAAGCGCTTCCCGGCGGAGCAGCAAAGGCTGGTGCTGGTGACCGATGGACGGGTCAAAGAATGGCCCGTGCTGTCGGTGCTGGAGTGTCCGGGGCTGCTGATTGATATTGAGCGAGGTCCGATTCGGCTCGGTCGGGCAAAACAGCTGGCCGCGGCGCTGGCAGCGGATTATCGACACATTGATGAGCTGATTTCGGTCTGACTGTTATGCCGCTTAAGGTCCCATCGCGGGCAACTCGAAGCGCCGCTCCCACAGGATTTTGTGACCGCCAGAGATCCAGTGTGGGAGCGAGCCTGCTCGCGATGGGATCGACGCATTATTCAGCGAAACCAATTAGTCCGCGCCAGCTCTATCACCTCATCCCCACGCCCGCTCATGACCGCTTTGAGCATGTACAAACTGAAGCCCTTGGCCTGTTCCAGCTTGATGGTCGGGGGCATCGCCAGTTCCTGAGTCGCCGTCACCACATCGACCAACACCGGGCCGTCATGGGCCAGCGCACGGCGCAACGCCGGTTCCAGCGCCTCGGAATCTTCGACACGAATCCCGAGAATGCCCATGGCGTTGGCCATCGCGGCGAAGTCTGGATTGTGCAGGTCCGTGCCGGTATCGAGCAGCCCGCTGGATTTCATTTCCATGGCGACGAAACCCAGTGAGGCATTGTCGTAGACGATGATTTTCACCGGCAGCTTCAACTGCGCCAACGAGATGAAGTCACCCATCAACATGCTGAAACCACCATCGCCAGACAGTGAAATAACCTGCCGGTCCGGGAACGCCGCTTGTGCACCGATCGCCTGGGGCATGGCGTTGGCCATCGAGCCGTGATTGAACGAGCCCAGCAGTCGGCGCTTGCCATTCATTTTCAGATAACGCGCGGCCCAGACAGTTGGAGTACCGACGTCGGCGGTGAAGATCGCATCGTCATCAGCCAGTTCGCTGAGCAAACGCGTGAGGTATTGCGGATGAATCGGCCGACCCGGCGATGAGGGTTGAGCCAGGTCATCAAGACCCTGGCGGGCCTTTTCATAGTGCTTGAGCGAGGACTCGAGAAAACTCCGGTCACCCTGATAAGGCAAGCGAGGCAGAAGCGCCGCAAGGGTTTCGCTGACATCCGCGACGATGCCCAAATCCAGCGCGGTTCGGCGCCCCAGGGCCTGCGGGTCGTGATCGATCTGAATGATGGTCGCGTCTGTCGGGTAGAACTGCCGATAGGGAAAGTCAGTGCCGAGCATCACCAACGTGTCGCAGTTGAGCATCGCGTGATAGCCGGAGCTGAAACCGATCAATCCGGTCATGCCGACGTCGAACGGATTGTCCCACTCCACATGCTCCTTGCCGCGCAATGCGTGCACCACAGGCGCACCCAGCGCATCGGCCAACGCCACCACTTGATCGTGAGCGCCCGCGCAACCGGCGCCGCACATCAGCGTCACGGCTTTGCTGTGGCTCAACAATTCGACCAGCCGATCGAGGTCCTGAGGCGCAGGCAAGGTGCGCGGTTTGGAAAGCGCTGGCCAGGGCTTGAGATTGTCTTCGACTTCTTGCAGGGCCACGTCACCGGGAATCACCACCACCGCGACACCACGATTGAGAATCGCGCTGCGCATCGCACGGTGCAGCACTTGGGGCATCTGCGCCGGGTTGCTCACCAGTTCAACGAAGTGGCTGCACTCCTTGAACAGTTCCTGCGGGTGAGTTTCCTGAAAGTAATTCAGGCCGACTTCCGATGAGGGAATCTGCGCTGCGATGGCCAACACCGGCACATGGTTCTTGTGGCAATCGAACAGCCCATTGATCAAATGCAAATTGCCCGGCCCGCAACTGCCGGCGCACACCGCCAGTTGCCCGGTGACTGCCGCGTCGGCACCGGCGGCGAACGCCGCGACTTCTTCGTGACGCACGTGCATCCACTCGATGCTGTCCATGGTGCGCAGGGCTTCAGTCAGACCGTTGAGGCTGTCGCCTGTCAGGCCCCAGATGCGTTTGACGCCGGCCTGTTCAAGAGTGGTTGCCAGTTGCTGGGCAATGGTGATTTTCGCCATGGGGTGCTCCAGTGATCAGATGAATTGTCCTCGGAATAAGAAGAGGACAACCCAACGGCAACCATGACTCACCCTGATTTGCTTTTACTTGGCCATCGCCTGTCGGTACTGGCGCGTGCGCCGGGCGATGTACACGCGATCGAGGATCAGTGCCCAGACAGCCGAAACGTCAGGTCGAGGCTTGCGTCCACGGCTCAGGCGTTGCAGCTGGAACTTCACCACGGCCATGCTCGCCAGCGCGGCCAACGGTTTGCGTTTCCAGCGGATCGGCGGCAATTGTGGATGGCTGTTTTGACCTGTGCGCCAGTGTTTGACCAACTGCGGTTCGAGGGCCAGCGCGGTGCCGATCCCGGCCATGGCGATGCCGCTGTCGAGCACCTGTTCGACGATGGCCAGGCGCCGGATGCCGCCAGTGACCATGACCGGCATCCGCGCCACGCTGGCGAGTTCGCCGGCCATCTCCAGAAAGTAGGCCTCTCGCGCCAACGTCCTGCCGTCACGGGCTTCGCCCTGCATGGCCGGGGCTTCGTAGCTGCCGCCTGAAAGCTCCAGCAAATCGATGGGCTGATCGTTGAGCCACTGGATCACTTGGCGGGCATCGTCGGCATCGAAACCGCCACGCTGGAAGTCCGCGGAGTTGAGTTTGACCGCTACGCAAAACTGCGGCGACACAGCTTGACGCACGGCGCTGACCACCGCCAGCAACAGGCGCGCACGATTTTCCAGGGTGCCACCCCAGCGGTCAGTGCGGCGGTTGGTCAAGGGGGAGAGGAACTGGCTGATCAGGTAACCGTGCGCCGCATGGATCTGCACCCCGGTGAACCCGGCCTTTTCAGCCAGGGCCGCGCTGGTGGCGAAGCGTTTGATGACTTCGGCAATGTCACTTTCAGACATCGGTCTGGGCTCGGCGAACATCTTGGAAAACGAACCCAGGTCGAGCGCCACGGCCGATGGCGCCAACGCTTGTTGCCCAAGGTTAGCCATGGTCTGGCGCCCGGGGTGATTGAGCTGCATCCAGAACTGCGCGCCACCGGAGCGGCCGATGGTTGCCCACTCACGGAACCGTCCAAAATCGCGTTCGTCCTCCAGCACCACACCACCGGGGCCGGTCATGGCGCGGCGGTCGATCATCACGTTGCCGGTCAGCAACAGTCCAGCTTCGCCCTGCGCCCAGGCCTGATACAGCTGAAACAGCTCCTTGGACGGCGCTTGATGGGCATCGGCGAGGTTCTCTTCCATCGCGGCTTTGGCGATGCGATTAACGAGGGTCTGACCGTTGGGCAGATTGAACGCTTGGAAGGGCGACATGCTTGACTCCTCATCAGTAAAGCGAAGAGGCTAAGCTTAAAGTTAACTTTAATGTCAAGCAGTCAAATGAGGCCGTGATGAAGATTGGTGAATTGGCGCGGTTGAGTGGCTTGAACGCATCGCGCATTCGGTTCTACGAGGTTCAGGGCTTGATTCCCCAAGTGGAGCGCCTGCCCAACGGATATCGGCGTTACCCACCGCAAGTGTTGCAAACCCTGAAGATCATTCAGTGCGCGCAGCAGGCCGGGTTCAGCCTCGATGAGCTGAAGCTGCTGTTGCCGGACAGGGTGACGGGCGCGTTTGATCACGATGAACTGGTGGCGAGCCTGGGACGTAAAGTCGAACAGATTGAAGCGATGCAACTGCACCTGGCCCAAAGCAAGGCGCAGTTGCTGGGGTTGATCGAAAACATCCAGGCGAAACCTGAAGGGATGGCCTGCGATGCGAATGCCGAGCGGGTGTTGGCGTCGCTCAAGCATTAGTTCTGGTCGATGCAGCTGTCGCCATAGGCTTGGTAACGCAAGGTGTGGGTGACGTTACTGGTGTCGATGTAGGTCATCTCCCGGGTGCCGATGCCGCAATAATCGCCGTTGGTCATGTTGAGGACTTTGGCGATCTTCAGGGGCGTCGAATATGTGTAGTCCTCGACGTTCGACGCGCTGGCGTTGTCGACGGAAGCAGCGGCCGCAACGCCACTCAGGGTCATCAGGAACAGGGCGGGCAGAAGGCTTTTCATGATGGGGCTCTCGTGGTGGCTACTGAACGATTTCAGTGGCAGTACGACGAGCCCCGTTTTGGTTTATTCCAGGCTCAGGGCAGTATTTTTCTGTGCCGGAATCGGGTTACGCATCAACGTGCCCACCACCACCGCGCCCAGTAACGCGAGCAAACCGGCGACCAGAAGCAGCAGGCTGAAACCGCCGACGAACGCCTGGCGCGCCAACGGCTCGACCAGTGGGCGTGCCGCTTGCGGCAGCATGTTCATGGCGGCGCTCATGTCCCCGGCGACCACCCGCGAAGCAATGCCTTGTGTTTGACTGAGCCATTGCGCGCCCTGCGTCGACAGGCTGGTGCGCAGCAACAATTCTGTATGGCTGGACAGCAACGCGCCGAACACGCCAATGGCCAGCACGATCGCGCTGAAACGCATGGTGGTGCTCATGCCCGACGCCATCCCTGTGCGTTCGCGGGGCACGCAAGCCATGATGTTTTTTTGCGTGTCGCCGTTTAAAAGGCCGGCACCAGCCCCTGTCACCGCAATCGCCAGTGCGAAGGGCGCGTAGCCGCCGCTGCTGACGACCCAGGCGCTTAGCAGGTTGCCGCTGCCCACCAGGGTCAAACCGGCCGCCATCAATGTCGCGGGCTCATAGTGATGAGCGAGCCGAGCGCCGATTCGCGGGCACAACAGCATCGTCGCGGCAAACGGGAGCATCCCCAGCCCCGACGCGATGGCCGAGAAACCCAGTCCGTTTTGCAGGTAGAACGGCAGCAGCGTCATCATCACCTGGGCGCAACCGGCGTAGGCGAACATGCCGAGCAGGGCGCCGATGAAACGCGGATGCCTGAACAATTGCAGGTCGACCATCGGCCGCCGCTGCATCCGTTCAATCAGCACAAACACTCCCATCAGCACCGCGCCGCCCAACAGCCGGGCGTAGGTGGTCGGGTTGCTCCAGCCGATCCGGTTGGCCTCGATCAAGCCCCAGATCAGGCACAGCAAGCTCGCACTGAACGCCAGGCTGCCCCAAGGATCAAGGCGCGCTGACTGCGGGTCGCGAGACTCCGGCACCGCGCGCCAGACCATGACCATCAACAACACGCCCACCGGCAGGTTGAGGAAGAAGATCCAGCGCCAACCCACGTATTCGGTGATCAGCCCGCCGATTGTCGGCGCGGCGGTCATCGCCACGCCCATGCACGCGCCCCAGAACGCCCAGGCCTTGGCCCGTTCCACTTCATCGTGAAAGGTGTGGCCGATGGAGGCGAGGGCCGAGGTCAGCAACAATGCCGCGCCAACGCCTTTGATCGCCCGCGCGATGTCGAGGAACAACGCCGTGGGCGCCGCGCCGCAACCGATGGAAGCGAGGATGAAAATGCCCAGGCCACAGAGCAGGGTTTTCTGCCGGCCAAAACGGTCAGCGAGACTGCCCGCCGGGAGCAATAGCGCCGCGAAGGCCAGCATGTAGGCGCTGACCACCCATTCGATGTCGGCAAAGTTGGCGCCCAGGTCACGCGCGATGGTCGGCAGGGTGACGGCGACAATGTTGGTGTCGAGAACGATCAATGAGCAGACGCCGGAAGCCGTCAGCAGTGTCAGGCGCGGACTGACCCGGCTCATGGTGCGATTGCCTGTTGGGCAAGGCTATTGACGGCGGCAGCTACGAGGGGTTTGACGTGCATGGCGTTGGCTCTCTACTGTGATTGCAGTTGAGCTTATCGCGGTCGATTGCCGGCTTTATTAGCCTGGCATCGGGACTTCATTACCTTTGAGCTAATGCACCCATGGACATACGGCATTTCCGCTACTTTCTGGCCGTTGCCCGGCATGGCAACTTCACCCGCGCCGCCGAACAACTCGGCATTGCGCCGCCCACGTTGACTCGACAGATCCAGGACATGGAAAGCGAACTCGGCACGCGGCTGTTCGTGCGCCAGACCCGTGAAGTCAGCCTGACCGAAGCCGGCGCTGCCCTGGTGATTGAAGCCGAGGCGACGGTGCGGCAATTCGAATACGCCCAGCACAATGCACAGCGCGCCGGACGTGGGGATATTGGCCATATCGAACTGGGTTACGTAGCGTCGGCGGTTTATTCGGGGTTTCTGCAAAAACAGGTGCAGGCCTTCAGTCGCGAGTGTCCCGACGTGAGCCTGAACGTTCGGGAAAGCCCCATGGTCTCGTTGCCGGCAATGGTGGCGGAGGGACGATTCGATATTGGTTATGTCCGCTCGCCCATGACCCTGCCGGATAGCCTGGAAGCCATTCGCCTGGACGCAGAAGGCTTTGTGCTGGCGCTTTCTACCGAGTCGTGGCTGTGTCGACTGCCGGAGATCGCTCCCGAGCATTTGCAGAGCGAGACATTCATCCTGCCGGAACAAATCAGCGGCACTTTGCAAGTCGCCGCCGAGGGCGGATTTGCGCCGAAACTGGGGGCACAGCCGGGCGGGCTGGTGGCGGTGATTGCCCTGGTGTCATTGGGGCAGGGCGTGGCGGTGGTGCCGGAGTCGGTGGTCGGGCATGTCGGGTTGCCCGGCGTGGTGTACCGGACCATCAAAGGCTGCGCGGCGACGTCGTGGTTGTCGCTGATTTATCGGCGGTTCGAGAAATCGGCGGCGGTGGCCAGGTACATCGAGCAGTCCAGGAAGCCTTGAGAGCAAAAGCTTCACCAACATGTGGGAGCGAGCCTGCTCGCGATAGCGATCTCTCCAATCACACAAATGCCACAGATTACCGCCAGGCCCCACGGCTCAAGCGCGACGTGGCGCGAGGCACAGTGCACACCCGGCGCAACCTCTGGCGCAACCACATCAAGTCGTGAATCTGTTCGCGCTTCACCGCTGGCGGTCTCACCTTGCCGATGTGCCGGGCGAAATCTTGCGCCAAGGTGTCCTCGGTGCCGATCCCCTTGAGCTTTTTTACCAACTTCCCCTCTTTATAAAACAGCACAGTCGGTGAGCCGGTGACGCACGGATGCCGAGGCGACTCGCCTATGTCGAGCATATAAATGTGCGCGAAATGCCGATATGTCTCGGCGATCCTGCGAAAGATCGGCCCGGCCATTTCACAGGCGGGACAGTGTTGACTGCCGAAATAAAGAATCACCGGACGCCAGGTTCTCAGGGCCTTGCGATAGATCGGGGCCAGAGGGGGTTGGCTGAGATTCGAGCTCATTGAAAAACTCCTTTTCACAACGACATCGAGCGTTCGTAGACGGTAAAGGAGTGTGCGGGGGTGGGTCTACTGTCAGAAATTACAGGTAGTGATCTGCATCATTTTGAATCGCTATGCCCTGATTGTGGTGCAAGTACCCGTGCGTTGTGGCCAACGGTAGCGTTTTTTGAAGGTTGCGATTGGTAACGTCGATTCGAACCTTGAACCCATCCTTTTGATTCAAAACACTTTTCAATCCCCCCTACATTCCCCCCGCAACCTGTGGCACACTTTCTGCTGTCTATTCCGTTGTTACACACCAACGTCCGGTATAACGGAATACACATCACCCTGGAGTGCTTGCCATGCATCGCCGACCTTCCTTGTTAAAAGCGTGTGTTTTTGTTCTCGCGGCTTCTGCCGCTGCCATGGGTATGGCCCAGGCGGCGGACAGCAAGCTCGATAGCGTGCTGGCCCGCGGCAAATTGATTGTGGGCACGGGTAGTACCAATGCGCCGTGGCATTTCCAGGGAGCGGATGGCAAGTTGCAGGGGTTTGATATCGACATCGGGCGCATGATCGCGAAGGGGTTGTTCAACGATCCGACCAAGGTCGAGTTCGTGGTGCAGTCTTCCGATGCGCGGATTCCCAACCTGCTGACCGACAAGGTCGACATCAGTTGCCAGTTCATCACCGTCACCGCCAGCCGCGCCCAGCAAGTGGCGTTCACGCTGCCGTACTACCGCGAAGGCGTCGGCTTGCTGCTGCCGGCCAACAGCAAGTACAAGGAAATCGAAGACCTCAAGGCCGCCAACGACAGCGTGACCGTGGCGGTGTTGCAGAACGTGTACGCCGAGGAACTGGTGCATCAGGCGCTGCCCAAGGCCAAGGTCGATCAGTACGACAGCGTCGATTTGATGTACCAGGCCGTGAACTCCGGTCGTGCCGACGCGGCGGCCACCGATCAGTCGTCGGTGAAATACCTGATGGTGCAGAACCCAGGCCGCTATCGCAGCCCGACCTACGCCTGGAGCCCGCAAACCTACGCCTGCGCGGTTAAACGCGGCGATCAGGACTGGCTGAATTTCGTCAACACCACCCTGCATGAAGCCATGACCGGCGTTGAGTTCCCGACTTACGCGGCGTCCTTCAAGCAGTGGTTCGGCGTCGAGCTGCCGACCCCGGCCATCGGTTTCCCTGTCGAATTCAAATGATCCCGTGAGAGCAGGGCGATGCTGAATCGCCCCGCTCAAGGTACTGCTGACCATGAACTATCAGTTGAACTTTGCCGCCGTATGGCGCGATTTCGACACCTTGCTGGCGGGGCTCGGTCTGGGTCTTGAACTGGCACTGGTGTCGATCGCCATCGGCTGCGTGATCGGCCTGATGATGGCGTTTGCTTTGCTTTCAAAGCACCGCGCATTGCGGGTGTTGGCGTCGGTGTATGTGACGGTGATCCGTAATACGCCGATTCTGGTGTTGATTCTGTTGATCTACTTTGCCTTGCCGAGCCTGGGCATCCGCCTGGACAAGATTCCGTCGTTCATCATCACCCTGTCGCTGTATGCCGGAGCGTACCTGACCGAAGTGTTCCGGGGTGGCTTGTTGAGTATTCCCAAGGGGCAGCGTGAAGCCGGACTCGCCATCGGGCTCGGCGAGTGGCAGGTCAAGGCGTACGTCACCGTCCCGGTGATGCTGCGCAATGTGCTGCCGGCCTTGTCGAACAACTTCATTTCGCTGTTCAAGGACACCTCGCTGGCGGCGGCGATCGCCGTGCCGGAGCTGACCTATTACGCGCGCAAGATCAATGTCGAAAGCTACCGGGTGATTGAAACCTGGCTGGTGACCACAGCGCTCTATGTTGCGGCCTGTTACCTCATTGCCATGATGCTGCGTTACCTCGAGCAGCGTCTGGCGATCCGCCGATAGGAGGCCCCCATGTACGAATCACCCAGTTGGCTGCATGAGTTATGGGTTGCCCGCGAAGTGCTGTGGCAAGGCTTCTTGACCAGTGTGCAAGTCTCGGCGCTGGCGATATTGCTGGGCACGCTGGTCGGCATTGTCGCCGGTCTGGTGCTGACCTACGGCAATGTCTGGATGCGCGCGCCGTTTCGTTTTTATGTCGACATCATTCGTGGCACGCCGGTGTTTGTGCTGGTGCTGGCCTGCTTCTATATGGCGCCGGCGCTAGGCTGGCAGATCAGTGCGTTTCAGGCCGGTGCCTTGGGGCTGACATTGTTTTGCGGCTCTCACGTCGCCGAGATCGTGCGCGGCGCATTGCAGGCATTGCCCAGCGGCCAGATGGAAGCGAGCAAGGCCATCGGCCTGACGTTTTATCAGTCGCTCGGTTACGTGCTGTTGCCTCAGGCGCTGCGGCAGATCCTGCCGACGTGGGTCAACTCATCGACCGAGATCGTCAAGGCCTCGACCTTGCTGTCGGTGATCGGTGTGGCCGAGTTGTTGCTCAGCACGCAGCAGATTATTGCCCGGACTTTCATGACCCTGGAGTTTTACCTGTTCGCCGGATTTCTGTTTTTCGTCATCAACTACGCCATCGAATTACTCGGCCGGCACATTGAAAAGCGGGTGGCCTTGCCATGACTCAACCTTCGCTCTCTAACGCAAAAGATCCTCAAAACGGTCAGGCCCTGCTGGACATTCGCGGCCTGCACAAGCAATACGGCAAGCTCGAAGTGCTCAAGGGTGTCGACCTGACCATGCAGCGCGGCAACGTGGTCACGCTGATCGGTTCCAGTGGCTCGGGCAAGACCACGCTGCTGCGCTGCGTGAACATGCTCGAAGAGTTTCAGGGCGGGCAGATCATGCTCGACGGCGAGTCCATCGGCTATGACGAGGTCAACGGCAAACGCGTGCGGCACCCGGAAAAGGTCATTGCCCGGCATCGCGCGATGACCGGCATGGCGTTTCAGCAATTCAACCTGTTCCCGCACCTCACCGCGTTGCAGAACGTCACCCTGGGTTTGCTCAAGGTCAAGAAACTGCACAAGGACGAGGCCGTTGCCCTGGCAGAAAAGTGGCTGGAACGCGTCGGCCTGCTGGAGCGGCGCGATCACTACCCGGGCCAGTTGTCCGGCGGCCAGCAACAGCGCGTAGCGATTGCCCGGGCGATTGCGATGAACCCCAGCCTGATGCTGTTCGACGAAGTCACCTCGGCCCTCGACCCGGAACTGGTTGGCGAAGTGCTGAATGTGATCAAGGGGCTGGCCGAAGATGGCATGACCATGCTGCTGGTGACCCACGAGATGCGCTTTGCGTTTGAGGTCTCGGACAAGATCGTTTTCATGAATCAGGGGCGGATCGAAGAGCAGGGGCCTCCCAAGGAACTGTTCGAACGCCCGCAATCACCACGTCTGGCAGAGTTTCTCAAGAACACGCGGTTCTGATTTTTTTTCAAAAGCATTTTCACGATTCAATCAGGAGAAACACTCATGAGCATCACTCGTTACGGCACCGGCAGCACCGCCGCTGGCGGTCAACCTCGCCCTTTCGCCCGCGCCGTTGAAGCCGATGGCTGGCTGCACGTGTCCGGGCAGGTGCCGGCATTGGATGGCGAGATCATCATCGGTGGCATCGTCGAGCAGACCCACCAGACCATGAAGAACCTGATCGCGATTCTCGAAGAGGCCGGTTATGGCCTGGAAGACGTAGTGCGTGCTGGCGTGTGGCTGGAGGACCCAAGGGATTTCACCAGTTTCAACAAGGTCTTCTCCGAGTATTTCAAACCCGAACACGCCCCGGCCCGGGCCTGTGTGCAGGCGAACATGATGGTCGATTGCAAGGTCGAGATCGACTGCATCGCTTACAAGAAAAAGGCCTGAACCGAGTCGCGCCCATCGCGGGCAAGCCACGCTCCCACAGGGGAATGCATTCCAAATGTGGGAGCGAGCTTGCTCGCGATGACGGCCTAACGGTCGACGCAGCACTCTAGGTAAACTCCCGGCGAATTGTATGGGAACCACAGAAATGACCGAAGACACCATCAAGCGCCGGGCACGCGGTCTGGACCGGGCGTTCGATATCCTCGATTTCCTCAAGGAAGTCGGCAAACCGCTGCGCCCGAACGAAATCGCCAGCGGCATTGGCAGCCCGAAATCCACGGTCTACGAACTGGTCGCCTCGCTGCTGGAACGACGGATTCTGGAACCTGTGGGCAAGGACGGTCATGTTTACCTCGGCCGCCAGCTGTACTTCCTCGGGCAGGCGCACTTGCGTCATTTCGACCTGACGCGCGAGGCCGATCACGCCCTGCAGGAAATCGTCAGCCAGACCCATGAAACCGCCCAGATGTGCCTGCTCAACGGGCGCAAATACACGGTGGCGTTGATGAAGGAGGGCGAGCGGCATTTCCGCATTTCCTCCGACATCGGCGAAAACGCGCCGATTCCCTGGACCGCTTCCGGGCGCCTGTTACTGGCGCACTTGAGCGATCAGGAAATCATCGACCTGATCGATCACGACGACTTCATCCTGCCCAACGGCGAACGCCTGCCGCTGGAGCAATTTCTCGGTGAGATCCGTCAGGCGCACATCGATGGCTTTTTCTCCTTCGATAGCGTCGCCGACACCTTCACCCATTGCTTCGCCGCCCCGGTCAAAGACCCGAGCGGCGTGGCCATTGCGACCCTGTGCATCGTCGCCCCTCGCGCCGATGCGAAAAACAATTACAACGACTATCGCCGGGTGCTGATCGACAGCGCCAATAGCCTCGCCCGGCGCATCAACGAATAACCGCGGCTGCCTGCGGCCGCGAATGTGAGGAGTTCGACCATGTCTACTGCCCAAAATACTGCCGCTGTGGAAAAGGGCTTTGCCCAGACCGGCGCCAACCTGGTACGCGATGTCAGCCTGCCTGCATTGGTGCTGCATCGCGAGGCGCTGGAGCACAACATTCGCTGGATGCAGGCGTTTGTCAGCAACAGCGGCGCCGAACTCGCGCCTCACGGCAAAACCAGCATGACGCCGGCATTGTTCCGCCGCCAACTCGACGCCGGCGCCTGGGGCATCACCCTGGCCAGCGCCACGCAGACTCGTGCCGCCTATGCCCACGGCGTGCGCCGGGTGCTGATGGCCAACCAACTGGTCGGCACACCAAACATGGCGCTGATCGCCGACCTGCTGGTCGACCCGACATTCGAGTTCCACTGCATGGTCGATCACCCGGACAACGTCGCTGACCTCGGGGCGTATTTCGCATCCCGCGGTGTGCGCTTGAACGTGATGATCGAGTACGGCGTGGTCGGCGGACGTTGCGGTTGCCGCACCGAAGATGAAGTGATCGAGCTGGCCAAAGCCATCGGCGCCCAGCCAGCGTTGGCTCTGACTGGCATCGAAGGCTATGAAGGTGTGATCCACGGTGATCATGCAGTCTCGGGCATCCGCGCCTTCGCCGGGTCGCTGGTGCGTCTGGCCGTGCAGTTGCAGGACAGCGGAGCTTTTGCGATTCCCAAACCGATCATCACGGCATCCGGGTCGGCCTGGTATGACTTGATTGCCGAAGAGTTCGAAGCGCAGAACGCCAGCGGACGCTTCCTCAGCGTGTTGCGCCCTGGCAGCTATGTCGCGCACGACCATGGCATCTACAAAGAAGCGCAATGCTGCGTGCTCGATCGCCGCAGTGATCTGCACGAGGGGCTGCGCCCGGCGCTGGAAGTCTGGGCCCACGTGCAGTCGTTGCCTGAGCCGGGCTTTGCGGTGATTGCCCTGGGTAAACGTGACGTCGCCTACGACGCGGGGTTGCCGGTGCCGCTGCTGCGTTACAAGGCTGGTGTCGTGCCGGCGAGCGGCGACGATGTCAGCGCGTGCAAGGTGACGGCAGTGATGGACCAGCACGCCTTCATGACCGTGGCCCCGGGGATCGAGTTGCGTGTGGGCGACATCATTTCGTTTGGTACCTCCCACCCGTGCCTGACGTTCGACAAATGGCGCACCGGGTGTCTGGTGGATGAGCAGCTGAATGTCATCGAAACCATGGAAACCTGTTTCTAAGCCTTCAGACCGAGGTGCGGCCATCGCGAGCAAGCTCGCTCCCACATGGGATCTTCAGTGCTCACACAATCCCTGTGGGAGTGAGCCTGCTCGCGATGGCGGCCTACCAGACAACATCGCAACACCAGAGACCCATGACAATGACCAGCATCAGCACCCTCGGCCCCCACACGCCGCGCATCGCCCTGATCGGCGAGTGCATGATCGAACTGCAGCAGCGCGCCGACGGCAGCCTGCAACAAAGCTTCGGCGGCGATACCTTGAACACGGCGGTCTACTTGTCCCGGGAACTGGGCTCAAGCGGTGTCGTCGATTACGTCACCGCCCTGGGCGATGACAGTTTCAGCGATGCCATGTGCCAGAGCTGGGCGAGTGAAAATGTCGGACTGGGTATGGTCCAGCGCCTGACCGGGCGATTGCCAGGTTTGTACTGCATTCAAACCGATGCCGCTGGCGAACGGCGTTTCCTGTATTGGCGCAATGAAGCGGCGGTGCGCGATTGCTTCACCACCCCGGCCGCCGCACCGATCCTGGCGGCATTGCCGGATTACGACGTGCTGTACTTCAGCGGCATCACCCTGGCGGTGCTCGGCGCGCAAGGCCGAGAGAGGTTGCTGGAAACCCTGATCGAAGCCCGGCAACGCGATGCGCGGATCGTATTCGACAACAACTACCGGCCACGTTTGTGGACCTCGGTCGAAGAGGCGCGAGCGGCGTATCGCAGCGTCCTGCCTTATATCGACCTGGCATTGTTGACCGTTGATGATGAGCAAGCGCTGTTTCACTTTTCCGATAGCGCGGCGGTGTTTGCCGCTTACGAGCAGATCGGCACGCCTGAAGTGGTGCTCAAACGCGGCGCCGAGGCCTGTTTGATTCGGTGTGATGGCGAGTCATTTGAAGTGCCTGCGCAGAAGGTCGAGCGAGTGGTCGACACCACGGCGGCGGGAGATTCGTTCAGTGCGGCGTATCTGGCCTGTCGCCTCAAGGGCGGGAGCCCGGTTGAAGCGGCCGAGGCCGGGCATCGATTGGCGAGTCGGGTGATTCAGGTGCCGGGGGCGTTAATCCCTAAGTAAGGGGTTAATGGCCGTCTGCTTCGCAGTCGGATCGCGAGCAGGCTCGCTCCCACAGGGGATTTGTGTGCGCCGCAGATCCAACGTGGGAGCGAGCTTGCTCGCGATGGGGCCCTGAAGCCCACCCCATCAATCCCGGTAAAACACCTGCACCAGGTGATACCCAAACTTGCTCTTGATCGGCCCATGCACCACCCGCAGCGGTTTTTTGAAGATCACCGCATCGATCACCCCGACCATTTGCCCGGGGCGCACTTCGCCCAGGTCGCCGCCGCGTTTGCCGGATGGGCAGGTGGAGTACTTCTTGGCCAGCACATCGAAGGCTTCGCCCTTGGCGATGCGTTGTTTGAGCTGCTCGGCTTCTTCCGAGGTTTTCACCAGAATATGGCGGGCTTGAGCTTTCATTGGCAGTACCTTGCAACGGTGATGGCTATGTTGGTGCCAGCGTGGGGCGCGCGATTATGCCTCAACTCACTCCGGTTGGCCGATCATCGTGCGAATCTTGTTGGCCAACAGGTCGATGGAAAAGGGCTTGGCGACCATGTCCATGCCTTCTTCCAGGAAGCCCTGGCGTTCCGCCGCCTTCTGCGCATAACCGGTCATGAACAGCACTTTGAGGGCCGGACGATGCTGGCGAGCGATTTCCGCCAGTTGTCGACCGTTCATTCCCGGCAGGCCGACATCGGTCACCAGCAGATCGACCCGCAGGTCGGATTCAAGCAAGGGCAGGGCGGCCTTCGCATCTTCGGCTTCATGGGCGTGATAACCCAGCTCGTTGAGCAGGTCGAGCACCAGCATGCGCACCGCTGGGTCATCTTCCACCAACAACACGGTTTCACCGGCAATCGCTGGCGGCGCCTCGCCAGTCGATGGCATCAGGACGTTTTGCGGTTCCAGGACGTGCAGCCGTGGCAAGTACAACCGCACGCTGGTGCCCTGGCCGGGCACGCTGTACAGGCTGACGTGACCGCCTGATTGCTGGGCGAAACCGTAGATCATCGACAATCCCAGGCCCGTGCCCTGGCCGATGGGTTTGGTGGTGAAGAACGGGTCGAAGGCCTTGGCCAGCACCGAAGGCGTCATGCCGGTGCCGTTATCGCTGACGGCAATCATCACGTAATCCCCGGCCTTGACAGGTTCCAGGGTGGTGATGTCAGTGCCGTCGAGGTAGATGTTGGCGGTTTCAATCAGCAATTCGCCGCCATCGGGCATGGCGTCCCGGGCGTTGATCACCAGGTTGAGCAAGGCGTTTTCCAGTTGGCTGACGTCGGTGCTGATCGGCCACACCTCGTCGGCCAATTGCAGCTTGAGCTCAATGTGATCGCCTTTGGTGCGACTGAGCAGATCTTCCAGCGAATGCACCAGTTCGTTGGCGTTAAGCGGCTTGCGATCCAGCGACTGGCGCCGGGAGAACGCCAGCAGACGATGGGTCAGTGCGGCCGCGCGATTGGCCGAAGACACCGCCGCTTCGGTGAAACGGCCGATTTCGGCGGCGCGCCCGTCAGCGATGTAGCGCTGCATCAGGTCGAGGCTGCCGATGATCCCGGTGAGCATGTTGTTGAAGTCATGGGCGATGCCGCCCGTGAGCTGGCCGACCGCCTCCATCTTCTGTGCGTGGCGTAACGCCTCTTCAGCGCGCTCGCGTTCGATCATTTCGTTTTGCAGTTTCTGGTTGGCCTCGGCCAGTTGCCGGGTACGCGCGGCGACCCGCTCCTCAAGGGTGTCGTTAAGGTTGCGCAGGGCTTCTTCGGTTTGTTTGCGCTCGGTTTCATCGATCACAAAAATGTAGAAACCGTTCACGGCGCCGTCCGGACCATGGCGCGGCAGGTAATTCATCAACGCGTGGCGCAGACTTCCGTCGCGGTGCGGCGTATTGATGCTGAAACTGCAAGGTTTGCCGGACAGTGCCAGGGCAATGTATTCGGCGCGCAAGGCATAGGCTTCTTCGCCCAGCACTTCGCGGACGGTTTTGCCATACAGCTCCTGAGGCGTCAGCCCGTACCAGTCGAGGTAGGCGGCGTTGTTCAGGCGAAAGCGTTCTTCGCTGTCCACGTAGCTGATCAGGATCGGCATGGCGTTGATGATCAGTTGCAGCTCGGTCTGGCTCTGGCGCAAGGCCTGTTCGGTGTGTTTGCGCTCGGTCAAGTCCAGTGCGGCGCCGAGGAAGCGGATCGGCCGGCCATGGTGGTCCTTGTAGCAACGACCCCGGGCAAACACCCAGCGCTGCTGCCCATCGGGTTGCAGCAAGCGATATTCCTCGGCGTACTCGCTGCCATTGGCGATGCACTGTTTGATGCTGCGGGCAATCATCCCCCGGTCCTCCGGGTGCACACCCTGAAGGTATTCAGTGATCGGCAATTGACCGGCAAGCGCAGGATCGACGCCGTGCAACTGGGCAAAATGCGCGTCGGCGATGAAGCGGTCCTCACCGATGTCCCAGTCCCAGGTGCCCACGGCGTCGGTCGCAGCCAGCGCCAGTTGCAGGCGCTGTTCGGTTTCTTGCTGAGCCTTGAGGCTGGCGGCCGAGCGTTGTTCGAGCTCCAGGGCGATGCGTCGGCGTTCGTTGGTTTCGATGGCCGTGACCAGAATTCCGGCAACCTCGGCGCTTTCATCGCGGATCGGGCTGTAGGTCAGGTCGAGCCAGAAGTCCGAATCCCGCCCATCGCGTTGCAGGGTAAAGCTAAAGCGTTGTTCGCTGTAGGTTCGCACCTGGCCTTGTAGGACGGCGCTGTAAATAGGGTCGGTAAAGTCTTTGAGTTCTGGCCAGATCTGGTGTGTAGGTTGTCCGAAAGCGTGTGGATGCTTGCTGCCAGCGAGCAGCGCAAAGCCGTCGTTATAGATCTGCGTCAGCTGCGGGCCCCACAGCAACAACATCGGCATCGGCGAATGAATCACGATGTCCACGGCGGTGCGCAGGCTCTGTGGCCAGGTACTGGCAGCCCCCAGCGGGGTGCTTGCCCAGTCCATTCTGGCAATCAGGGCCTGGGCATCGCTGCCCGTCGGTGATGCGTTCATCAAATTGTCCTGCACTTAAGTCGGTGTGGCGGCGTCTACTATCCTTGCAGGGCGATAGACGCTGGATGACCCGCTTCAGGTCATTATTTTTTCATTGAATGCTTCGCGGGTGCTTTTTGCCATGGAAATCGATGTGTTGTTACGGATACTGGCCCATCAGGACGGATCCGATCTTTACCTGTCCACCGGTGCGCCACCCAGCGCACGGTTCGACGGCGTGCTCAAGCCGCTGGCCGATCAGCCGTTCAAACCGGGGGAGGTCGCGGCCATTGCCGAGTCCATCATGGACGCCGAACAGCGTCTGGAGTTCGATCGTGAACTGGAAATGAACCTGGCGATTTCGCTGGCGGGCATCGGCCGCTTTCGGGTCAACATCTTCAAGCAGCGCAACGATGTGTCAATCGTGGCGCGCAATATCAAGCTCGACATTCCACGCTTCGAGGACCTCAAGCTGCCGGCGGTGCTGCTCGAAACCGTGATGCTCAAGCAAGGCCTGATGCTGTTCGTCGGTGCTACCGCCTCGGGCAAATCGACGTCGCTGGCGGCACTGATCGATTACCGCAACCGTCACAGCAGCGGCCATATCGTCACCATCGAAGACCCGATCGAATATATCCATCGCCACAAGCGTTCAATCATCAACCAGCGTGAAGTCGGGGTCGATACCCGCAGTTTTCACGCTGCCTTGAAAAATACCCTGCGCCAGGCCCCGGACGTGGTACTGATCGGCGAAATCCGTGACCGGGAAACCATGGAACACGCACTGGCGTTCGCCGACACCGGCCATCTGGTGATTTCCACCTTGCATGCGCATAACGCCCATCAGGCGCTGGACCGCATTATCAATTTTTTCCCCGAAGAGCGCCGCGCGCAACTGCTGCATGACCTGGGCAACAACCTCAAGGCGTTCGTCTCCCAACGGCTGGTGCGCACCCGCGACGGGCAGCGTCGGGCAGCGGTGGAAGTGATGCTGGGCACGCCGACCATCGCCGATTTGATTCGCAGCAACGAGTTTGCCGATCTCAAGGGGATCATGGAAAAGTCGGTGGAACTGGGGATGCAGACGTTTGATGCCGCGTTGTATGGGTTGGTGGTCGAAGGGGCCATCAGCGAGGAAGAAGCGCTCAAGCATGCGGATTCGGTTAACAATCTTCGCCTGCGGCTGAAGTTGCATGCCGATGCGGCGCCATCCACCCAGCCTTCCTCCGGGGAATGGGGCCTCATGGATTGACACCGCTCCCACAGGAGATTCAGGTTTGGAGTTCCGGGCGGTTGCGGAATTGTTCGAGCGCTTCGGGATTGGCCAGCGCGTCGGTATTCTTCACCTTTTGCCCATGCACCACATTGCGCACCGCCAACTCGACCACCTTGCCGCTGATGGTTCGCGGGATGTCCGTCACTGCGACAATCTTTGCCGGCACATGCCGTGGCGTGGTGTTGGCGCGGATGACGTCGCGGATCTGTTGTTGCAGCGCTTCGTCGAGCTCGACACCGTCGCGCAATCGCACGAACAGCACCACCCGCACGTCATCCTGCCATTGCTGACCGATGGCCACACTGTCCAGCACCTGCGGGACTTTCTCCACTTGGCGGTAGATTTCCGCGGTGCCGATACGAACCCCACCGGGGTTAAGTACGGCGTCTGAACGCCCGTGGATCATCATCGCGCCATGGGGCAGTTGCTCGGCGTAGTCGCCCTGAGCCCAGACGCCGGGGAACTGACTGAAATAGGACGCATGCAGTTTTTCCTGTTGCGGATCATTCCAGAAGCCGATGGGCATGGCCGGGAAGTGCCGGGTGCAGACCAGCTCACCTTTTTCGCCAATGACCGGGCGGCTGTCGTCGTTCCAGACTTCGACTGCCATGCCCAGGCTCTTGCCCTGAATTTCGCCGCGACGCACAGGCTCGAACGGGTTGCTGTTCACAAAACACGAAACGATATCGGTGCCGCCGGACATCGACGCCAGGCACAGGTCGGACTTGAAATCGCGGTAGACGTAATCGTAGCTCTGCGGTGACAGCGCGGAGCCGGTGCAGAGCAGGGTTTTCAGGCTGCTCAGGTCATGGCTTTCGCGCGGCTTGACGCCGTTGCTTTCCAGGGTCGCCAGGTATTTCGGGCTGGTGCCGAAAACGCTGATGCGTTCATCGTCGATGAGGTCGATCAAGCGCTCCGGGTTCGGATGAAACGGCGACCCGTCGTACAGCACCACGGCACTGCCCACGGCCAGGGCCGAGACCAGCCAGTTCCACATCATCCAGCCGCAGGTGGTGTAGTAGAACAAGCGGTCGCCGGGGCCGAGGTCGCAATGCAGGCCATGCTCCTTGACGTGCTGCAGCAACACGCCGCCGGTGCTGTGGATGATGCATTTCGGCACGCCGGTGGTGCCGCTGGAATAGAGGATGTACAGCGGGTGCGCGAAGGGCACGGGCACGAAATCCGGCTCGCCGCCGACATCGTAGAAGTCGTCCCACAACGTCACATTCGCCCGGGTGTGGAAGTGTTCGATGCGTGCTTGCGGGAGGGCGTAAGGCACCACGATCAACTGCTGCAAGGATGGCAGGCGTTCGAGGATTTCATTAACCTTGGCACGCTGGTCGATCTCTTTTCCGGCGTAGCGATAACCGGCGCAGGTGATCAGCACCTTTGGCTCGATCTGGCCGAATCGGTCGATCACGCCCTGAGTGCCGAAGTCTGGTGACGAGCAGGACCAGATCGCCCCCAGGCTGGTGGTGGCAAGCATCGCCACCAGGGTTTGCCAGGTATTGGGCATGCACGCGGCGACACGGTCGCCGAGGCCGACGCCGGCGGCGATCAAGCTGTGTTGAAAACCGGCGACATGCTCGGCCAGTTCGGCCCAGGTCAGGTGTTCACGCTGGCCGTTCTCACCAATGGCAATCACCGCCACGGCATCGTCGCGACGGCGCAGCAAGTGCTCGGCGAAGTTCAGGGTCGCACCGGGGAACCACTGGGCGCTGGGCATCTGCGCGCCCTCGACCAGCACTGCGTCGGGCTGATCGTGGAAGCGGATGTCGAAAAAGTCGACGATCGCCTGCCAGAACGCTTCGCGCTGGTCGATGGACCATTGGTGCAGGGCGGCGTAATCGTCGAGGTGGATGTGGTGGCGCGCGATGACGAAGCGCCGAAAGGCTTCCATGCGGGTCTTGCTGATGCGCTGTGCGCTGGGTTGCCAGAGGATGTCGGACATGGTTTGCCTCTTCTTATAACTTTAGATCCATTCAGATCGTTCCCACGTCGAGGCGTCGAACCGTCTGCGTGGGAATGCCTCAACGGACGCTCCGCGTTCGGCTCTTGGGACGCAGAGCGTCCCGGGCTGCATTCCCACGCAGAGCGTGGGAACGATCAGACGGTTCGACGCGGGGACGATCATCGAGGGTAATTACTGCGCCAACCACCCACCATCAATATTCCAAGCCGCGCCCCGCACCTGGCTTCCCGCTTCGCTGCACAGGAACAGCACCAGTTCACCCAGTTGCGACGGGGTGACGAATTCCAGCGACGGCTGTTTCTCGGCCAGCAAATCATGCTGCGCCTGTTGCGGATCGATCCCCGTGGCGATCCGATCATCAATCTGCTTCTGCACCAATGGCGTCAACACCCAGCCAGGGCAAATGGCATTGCAGGTGACGTGGGTGGTGGCCGTTTCCAGCCCAACCACCTTGGTCAAACCGATCACGCCATGCTTGGCGGCCACGTACGCCGCCTTGCCGACCGAGCCGACCTGGCCATGCACCGAGGCGATGTTGATGATCCGGCCCCAGTTCTTGGCCCGCATGCGCGGCAGGCACAGGCGGGTGCTGTGAAACACCGAGGACAGGTTGATCGCAATGATCGAATCCCAGCGCTCCACGGGAAATTCTTCTACCGAGGCCACGTGCTGGATACCGGCATTGTTGACCAGAATGTCGATGCCGCCGAACTCGCGTTCGGCGTAGCTGACCATATTGGCAATCTGCTCGGGGTCGCTGACATCGGCCGGGTGATGCCCGACCTTGCCGCCGTATTGCTGGACTTCGGCGATGACCGCAGAGGCATCACCGAAACCGTTGAGGACCACGTTGGCGCCAGCCTTGGCAAGGCTGAGGGCGATCCCCAAGCCGATGCCGCTGGTGGAACCGGTAACCAGTGCGGTTTTGCCCGAAAGAGTCGTCATGAATACCTCACACAATGCCAGTGGCGTAGAAAGTGCCGATCACCACAAAAACCGCCAGGGTCTTGATCAGCGTAATACAGAAAATGTCTTTGTAGGCCTCGCGGTGGGTCAGGCCGGTGACCGCCAGCAAGGTGATCACCGCGCCATTGTGCGGCAAGGTGTCCATGCCGCCGCTGGCCATCGCGGCCACCCGGTGCAATACCTCCAGCGGGATGTTGGCGGCGTGGGCCGCAGCGATGAAGTCATTGGCCATGGCCGCCAGCGCGATGCTCATGCCGCCCGATGCGGAACCGGTGATGCCGGCCAGCAAGGTCACGGTCACGGCTTCGTTGACCAGCGGATTAGGGATGCTTTTGAGCCAGTCAGCCAGCACCAGGAAACCTGGCAATGAAGCGATGACCGCGCCGAAACCGTATTCCGACGCGGTGTTCATCGCTGCCAGCAACGACCCGCTGACCGCGCTGCGACTGCCCTCGGCCAATTTGCCGCGAATCGCCTGGAAGCCGAACACCAGCACCATGATGATGCCGACCAGTAACGCCGCTTGAACTGCCCAGATTGCGGTCAGTTTGGCGATGTCGGTGGTCACCGGCGTGGCCATGCCCGGCAGCGCGAGGCTGTGGGTCTTGCCGTACCACTGCGGAATCCACTGGGTGAACAGCAGGTTCATGATGCCCACGGCCAGCAGCGGCGACAGCGCGATCCACGGATTTGGCAACTTGATGTCGGCCGCGGTTTCCGGCTCGTTGCGCAGCTCGGTGCCATAGCCTTCGCCGGCAGCTTGAGCCTTGTTGCGTTGGCGCTGAAGAAACAGCATGCCGGCGCAGAACACGAAAATCGCCCCGATCACCCCCAGCCATGGCGCCGCCCAGGCGGTGGTGTTGAAGAAGGTGCTGGGGATGATGTTCTGGATCTGCGGGGTGCCGGGCAGGGCGTCCATGGTGAACGAGAATGCGCCCAAGGCGATGGTCGCCGGGATCAGGCGCTTGGGAATATTGCTCTGGCGAAACATTTCAGCGGCAAACGGGTAGACCGCAAACACCACGACGAACAACGACACGCCGCCGTAAGTGAGCAGGGCGCAGACCAGCACGATCACCAACATCGCCTGGCGAGTGCCGAGCAAGCGAATGGCGGCCGCGACGATGGAGCGCGAGAAGCCCGACAACTCGATCAGCTTGCCGAACACGGCACCGAGCAGGAACACCGGGAAATACAATTTGATGAAGCCGACCATTTTTTCCATGAACACCCCAGTGAAGGCGGGAGCGACGGCGGAAGGGTCGGTTAGCAGAACGGCGCCGAGGGCGGCGATTGGGGCGAAGAGGATAACGCTGTAGCCACGGTAAGCAGCGAGCATCAACAGCGCTAGGGCTGCCAAGGCAATGATCACACTCATGGTGTGTCTCCTGGATTGTTATTTTTGTAGGGTGGATCTTTTGTGGGAGAGGGCTTTAGCGAGATTCGTGCCAGACACGCAAGCTGTTGAAATATAAGGATATACATGGATTGTTTGAGTTGGATTTTAGTTGTGTGTCTCTAGTTTGAGACTTCTGTGGGTCATGTCGTCCTCATCGCGAGCAAGCTCGCTCCCACAGGTTGACCGCGCCGTTCGGAAGAATGCGGTCGAATGTGGGAGCGAGCTTGCTCGCGATGCTCTGTCTACAAATGGAGATTTATGTCTTGTTATAGAGACTCGGCAATCCCCAATGCCACCATCTTCTTATACAAAGTAGACCGTCCCAGCCCCAGCCGCGCCGCCGCTTCAATCACCTTCCCCCCGCATTGCGCGAGGGTGGCTTCAATCAGCTGCCGGTCAAACCGCTCCCGGGCTTCACTGAAGGTCTCGTGCGCCACCGGCTCCATCGTCAACGGCGTCGCACGCGTCACCGGCGTAAACGTGCCAATCGCCGCACGGATGTCTCCGGCGTTCAACACCAGGTCATCGCTGAGCAATGCCGCGCGTTCCAGCACATTACGCAGTTCGCGAATGTTCCCCGGCCAGGCGTGTTGCCCCAGCAGTTCCAGCGCCTCGGGGTTCAACTCATGCTGGCTGCGCAACTCCTCAAGAATCGCTTCGCTGAGTGCGGGCAAATCGTCGAGACGATCTCGCAGCGGCGGTACGTTGATGGGCAGCACGTTGAGTCGGTAATACAGGTCGGCACGGAACTCGCCGCGCTTGATGGCCGCTTCCAGATCCGTAGAGGTGGCGGCGATGACGCGCACATCGCTCTGGATCACTTCATTGGAGCCAACCGGCTCGAACTCTTTTTCCTGCAGCACGCGCAGCAGCTTGCTTTGCAGCGGCAGTGGCATGTCACCGATTTCATCGAGGAACAGCGTGCCGCCCTGAGCGATCTGCAACTTGCCGGCCCGGCCCTTGCGATCCGCGCCGGTAAATGCGCCCGGCGCGGTGCCGAAAAACTCGGCTTCCAGCAACGACTCGGGAATCGCCGCGCTGTTGATGCTGACAAACGCTTTGTGCGCCCGGGGTGACGCACCGTGGATCGCCTGGGCCAGCAGCTCCTTGCCGGTGCCGGTTTCGCCGAGCAACAACACCGGTGACTCGGCGCTGGCACTGCGGCGGGCGCGGCGTTTGACTTCCAGGCTGGCGGCGCTGGTGCCGATGAAATGGGCGAAGTTGTATTTGGTCTGCCGCGCGCGCAGCAGCGAGCGGGTCGAGGCCAGTTCTTCCTGCATGCTCAGGTAGCGCTTGAGCATGGGCGAGAGGCTGTGCAGTTCGTCGAACAGGGCAAAACCAATCGCGCCGATCACCGCGCCGGCATCGTCATGGATCGGCAGGCGCATCACCACCAGCGGTTCCTTGGGGGTGTCCTGCATGTCCAGCAAGATCGGTTGCCCGGTGCTCACCACCTTGCGCAGCAAACTGCCGGGGATCACGCTTTCGCAGGCCTTGCCAATCGCTACCTCGGCCGACTCCAGGCCAAAACGCCGGGCGTAACGCTCGTTCATCCAGACGATGTTGGCGTCACGATCGACAATCACCGTGCCTTCGCTGGACTGCTCGATGATCTCGAACAACGAACGGATCGCCAGCAAGCGAACGCGTTGATAATCCTTGAGGCTTTCGGTGGTGTTCATGGCGCAGATCCTGATTGTGTGTTGCTTGTACGGGGCTCTTCGCGGGCAAGCCCGCTCCCACATTGGATTGCGGTCAACTGTGGGAGCGAGCCTGCTCGCGATCGGCGCGACGCGGTCCTGTGGTTTAGCGCTGATGCGCCGCCGCCAACAGCTCTTTGGTGTACGGGTGCTGCGGCGAATCGAATACGTCATGGCTGGCACCGCTTTCCACCACTTTGCCGTCCTTGATCACGATCATGTCGTGGGCCAGGGCGCGTACCACCGCCAGGTCATGACTGATGAACAGGTAGGTCAGGCCGTGGCGTTCCTGAAGCTGGCGGAGCAGGGCGACCACTTGTTTTTGTACCGTGCGATCCAGCGCAGAAGTCGGCTCGTCGAGCAATATCAGCGCCGGTTTCAGCACCAGGGCCCGGGCGATGGCGATACGTTGGCGTTGGCCGCCGGAAAATTCGTGCGGGTAACGATGGCGGCTTTGCGGGTCCAGGCCCACTTCCTCCAGTGCACGAATCACCTCGGCCTTGCACTCGCCAGGCGTCAACTGACTGTGGACTTCCAGCCCTTCGCTGATGATCTGCGCCACCGACATTCGCGGGCTAAGGCTGCCATACGGATCCTGGAACACCACCTGCATCTTCTTGCGCCAAGGCCGCAGCTGCTTTTGCGTCAGGCCGTCCAGCGCTTCGCCTTGAAAGCGAATGCTGCCTTCGGAGTCGAGCAAGCGCAGGATCGCCTGGCCCAGCGTCGACTTGCCCGAGCCGGACTCGCCGACGATGCCCAGGGTTTTACCGCGCTGAATATTGAGGCTGATGCCGTCCACTGCCTTGAGGTACGTCTTGCGCTGGAACAGCCCGCCGCCGAGGGCGAACTGCACGCGTAGATCGTCCACTTCCAGCACGTTTTCGCGCTCGTCACGGGGCAGGGCTTCGCCTTCCGGCTCGGCGTTGAGCAGCACGCAGCTATAAGGATGTTTGGGTTCGGTAAACAGAGTCTCGCAGGGGGCCTGCTCGACGATCTCGCCGGCCTTCATCACGCACACCCGCTGGGCGATGCTGCGCACCAGATTGAGGTCGTGGCTGATCAGCAACAACGACATGCCTAGCCGCTGCTGCAGGGACTTGAGCAGGATCAGGATCTTGCGCTGTACCGTCACGTCGAGCGCGGTGGTGGGTTCGTCGGCGATCAGCAGTTCCGGCTCGCAGGCCAGCGCCATGGCGATCATCACGCGTTGACGCTGACCGCCGGACAGTTGATGAGGGTAGGCCTTGAGCCGCTCTTTGGGATTCTGGATGCCTACCAGGTGCAGCAGCTCGAGAATTCGTGCCTGGGCAGGTTTGCCGACCAGGCCCTTGTGCAACAGCAGGGTTTCGCCGATCTGCTTCTCGATGCTGTGCAACGGATTGAGCGAGGTCATCGGCTCTTGAAAGATCATCGCGATGCGGTTGCCGCGTAACTCACGCAACACCTTGGCCGGCGCTCCGAGCAGTTCCCTGCCGCGATAGCGGATGCTGCCGGTGGTTTCGGTACCGGTCTCGGGCAGCAATTGCAGAATCGAATGCGCCGTCACCGACTTGCCGGAGCCCGACTCGCCCACCAGCGCCAGGCACTCACCGGGGCGAATGTCCAGGCTCAGGTTGCGCACCACCGTCTGGCCGCTGAAGGCCACGCTGAGGTCACGGATTTCGATCAGGTTGATACTCATAAATGGTCCGTCTCAAGATCGTGGATCAAACGCATCACGCAGCGCTTCGCCAATGAACACCAGCAAGGAAAGAATCAGCGCCAAGGTAAAAAACGCCGTCAATCCCAGCCACGGCGCCTGCAGGTTCTGCTTGCCCTGGCCAATCAACTCGCCCAGCGACGCGCTGCCGGCGGGCATGCCGAAACCGAGGAAATCCAGGGCCGTGAGGGTGGAAATCGCGCCGGTGAGAATGAACGGCAGGTAGCTCAACGTCGCGTTCATCGCATTGGGCAAAATGTGCCGCACGATGACTTTGCGGTCGGTGAGGCCCAGCGCACGGGCGGCCTTGACGTATTCCAGGTTGCGCCCGCGCAGGAACTCGGCGCGCACTACATCGACCAGCGCGAGCCAGGAGAACAGCGCCATGATTCCCAGCAGCCACCAGAAATTAGGCTCGACGAACCCCGACAAGATGATCAGCAAGTACAGCACCGGCAACCCGGACCAGACCTCCAGCAAACGCTGACCGATCAAATCGACCCAGCCGCCGTAGTAGCCCTGCAACGCACCGGCGGCGATGCCGATCAGTGCGCTGACAAAGGTCAGCATCAGCGCAAACAGGATCGAGACCCGCGCGCCGAAAATCACCCGGGCCATGACGTCCCGGGCCTGGTCGTCGGTGCCCAGCCAGTTGACGCTGGAAGGCGGGCTCGGCGCAGGTTTGTCGAGGTCGTAGTTCGGCGTGTCGTCACTGAACGGAATCGGTGGAAACAGCATCCAGCCGCCATCCTTTTTAATCAGCTTCTGCACGTAGTCACTGCGATAGTCAGCCTGGAACGGCAATTGCCCGCCGAACTCCTGCTCGGTGTGACGCTTGAACACCGGGAAATACCATTGACCCTGGTAACTGACCACCAGCGGTTTGTCGTTGGCGATCAGTTCGCCGCCCAGGGTCAACAGGAACAAGCCGACAAACAACCACAGCGACCACCAGCCCCGGCGGTTCTTCTTGAAGCGTTCAAAGCGACGACGGCCTAACGGCGAGAGCTTGAACATCAGGCATTCCTCGCGGCGAAGTCGATACGCGGGTCGACCAGGGTGTAGCAAAGATCGCCGATGAGTTTTATCAAAAGACCGAACAGCGTGAAGATGAATAGCGAGCCGAACACCACCGGATAATCCCGCGACACGGCGGCTTCGTAACTCATGCGTCCGAGGCCGTCGAGGGAGAAAATCACCTCGATCAGCAGTGAGCCGGCAAAGAACACGCTGATGAAAGCCTGGGGAATCCCCGACACCACCAGCAACATCGCATTGCGGAACACATGGCCGTAAAGCACACGTCGTTCGCTCATGCCTTTGGCGCGGGCAGTGATGACGTATTGCCGTGTGATTTCATTGAGGAACGAGTTCTTCGTGAGGATCGTCAGTGTCGCGAAACCGCCGATCACCAGCGACGTCACGGGCAATACCAGGTGCCAGAAGTAGTCGGCGATCTTGCCCACGGTCGACAGCGAATCGAAGTTGTCCGACACCAGCCCGCGCACCGGGAACCAGTTCAGCGAAGTGCCACCGGCAAAGACCACGATCAGGAACATCGCGAACAGGAACGCCGGCATCGCGTAACCGATGATGATCGCGGTGCTGCTCCAGATGTCGAAATGACTGCCGTGGTGCACAGCCTTGCGGATGCCCAAAGGAATCGACACCAGATAGGTGATCAGCGTGGCCCAGAGCCCGAGGGAAATGGTCACGGGCATCTTTTCAAGGATCAGGTCGGTAACGGTCGCGCCACGGAAGAAGCTTTTGCCGAAGTCCAGGCGCGCGTAGCTGGTGAGCATCAGCCACAGGCGTTGCGGGGCCGGTTTGTCAAAGCCGTATTGTTTTTCGATGTCCTTGATCAGTTGCGGATCGAGGCCGCGACTGGCGCGGGAGGTGCCGGACATGGTCTCGCCGGAACCGCCGCCGACCGTCGCGCCACCGATGCCTTGCAGGTGTGCGATAGCCTGTTCCACCGGACCGCCCGGCGCCGCCTGGACGATGATGAAGTTGACCAGAAGAATGATCACCAAGGTCGGAATGATCAGCAGCAGGCGCCGCAGTATATAAGCCCACATCAATGCGGCCCTCCGGGTTTGCCACGGCTGATTTTCTCGGCGGTCATCTGCTGGTTGGTCAGCGGCGTGGTGCTGGTTTCCCACCAGGTCTCGATGGCCTCGTCATTGCTGGCTTGCTCGTCGGGCATGCCGAAACGGTTCCACCACACGGTGGAGGTGCCTGGCGGGTAATAGTTGGGAATCCAGTAGTAGTTCCATTGCAGCACCCGGTCCAGGGCGTGGGCGTAACGCAGCATCTCGGGTTGGGTGGTGGCGCGGACCAGCCCGGTGATCAGCGTATCCACCGCCGGGTTCTTCAGCACCATGTAGTTATTGGCGCCGGGGTCGTTGGCCGAAATCGATCCGAAGTAGTTGAACAGTTCGCTCCCGGGTGAAGTGGTGACCGGGTACCCGGTGACGATCATGTCGTAGTCGCGGCTCATCAGCCGGTTCACGTACTGCGAGGAGTCGATGCGGCGGATGTTCATGTCGATGCCGATCTGCTTCAACGTGCGTTTGTAAGGCAGCAGGAGTCGGTCCATGCCGTTCTGGCTGACCAGGAAGGTAAAGCTCAACGGCGTGCCGTCGGCATTGACCAACTGATCGCCATCGGGTTTCCAGCCGGCCTGTTCCAGCAGGTCCAGGGCTTGCAGTTGTTTGTCGCGAATCAAGCCGCTGCCATCGGTTTTCGGTGCTTCGAAGACCTGGGTGAAAACCTCGTCGGGGATTTGCCCACGCAACGGTTCGAGAATCGCCAGCTCGCCGGCATCCGGCAGCTTGCGGGCGGCGAGGTCGGTGTTGGAAAAGAAGCTCTGCTGGCGGATGTACATGTCGCGCATCATCTGCCGATTGCTCCACTCGAAATCCCACAGCATGGCCAGGGCCTGGCGGACGCGGCGGTCCTGGAATATCGGGTTTTGCAGGTTGAACACAAAGCCTTGGGCCGGTTGCGGCGCTTGCGTGGCCAGATGTGCCTTCTGCAGGCGACCGTCGCTCAGGGCCGGGCTGTCGTAGCCGATGGAATAACCGGTGGCGGAGAACTCGCGGTTGTAATCATAGGCGCCGCCACGCAGCACCTGGCGCGCAACGTCGGTATCGCCGAAGTACTCGATGCTGAAACGATCGAAGTTGTAGAGGCCGCGGCTGACCGGCAAGTCCTTGCCCCACCAGTCGGCGTTGCGTTCGAAGGTGATGCTGCGACCGGAGTCGACCTTGCTCACCTTATAAGGGCCACTGCCCAGCGGGGCTTCGTACCCGCCGCCATTGGCGAAGTCGCGGGTCTTCCACCAGTGTTCGGGAAACACCGGCAAGGTCGCGATGTCGAGGGGCAGGGTGCGGTTTTCGTTACTTTTGAAGTCGAACCGAACCGTCAGGGGCGATTCCACTTCGACGCCTTTGACGTCGGCGAATTGCGTGCGATAGCGCAGGCTGCCCTGGGTCATCAGCAGGTCGAAGGTATAGCGCACGTCTTCGGCGGTGATCGGCGTGCCGTCGGCGAAACGCGCTTTCGGATTCAGGTAGAAGCGCAGGTACGAGCCGTCGTCCGGGCGTTCCATCTTTTGCGCCACCAGACCGTACACGGTGTAGGGCTCGTCCAGCGAACGCTGGGCCAGCGGTGAGTAGATCAAGCCATCGATTTGCGTGACACCAATGCCCTTGTCGATGTACGGCAGGATATGGTCGAAATGGCCGATTTCGATGGCGGAACGACGCATCGTGCCGCCTTTGGGGGCTTGCGGATTGGTGTAGGCAAAATGACTGAAGTCGGCGGGATACTTCGCCGGTTCGCCGTACACGGTCAACGCATGTTGCGGTGCGGCATTCACACCGGTGGCAGCCAATAACAGGGCCACGGCAGTGAACAATAATGTGGGGAATGCCAGTCGCATTGTCAGCCTTAGAGCCGGGTGGTCGATAACCACAATTTGTACGCTACCGGCGCGTGCCTCGCCAGCCGTATCGCGTCACACAAACACAACGGCCCACCAAAAGGCGGGCCGTTGTGCGCAAAACTTCGCAGGCGTCAGTCCTGACGGCTGGTCACTTCCAGCAGGTGATAACCGAACTGGGTTTTGACCGGGCCTTGCACCACGTTGATCGGGGCGCTGAAAACCACGGTGTCGAATTCCTTGACCATCTGGCCTGGACCGAACGAACCCAGGTCACCGCCTTGACGGCTGGACGGGCACGTGGAGTTGGCTTTGGCAACTTCGGCGAAATCAGCGCCGCCCTCGATCTGGGCTTTGAGTTCGTTGCACTTGGCTTCGGAGGCAACCAGGATGTGACGGGCAGTGGCTTTGGCCATGGGAAAATACTCCTTTCAATATTCAGTAAAGTGTTGAGCCTACCGGATTCAGTGGGCTAATTCTCCCCCAAAGTTCCGCTCGGCCGTCCGGCGCCCGGTTACAGACCGGCATTTCTCAAGCGTTCGGCGTGCTGAACATACAGGGCCGCAGGATCAATGCCTTTGCGGACCAGTCCGGCCGTCTGGTTAAGGCTGTCCAGATGATCCATCGGGTAATCGGAGCGGATCACTTTCCCCAGGTGGGAGCTGTAGCGACCGACCATGCCGTCATTCTGCTCGGCTTCAGTGGTGAAATAACCGGAAAAGGCGCGCAGAAACCCGTGCAGCGGATCGAGTGCGTTAAGTCCTTCGTCGAGAATGGTGCCCTGCAGCGTGCCGCTCCAGGAGTAGTAGCGAACCCCATTAACCTGGTCGCGGCCCTTGCCGCCCCACGTCTTTGGAAGCCCTTGCGGGTATTTGTCGTTGAAAACCCCCACGCCCTCGGTGGTCAGTGAGTTGAGTGCAGCGATGGCGTTTTGCGGCATTAGATGATTGCCGCTGAGCAACGAGAGAAAATCTGCGAACAACGTGGCAACCGTGGCCGCGACATGCTCCGGCAGGCGGCCGGGCGTTAGCGCCTTGCGCAGGAAGTCGGCCAGTTCCGAGCCGTGGTTCGGCCCGCTGACGGAGGTTACCGAAGCGATAACCTCGGGTGCGACTGCTGCCGCGTAACGGGCAGCGAGTGCGCCCTGGCTGTGGCCGATAAGGTTGACCTGGCTGGCACCGGTGCCTTCCAGCACCCGTTCGATCTGTGCCAACAGTTGGTCACCACGGGCCTCATTGCTATGGGTAGCCGAGAGGTGAGGGATAAAGACTCTTGCACCGGCACTTCTAAGGGCCTGCTTGACGCCGTGAAAGAGTTCGACATTGCCGATGCGATCGAAGCCGAAGAGTCCGTGGATCAGCAGGATCGGGTACTGAGTGGTTGCATTCCGTAGCATGTTCATTCCTTTTTCTCGGTGTTCAGAAGGGTGGCTTAGAGGGGTGGCTCAGGCGGGTGGATATGGGCTCACTCTAAAGCACACTGGCAGCTCTGCGATGTATGAAGAGTCCGCTGTAACCTGATGAAAAAGTTATAGAAAGTGTAGGAAAACTCGAAATACCCTGAGGTCCTGTTCGGAATATCTGGACATCTTTATGCACCAGGCGAGGCACATCGCAGCAACGGCCTACTTCCCGTAGGTCATTTGCCGGTCAGAGGATTCGCTTTTCAGATGCCAGCCCTCTGTCGAGGGCTGGTTGCATGGGAAGGGCTATGCCGGGAGTTGGACGCTGTCCCCAGCCCGGAGCCGGTCGGCGGCTTGGCGCAGTAATTGTTCAGTCGTGTCCCAGCCGAGGCAGCCATCGGTGACCGAAACCCCGTAACGCAGCGTCGGGCTCAAGGGCTGGCAGCCTTCGAACAGATGACTCTCGATCATCATGCCTATCAGCGACTGGTCGCCTTGCAGGCGTTGCTCCAGCACGTCGTTGAACACGGCAGGCTGACGAGCCGGGTCTTTGCCGCTGTTGGCATGGCTGCAGTCGACCATGATCCGCGCCGGGATCTTGAGTCGGGTCAAGTCACTGCGTATCTGCGCAACGTTGTCGCGATCGTAGTTCGGCCCGCGATGACCACCGCGCAACACCAGGTGGGTGTCGGGATTGCCTGGGGTTTGAACAATCGCAGGGTGCCCCTGGCTGTCGACACCGAAATGACGATGCGGGTGGGCGGCCGAACGCATGGCGTCGCTGGCAACCGTGACGCCGCCATCGGTGCCGTTCTTGAAGCCGACCGGCATGCCGAGGCCGCTGGCCATTTCCCGGTGGATCTGCGATTCGGTCGTGCGGGCGCCGATAGCGACCCAGCTCAGCAGGTCGTCGAAGTAGCCAGCCGCCATCGGTTGCAGCAACTCGGTAGCAACCGGCAAGCCGAGTTGAAGCATTTCGCGCATCAGTTCGCGGGACAAGGTCAGGCCACCGGCCATGTCGTCACTGCCATCCAGATGCGGGTCGTAGGCCAGGCCTTTCCAGCCGACCGTGGTGCGGGGCTTTTCGACATAGGCGCGCATCACCAGCAGCATTTGATCGCTGACGTCGGCGGCGAGACGGGCAAGATTGGCCGCGTATTCGAGCGCAGAGTGCGGATCGTGAATCGAGCAGGGACCGACGATGATCAGCAAACGGGAGTCTTCACCGTTGAGAATCGCGCGAACAGCCTGGCGGTGCGCGGCGACTTGCTGGGTCAATGCGTGGGTAAGGGGCAGTTGCTGTTTGAGTTGCAATGAGCTGGGCAGGCGCAGGGTCAGCGCTTCATTGGCAGGGCTCAAGGTGGACAGCGGCAGAGCAGAGACGGACGAGTTCATATTCAGGCTTCCTGGACGGGCGGCGGGTTCGTTCCCGCGCGCTCGGCCCTACTGGGGTGTTCGACAATTAGCCGGATTGGCTGCGTGTGTGTGCTTGCCACCTGTGGGTGACCGATCGGAGGCGGCAGGCTGTCCCGAGCGGAGGCTGGTAAATCGCCAGGCGGTAAAACTGTCGTGACGGTAATAAGTGGCGTAGTTCATTTTCTGAATCCTCAAGGTGTCTGGTGTGTTGCTGAAAGTAATGGGGCTGAAAAAACAAAACCCCCGGTCGGGAGGCCGACCGGGGGTTGAGAATTCTCTGGTGGCGACCCGTTTAAAGTGGGCGCCGTGTGGGTATCAGGCGCGCCAGTGGCTAAACCAATACCCAAAATAAAAGCTGACCGGAGCACAAACGTCGTTCACCCGGGCAGCCGCAGCCGCAGCCGAGCGCGGGGCGCTGGCGGTACGAAGCGGTGAGAGGGCGTTGAACATGGTCTGTCTCCGATGGATGCGCCGAGCTTACTAGAGGCCGGTGCGCGGTTTCAATCAGAAAATGCTATCGATTGCTGACGGCATTTTCTATCGCTTGAGTGCGTCAGGGTTTATGACACACTTTGCCTTCAGCCCAACTTGCAGCGTTTCCAGGACGAACCATGACGACACTGACCATTGCCGCCGCCCAGTCCATCTCCATTGCCGGCGACCTCGCCGCCAATATTGCCTGGCATCAACGCTTCATGCAGGTGGCGGCGGAGCAGGGCATCCAGTTGCTGGTCTTTCCTGAATTGTCGCTGACCGGATACGAGCGTGGACTGGCAGCGCAATTGGCGATTGCACCCGATGCCGAGGTGCTGCAACCGCTGCGCGATTTCGCGAGGGAAGTCGGTGTGACGAGTGTGGTCGGAATGCCGATTCGCCTGTCGGACGATTCACCGGTATTGATCGGTGCGTTGGTCCTCGGCGCCGATGGTTCGCTCGGGGTCTACAGCAAGCAGCATCTGCATCCGGGCGAAGAGGTGGCGTTTGCGCCGGGAACGGGCGGTTCGACGTTGACGATCGGTGCTGACACGGTCGCGCTGGCGGTATGCGCCGATTTTTCTCACGCCAGCCATGCCGCGGCAGCGGCGGAACAAGGCGCCAACTTATATGCCGCAGGCGTACTGATCACCGAAAATGGCTACGCGCCGGACAGCGCCATGCTGCAAGGTTATGCGAGCGCCCATTCGATGGCCGTGCTCATGGCAAACCACGCTGGTGCGACCGGTGGATGGGACTCGGCAGGGCGCAGTGCCATCTGGGCGCAGGACGGTTCGCTGATTGCAGCGGCGCCAGGCACCGGGAACCTGCTGGTGGTCGCCCGACGCGACGCTGCGGGCTGGGAAGGGCATATCGTCCCGGTTGCGCAAGCGTGACGGGGTTCCAGTTGCGTCCGGCAACCTCCGGGGATCTGGCATTCGCGCGTGGCCTGACCTGTCGCAACATGCTGCGTTATTACATTCAGAATGATTTGCTCTGGCTGGACGAGGCGTTCGATGTGGCTTGGGCCGGGCGCGAGAACTGGTTGATCGTCCGTGACGATGTCCTGCTGGGCTATGTGAGCCTGAGTCGTGATGCCAAAGCCCTGTATATCCGCGAATTGCACGTGCTCGAAGCGTTTCAGGGGCAGGGAGGCGGTTCCTGGGCGATCGATCAGGTATTCGCCATGGCAAGCAAGGAACGGCGTCCTGCATTACGTCTGACAGTTTTTGAAACGAATCCGGCCAAAGCGCTTTACGAACGAAAAGGGCTGAGGGTGGTCGGTCAGGACGAGTGTTTCCTGAGAATGCAGCGCGATGTCGATGACCTTCATCGCTGAAACGCACTTGTGACAAGCCTTTCAAGATGTATTGAAACTTTTTATATGACGCTTGCCGCTAGGTCTGCCAGTTGCTTTTTGCTAAGGTGTCCGGCAACCCAATAAGACCATATCGCGAGGTGTCTGCTTGATTAGGGTGCTAGTAGTCGATGACCATGATCTCGTTCGTACAGGCATTACACGAATGCTGGCTGACATCGATGGCCTGCAAGTAGTCGGCCAGGCTGAGTCCGGGGAAGAATCCCTGCTCAAGGCGCGTGAGTTGAAACCCGATGTGGTGCTGATGGACGTCAAGATGCCCGGGATCGGCGGTCTTGAAGCCACGCGCAAATTATTGCGCAGCCACCCGGACATCAAAGTCGTAGCAGTCACCGTGTGCGAGGAAGATCCGTTTCCTACGCGCCTGTTGCAGGCGGGTGCCGCCGGTTACCTGACCAAAGGCGCAGGTTTGCCGGAAATGGTCCAGGCGATCCGCCTGGTGTTCGCCGGCCAACGCTATATCAGCCCGCAGATTGCCCAGCAATTGGCGATCAAATCCTTTCAGCCGACTAACGATTCGCCATTCGATGCATTGTCGGAGCGCGAAATCCAGATCGCATTGATGATTGTCGGCTGCCAGAAAGTACAGATCATTTCCGACAAGCTCTGCCTGTCGCCAAAAACGGTCAATACTTATCGTTACCGCATCTTTGAAAAGCTTTCGATCAGCAGTGATGTCGAGCTGACGCTGTTGGCGGTTCGTCACGGAATGGTCGATGCCAGCCTCTGAAAATGACTGAAGTCTTCGATCCCAGCGCCTTTCTGTCGACGGTCAGTGGGCGTCCCGGCGTCTATCGCATGTTCGACAGCGATGCGCGCCTGCTGTATGTCGGCAAGGCCAAGAACCTTAAGAATCGCCTGTCGAGCTACTTTCGAAAGTCCGGTCTTGCGCCCAAGACGGCGGCGCTGGTCGCCCGTATCGCTCAGGTCGAAACGACCATTACGGCCAACGAAACCGAGGCGTTGCTGCTTGAGCAGACGCTGATCAAGGAGTGGCGTCCGCCGTACAACATCCTGCTGCGCGACGACAAATCGTATCCTTACGTTTTTCTTTCGGATGGCCAGTTTCCTCGCTTGAGCATCCATCGCGGGGCGAAAAAGGCCAAGGGCAAGTATTTCGGTCCTTATCCCAGCGCGGGTGCGATTCGCGAAAGCCTGAGTCTGTTGCAAAAGACTTTTTTCGTTCGCCAGTGCGAAGACAGCTATTACAAGAACCGTACGCGTCCTTGTCTGCAATACCAGATCAAGCGCTGCAAGGCGCCGTGTGTCGGGCTGGTTGAGCCAGAGGTGTACGCCGAAGACGTTCGTCACTCGGTGATGTTCCTTGAAGGCCGCAGCAATGCGCTGACGGACGAGCTGTCCGCAGGCATGGAGGAAGCGGCGATCAATCTCGAATTCGAGCGCGCCGCCGAACTGCGCGATCAGATCTCCCTGCTGCGCCGGGTTCAGGATCAACAGAGCATGGAGGGCGGCACAGGCGATATCGATGTGATCGCCGCGTTCGTCAATCCGGGCGGTGCCTGTGTGCACTTGATCAGCGTGCGTGGTGGTCGAGTGCTGGGTAGCAAAAACTTTTTCCCGCAGGTCGGTATCGACGAGGACGTTTCCGAGGTCATGGCCGCGTTTCTGGGTCAGTACTTCATCACCAGTCCAGAACGCGACTTGCCGAGCGAACTGATCGTCAACGTGGTCCACGAAGATTTCCCGACGCTGATAACGGCCATCGAAGAGCTGCGCGGTCGCGAGCTGACCATCAGCCATCGAGTACGTGGCACCCGGGCGCGCTGGCAGCAATTGGCCGTCACCAATGCCGAGCAGGCGCTAAGCGCACGTCTGGCCAATCGTCAGCACGTCGCCGCGCGTTTCGATGCCTTGGCCGAAGTGTTGAACCTGGACGAGCCGCCGCAGCGTCTCGAGTGCTATGACATCAGCCACTCCAGCGGCGAAGCGACCGTGGCGTCTTGCGTGGTGTTTGGCCCCGAAGGCCCGATCAAGTCCGACTATCGTCGTTACAACATTGAAGGCGTCACCCCGGGCGATGACTATGCAGCCATGCACCAGGCTCTGACCCGGCGCTTCAGCAAACTCAAGGACGGGGAGGGCAAGCTGCCGGACATTCTGTTGGTGGACGGCGGCAAGGGCCAACTGTCCATGGCTCGCGACGTACTCAATGAGCTGGCGGTGCCTGATCTGATTCTGTTGGGCGTGGCCAAGGGCGCGACTCGCAAGGCCGGTTTCGAAACCCTGTACCTCAACGACGCAGCACACGAATTTACCTTGCGCGGCGATTCCCCCGCGCTGCATTTGATTCAGCAGATACGCGACGAAGCTCACCGTTTCGCGATTACCGGGCACCGCGCTCGCCGAGGCAAAACCCGGCGTACGTCGACGCTCGAGGGCGTTGCAGGGGTCGGACCGACGCGTCGCCGCGATTTGTTGAAACATTTTGGTGGATTGCAGGAGCTGTCTCGTGCCAGCATCGAAGAGATCGCCAAAGCACCCGGAATCAGTAAAAAGCTCGCAGAGTTGATTTATGCAAATCTGCACAGCGAGTAGAATGCCACCTCACCTCGTAGCCAGTTGTGCCGATGAATATCCCTAATCTGATTACCGTTCTACGCGTCCTGCTCATCCCGATCTTCATTTTACTGTTCTACCTGCCTTATCAATGGAGCTACCTGGCCTCCGCCTCGGTCTTCGCATTCGCCGCCGCCACAGACTGGCTGGACGGTTATCTGGCGCGGCGTCTGGAGCAGAGCACGCCGTTCGGGGCGTTCCTTGATCCGGTGGCTGACAAGCTGATGGTGGCCGTTGCGCTGGTGTTGCTGGTGCAAGAGCACGGCAACCTGTGGCTTACGCTGCCAGCCGCCGTCATCATCGGTCGCGAAATTGTCGTCTCGGCGCTACGTGAGTGGATGGCCGAACTCGGCGCTCGCGCTCACGTCGCCGTGTCGAACCTGGGCAAATGGAAAACCGCCGCGCAAATGCTTGCGCTGGTGATCCTGCTGGCCAATCCATCCGACTTCTCCTTTTGGGTCTTGGTCGGTTACGCCTTGCTGTTGGTGTCTGCGGGCCTGACTTTATGGTCCATGGTCCAATACCTGCGGGCGGCCTGGCCACATCTGAAGACCGACGTGGAAAAGAAATAAAACTTTTTTGAATCAAAGGGTTGACGGGGCTTCTGGATTCTATAGAATGCGCCACACCAAGACGCGGGAATAGCTCAGTTGGTAGAGCACGACCTTGCCAAGGTCGGGGTCGCGAGTTCGAGTCTCGTTTCCCGCTCCAAGTTTGTACGCATTTGATGTTGAGCAACATGACAGCAAATGTAAGTGGCCGAGTAGCAAAATGGTTATGCAGTGGATTGCAAATCCACCTACGCCGGTTCGATTCCGACCTCGGCCTCCACTATAAATAGCCCCGTAGATCAACGATCTACGGGGTTTTTTATTGCCCTCGAGAAAGTGATGTGTTCCGCAATTTTTGGGCGGTGTTCCGCAACTGCGAACGATGGGGTACCTGTGATCAAGAGTAATGACAGGTCGCAATCGGCCAGAATTGGTCTGTCAGGATAGAAGTAGTTGAGGCAATACGTACTTTCTAATAGGCAGCTAACAATATGAAGCGTTCAGCGCGCGTTGGCTGCGAAAAACAATGCGGGTTGAGAGTTCGAATCTCTCCTTCACCGCCACATTATGAAAACGCAAACCCCTGATTTTCCTAGAGAAAGTCGGGGGTTTGTGGTTTTTGGCGTCTGGAAAATAGCCATATGGGACTGACATGGGACTGGCGCGCTATTTTGGTGCGAAAAGTAGGGGGAGTAGATCGATGGGCTCAAACGACAGCGCTTGCCCCAGGACGCTCTTCCGGGCCACCTGAACTAGGCTTTCCGCACCACTCATCAAGGACGACTGTCATGCTAGATAATTCAGACTGCAACATTGCCGCTGCAGATGCTCTGACACTACTTCTGCACAACCAACATGCCTTGGGTGCGGCGATAGAAGAGATCACTAAGTGGCTTTCAGAGAATGGCGTAGAGAGTGTTGCAGATAACGCAGTCGTGGCCATGGAAACCCTGGACACAAATGCAAAAGCGATTACCGACGCAATAATGCGACTACGGCAGGCCTAGGGACTGGCCCCTGGCGGGCAGCAATCGGCCAAAAGCTGCCGGTCGCTAGCGATTCGTATCTTCGCCGAGGATCAAATGAATTTAGGGCAGCCCGGTCTCCCCTTTCGGCATACCTTTGCTAAAAAAAGCGCTTACACTGGACCTTGATCCCTTGGGTAATCTGGAATCCGACGTGAGAATAAATTGGGCTGAGCTAATGCCTAACACTGGACTCGTAATCGTCATTGAGGACGAACCGGTGCTACGGACGTTGTTGGAGGAAACGCTGGCTGATATTGGTTTTTCACCAGCGACTTTCGACAATGCTGCCTCGGCCCTGGCCTATCTCATAAGTATCAAAGGCGATTGCACCCTGATCATCGCGGATCAGGAACTTTCAGAAGGAATCCGAGGGTCTGAATTCATCCGTCTAGCAAATGAACAATGGCCATCAACTCCTTCAATCTTCACTGGTTATCTAATCGATGAGCAAGTGATGCCGCCTTCGACATTTTATCTGCATAAGCCTTATACATTGGCTGAGTTAGAAACGGCTATCGCTACCGTTCTTAGATAGCAACTTCCACTTCTGCGCAACTGACGGTAGCTCCCACATCCGGTTCTCCACTGGCTGCTTTCAAAAGTAGCCATTCAGCCGCTCTCCCCGCAGCGCTGAAACGATCTAATTGGGCTGGTTTGGGCTGCGACTGGCAAGATGCTTCCTGCCTTCGCCAACGGATGAGGCCAATGGGCTATGGAGCGCCCAATGCATTCGCTTGCGTGCCTCGCGCTCTCGCTCAATGGCAGCGTCCCACCGCTCCCCGAAGGCCCTCCCGGCTCTAACGAGAGCCATAACGTCCGCAGTCGCAGCATCCAGCTCCGTACGAGCCAGAGCCAATTCTGCTTTGAATTTTTCAATAGTCATCTCTACTCTCGGGAGCTGTACTTAAAGGCTCCTAAGCAAAACTTGTGCGTCTGACTGCCATTTCACTACGTAACTCACCTATCAGCGCCGCTATCGCTCGGCTGGACGTCAGCTTCTCTGTTGTGACAGCAGTGACCAACAATTCAACCTGTCCGGACGATGGATCGAACACTTTGATCATCAACGATCCATCCGGATTTACCGTGCAAGTGCAGGACAACGGAAGAAAGCCGCATTCGATGATATGGCGCAGCTCAAGCGTCGAGATCATGACTTATGTCCTCCAGTTCCATTGTATTGATCTACCGTAAATGAATTTTAGCCAGCCTTCGGCCATGCTTCAGGGCAGAACTGGTACCAACAATAGCCTTTCGTCGATTTCCGCTATGGGTCAATTGCTGCATGTTGCGAAGGGCAGCTTAGGGTCGATAGCTGCCTTTCAAAAGTCATCTGGACCCATTACGAATAACGCCGTTTATGTTCAATAGGCCCCCACGTTTTCCGCCAGCGTGGGGGCCTTTTTTTCGCACTGCGGAAACCACGCCGCCGGGGACTGGTCTACCATTTCCTGACGGCCTGGTTGACGCCCAGGCCGTCCCACGTGAACAGGAAGGTGGCTCATGTCTTACGCCTATGAAGGATTAGCGAGCGTCGGCGTATTGGCCCTTTACCAGGGGCAACCGCCGAACCAGTTGACGACGCTGGAATTGAACGTCCGCGTGCTCCACGTCGGTCCGAAGTGTTTTCGCTTAGAGTTTGACCACTACCTGCACGGTCCCAAGAAGGCCAATGCGGTCCAGGTGGTATTGCCCGACGGGCTGGTGCTGCAAGGTCCGATTGTCGACGGCAGCAACGAGCCGGCCGGCGGCTGGCTGCTGATCGATGTCGTGCAGGACGAACTGCCCCTCGAACCGCCGGCGTCCCTGCATGGCTGGAAATGGGAGTAACCATGGATGACGCCCTGGCGGCGCTGAACCTGCCGCCCGCCGTGAAGGTACAGACACGCAATCTCCTGGCGCAGGTGGCCCAGGCGCGCACCGCGGACGAACTGTTCCGCGCCAGTGACCGCGCCGAAGGCTTCGTGCTGGGGCTGGAGACGGTCAACGCGCTGAACCCGGCGAGCCTTACGGGTTTGTACGTGGCGTTCGCCGAAGCCGCCACGGCGCGCCGCCTGCAGCAGGCCCAGTGATGGGTGACGGCATCCACGAGGAGGTGTTGCGCGCCCTGGTCGAACAACAAGCGGTGCGCGAATGCTTGGTGGCCAGGATCGACGGTGGCCCCGCCTGGGGTCTGTCGATCCGTCTGGGTGGCAGCGGTGCGCGCTGGGTGCCGGTGCGCTCGCGACGTGAGCGCCTGCGCAGCTGGGCGAGCTTGACCGCCGTCGGGCGTTTTGCCGAAAGCGTGGGCCTCACGGCATTCAGTGTGGAGCTGTAGCCGGGGACAGCTTCATGGCCAGTTGCAACATGCCCACCAATAGCAGCCGTTAGACCTGCTATCACTAACGTCCATCAGAAAGGTCTCGTGCACGCGACGGATCCAAAAAACCACATAAGATTTCAGTCGAGTTTACGAACTCTTCCCAAAAACATTGAAACTGCACCGTTTCGGCTATCCTATTCCACAAACCCAGCGAATCATGGACGAATCTATGCAGCAACGAACTCTCACGCACGGCTCTGACGAGATCAGAATCAATGTTAAAGACACCTTCGAGCTTAGTTATTGGGCAAAAAAATTCGGCGTAAGTACGAGCGAGCTCAAATCCGCAGTGAAAGCGGTAGGCGATGCCCTAGCGCGGTCCATAGTCAACTCGAAAGCATAAAAAAACTCCAATGACACATTGAATCGCCCCTAGTTTCGTAGGCACATCCGACTGACCCCTTTCGGCCAAAAGCGGTCATAGGATGTCTATAAAAAGCGGGGCAATTCACTCTCCCTTAAGGCCAGCGAAAGATAAATGGCGGCTACCAGGGTGCTTCGGACATCCGCCGCGCGCGTCTCGGCTCGGAGTCCACCGTTGAACGAGTACAGCCAATTGCGTGCAAGGTCTGCAATAATGACGGCCACAGCGGCACGAGCTCGTGCCCTCATCCGGCATTCGGGTTTGGAGAACTCCATGCGTGACATTATTGACGGCTTTCTGCGCTTTCAGCGCGATGTCTACCCGCAACGCGTCGAGCTTTTCAGGCAGCTCGCGACGACACAAAATCCGAAGGCGTTATTCGTCACCTGCTCGGACAGTCGTGTTGTGCCCGAACTCCTTACACAGCGCGAACCGGGCGAACTGTTCGTGATTCGTAACGCCGGCAATATTGTGCCGTCGTATGGTCCCGAGCCTGGCGGCGTCTCGGCCACCGTCGAATATGCGGTCGCAGTGCTCGGCGTACAGGACATCGTGATTTGCGGTCACTCAGACTGCGGAGCGATGGGCGCGATTTCACGGTGCACGTGTCTGGACCATCTTCCGGCGGTCGCTAACTGGCTACGTCACGCGGACGCCGCGAAAGCGATTAACGCGGCGCATGAGTTCGACACGCCTCGCGCGAAGCTCGATGGCCTCGTGCGAGAAAACGTGATCGCGCAACTGGCGAATCTGCGTACCCACCCATCGGTGGCACTCGCGCTCGAGCAGGGGCGAATGAATCTGCACGGCTGGGTCTACGACATTGAGGCGGGTTGCATTGATGCGCTTGATGGCGCGACACGACAATTCGTTTCACTTGCTGATTCGCCGACCACCGTGGCGATCGCTGCGCGCAACGGAAGACAGATGTAATGGCGATAGGCAAGTGAGGGTGGTCGCATTACTTCCGGAACATTTTCGCGCCAGCTAAGGTCTGCGAAGTTGCATTGTCTCTATCGGACAAGTTTCGGAGAAGATCATCCGTTCGAATGCCCGCCCGACGGGACTGGCGAGCGACCGGAACTGGCCGTTTTCTGCCTTTGGCCAACGGCAAGTTTGGGTCGATTTGTCCTCGCATGGATAACCTACTGGTAGCCACCCATCGCGCCCCTTAGTTATTTTGTGGGTCGCACAATTTCACCAACACGGCGATAAACCTTTTTCGTCATCTCCTGCGTTGAGTGGCCAAGCAGGCGGCTAGCGTGACTAATGTCGTCAATTTCGCTGGCAGCTTTTGGTCGGATGTCGCGGAATTGGAACTGGCGGATCGCGGCGGCAAGCGTTGCATCACCTTCAGCGGCGGCCTTCACGGCTGCTTTTTCTCGGGCTTCATCCCAACGATTTCTCAGCATTGCGTAACTCATTCGCAGGCCCGCCTGGTTGGTGATCAGGCTTGAACTTCTGATGCCTGCCATGGCTTTGCGCTCGAGTAGGGCATCGAGGAAGGTGCTGAGCCCTGATGCGTCTGCGCCGTCGTGTAGACGGATGCGCAAGCGTTTCTCAGTCTTGCCCTGGCCTACCATCAGGAACCCGTTGTTCAAGTCGGCAGTTGATGCTTTGAGCACATCGGCGGGGCGCTGGCCGGTCAGATAGGCTAGGTCCATTGCGTCTTTCAGCTCGGGCGGTGCCTCTGTGTAAACCGCATCCCAAACGATTTTGCCTGCGTAGAAGTCGCGGGGTGTTTCTTTGTTCCTGCGTAAGCGGGTGCAAGGGTTTGCCTTTTCAGTGAGCCCCCATTCGCGGGCAAAGGTGAATATGGTCGAGAGGAGGGCGATCTCGCGGTTGGCGCGCACCTTTGCGGTTCTGGCGTCGCGATACTGGGCGATCACTTGCGGGGTGAGCGCATCTACAGGGGCTGACTCGAACGCGTTGCGTAGTTGTTTGAGGCCTTTCAAGTAGTCCTTTTGAGTACCGGGCTTCAGCCCAGGGATGACCTTTCTTTCGTAGTCGTCGAAAAACCTACCCATCAGGTGAGTAGGCTTGGGTGTGGCTTTGCGATCCAGACGTGCCCATTCGACTTTGGCTTCATCGAGGTCGCCACCGAGCGGAATTTCGACTCGGTTCCCTTCGGCGTCCCGCCCGTTGTAGTAGTAGCCCACCCAGGTACTGCCGTTCTTTCTTTTGCGGCTGCGGCGGATCATCCGTGGCGGCAGATCCCGATTTGCGGCTTTCTTTTGGCGCATCGTTAACCTACACGTGAAAGATCAAGGGACCAGGTTTCAGCTACCGCATTGGTTGCTGATGGTTTTACCCCGGCTAGCTTCAGGCGGGCGTACACGCGGCCTACAACGGGGCGTTGTGCGGCTGTGAGCACGTGTTCCCAAGCGTTGCGTTGCAGCCAGTGACGTTGGCAGGACGGAATTTTGTAGCCTGTGATAGCGGCCAACTCATCTTCTGTAAGCGTCTCACTCGACAGATGAAACGAGTTCTCTCTGTTCATGCTGCCTCCTGAGCGATGGTGGCAGCCTGTACCTGCGTATACCCCACAACAGGCTGCGCGGGCGGGCGATTCTGAGCGATTAGCGTTGCACAGGGTGTGGCTGCCTCGCGCAGCTTTTCGTGGGGTATAAGTGCCCCGGCAGTGGCACTGAGTGGGGCAATAATGCCTGCTGCTGCGCAGCAGAGACTGTTTGTTTCTGGTGCGTCGACGCCATTTGCGTTGCGGAGCAAAACGGTCGATGCTTGGGTGGTGTGCAGTTCCATCGTCATGCCGCTTTCCTCCGGTGTTTTATAGCGAGTTGGCCCGTTAGGCGCTGGTGACGCGTGAGCCGTGTTGCGATGGTGGCGAGAATCTCGGCTCATGCAGCCTCCTTGACCAGGTCCGCAAGTAGCAGAGCGTTTTTGGTGTCTTTGTTCAATTTGCGTACGGCGTCGTTGCCGATCAGCAGGGCCAGCTGCCGGTCGAACTCTTTGCGAAAGCGCATCAGCTCCTGCAGCTGGCTGGTGGCTTTGGTGCATCGCCCCTGCAGCTCGCCGGCTGCCTGGGGTGTCAGGCGCAACATTGGGATATGGCTATTCATGCTGCTTTCTCCAGAGCTTCTGGCTCCAGGAGAGCGGCGATGGCAAGCGCTTGATTTCGTAGCGCAAGGGTGTCGCGTTCGAGTTTCTTGCCTGTACGGAATGCGCTGAACGTCTCGGCAGCGATTCGCAGTTTTTCTGCGATTTCCAGCAGGGTTTGACGTTCTGTCTCTCCCAGCTTGGAAGCGTCTAAAGCGCGCGTGTAGCGTGCGTAGATTGATTCGTAATGGCCGTGCCATTGATCAGCAAGAAGTTGCAGTCCCCGAATCGATTCCGAGTTGTCTGCCTGTTGAATGGCCTTGCCTTCGTCAATGCCTTCGATACGTCCATCGATAAGGCCGCCGCGATAGCCTGCCCAATAGGTGAGTCCGACAAGTACGATCAGAACGATCAATGCGCCGATTTGTATTGCGGTCATGTGGTGTGCTCCTGGTGGTTTCGCTTGGCTGGTGGTGGCAGCCGATTGTTGGTTGTTTATTCGTTGTCAGGATCAGGTGTTATTTCACGCCTCCGGCTTGTCGTTTGACGGTCGCGGCATGTCTTCGTCTGCTTTGTAGGCGCGGATGTCGATCAAGGCGGCGACGTGCCTGATATGGGCATACCTCAATGCCTTCACGCTTTCGTCGATGGTGGTCACCGGGAGTTGAATCCGTCCGCTATTGATCGCTTCCGTGAACGTCTTTTCATTGAGGTTCTTGAAGTAGTGCACGCGCAGCTTTTCTAGGGGGATAAGCACGTCGCCGAAGAGGTGGTGCAGCATTTCGACGGTGGAGCTATCCGGTGCGGGAAGTAGTCGTAGCGGTGTTTGGTTGGCGTTATTCATGCGGTTGCTCAGCCTCCTTGCGTTTAAGTCGTGACGGGTGATTCCAGGCGTTCAGGCAGTGACGTTTGGTCAACTCCCGCAGATGGTCAGGCACTTCAAGGAGCGCGGCATTGCGCTCCTCGCGTGTTTGCATGGCGACAATCTGGCGGGCGTACTCCCTAGGCCACGTCACGATTGTCTACCGAGATTTCTGGTACGTTCAGACCCAGTTGCTCGGCGAGCCAACGAATGCCGGCTTGCTTCACCCGGGTTGACTGGCTGTATTGCATGCCGAGCTTCTCGTGATACCAGTTACCGTTTTTGACGCCCAGATACTCACGATCCCGATTCGGATAAGCCGGAAGGTTTTGCACGTTGAGCAGCGCCTTTTCTCGCATGAGGCTGATCAGCTTGGGGCGGGTGATTCCCAGGTGTTTGGCGGTTTGGGCGAGCGTGCGATCCATGGATCCTCCTTAGGCTGCATGCGCGGCGGGAGTCGCCACTGCAGCCAGGTGGTTGATGGATTCGGCTACCTTTTCGTAAATCTCAGCATCGGTACCGCACACGCTGAAGCACTTCGTGCGCGGGCGCTTCATGCCGATGCTCATGATGGTGGTGATGCCGGTGCGTGTTTGGGTTCGATGGATCGCGATATGGATGGGCTGTTCGAAACCCATGTCGAGGCTCACGGAGCCGCCGGTGCGAATTAGCTCGAATACTCGCTGTTTATGCTCGATATCAAACCGGGCGTATTCGCGGCTGGAGTGTGGAGCGTTCTGCAGGCCGGTTGTATCAGAGGTGTCGAGCGGGCCGTTTACGATCTCTTCAATGAAGTCGGCCAGCTTGAGGTGCATCTTCTTTTCGTTCGGTAGGGTTAGCGTGTGGCGCTCGCTACCCGGCTCAATGACGAAGAGGGTGTCCGATGTGCTGCGTTCAACCTTGAGGCGAAATGCTACGGCCTCGCGCTTCGGGGCCGACCTGAGTACGTGATTGAAAGTGCCGCTCAAATTGACCTGGGCGTTGAGCAGCTGCAGGGTGCGGTTGTCGAGTTTGAACTTGCTCATGCTGCCCGTCCTCCGTCGTTTGGATCGAACGGAGCTGGTGCAGTACGGGCTTGCGGCTTGGATTTGCTAGGGATGAACGTGCAGCCGCAATTGCGTGCAATGCGGCGAACTTCAAGGATGCGGAAGGGTTCATCAGCAGTCGGATGGACGTGCAGGGTTGCAGTGGTGTGCATGGTATTGCCTCGCTCTGTGGTGAAGAGTGAGGCAAATATCACGCGTCGTGCTGCTGTGTGTCAATACATACCGTGATTAAAATTCGGCTGTGCTGTGCAAAAATCGTGATGATTTAAGAATGCCGCCCACCAAATGGATTTCCATAATGTCTGATTCGGCAATGTGAATCGGCGCGTGTTCAGCGTTTACGCTGTCGAGTCTGTACATGCCATCGCGCAGATAAATGAACTCTTTGATCATCGTCCTACCCGCGGCTGTCCGCACCATCACCTCGTCGCCGCTGTAGTAACTTTTATTAGGTTCTATAAGCACAAATTCGCCGTTCTTAATCCGGGGAAGCATGCTATCTCCCGTGACCTTTAGTCCGTACGCATCGGGGTCGTCACTGTGGATGTTCAAGTAGCCGTCGCCGTGACCGGGCGGGAAATCTAGGGCCTCAAAAAAGCCTTCATTGCCGAGTTGTGCATTCCCTACCACTGGAACTCTTCCTTCTTTCGCCCGGCCCGCTTTGCTAGAAACGTCCTGATCCTTGCCAACTACTTTCAATGTAGCCCGATCCCGTGTGTAAAGAGGTGCGCCTTGAGAGGCCGCATTGTGCGTGATGGGGCTTTCCGCCCCTGCTACCAGCTCAGTGAAGGGAACCTTTAAAGCATCTGAGAGCTTTTTAAGGTCTTGCAGGTTAGGTTGCCGGGTGCCTCTTTCATAATTACCAATCCGAGACTGTGATTCCCAGCCACAGGCAAAAGCCAGCTCCTGCTGGCTCATGCCGTTAGCTTTCCTGAGTTTTTTTATGCGTGCGCCGAGTGTGTTCATGTGCTTTTTTTACCACGCAATGAAATCTTTTTTTCGCACTTTACGTGTTGAAAAGTTCACGAAACGTGCTTATTATGGCTGCGAGTCATCGGAGACAACGACTATGAATCGGATAGCTGAACATCGAGAGAAAGCAGGTATTAAGCAACGTCAATTAGTAGCGGCGCTGGGCTGGACTCAGACGCGCATTAGTAATTACGAGGCTGGTCGCCGTACAGCTGGTCTGGCCGAGTGTCGAGCGATCACTGCAGCGCTAAATCAATTAGGGGCTGCTTGTTCACTGGATGATGTTTTTCCACCAGAGCAGGACGAAATAAAAGCGGCTTAGAAAAAAGGCGACCCAACGGTCGCCTAGTCCCTCCCGACACACACCACCACAGCGCTGTCGGGTCGCGATAAAGAAAGACGGGCACACCACATGCAAGCCGTCGATCTTTACCGCGCTTTCCAAGGCACGGATGCCTTGGTGTTGCTGCCTTCTCCACCACAGATTAGGCAGCTGTTGCGCCAGAGGTGAACGACGGATCGTTTGCCTCGGCACGGTGCCGGTGTCGATCCTGAAGATCTAGCCGGCGTTTGGGCCCTTTCAAGCCACGCGACAAATGTATCACCACTGCATGTCGCGCGGCACTGGCAACTTATAAGGATTAATGCCATGAGCCGAATCGCTCTGAGTTCTGTAGAACGGGCGCAGCGGGAAATTCTGCCCCTCGACCTAGCGCTTTACCATGCTGCTCGGGATTATCCCGGCGGAGCCGCCGCAATTGCCGCCACCACCGGCAGAAACGCCACCACGCTGCAGCATAAGCTATCTCCCACGCATCCAAGCCACTCCGTGAACATTCAGGAGTTCGGCGAGATCCTGGAGCTGACCAAGGACCGCCGCATTCTTGATGCCGTACACGCGTTGGTAGGGGATACGACCTGGCAGGAGTTGGCCGAGGCATACACCAACGACATGCCTGAAACGTTGACTACCGGCATTGCTGAGTATTTTCGGCAGGTTGCTGATTTGGCGGATACCTGGGCGAAGAGTATTGGCGATGGCGTGGTGACGGACCAAGAACTGGCCGCGATTCGCCTGCAGGTGTTTCGCGGTATTCAAGGGCTGCTGGGGATGTTCAACCGCGCTACCTACGTCAATCAAACGACGCGGGGTGTCGACCGTGGCTGATATCGCAGATTTTGCCAACGACCTCGTGCAGGAACGTCTTGATCAGGCACTCGCTGCACGTAACGCCGCCAAGCCCGCTTCGGCGGCTTATTCATTCCTGTTCTGCGAAGGTTGCGATGATCCCATCCCTGAAGCTCGCAGACTCGCACTCCCGGGCTGCACTCTGTGTGTGATCTGCCGGTCCATCGACGAATCGCAGGAGGCCCGTCATGCTCGATGAGGTATTGGGTCAATTCGCAGACTACGGGCTTGAGCCTGAACAGCCGCTGATTTTTGGCAAGCTCACCCGGTGCAAAACCTCTCAGGACAAGGGCAAGGAAAAGAATGGCTGGTACGTCGTACACGAGCATCACACCGAGAAGAACGAAACGCTGATCTTCGGTAGCTTCGGTGACTGGCGTTCGGGCGAGTCGCAAAAGATTAAGGTGAAGTCTGGGCGCATGAGTCCAGAAGAGCGCGAGGTAATGCGTGTCCGGCAGGAAGATGCTAAGCGTAAGGCCTCTGAGGTGGCGGCCAACGCGGCACGGCGAGCAGCTAACCGCGCAGCCGGTTTGTTCAAACGCATGCCGGAAAAGGGCAAGAGTGCCTATCTGGATCGAAAACAGATCGTGGGGTTCAAGGTCCGCTATGCGCCTCGTACCGGCGCGTTTTTGGTGCCTATGTGCAACGTGCGAGACCAGATCGTCGGCCTGCAGGTGATCTTCCCGACAAAGCAAGAAGACACCGGTCGTGACAAAGCCTACTGGCCCTACGGCATGTCCAAAGAGGGCGCTTTCCACTTGATCGGCCCGCACCCTGAGCCAGGTGAACCGGTATTGGTGTGTGAGGGTTACGCCACGGGCGCCAGCCTGCACATGGCGACCTCGCTGACGGTCGCTATTGCGTTTGATGCGGGTAACTTGCTGCCGGTCTCCAAGGCAATGCGGGAGCGTTTTCCGGGTTGCCCGCTGATCCTCTGTCGGGACGATGATTGGAAAACCAAGCGCCCTAATGGCGATCCTTGGAACCCTGGTGAAGAAAAAGCCAATAACGCCGCGTTGATCGTCGGCGGTCAGGTGGTCGCACCGGTCTTCTCGGGCGAGCGCGAAATTAAGTGGACTGACTTCAACGATCTACATGTTGCGGAAGGATTGGAGGCTGTCCGGCGCCAGGTGTTGGCGGTGGTCAAACCTCCTGCAGCGGGTGGTTGGAAGGATCAACTGGCCCGCACCGAAAATGGCTCCCTGATCGCGCACATGCAGAACGTCGAGCTGATCTTGGGCAATGACGAGCGCTGGGCGGGTGTCATCGGTTACAGCGTATTCAGCTCCAAGATCGTCAAACTGCGGTCCGCCCCCTTTGGCGGCGGTGCCGGCGACTGGGCCGACATCGATGACATGCGGGTGATGAAGTGGCTCGCGCAGCAATACAACCTGCGAGTCAAGGCATCCCATGTGATCGAGGCGGTCAGCGTGGTTGCCCACGACCACTCTTTTCACCCGGTACGTGAGTACCTCGAAAAGCTCGAATGGGACCGCGTACCTCGGTTGGAAACGTGGCTGACGGACGTGCTCGGAGTCCAGGCCAATGAGTACTCGGCCAAGGTGGGCAAGCGCTGGCCGATCTCGGCGGTGGCTCGGGTGATGCGCCCGGGCTGCAAGGCTGACTCGGTGATGATTCTTGAAGGGGGGCAGGGTGAAGGTAAGTCCACGGCCATGGGCATTCTCGGTGGCGAGTGGTTTATGGACACGCCTTTTGCCCTTGGCGACAAGGACAGTTTCCAGGCGATACGTGGCAAATGGATCGTCGAACTGGGTGAGCTGGACAGCTTCAACAAGGCAGAAAGCACCAAGGCCAAACAGTTTTTCTCCGCATCCATCGACACTTACCGCGAAAGCTACGGCCGCAGAACGAATGACGTACCACGCCAGTGTGTGTTCGTGGGTACCACCAACCAAGAGGAATACCTCAAGGACGCTACCGGGAACCGGCGTTACTGGCCGGTATTCTGCAACAAGGTCGACTTAGAAAAGCTACGCGAGATCCGCGATCAGCTGTGGGCTGAAGCGGTGTTCTGCTTCGAGGCCGGCGATATCTGGTGGGTGACGAAGGACGAGTCTTGGATGTTCGCCGAGGCACAGGACGAGCGCTTTGTTGTGGACGAGTGGGAAGGTCCGATCCTGACCTGGTTGGAGGAGTCTCAGATCGGTGAAACCGCCACCGGCAATGAGATCTTGATCCAGGCTCTTAAGTTAGACGTCGGCCATTGGGGCAAGCCGGAGCAGATGCGGGTCGGTGCGATCATGCATCGCCTGGGCTGGCGGAAGAAGCGCATGCCGGCGTTGGCAAAGAGCGGAATCCGGCAGTGGGCCTATCAGAAGCCAGAGACCTGGGGGCGTACGGCTGCATTGCAGGCAACCCTGGTAGAGGAGCCGTGCTTCGATGATTAAACGTATTGATGAGATGCTCAAGCTCTGGGCGCAGGATCTGCATTCTCCGATGAACCCCGACTTTGCCGGATCTGGTGGAGGCAACATGATTGCGATGTTGATGGAGTGCAAGGGCGAGCTGATACGTGGGACTCGCGGCAGTCGGGTGCTGTTGGATGAATCGGCGGATATCGAGCTGATCGTGAACAAGCATCTTCCGGCGCATCTGTCGGTGGTGGTGTGGGAGCACTATTGCAATCACGAAAGCTTTCTCTCGCAGAAGTACACCCACTGCGGTTGCAGTCGCGATACCTATTACCAACGTCTGCACGAAGCGCACCTGCACATTGCTGGCATGTTGATGGGGAAAGCTGCGTGACCTCTGGTATCACTCCGCGTGCCACTGTCCTACTGTCCGGCCTTGTCCGACTGCCATTTAGAGCAGTCGGACAAGTGCAGGCCGCGCCGTTCCTGGGCTGTCCTACTGTCCAACCTGTGCCCGCCCCATGCACACGTAAGCATAGCGGGTACGTAGTCGCGCCTGTGGCGCGCATGCGTGCTTTTAGTTTTCTCTCTATACACAAGAGAAAGTTAAGTAAGGTAGGACAGTAGGGCAGAGTCCCGAATTTAGGCGCCTGTAGCTGTCCTACTTCGACTCTGCATGGTGGGACAGGTAGGACGGGGCAACAGAAGCGATAGCCGATTGAATGCGTTGTACCTGCGTTGTACCTGTGTCACACCCACGTCGCACCCGTATTGCTCCATGGCATTAAAACTCGCTTGCTGCCACCGGAATCCACCTGTAAAAAGTATTCATCTTCGATAGGTGCGACCGCAAAGAGCGGCAGGCACCACACACCAAACCCGGCCATTGCGCCGGGTTTTTGCGTTTATGGAGTAGGGCGATGACGAACGAGCAACAAGCACTGGCAGAGATGCCGATCTGGTTAGTGATCGTCTTGGCTCTGGTCGGCGGAGTGTCCGGTGAGATGTGGCGAGCCGACAAGGACGGGGCGCGGGGCTGGGCATTGTTGCGGCGCTTGGCACTGCGATCTGGTGCCTGCATTGTCTGCGGCGTGTCGGCGATGATGCTGATGATCGCCGCCGGCATGTCGATCTGGACGGCGGGCGCATTGGGCTGCCTGACGGCGATGGCCGGCGCCGATGTCGCCATCGGACTTTACGAACGCTGGGCCGCCAAACGGCTGGGCGTCTGCGAAGTCCCGCCCGCCGGGGGCGAGCAAGGGTGATGCACCGATCTGGTGCGCCGAAAACCGCCGGGGACCCTGGGGTTATCCCGAGGGTACGGGGTCGGAAACCCGCGGCTTTTCGTTAGTGGCTGAGTTTCAAAGTTAGTTGACCTCAGTTGACTAGTTGACCAGTTGACCGGGCTTGGAGATAGGAGGCTACATGGCTTTTTTGACACGTAAGGAATACGGCGAGCTGAAGGGCTGGTCCAAGCAGCACATCAGTAAGCTGATACTCAATAATCGGTTGGTGTTGGATGAAGCAGGGTTGATCGATGTTGATGCCAGCGAGCAATTTCTGGCCATGACGCGTGATCCAAGCAAGGTCGGCGTGACGGCCCGTCATACTCAGGACATGCAGCGTACAGCGGTCCCACAGCCGGTTCCTGTCCAGCAGTCTGTTGCCGTTGCGCAGCCGGCCATTCCTGATTATCAACGCTCTCGTGCGCGGCGCGAACATGCTCAAGCAGAGCAAATTGAAAGCCAGGTACGTAAAGAAAATGGCTCTTTAGTTGAGGCTGACGTCGTCGACAAAGCCGCCTTCGAAGCCGGGCGCATGTTGCGTGATTTGCTCCTCGGCATGCCGCCGCAGATTGCTCCGGAACTGGTCGCGATGACCGATCCTTGGGACATCGAAAAACACCTGACGGCAGCAATTCGCAGAACACTCGAAGATGCTGAGCGCATGTCTGCCAGTGATCTTTCCCGAGCATTAACCACCAAGAGCTGACCCCCTATGCATTTCCCATACGCAGACGGAGCAGAGGTCTACCGTGTGGCGTACTTGCGTGGCTTACGCCCTGATCCGGATCTTTGGGTCGATGAATGGGCGGATGAATACATGCGAATTCCACGCAGTGTGGGTGCCGCTGAGCCAGGCCAATATCGGACATCCCGCACGCCCTATGCCCGTGAACCCATGCGCTGCTTGTCTCCGGCTCATCCGTGCAAACGCGTGGTTACCATGGTGGCTTCGCAACTCATGAAAACCCAGATCGCCCTGAACTGGATAGGCGCGTTAATTCACATGTCGCCCTCAAACATTTTGACGCTACTACCCACGCTTAAACTCGCTTCACGGGTTTCGTCGCGGATCAGTAAAACGATTGATGCGACGCCCGTATTGCGTGAGCGAGTGGCTGCACCACGCTCGCGTGATGCGAAGAACACCCAGGACACTAAAGAGTTTGAAGGCGGTACGCTTTACGCGGTGACGGCGGGTTCCGCGGCCAACCTGGCGGAGCTGGCGGCGCGTTTTATTTATGGTGATGAGATCGACCGGTGGGAGGTCGATGTGGGCAACGAAGGTGACCCGGTCAAGCTGGCCGAGATCCGGGGCAGTACCTTTGGCAGAAAGGCCAAGTTTTACTTTTCCAGCTCACCGACCCTTAAGGGGGCCTCGCGTATTGCTGATCTGTTTGCCATGAGTGATCAACGTTACTACTACGTTCCGTGTCCTCATTGTCAGCATATGCAAGTACTGGAGTGGGAAAATCTCAAGTACACCGAGGATTACAGCCGGATTGAGTACCTCTGCAGCGGCCCTGATTGTGGTGCGATGATTGAAGAACATCACAAGGGTGAAATGCTGGCTCGCGGCGAGTGGCGTTCTCATGCTGAAGGGGATGGTGAAACCGTAGGCTTTCATCTCAATGCACTGTACGCACCGTTGGGCTGGACCAGTTGGTTGTCGATGGCCAAGGATTACGACGAAGCCGTTATCAAACAGGCCAGCGGTGACCTTGAAGCGATGCAGGTGTTTTTTAACACACGCCTGGCGAAGGTTTGGGACAGCACTCAGGAACAGACCAAGGCCAGCGTACTGCAGGCGCGTGCATTGCAGGAAGACTACGTGTTGGGCTCTGTTCCGAACGGTGCCCTGATGCTTACAGCCTCCGTTGACGTTCAAGCGAATCGGCTTGAGTTCATGGTCATGGGTTGGGGCATCGGGATGGAGCGTTGGGTCATCGACCACCAAGTGATTATGGGTAACCCCTCGGATGAACAGACCTGGTATGCGTTGGATGAAAAACTAAAGGCTCGTTATTGGCATCCCTGTGGTGTCGGTTTGACGATCTTGGCGACCGCTATCGATACGGGCGGTCACCACACCAACGATGTTTATCAGTTTTGCCGTGTCCGCCGGTGGCGCAATGTGTTCGCCATCAAAGGCGCAAGCAAACCGGGAAAACCTCCGATTGCTCAGCGGCCTTCGATGGTCGATGTGACATGGCGAGGCCAGACTGAACGCAACGGCGCCGAGCTGTGGTTCGTCGGTACTGATACGGCAAAGGACTGGATCTACAACCGCTACCCATTCGAATCAGGGCCGGGGGCGTTGCATTTTGCCAAAGATCTGCCAGACGACTTTTTTGCCCAATGCGTGGCTGAGCGCCGCATCACACGTTACGTCAAAAATAAGCCAGTGACCGAATGGATTAAGGGCAAGTCCGAGCGCAACGAGGCATTAGACCTGATGGTGTATTGCCTTGCGATGGCGCATTACCTGGGGCTGGATCGATACAAGGAACGTGATTGGGATCGTGTCGCTCAGGCGCTTGCCCAGTCTGAATTGTTTGTCGAAAAATCGACCGTCAGCACTCCGATCGAAGTTCAGGAATCCAATGATAGATTTCCTGCACATGAGTCAAATCTGCCACCTGTCGCTCCGGTCGCTCCAGTCGCCCAATCGCGACCTGTCGTACCACCACCTCAACGCCGCAGTTCCACCAGCGGTTACCTGAAGAGACGCTGATATGTCATTTACCCAGAAGCACCTCGACGCGGTTGAGGCGGCCATCGCTCGCGGTGAGAAAACCGTGCGTTACACCGACCGTACCGTGGAGTACCGAACTGTCGACGAACTGCTCAGGGCGCGCGAAGAGATTCGCTCGTCGCTGGTCAACGCTGCCGGGCCGCGTTCGCGTGCGGTTCGGCTATACCACGGGGGCAAAGGACTCTAAATGGCCCGACACTTTCCGACTCTGACCCGTAACGGATTCGTGTTGCCGTCGAACATCAAAGCCAGTTACGAAGGCGCCGGGGAGGGCCGGCGCTCCACTGGTTGGGATGCTCCCGACAACGGGATCAACAGTATCAACACCCCGGCACTGCGCAACCTGCGTTCGCGCTCTCGGGCAGCGGTTCGCAATGACCCGTATGCCTTCAACGTGATCGACAAGCGTGTCAGCAACCTGATCGGCACGGGTATCACTCCGCGGCCGACCACTGAGGACGATGCTTTACGCAAGTTGCTACAGGAGCTGTGGGGCGATTGGGTCGATGAATCAGATGCGGATGATCGTACCGATTTCTACGGCCAGCAGGGCCTGGTGGCGCGCACGGTTGAAACCTCGGGTGAGTGCTTTGTGCGGTTACGACCGCGTAGCCTGGACGAGGGATTGGCGGTTCCGCTGCAGCTGCAGATTTTGGCGCCGGAGTTTGTCCCGCACGACAAGTATGAGAGCACTAAAGCCGGCAACACTATCCGCGCGGGAATCGAGTTCAACCCCGGCGGCAAGCGCGTGGCGTACTGGATGTACCTCTCGCATCCGCGTGATGCGGCGTCGCTGAACGCTGGCTATAACCAATTGGTGCGAGTGCCAGCCTCTCAGGTGCTGCACATCTTTGAACCGGTGGAGCCTGGTCAACTGCGCGGCGTGCCGCGATTGTCACCGGTGCTCAAGCGTCTGCGCAGTCTCGACAATTACGACGACGCCGTATTGTTTCGCCAGGAAGTGGCCAACCTGTTTGCCGGCTTTATCAAGCGACCGACGCCGGAGTCTGGGCCTGTACCCAGAGATCCGGTGACAGGCGCTCCGTTGAATCTGGATCGTGATGGCTTCACACCGATGGTCGCCCTTGAACCCGGCACCATGCAGGAGTTGGGGCCAGGTGAAGAGGTGGAGTTCTCCAAACCACCGGACGCGGGCAACAACTATCCAGACTTCATGCGGCAACAACTGATGGCGGCAGCCGCCGGCTCCGGTACGCCTTACGAGATCCTCACCGGCGACATGCGCGGCATCAACGACCGAGCGCTACGGGTGGTGCTCAACGAGTTTCGGCGCCGCCTGGAACAACTGCAATTCAGCGTTTACGTCCACCAGCTCTGTCGCCCAGTGCGGGCGGCCTGGATGGACATGGCCGTCTTGGCTGGTGTCTTGGAGCTGGACGATTACGCGCAGAAACGCCGCGACTACCTGCGTACCCGCTGGGTGCCGCAAGGTTGGGCCTACATCCAGCCGGTGCAGGACGTGCAAGCCCGGCGGATGGAAGTGCAGGCCGGCTTTGCCTCACGCAGCGAGATGGTTCTGCGCACCGGCTACGACGCTGAAACGGTCGATCAGGAAAACGCCGCCGATCTGGCACGGGCCACAGCACTGGGCCTCAACTACAACACCCTGGATGCCGTCGAAACAACCGACGACAAGGAGCAACCATGAGCAAAAAAGCGCTACCGCGCATTTACAACCGCGCTGGGCAGCGGGTGCAGGTTCAGGACAAAACTTGGTACGCCGTGCAGGCCAACGGCGAGGCCGCCGAGCGAGTAATCGAAGTCTTTGTCTATGGCGAGATCGGTACCTGGGGCATTACCGCTAATCAGTTCGTGCAAGACCTGCGGGCCATGGATGACGGTGTATCGCCGGTGATTGCGGCGTTCAACAGCATCGGTGGCGATTTGTTCGACGGGCTGGCTATGCACAACGCGTTGTCGCGTTTGGGTGAGCGTTGTACCGGACGGATTGACGCGTTGGCTGCCAGCGCTGCCAGCGTAGCGGTGTGCGGCGCGCATAAGGTTGTGATTGCGGCCAATGCCATGTTGATGATTCACAACCCCTGGACCTACGCCAGCGGGGATGCCGAAGATTTCCGCAAAGTGGCCGATGCGCTCGACCAGACGATGGAGGCGATCATCGCAGCCTACAAAGCGAAGGCGCCGGAGATTGATGAGGTCGAACTGCGTCGGCTGGTCGCCGCTGAAACCTGGCTTACCGCGAATGAGGCGGTGGCCTTGGGCTTGGCCGATGAAGTCGGCGACGGCATCAAGGTCAAGGCCTGCCTTGGCCAAGGTGGTGTGTTGCAGCGTTACCAGCATGCGCCGGCTGAGTTGTTGGCCCAGCTCGACGAGCCACCGGAAGCGGATCCGGATCTGGAGCTGGATCCGGTCGATCCACCATTGGTGCCGCCGGTGGTCGATTCGGCCAAATTGGCACTGATGATCACCCAGCGCTGCACGGCGGCGGGCATCACCAATCTGGTCGAGCCGCTTCTCAGTTCGACCCAGCTCGAAAGCGAAGAGCTCGTCTTGGCCGGGTTGGCACGTGCCAAGGCCGTGAATGATCTGTGCGTGGCGGCTCGTTTACCGGAGTTCAGCGCCGAATACGTTACGGCGGGGCTGGATGCTGCAGCAGTTCGGGCGCGTCTGTTCGACAAAATTGTCACTAGCGGCAAGGGCTTTGAAATCGACAACAGCTTGCCGCTGGATGACGACCCAGCGCCCAAGGTGCTGGCCAAACAACCTGATCCCACCTCGATCTGGGCTTCGCGACAAGCGGCCCAATCTGGAACTGCGCGCGGCGCGAAAGGAGCAAGACCATGACCATCAAAAAAGAGCCGATCCACGCAGGTGAGTTTCTGCTGTCCGAGGGCGCCGGCAACATTTCGCGTGAATCGATCAACGTTGTGGCAGGTCCGGCGCTGTATCCAGGGCAAGTCCTGGGGCTGGTGACCGCGACGCGTGAATTCGCGCCGTACCACCCGACCGCTGAAGACGGCACCCAGACCGCTGTGGCGATTCTCTTCGGGCCACTGGGGGCGTCGGACATCGTGCGCCGGGGTCGCGCCGTGGTGCGTCTGGCGGAGGTCAGCGAAGTGCACCTGACCGGACTGGACCCTGAGGCCGAGAAAGACCTGGCCGCCCATTTTCTGATCGTCCGCTAGGACCTTTAGTCACGTTTACCCAGCCCGCCTTGAGCGGGCTTTTCAATTTCTGGAGAGTACCCATGGCCGAGATCGCCATTTTTGACGACGAAGCGTTTACCGTTACCGCGCTGACTGCTGCACTCAACGATCAACCTTACCTGCCGGGCCGTATCAGCGCCCTGGGCCTGTTTCGAGAGGAAGGGATCAACACCCTGACCGTACAGATCGAAAAGGACGGCGACACCCTGGCGTTGGTGCCGGCCGGTGAACGCGGCGGCTCTGGTCTGGTGGTCGCGGCCAGCAAGCGCAACTTGATTCCGTTCAACACCGTGCACCTGCCGGAACGCTTCACCATCAAGGCGGACGAGATCCAGGGCATTCGCGCCTTCGGTACCCGCACCGAGTTGCAGGCGGTGCAAGATGTGGTCAATGCCCGCCTGGCCAAAGCGCGCCGTCAATTGGACGCGACCCACGAGTTCCAGCGCATGGGCGCACTCAATGGCGTGATCCTTGATGCCGACGGTTCGACGGTGCTGTTGAACCTCTATGATCGTTTCGGTGTGGAGCGTCAGAAGCTCTCCATGGGCCTGACGGACCCCAAAACTGAGTTGCGTGTGCAATGTGTCGAAGCGCTGGATATGCAGGAAGATGCACTCGGCGCCGTGACCAGCACGGGTTCCCGCGCGTTCTGCGGCAAGCATTTCTGGAACAAGCTGATCGTTCACGATTCGGTCAAAGAGACTTACCTCAATAGCCAGCAAGCAGCGGCTTTGCGTGGTGATGCCCGGGAGAGCTTCGAATTCGGCGGCATTGTGTGGGAGCGTTACCGTGGCAAAGTCGCGGGCGTGTCTTTCGTCCACGACGATAAAGCGCTGCTGGTTCCTGAAGGTGTTCCTGATCTGTACATCTCGGTGTTCGCACCGGCTGACTACATGGAAACGGTCAACACCCAAGGCATTCCGTATTACAGCAAGATTGAGCCGATGCAGTTCGGCAAGGGCATGGCCGGCGAAGCCCAGTCCAACCCGCTGCACTTGTGCACCCGGCCGCGCGCCCAGATCCTGCTGGAGCTCTGACCATGAGCTTTCGCGATCTAATTGCCGAGGTGGACGCAGTGGTGTTCGAAACGCTGGGTGATACCGCACGGATCGAGGGTCGCGAAGAACCGGTGTTGGGTATGTTCGCCGCTCCGTGGTTGCAGCCCAAGTTCGGCAAGCTCAACACCGGGTTGCGTGAGCCGCGGTTCGAGATCCGGGTCAGCGATTCGCACGGCCTGGAGCAGGGCATGCTGGTCAGCATCGATCTGCCCGCGCTGGACGGCGGTGGCGATTACGACCTGTTGCAGCTGGAGCCGAGCGGCGACGGTCTGGTCGCCTTGATCCTGAGGATGCGCCCATGAGTGTCGGCAGTCACTTCAAGCCCTCGGCCGGTGGCGGGATGATTTCCATCCAGTCCTCGACGGCGGACCTGAAAGCTTTCCAGGACTTCGCCAAGCTGGTGCCCAAAGCCGCCGCAGCCGCCCAACGTCGGGCGATCAACAAAACGCTGGGTTGGCTGCGCACGCACATTGCCCGGGCCGTCAGTCGGCAAGAACGCATTGCGGTGGCGGCGATTCGTCAGCGTTTGCGCAGCTACCCGGTCTCCGGCGGAGCCACCAGCGGCAAGTTGTGGTTCGGTTTAAATTCCATCGAGTCCAGTCGGATCGGCCGGGCGCGGCAGTCCGGCACTGGTGTGTCGGTGGCCGGTCGGCGTTACCAGGGCGCCTTTCTCAAGAAGGTCTACGGCAACAAGCCCGACATCTGGATCCGCACCGCGAGCAAGCACTTCAATGCGGATGACTATCCCGACAGCACCGTGTCGTCCGGTGGCGGTGCCAGTTCGGGGTGGGTCGCGGAAAACGGCAATCGCTTTCCGCTGGCCAAAGCCAAGGTGTCACTGGAACAAGCCCGGCCGCACTTCGACAGTTGGGTTAAACGCGCCGACGCGCGCCTGCTGGAAATCCTGCGGCAGGAATTCAACTTTGAGCTGCAAAAGTATTTGAAGGGGACGGCCAATGTCTGACGAGCCTTTTAGTCTCGACCAACTCTACCGGGCAATAGAACAGAACCTGAAGGCTCATCTGCCGGGCGTTCAAGCGGTGACGGCTTGGCCCAACATCAAGGACCGCATTGCACTGCCGGCGGTGTTCATCGAGTTGGCTGAGATGGAACCTGGTGTCGACATTGGAACGGGGCAAACCACTCTGGTTTGCAAGTTCGAAGCGCGGATCATTGTCGACCCGATACGACCACAGCATTGCCAGCAAGCCGCGTACCTGGCGGCCCAATTGGCTGTGTTGTTACGACTGCAAACGTGGGGGCTTGAGGTAGATCCCGCCGAGTTTGGCCAGGCGATGCAGGACTGGACCAGGCCGGAGCTGGATGGCTACGTGGTCTGGTTAGTGGAATGGACTCACCAACTCTACCTGGGTGTTGAGGAATGGCCCTGGCCGAATGAGCCGCCGGGCTCGCTGATACTCGACATTGAGTCGGGCGATGGTCCAGTCAAGCCGGAGGATCTGTGAGTTACGCCAGTGCCGAGCATGACCGCATGATCGCGGCCATGCTGATGCCCTGCGCGGTGGTCGGTGTGGATCTGACGGGGCCGGCGGTGCGGGTGTCGAATGGCGAGTGGACGAGCGCCTGGGTGCGCTGGCACAGCCTCGCGGCTGGTAAGGCGCGGCATTGGCGGGCGCCGAGCCTGGGCGAGCAGGGGGTGCTATTCAACCCCAGTGGTCAGGCCGGCATGGGCACCTTTATCCCGGGGCTGTACGGCAATGCCGGCGCACCGCCGGATAACCGCGACCATGTGGAGGTGTGGCGTTTCGACGACGGCGGTTCGCTGGTCTATGACTGGGAGGCCAAGAGCTACACGATCACCCTGCCCACCGGTACGGTGACGATCAAGGTCGGCAGTACGGAGGTGGTCGTTACGGATAACGCCGTGACGGCCAAGGTCGGCGGTACTGAAGTGGCGCTGACGCCGGATTCGGCAACGGTCATATCAGCGGCCATCAAACTGGTCGGCGCGGTGGCCATCGACGGACCGTTACACGTCACGCAGAACATCACCAGTGACGCCTCGATTCTCGACGCCACGGGTAACAGTAACCATCACTCGCACTAATCACTAACCCATCCAAGCCCGCCGAGTGCGGGCTTTTTCATGCCTGGAGAAATCATGGCGAAGACAAACGATGTTCTCAGTATTGAGCAGCCCCAGCCCCAGCCGCAGCCGCAGCCGCAGCCGCAGCCCCAGCCGCAGCCCCAGCCGCAACGTGCGGCGGTTCTGACGATGAAATTTCGCGACCGGGTGTACACATCGCGCACGTTGGTCCTTCCCGAATCGGGACGGACGCTGCCGGTAGCCAGAAGCTGCGTCGAAGTATCTGTTTCAGACGAGCAGGCCGTTCGTTACCTGAAGGCCCATCAAGAGTTCGAACCGCTGGAGTGAGTTAGATGATCGGAATGGACCGCCACACCGGCCAACCCATCTCCGGCATCGAGCATCTGCGGCAGTCCATTGCCGACATCTTGGGCACGCGCCTGGGCAGTCGCCGGCAGCGACCGGAGTACGGCAGCAAGATCCCCTTGTACGTCGACATGCCGATTAACGAAGGCTGGAAAAGTTCGGTGCAAGCCGAGGCGGTCCGCGCGATCGGGCGGTGGGAGCCGCGCGTCAAGCTGGAGCGCGTCCGCGCGCTCTCGGTGCTGGGCGGGCAAATCAATCTGAGCATTGCCGGCGAGTACCTCGGCGACCGTTTTCTGTTTGAGGTGAGCGTATGAGCATCGTGGATCTGTCGGCGTTGCCTGCGCCGGACGTGCTGGAGCCGTTGGACTTCGAAGTCACCTATGACGAAGCCCTGGGCACGTTTCGCGGCTACATGGGCGACAACTGGAGCGCGGCAATTGAGAGCGATCCGGTGGTGAAGGTGCTCGAGGTGGGGGCCTATCAGAAGGTCGGTAACCGTGCCCGGGTCAATGACGCCGCCAAGGCGCTGTTACTGGCTCACGCGATCGGCCCGGACCTCGATCAGTTGGGCGCTAACTACAACCTCAAGCGCCTTGTGATCCAGGCGGCGGACCTGACGGCGGTGCCGCCGGTGCCCGAGGTCAAGGAGCTGGACGACCCGTTTCGCGAGCGCATCCAGCTGGCGTTTGAGGGGCTGACCACGGCCGGGCCGCGTGCCAGCTACATTCTGCACGCCCGTAACGCTTCGGGGTTGGTGATGGATGCCTCGGCGGAAAGCCCGGCGCCTTGCTGCGTTACGGTAACGGTGCTGAGTTCCGAGGGGCGCGGCGAGGCCAGTCCCGCGCTGCTGGCTACCGTCGAAGCGGGCTTGAATGATGAAGATGTACGCCCGCTGGGCGATCGGGTGACGGTGCAAGGCGCGCAGATTATCGACTATCGCATTAACGCCCTTTTGCACATGAACGGCGCCGGGCCTGAGGGGGACGCCAGTTTGGCCGAAGCCATCAACCGCTTGGCGAAGTGGATCAATCCGCGTAAGCGCTTGGGCGTCGAAGTCGCCCGCTCGGCGGTGGATGCGCAATTGCACGTCGCCGGGGTGTCCCGGGTTGAGCTGATCGGCTGGGTGGACTTGGCGCCGAGCAAGGCTCAGGCGGCATGGTGTACCGGCTATGAGGTGAAGCTGGCGGGGGCGACATGAAAAGCCTGCTGCCAAGCAATAGCACGCAACTGGAGCGCGCTCTGGAGGCGGCTTTCTACGAGCGAACCATTGTCCCGCTGCGCACCCTGTACAACCCCGACACCTGTCCGGTCCATCTGCTGCCGCATTTGGCGTGGGCGTGGTCGGTCGATCGCTGGGATTATCGGTGGTCGGAGGCGACCAAGCGCGCGGCGATCAAGTCGTCGTATTACATCCATGCCCGCAAGGGGACCATCGGGGCGTTGCGCCGGGTGGTCGAGCCCCTGGGCTATCTGGTTGAAATCATCGAGTGGTTCAACACCGTCCCCGAAGGGGTGCCGGGCACCTTTGCGCTGAAGGTCGGTGTGCTGGACACCGGGATCACCGAGGACATGTATCAGGAGCTGGAGCGTCTGATTGACGACGCCAAGCCCGTGACCCGGCATTTGACCGGTCTCGATATCACGCTGGAAACCCGATTGAACGCCTATGTCGGCTTCGCTGTGTATGACGGCGACGAGATCGATGTTTACCCCTGGAACAATCCCGATTTGGATGTGGTGATTCAGGGCTGCCACGGCGTTAGCGAATACAACCTCGACGAATTGGATGTGTACCCCCATGGTTGATAAAAACTCTATTTTCGGCGGCATGCTCACGACTCAGGGGGCCGCCAAAAAAACCAACTGCGACGCGCTGGGTATCCCGTGGGAGCCGCGTTACATGTTGATCGGTGATGCGAACGGCACCGATCCGGTACCCAGTTCATCGCAAACCAAGCTGGTCAATCAGGTCTATCGCGCGCAGCTCAATCAGCTGCGCGTCTCTCCCACCGACGACACTGTGTTGATCGCCGAGCTGGTGTTGCCGCCGGACGTGGGCGGCTGGTGGATTCGTGAGCTGGCGCTGGAAGACAAGGATGGGGTGTTTTCGGCGGTGGCCAACGCCGCGCCGAGTTACAAGCCCTTGCTGGCGCAAGGGTCAGGGCGTAACCAAGTGGTACGCATGCACATCGTCACCAGCGGCACCGCGAACATTCAGTTAAAAATCGATCCATCGGTGGTGTTGGCGACACGTGAGTACGTCGATCAAAAGGTGCTGGAGGAGCTGGGCAAGCTGGACTTTAAGCACTCGGTACGGGTGGCGACCACCGCCCCTGTGGTGCTGATCGGCCTTCAGGCCATTGACGGGGTCGCCCTGGTTGCCGGTGATCGCGTGTTGGTGAAAAACCAGGCCGTGGCCAAAGACAACGGCCTTTACGTGGTGGCTGCGGGTGTGTGGGCGCGTAGCGCGGATGCTGACAGTAGCCTGGAAGTGACGCCCGGGCTGTTTGTGCATGTCGAGCGCGGCACCATCAACGGCGACAGCATTTGGCAACTGGTGACGGATGCGCCGATTGTCCTGGGCGTGACGGATCTGCTGTTTGAAATGGCGGCCGGGCGCACCGGTATCAATGCCGGCACCTACCGCAGTGTGACCGTGGACAAATACGGTCGGGTGGTGGGTGGGACCAACCCGACCACGCTGGCCGGTTATGCGATCACGGACGCCTTCACCAAAACTGAAACACTCGACTTGCTTAACGGGACGAGCCAAGTCCCTTTGGTGGAGGTCAACACCTCAAGGCCCCTGGTGGTGAACGAGTTGGGGCTTGTCCTGATTGATGCCAGCGCGGGGGCGTTGACGGTTGATCTGCCCGATGCCAACGCAGCGCTGGGCGTTCGTAGTGTGGTGGTGCGACGGGTCGATAACACCAGCAACCGGCTGACAATCAAGGCGGCCGTTGGCAACAAAATCAAGTTTCATACCCATCTGAATGCGGCCGGCTATTCGTTTTTTTACCTGATGGGGGCCGGGGATTATTGGCACTTGCGCAGTGATGGCAAGGGCAACTGGATACCGATTGCGCGCCTGGACGGTACGGCACTCGGGCGGCCCGTGCTTGAAACGACGACCGTATTGAATCCAGGGGGGCACGTCCCGTTGGGCAATGCCCTCTTTGTTCGTGCCGATTGGCCATGGTTGTGGGACCACGCTCAACAGTCGGGAATGCTGACTACGGAAGCCGCTCGCGGGGGTATGGAGGGCGGTTGGACCACGGGCGATGGCGCGACCACGTTCCGCAGTCCAGATCCGCGCGGTAAATTCATCCGCCACCTTGACGAGGCCGCCGGGATCGATTCGGGCCGTCCTGCGGGTAGCTATCGTCTCGATGACTTCAAGAGTCACAACCACTATGTCGGTTCCGGCGGTTACGGCACGCAGGCGATGGGCGGCGGGAGCATCACCTATGCCACCTGGACCGGTGGTGGCACTGGCGCCGCTGGCGGCGCTGAGACGGTCCCGAAAAACATCGCCTATCCGGGCCGAATTAAAGTGATCTGAGGTGCTAATGAATATCTATGTGTTCGACCCGCTCGGCATCCTGACCGGGCCGTTTGAGTTGTCAGATTTTCCAGAAGTCCCGGGATTTGGCCCGTATCTGCCGGGCAATACCGTCGAGCTGGAAAAACCTCTGAGCCCGCCCGGGGCTGGCCACGTATGGGCGCTGGTCGAGGGGAAGCCGCAACTATTGGCCGACTATCGCGGCGTCGTTTATCACACGGATACCGGCGCCGAAGAAGAGCATGTCGAGCTGGGCGATCTGCCTGAAGGACTGACCGCCAAGCCATGGCCGGGTCAGTTCTACGTGTGGGCGGGTGGTGATTGGGTTCTGGATGAGGCGGCGCAGATTGCAGCGGCGCAAGCGGGTGAGCGAGCGTGGCGCAATGCGCAAATAGCGAGCACCGATTATCTGGTCATGCCGGATTACCCGTTAAGCGCCGATCAACGCGCGCAGCTGTATGCCTATCGACAGGCTCTGCGCAACTGGCCGGAAGCCGGGCAGTTCCCGGAGCAAAAAGACCGGCCGGTGGCACCGAGCTGGATCGCCGACCAACCCAAATAAACGCCACGCACTGACGGGGCGTTTTCTTTTCCGTTACGCGTAACACGAACATCCCTGACAGCCTCGCTTATGCGGGGTTTTTTCGTTTCTGGAGATTGAGCCTTATGAGTTTCTTTCACGGCGTCACCACCTCGCTGATCGACACCGGCGCACGGACTATTTCGCTGCCGTCGTCGTCGATCATCGGCCTGTGCGACACCTTCACCCCGGGCATTCTCGGCGGCGGTACGGCCAAGGCCGGCGAGCTGGTGTTGCTCACATCCGAGCGCGAAGCCATTGCCGCGTTCGGCCCGGACTCGGCGATCACCAAGGCCGCCCAGGCGATCTACGTGCGCGCCAAGGCGGTGATCGTCGCGATCGGCGTCCCTAAGCTGGAAGATGCCGCGCTGCAAACGTCCGCCATCATTGGCGGGGTGCTGGCCGATGGTCACCGTACCGGCCTGCAAGCGCTGCTCGATGGCAAGAGCAAGCACAACGCCCAGCCGAAACTGCTGATCGCCCCGAAGCACTCGGCCACCCAAGCCGTGGCCACCGCCATGGATGCCCTGGCCGCCAAGTTGCGCGCCATGGCCATCCTCGACGGCCCGAACACCACCGATGAAGCGGCCTTGGCCTACGCCCTGGAGTTCGGCAGCAAGCGTCTGTACATGGTCGATCCTGGCGTCAAGTACTGGGACTCGGTATTGAGCGCAACCATCGACGCGCCGGGCTCGGCCTGGGTAGCGGGCCTGTTTGCCTGGACCGACGCCACGTATGGCTACTGGGCATCGCCGTCGAACAAAGAGTTTGTCGGCATCACCGGCACCACGCGCCCGATCGAGTACCTGGACGGCGACGAAACCTGCCGGGCCAACCTGCTGAATAACGCAAACATCGCGACGATTATTCGTGACGGCGGGTATCGCCTGTGGGGTAACCGCACGCTGTCGAGCGATCCGAAATGGGCGTTCGTCACCCGGGTGCGGACCTGCGACATCCTCATGGATGCGATCCAGGCCGGGCACAAGTGGGCGGTCGACCGCTCGATCACCAAGACCTACGTGCAGGACGTGACCGAGGGCCTTCAGGCGTTCATGCGCGATCAGAAGAACGCCGGCGCGGTGATCAACTTCGAGGTCTACGCGGACAAGGAGCGGAACACGGCCAGCCAAATCGAGCAGGGCAAAGTGTTCTGGCGTATCCGCTTCACCGACGTGCCGCCGGCCGAAAACCCGAATTTCCTCATTGAAGTCACCAACGAATGGTTGACCGAAGTTCTTGAATCCGCCTAAGGGGCTCGCACGATGATTCCTCAAGTTCTCTCCAACATGAACGCCTTTGTCGACGGTGTGAGTTTCGCCGGCGACGTGCCCACCCTGTCGCTGCCCAAGCTGACGCAAAAGACCGACGACTATCAGGGTGGCGGCATGTCCGCCCCGATCGAAATGGGCATGGGCCTGGAAAAGCTGGAAGCGGCCTTTACCACCAACGGCGTGCGCCGTGAGGCGCTGAAGTACTTCGGGCTGGCCGATCAGACCGCTTGCACCATCGTCTTTCGAGGCGCCTTCAAGGGCCTGAAAGGTGCGATCACGCCAGTGGTGGTCACCCTGCGCGGTGGCATCAAAGAGGTCGACATGGGCGACTGGAAGCCGGGCGACAAGGCGGAAATCAAGCACGCGATCAAGGCCATTTATTACAAGCTCGAAATCGACGGGCGCGTGATGTACGAGATCGACCCACTCAACATGATTCAGGTGGTCGACGGTGTCGATCAACTGGCGGAAGAACGTTCGGCCCTCGGCCTCTAAGGACTCAAAGCACATGACTCAAGTAACCCAGGACACCACCGCCCCGACCTTGCCGAAGTGGCTGAAGCTGAGCGATGAGGGCGTGACCGTAACGCTCAAGTACCCAACCCTAATCAGTGAAGTCCTCACGGATGCGCTGACCATGCGCGCGCCCAGCGTCAAGGACTGGCGCGCGTCCAAGGTCGCCGGCAATGGCGACTACGAAAAACAGGAGCTGTCGTTGTTTGGCAGCCTGACCGGGCTGACCGAGGCGGAGCTGCTGACCTTGAAATACAAGGACTACCAACGCCTGTCGGCGGGCTATTTTCGCCTGGTCGAAGAAGACGACGTTTAACGCCGTCACGCTCAGGGACGCGGCTCAACGCTTGGCTAAAGAGACCGGTTTCTCGGCGGCCGAGATTGAGGCGCTGCCCTTCGATCAGATGCTGTGGTGGCTCACGGATTGAGCCACCTTTGAATTCCCCGACGTATAGGGCACGCACATGGCGAACAAACTCGCGCTCGGTCTGGTCATTGGCGGGGCGGTCAGCTCCACGGTGGGCTCGGCGTTCAAGGACGTCACCAATCGCATGCAGCGCCTGGAGGCCGCCGGCAAAAAAGCCCGGGTGCTGGAAAAGACCATTGGCGACACCATGCGCCTGCGCGACGAATGGCGCCGGGCGCACATGGCGGGCGAAAAGGGCGCTTCGGCGTTGCAAAAGCAACTCGAAAGCAACCTGAGCAGCCTGAAGAAAGAAGGCGTGGAAGTGCGCAATCTGACCAAGGCCTACGCGGCCATGGGGCAGGTGGCGCACAAGGCCGAGCTGAAGGCCAAAGGTCACCAGCAACTCGACGAAGGTAAGCAGAAGCTCAAAAGCAGTGTCGGCCAAGCCGTGGCCGCCACGGCAGCGATGGCGATTCCGACCAAGGTCAGCGCGGACTATGGCGCGATCATTCGCGACATTGCGATCAAGTCGAACATTGCCAACAAGCCCGAAGAAGCGCAGATGTCGAAGAAGATTATCGACACGTCGCGGGACACGGGGATGGCGCGTAACGATGTGGCCGAGGTGGTCAACGCCCTGGTGGGCGCCGGCATGGAATTGGACAAGGCGCTGGCCTATGCCCCGACCGCCGCCAAGTTCGCCGTGGGCCAAGGCTCCGACGGTGGCGAAACGGCGAAGATGATCAACGCCCTGGGGCAGAACGCCAAGATCACCGACCCGGCCATGATGCAAAAGGCCCTGGAGGCGATCGCTTACCAAGGGCAGGCGGGCAGTTTCGAAGCGGCCGACATGGCGCGGTGGTTCCCCGAGTTGCTGGCGGGGATGGGCAAGCTGGGCATCACCGGGATGGATTCGGTGTCGCAACTGGGCGCCATGCTTCAGGTGCAAATGAAGACCGCCGGCGGTTCCGATGAGGCGGCCAACAACCTCAAGAACTGGATGGAAAAGATCGGCTCGGGTGACACGGTGACGGCCTACAAAAAGGCCGGGATCGATTATCAGGCGTCGATGAATACCGGGCTGCAGAACGGCAAATCCACGTTGGAATCCAGCTTTGAGCTGGCACAAAAATACATCGCGGCGACCGATCCGAAGAAGGCCGCCGCGATGGCAGAAGCCACGGCCAAGATCAGCAAGGAGGCGGACCCGGAAAAGGCCAAGGCCATGATCGCGTCCCTGGAGCAAGCCTTGCGCACCGGCGACCTGTTCGCCGACATGCAGGTCAAGGGCGCGCTGACGGCGTTCATGCAGAACAAGGAACTGTACGCCAGTCTGAAAAAGGACTCGGCCAATGCCACCGGGATCTTGGACAAGAACCTGGAGGAGCGCCGGCAGTCGTCGGCGCAGAAGTGGTCGGAAATGGCCCAGGGCATGGACGACGCCATGCGCGCGATCGGCGACGCATTCCGCCCGGTCACCGACAAGGTGGCGGACGGGCTGACCTACGTCACCCAAGGGCTGAGCAAACTGTCGGACGAATCGCCCAAGGTGGTGACCGGCATCGGCGCGGCCGTGGCAGCGGTGATCGCCTTTCAGGGCGCGATGAGCACCTTCAAGATCGCCAAGGGCTTGCTCAACATCGGGCGCGGTTCGCTGATGGGCAATCCGAACATTCCGCAAAAGGTCATTGTGGTGGGCGGTGGCGGCGGCCTGGAGGCGGGCGACCTCGATGCCGAAGGCAAGGACAGCAAAAAAGGCAAGAAAGGCGGGCGGTCCGGCCGAGGGCGGGGGCGAAGTGGTGGCGGTGGTCGAGGCGTAGGGATCGGCTCCGCTGTTAAGGGCGCCGCCGTAGTGGCGGTGGTGGATGCCGGGTTTAAGGCCTACGACACGTATCAGAACGCCGAAACGCAGGACGATAAAGCCGAAGGTTATGGTGCGGCCGCTGGGGGCTTGGCGGGCACGTTGTCCGGCGCGGCGGCTGGGGCCGCGTTGGGCACCCTGCTGTTGCCGGTCATTGGTACGGCCATTGGCGGCCTGGTCGGCGGTGTGCTCGGCAACATGGGCGGCGACGTGTTGGGGGGCTATCTCGGCAAGGCGGCGTTCGGTACGCCCGACGACCTGAAGCGCCTGCCAGCCGCCGGGCCGCTGATGATGGCCAATGCCGGCAAGGACATCCCCCCGGTGCTGGGCGGGATTGCCCAGTCGTTCGCGCCGTCGACCACCGGGCCGCTGATGCTGGCCAATCCCGTTGCCGGCCCGGGGGCGAGTATCGCCGCCACGTCGGCGGCCGCTGCGCCGCCGGTGTCGTATGACCCGCGCGACCTCAATTCCAAGGACGCCATGTTGCTGCCGCACTTTGCCAACAAGGTGCGTTTCCCGGGCTCCGAGCTGCGTCGGCCCAAGGTCATTCGCTCGGGCCTGGAAGATCCGGCGCCGCAACCGGGGGAGGCGGCGAAAGCCATGATGTTGCCGCCGGCCAGCGCCGACGCGGCGGCCGGGGCACTGGTCAAGCCGATGGCGGCGAAAGCGGAGGCGCCCAAGGTCGAGTCAAACGTGGCGATTCAGGCGCCGTTCTCGCTGACGGTCAACGGCGACGTAAAGGATGGCAATCAGCTTTTTGCGCAGATCAAGCCGCAGCTCGATCAGTACTATCGCGACATGGCCAAGCAGGTGGGGAGCGCTCAACTGTTTGACGCGCCGCACATTTAATCGGGGGACATATGTCTGACCAAAACAAGACCGCATTGCAGCGATTACAGTCGGGGCTGGGGTTCCTGGCCTCGGCCGGGGAAACCGGGCGGCGCAGCCTGGACGGCATGTTGGGGCCGGTGAATGGCGCGATCGGCGAAATCACCGGCGCCGCGTCCGAGCTGGAGGGGTTGCCTTTTGTCGGGCCGGCGGTCGGCGCCCAGCTTCAGCGCGTCATGCGCGGGGTGAATGCCGCTCAGGCCCAGGTCGGGAAAGTGGTGGCCATGTACGGCACGGCCACCCGGGCGCTGTCGCAAATTGATGAGCGCATGGGCGTGCTGAAGGAGCAGGCGGGCAAGGCGACGACGGCGATCGGCAAGATCGCCGGCAAGGTCAGTCCGGCGCTGGCCAACATTGTGCCCACGGGGGCGTTTGCCACGGACCAGACGCCGGCACCGGAGGCGGTGAAACCGTTCCCGCACCTGCTGATCATCCAGCCGCAAGATCCCAAGGCGCCGCCGTATTTCTTCAACCTCGACACGGCGGCCTTTGACGAACTGCGGCGCTCGACCGAATTCCGCTGGGCCTCCCAGGAGCGTCTGTCGCGGCGACCGGCGCAGCAAGGCGTGGGCATGGGGGACGAAAAAATCACGCTCAAGGGCGCGATTTTCCCCGGTTTCAAGGGCGGCCTGAAACAGCTCGACACCCTGCGCGCACTCGGCGCCCAGCTCAAGCCGATGACCCTGACCACGGGTTATGGCGACGTGCTGGGCACCTGGTGCCTGAAAAGCGTCGAGGAAGAACAAAGCTCGCTGATGCAAGGCGGGATCCCGCGTAAACAAGGGTTCACTCTGGAGTTTGGGCACTATGGCGACGACATGCAGAACGTCTGACGGGGATCTGCTCGACACCATCTGCCATAACTTCTATGGCCACCTCAACGGCAGCGTGGAGGCGGTGCTCGATGCCAATCAGGGGCTGGCCGATGAGCCGCAACCGTACCGTGACGGCGTGGTGATCCTGTTGCCGGATCTCGCGGCCCCCGCCCAGGAACAAGTCACCCTGTGGGATTGATGGACTACAATCATGGTGTTACATGCAGTAGCTCTTTACTTTCTTGCCCGCGTCCCGCGGGCTTTTTTTTGGAAAAAATCCATGACGCCCCTATTTCGCATCGTGGCCGATGGCGCCGATATCACCGGCCTGATCAATGATCGGCTGATTCAGCTCAGCACCACCGACAAGCCGGGCATGGATTCGGACACCTTCGAACTGCGCATTGATGACCGTGACGGGCTGGTGACGTTGCCCCGGCGCGGCATCGGGATCGAGGTCTACCTGGGCTATGCCGAGACGGGGCTGGCCCGCTTGGGCCGCTACGTGGTCGATTCGGTCACGGTGTCCGGGCCGCCGGATACGATCGTGATCAAGGGCAAGGCCAGCGACATGCGCGGCAGTGGCAAGACCATCCGTAGCGGAAGCTGGGAGGAGGTGCCGTTGTCGAAGATCGTCGGTGACATCGCCGCGCGCAATGGCTGGGCGCCAGGGTGCTCGGTGTCGACGAAGGTCGGCCGGGCGGACCAGCTCGGCGAATCCGACTTCAATTTCATCACGCGCCTGGCGAAGCAATACGACTGCACGGCCAAGGTCGCAGACGGCAAATTGTTGGTGATGCCACGTCAAGGCGGACAGACCGCTAGCGGCAAGGCCTTCGGTGCGATCACCCTGACGCGCCGCGACGTGAGCCGCTGGCAGTTCAATCTAGAGGATCGCAACACGCATAAGTCGGTCGGGGCCAAGCATCAGGATAAGAAAACCGGAAAGCTGGTGGTGGTGTCCCTGGAGAATGACGACCTGCCGACCGGCCTGCCGGCGGTGCATACCGATCGGCATATCTATCACGACAAAACCGCCGCCGAGTCCGCCGCCAAGGCGCGCTTGGCGGCGTTCAACCGATCGAGCGCCGGCGTGCGTTTCGAAATGCCCGGCCGCACGGACCTGTTTGCCGAACGCCCGATCATTGCCCAGGGCTTCAAGGTCGGCCTCGATGGCGAGTACCTGACCGATTCGGTCGAGCAGGTCTACACCCAAGCGGGCTGGTCGACTACCGTCGAATGCAACGGCGGCAAGCACGGCAAGCACGGCAAGCACGGCAAGGCGAAAGCCAAGGGCCAGAAGCCGAAGAAACAAACGAAGCCGCTCAAAGTCGTGAACCTGTAACCGCGCTGTTGCGCATCCCTAATCCGCCGTGTGCGGTTTTTTTATGCCTGGAGTTTGTATGGCCATCACCGAACAACAACTGCAACGCATCATGCCCAACGCCCGCCGCCAAGCGGGCGTTTTTGTATCCGTCCTCAATGCCGCCATGGCGCACCGGCAAATCACTACTCCGAAGCGCCAAGCGGCGTTCCTGGCCCAGGTCGGACACGAGTCTGGCCAGCTGCAGTACGTCCGTGAGTTGGGCAGTGATCAATACTTGAGCAAATACGACACCGGCAACCTGGCCGCGAAACTCGGCAACACCCTGGAAGTGGATGGAGATGGCCAGCGCTATCGCGGGCGCGGCCTGATCCAGGTAACTGGCCGCAATAACTACCTGCGTTGCAGCTTGGCACTGTTCGGCGACGAGCGCTTGTTGCGCACCCCTGAGCTAATCGAGCAGCCGCAATGGGCGGCCGAGTCGGCGGCGTGGTTCTGGTGGGTGCGAGAGCTGAACGCCCTGGCGGATCGGGGCGAGTTCGAGGCGATCACCCGCAAGATCAACGGTAGTCTCAACGGTCTGGCAGATCGGCTGCAACTCTGGACCCGGGCGAGGGCAGTGCTATGCGTGTCGTCGACCTGATCCCCGCACCGTACCGTCTGTTAGCCGTTGGCGTGCTGCTGACCGCATTGGTCGGTGGATCTGCCGCGTCGGTCTGGAAGGTTCAGGACTGGCGTTACGGCCAGCAACTCGCCGAACAGGCCAGCCTGCACAAGGACGATCTGATCGCCATCAGCAACGCCGCCGCTGACCAAGTGCGCACGGCACAGGACAACCGCCGAGCCCTTGAACAGCGGCTGTCGACAAGTGAACAAACCCACTACAAGGAACTCAACGATGCTCAAACCAAGCAGGCTCGCCTGCGTGATCGCCTTGCCACTTCTGACTTACGGCTGTCAGTCCTACTCGACGCCACCGCTGCAGCCAGTGGCGGCACAGTGTCTGCCGCCACCCCAGCCGGCGGCGTGGTTCATGGCTCCACAAGTGCCCAACTTGACCCGGCGCATGCTCAACGAATTATCGGCATCACCGATGCCGGCGACCAAGGACTGATCGCCCTGGCCGCCTGTCAGGCCTATGCCAAAGAAGTCTCAAACAGCAGGCCCTGGACATTGCCGGCGATGTGTTCGGGGAAGGTCTGCCGGCCGTTGCCTTGGCCTTCGAAATAGCGGAAGGCGCCGTCGTCATCGATCTGCCCGATGAATTGATGGCGATTCGTAAAAGCGCCCGTTGTAAAAATCGCCCACGATGAACTGGTCATTCCTGTCCTGTACGGCGCGATAGTAGTGCTGGGGAAGCATGGTGTGCGCCATGAATCAGGATGTGTTCGGGCCTGTCGCTATTGCCGTTTGCTGCCCATGATGTAGGTCGGCAATCGACACATAGCTGCCTATCAAGCAGCAAGAACAGTTAAAAAGCAAAAAATGGTTCTGAACGAACAACTCACGGTTTGAGCAAAGTGTTTTCGCAGCAGGTGGGCCCAACATTGCGAGCTAAAAGGACTTTGTCATCCCAGTTTCTATCTGCCGTTCCTTCGTTTCGAGGCAGGAGCCGCCCATCTTTAAAAGCAGCCGCTAGCGTGTCCCGTGGTGTATTCACATCGGTCTGTGTCGACGTCAGCGTGAAAAGGGATAGGGGATGATAGGAACGCTCCTCCAAAACGGAGCCTATCCAAAGCGGTGAAGTTCGCCCGTTCGTGAGCTCTAAATCGACGACCCACACTCGAAGCACGAGGCGCGAGCTGGTCAGTGCGACGCCACTATTCGGTCGAACGAGCGTCAGGCTCGGAAGGCGACCACTGGCGAAAAGTGGAATAACCGGAAGAGCTGCCGGGTCGGTCTGGACGGAAAGCCAATTCAGGGCGTTCATCGGTGTCCAGGCCGCTGAGTCGCGCCACCCGTTGCGCTGCAGGACATCTTGTAATTCGCTCAGATCACCAGCCCACTGGAACGTCAGTGGCTCATTCGTCTCGCCAGTCAGATCGATACGCCGTGCCGGCAGTTGTTCCCAACCCGACGCCCACCAATCGGTGGTGGCCATGGACGGAATTCTTACGTTGACAGCATAGCGGTCGCTGTCGGTCGCATGGCTACGATAGATATTGAGTCCCCCGGCGAGTATCAGCGCTGAACATCCGGCGGCGAGTAGGCCTTTTGGTTCAATGCGTCCGGCTTGGCGCCTCAGGTAGGACAGTCCGAGCAGCGCCAGCCACGCCGACCCGAATGCCAACCCCCCGAGCACGTCGGAAAGCCAATGCGCACCGAGGTAAAGGCGCGAAAAGGCAATCAGAAATATCAGGGTTGCTGCACAAAGAGCGACCGCGAAGCGCCATGCCGGGCGGATATCACGCGCGATGAGAAAAGCGAGGAAACCGTAGAGCACGACATTGACCGTGCTATGCCCGCTGGGGAAGGAAAACGCGCTCCACCCGGAGTAGAGAAACTCACCGGGTCGAGCTCGATGTAGCGTAACTTTTATGACCGTGTTAAGTACCGAAGCGCCAGCAATCGCCACCAGCCAATAGGCAGCTGTACGCCAGACGCGTTTCCACATGAGCCATAACAAGACAACAATCGTGACCGCCATCACGACCTTGGTGTCGCCGAGTTCTGTAATGGCGATCATCACTGCATCACCTGGCGCTGTACGAAGATCCCGAAGCGCGTGGTATATCGCGCTGTCTGCGAGCAGCAATGGGTCACCTGTGACGACATCTTCAAGGATGCCAAAGAAGAACCAGGCTGCACCGGCGAGAAGTACAGCCGACAATGCGAGAGTCCGTACTTCAGGCCGTGACGGATCGAGTAGTTGGGTAAGGCGGCGGCTCAGCCAGGTGTCGTGAGTGCCGACCCAGCACCGAAGCCGCGCCAATGAGTCGATGAAGTAAGGAACGCCGCGCCTCAACATCCAGCGCACGATATGCAGGAGCATCCAGCCCACCGCGAGTAGAACGATCAGCAGAATCGCGAGCGGCTTGGCAGCCGATCCGAGAAAGCTGAACGTTGCGCCTACGAGCACACCGGACAAGACATGCGACGAAGCCCAAGCGAGCGCCGAGGCCACATTGACTACATAGAACCGACTGACCGCCATTCCCAGCATTCCAGCGAGGAGTGGGATGAACGCGCGGACGCCCGGTACGAAGCGTGCAAAAAACACACTTTTGGCGCCGTGACGCTCAAAAAAAGCCTCGCTGCTCTGAATCAGTTCAGGGTGGCGGTTCAAAGGCCAGAAACCAAGGATCTCGCGGTGGTATCGATGCCCGAACCAGAACGAAAGCCCATCACCCGCGATGGCACCTAACGTGGCGGCGACCAGTAACGGCCAGAGCAATAACACGCCACTCGGCACCAAAGCACTGAGCGCGAGGATCACGGCTGTGCCTGGAACGACGACCCCGATGATTGGGATTGACTCGGAAAGTGCCAGAAGAAACACCGCCAGATAGGCAGCATGCGGATGCGCCGTGAGGAACTCGATGATCGATGAGACCAGGGACGTCATCATGCGTGGGCTGCCTATTTAGTACCGGTGATGAAGTAGTCAAGATGCGCCTCCTCCCGAGGGGGCGCACAACCGTTATGACGCAGGTGCCATGTCAGCGGGGAACTCTTCGACGCGCCTTTCAAAGCTTCCAAAATGCAACGCCAGGGTTGGTAACACCAATAGATTGAGTGCGGTCGAGGTCAATAACCCACCCAGGATAACGATAGCCATAGGCCCTTCGATTTCATTGCCAGCCGCGCCACTGGTGAGCGCCAGAGGTAGCAGTCCTAAAGCAGTCACCACGGCAGTCATCAGGATAGGAACCAGTCGTTCGGCTGCGCCCTTTCGAGCCGCTTCCGGGCTCCATGTCATACCTTCTTCATTCACCAAGTGTGAGTAATGTGAGATGAGCATGATGGAGTTGCGCAGAGTGATCCCAAACAGGGTGACAAACCCGACAAGCGATCCCAGTGACAGGTTTCCACCGCACACCAATACGGTCAAAACACCGCCCACCAGGGCGAAGGGCAGGTTCACGAGGACTAAGAGCAACGCACGCATGCTTTTGAGGGCGAGGAACAGAAGTAGCATGATTCCAAGGATCGCAGCCGCCGTATAAACCAGTAAGTCTTGTTGTGATTGCGCGCGTGCCTGTTCCTCTCCAGCAAACAAGACGTAGGTGCCCTTGGGTAGGGTGACCTCTTTGTTAATTAACCGTTGAGCCTCCTCAACGAAGTCACTCACCGCCCGGCCACGTACTGCGGTCGAGACGGTTTGCAGGCGTTGGCCACCGCTGTGCATGATTTGGTAACGGCTGGTGGTTTGAGTGATCACGGCCAGTTGATCGAGAGGTACCGTTGTTCCGGTTTTGTTGCGTAGCAGCAGTGACCCGACTGTCGCGATGCTGTGGTGGGCCGTGGGGTTCAACGAGACGGTGACGTCATACGTCTGGTTCCCCTGATAGATTTGGCTGGCTGTCACTCCGTCATAAGCCACTTGAATCGCCTCCATCACATCCACCGGCTCGAACCCCCAATGGGTCAATTGCTCAGGCCTGAGCCTGATCGTCAATTGTGGTACATGCTGGGCGGATTCAACTCTCAGGCCGATGGTGCCCGGGATTCGACCGATCACCTGGGCGATTTCCTGGGCTTTGCTGTCCAGCACATCCAGGTCAGGGCCAAAGACATTGATGACGACCGGCGCGGTGACGCCGGAGATACTTTCGTCCACCCGTTCAGTCAGGAACGTGTTCACCGACGTCGTCAGGCCTGGGAAGCTGGCCAGCACTTGTTGAATACGCGCTACGGCCTGGGTTTCCTCAGCAGCAGACAAGGTATTCAAATCCACTTCGAACTCACTGACGTGGACGCCGGTCGGGTCGACCACTTCACTGGCTCGCCCTGCGCGTTGCGCTACCAGTCGCACCCCCGGAACTGTACTCAGTGCCTGCGTTACACGGTCGCCCACACGCATGGATTCGGTCAAAGAGGAGCCTGGGGCCAATGCCATATGGATGAGGTAATGTCCCTCCTTCAATTCCGGTATGAAGTTACCGCCAAAAAACGGTAGGGCGGTGATCGCCACCGTGCAGAGAATGACGATCACCCAGACGATTGAGCGAGAGTGCGACTCGATGCTGGCGAGTAATTTCAGATAACGAGCCTTCAGTCGCTGCACCAGTTTTGGCTCGTCCGATTGAAGTGGCTTGGTGGTCAACAACATAAACGCCAGCGCTGGCGTGACCGTTAGAGCCACCACAAGGGAGGCTAAAATCGCCAGGATGTAGGCGATACCCAAGGGGGCGAACAGTTTTCCGGCAACCCCGGACAGTGCCAGAACGGGCAGGAAAATCAGCGCAACAACCAACGTCGCATACACCACTGCGCTACGAACTTCGAATGAGGCGCGCATTACCACCAGGGCCGTTGATACAGGATGCTCCAGTGCTTGGTTTTGGCGCAACCGACGGAAGATGTTCTCGACGTCGACCACTGCATCGTCCACGACCTCTCCCAAGGCAATGGCCAGACCGCCCAAAGTCATGGTGTTGAGGCTCACTCCAAAGTGATGGAGCACCATCACCGCCGTCAACAAGGACAGCGGAATCGCGGTAGCTGAAATGATTGCAGTGCGGATATTGAGCAAGAACAGAAACAGCACCAGGACAACTAACGCGCCGCCCAATAGCAGTGCCGTCTGCAAGTGACCCATCGCGGTTTCGATAAACCTGGCTGGGCGGAAGATATCTGGTTGCAGGCTCACCTGTTCTGCTTCGAGCGCCGGTTTCAAGCCGTCCAGGGTGCTTTCCACCTGAGTGGAAACGCTCATCATGTCAGCGCCATATTGGCTTTCCACCATCAACGACACCGCTGGCTTACCCTCGATGGCTGCCGCGCCGACTGCGGGAGCAGGCCCATAGACCACCGTGGCGACATCGCCCAGGCGTACGGCGATACCCTTCTGGTAGTTGAGCACCGTTTGGGCCAGCAACTTCGGTGTTACGGTCTGACCCTCAGTGTTCAAGACAATGCGTTGGTTAGCCGTTTCCAGAAAACCCGCACCTCTAACCCCCGTTGCACGCTGTGCAGCGCTCAACACGTCTTGCAGAGAGAAGCCGTATTGCACCAGTTTTTTGGGATCTGCCTGAATCTGAAACTGCTTCAGATCACCACCGAATACGATTACGTCCGCCACGCCTGGCACGCGTAACAATTGTGGTTTGATCGTCCACTCCGCCAGTGTGCGCATTTCCATCAGTGAGCGGGAATCGGAGGTAATACCTGCGACAAGGGTGACGCTGGTCGAAGACGTCAGTGGTAATAGCGCTGGTGTTTTGACACCCTGCGGGAGCGTGCCGGTGAGTGTACTGAGCCGCTCCGCAGCCAGTTGCCTGGCTCGATAGATGTCAGCCCCATCCTTGAAGGTCAGCGTCACCATGGACAGCCCCGGTAACGACTTGGATCGCATGCTCGCAAGCCCCAGGGTGCCACCCATGGCATTTTCGACCGGCTGGGTGACCAACATTTCAACTTGTTCGGACGATAACCCTGGGGCTTCGGTTTGAATCACCGCCAGCGGTGGAGCGAACTCGGGGAAGACATCCTGCCGGGCCTGAGTCAGGGTGTAGATGCCATAACCTGCCAGCAGACAAGCGAGGGCGATAACCACCCCTCGGAAGCGTACAGCGAAGCGGATAATTGAATTCAACATGATGTATTCGCTACCGTCTGGTTAGTCGTCACATTCGGGGTCTTTGCAAGCCGATGCGGTGATTGGCGGACGCTGCTCTTCGGACAAAAGCAGTTGCGCACCATGCACGACGACACGATCACCAGACTCAAACCCTGTGCTGACCAGGTATCCATTGTTGTAGGGGGTTTGGTCGGCAACAGGACGGCGAGTAAACCGGTCTTTGGCAATTTGCACATACGCCCACGGCTGGCCGCCAAACCAGAGGATGGCGGCCTCAGGTATGACGAGACTGGTGCTGGTGGGGGTGGGTAATGGCAAATAGGCAGCAACTTTGCTACCAACTGGCAGGGTCGCCGCCGCTCGGTAAAGGTATGCACGGCCTTCAGTCGAAGGGTCGACTTGAGGTGAAACTGAAATGAGCTGAGCCGTTTCCCGATGGTGTTCGCTGGACTCAAACGTAATCAGTTCAGGAGCGGCAAGATCATCACCGAGGGGGAGGACAACGCGCAAAAGCATGTCCTCTCGATTCAACAGCCTACGCAATAGAGGGGCGTCTTGCGCTCCAAGCATGCCGGCCAAGGGCGCACCAAACTGTTGGAGCGCACCATTGCGTACCGACTGCATGTTGGCACTCGCTGCCTGTAGCTTGGACTTGTCTGTATTCCATGTTGCTTGCGAGGTTTGCAGCACCTTCAAGGCCACGCTCTGGTTGGCCTTGAACAGCGCGGCGTTGCGCTCATATTCCTGGCCAGAAGCCGAAGCGGCAGACTGTGCCGCTGTAGACTCTGCTTGAGCCATAGCGTAACGAGTGCTCAGATCATTAAGCCCTTGCACATCTAGCACGCTGCCGTAAGCAAGATGCTCCACTTGATGCCTGGACGCTGTGATCGGCTCACTCTCGATACCACTGATTGTCTGGGTCGTTTCATCCAGCATGACGATGGTTAAACCGCCTTCGGTAGTGACCCGCGTAGGGGGCGCAACCGGAGTTGCAGGCGTGACCTGCAGGGTCTGATAGAAGAAAGAACCTAAAGCACCTAGTCCGACTGCGGCTACCAGTGCCAGAGCGATCAGTAAGGTTTTGCTACGAAAAGATGTGTTCATTTTCGAATGACCGCCTCGGTTGACTGGGCGTCCAATGGGACTCCATCGAGCGGTTGCTGGATGGCATTTTCAAGTTGGCTGATGGCTTGCTGGACTTGAACCACTGCATCCACATGGCTCATTGCATCGACATTTACGGCACGGCGTGACCGTGACAGCGCCAGCCGGTCTATTGCGCCTAAATCAAAAGAGCGTTGGTCAGCTTGAAAGGCGGCTGTTCGAGTCGTTCGTTGGGTGTCGATGAGCGCGAGGTTTTCCCTGGCCAGGCGATAGTGTTTTAGAGCGCTGTCGGTCTGATTGATCGCTTGGTCTTGAAGTGCTTCGAAACGGATAGCGGCTTCCTTGCGGTGTGCTTCTGCCTCCGCGATAGGCCCTTCATTGCGGTTGAATAGGGGGAGGGTGATGCCTGCCGGCGTAACGCTGTACTTGTTCACCCCTTGGTCGAACGAGTATCCGAGACCGAGTGACAGATTTGGATATTGCCGCGCAACTTCCAGTTGAAGAGCGGCTTGGCTCGCTTCGTACTCGGCCAGGGCGCCCAGAATGTCAGTGCGGTTCAAAACGGTTTGACGACGGGCAGCGTTATAAGGAATCTGCGGGGCCAAACTCTCGAAGCCATTCAGTTCGAGTTTGACTGGTTCAAGCGCCCTGAGAGGAATCCCAATGGTCTGAGCGATCAGTGCTTTGGCGTCCAGCATCAGCTTTTCACTATTAGCCAGGTCGCTACGATCATGCTCCAGAATGATCTGCTCCTGGCTCAACTCAAACGTCGAGGCCGATCCCAATGAAAGCTGCTTCTGCAGCATGGTCACGATGTCCTGCTGGATTTCAATCTGACGCTCGACAATCGCGTGGTGCTGGTTGGCGGCGTAAAAGTCGAGTAACGCGCTGCGCAGACGACTTCTGATCTGCCAGGCGGTCTGACCGATATTCAAACGGGCGGCGTCTGAGAGCTTTTGCGCTTGCGCCACTCGATAGCCCCGCTTACCGGCAGTCTCAATCGGGATGTCGAGTGCCAGTCCATACGTCCACGGCTTTATCGGCTGGTCGGCGTACTGCAGTGGTAACGACAAGGATGGATTGGGTCGTTGATTTGCTGTTTGTGTTGCCGCCTCACCACTAGCAAACCTGGCGCGCACCGCGTCCAGCTCAGGACTGTAGTAGTAGGCCGCCTGAGTTAAAGTGTTCAGATCCCAGGCGCTAGTGGTTTTGGAGAGGCGCGCTGTTATGAAGGACTGAAGCTCTGGATTGGTCAGAGAGCGCTCTTCATAGGCCGCCATCATCTTCTGAGGCTCCAATGGTTGCGGTTGGTAACTCGCGCAACCAGCCAGCAGCACTGCCACCGTGATAAAAAACTGTTTATGCATTCGCATTTTCTTTGAGACCAAAGTGGCGGAGCACGCAGAACTTCGAAAATCAAACATTGCCTCCCCCCCCTATTGGTGAGTGTTGCGTCGAGCGACGGGTGGGAAAACTCGTTGATATAGGCGCTCAAGGATGTCGAGCAGACGCTCGTCGAGATGCCTCCAACTCAGCACCTGTGGTACCAACCACGCGCTTATCAACGAGATCAGCAGCGACCCGGCAATATCGAATGGAAAATGCACGCCTAAATAGATACGCGCCCAGCCGACCGATGTTCCCAGCAGTAAAATCAATACGCCAAGCTTGCGCAGCGATGCCAGTATCAGAGCAATGGCTAACGTGAACATCACAGTGGCGTGATCGCTGGGGAAAGATGACTCCGGGGCATGCTCCAGGAAGTTTTGTCCTAGCCCCAGCATGAAGGGACGCGGATGGAACCAAAGGCTACTGATCAGCAGATTGCACCCAAGCGCGAACACGATACTCAGCGTGGCGGTTACTGCAGCGGTTCGGTGGTGGCGTGTGCCCCGCAGCCACAATCCGATCAGCAATAGCGGTACGCCAGTGATGAGCCATTGCGCCAGAAAAGTTGCCAGTAGCCTCATTTCCGAAGAGGAGTGCACGCTGGCGTTGATAGCCAGGAACAGAGTGCGATTGAGCTCTTCCATGGGGAGACCCGTTCAGGAGACTAGGAAGCACCACGTTGTGATCACGGTGCGAGTGATACGCACCATAGTGGTTGCTTCCTTAAGTCCACCTTAAGGGGGACGCTGGCAGTCTTATCGTCCTTGTAGGCCCAAGAGGTCGCGGGGTTGAGTCAAGAATGCTGAAAGACCGCGTGGGGTCAGAATCATCTATGACATGAGCGCGATATGCGCAGAGTCGAGACTTCGGCACACTGCGCGATACTCCAGCGAAGCGCTGACTGATGTGAGGAGAGGGATCAGGCGATGCGAATATTACTTGCAGAAGACGACCCGATGATTGGTAGCGGCTTGCAAAAAGGCTTGCGCCAGGAAGGGTACACGGTGGATTGGGTTACGGACGGCAAGACTGCCGTACTCGCTTTGGAAACCACCCCCTACGCATTGCTGCTACTCGACCTGGGACTACCGCGTCAGGATGGCATGGAGGTACTCAAGGTTCTGCGTCAACACGACGAGACCTTACCGGTAATCATAATCACCGCCCGCGACTCTTTACCGGATCGGGTGGCTGGTCTTGATCACGGCGCTGATGATTACCTGGTTAAACCGTTTGCCATCGAGGAACTGGTAGCCCGTATCCGCGCCGTCAGTCGCCGTCAGTCCGGGCGCGTGCAGACCGAGCTCCGGGGTGGCCCATTGCGCCTTGATCCGGTACGACACCTGCTGTGGTTGCGCAACGAGCCTGTCAGCCTGTCGGCCAAAGAATATGCGTTGCTGCACGAGCTGATGAAGGAGCCAGATGCAGTGATCTCGCGCGAGCAACTAGAGGATCGCCTGTACGGCTGGGGTGACGAAGTGGGAAGCAATGCGGTGGAAGTTCATATCCATAATCTTCGCAAGAAGCTTGGGGCCGAGGTGATCCGAACCGTCAGAGGGGTTGGTTATCACATTGGAGAGGACACATGAGTTCCCTCCGTCGGCGTCTGCTGTTATGGCTACTGCCAGCCACTTTTCTGGCTGGACTGCTGGCAAGTATCGGCACCTATTGGGGGGCTGTCCTTGAACTGGATGATCTGCTCAACGACCAAATGCGTTACCTCGCTGAGCACATCAGTGTGGAACCTGGTGAACGCGTTGTACTGACGGATACCGGTAATAAGCCCAGCCCACTGCGTGATGATAATGCTGACGAAGTGCTGTTTCAGGTGTGGAGCGCAGGCGTTTTGATTTATACGACCAATTCCGCGCTCAGGCTGCCTCCACCACTGCAAGCTGGACTGAGTGATGTTGAGGTCGGAGATCAAATCTGGCACACGTTTGTGAGCCAGCGCGGTGACAAGGTTTTCCGCGTAGCACAAGCACAAAATAAACGCTGGGAAGAGCTTGCCGGTCTAGCCGTGCACTTGCTGTGGCCAGTAGTGTCACTGATTCCCTTGCTTGCGCTTTTTTTGTGGTTTGGTATCACCTACGGGCTAAAACCACTGAAAACTGTGGCGACAGAGCTGTCGGAGCGCAACGTGAATAGCCTGCAGCCCATCGCTTCGAAAGAGCTGCCTAGCGAAGTTAAACCTTTGGTCGATGCGCTCAACGATCTTCTAGAACGCTTGGCAAATGCCTTCACTATGCAAAAAAATTTCATCGCTGATGCGGCGCACGAGCTACGAACACCAGTGGCAGCACTCAGCATTCAAGTAGAGCTGGCACAGCGAGCCACTCAAGATTCAGACAGGGCGGTATCGCTGTCAGAGGTACAGATGGGCGTTACACGCCTTTCTCATCTGACACAGCAGTTGTTGACCTTGGCCCGCTTGGAACCTGATGCGCAATCGCCAGTTATGCAGAGAGTTGACTTGTCCGCACTGTCCAAATCGGTGATCACTGATCAAATTCGTAGAGCTGAAGCCTCTGGTATCGATCTCGGGTTGACCGAGCAGTCTGCATCCAGCATTTTGGGGAATCCCGAAACGCTGCGTATCCTGCTCAATAACCTGGTCGACAACGCCATTCGTTACGCAGGCACCCGTGCAAAAATTGATGTGGCCGTACGTGATACCGACGAGGGGGTCGTGCTCGAGGTCTGCGACAACGGCCCGGGAATTAATTCGTTGGAGCGCAAACGCGTGCTTGAGCGATTCTATCGCGGCAACAATCAAACGAGCTCTGGCAGCGGACTGGGGCTTGCGATTGTTAACACGATTGCGGAGCAGCACGGAGCCCAGGTCGAACTTCATGCTGTAGCCACTGGCGCAGGGCTAAGTGTGTTGGTGATTTTTCCGTCTGAATTGGAAAAATTCGCTTGGTAGAAAGCTCTCTTTCAAAAGACTTGGCACGATACGCTCATCAGTGCTAGCGCCTTCAAGTGATACTGTCGGTGGATGACTTACCAGACACTCTATCGTTCGTAGCATAAATCGACGGGTATCACTTGAGTCGCAAATGTAAGACTGAGTCACCCACAGTTTTCTGAACGCCTCCGAGTGACTGCTTCTAGCCGATAGCTGTCACTCAGGCGTCATTAGGACTGCGAGCGTCAGCTTGATGAACTCCTCATTTTTGTCGATGGTGTCCAGGGCTCCTCGAACATTATCGGCGACGTCGGCCGATCCGCGCTGCTCAACCCAGTTCGAGAGTTCCAAGATGGCGGCTTCGAGGGCGAGCTGGTTTTCGTTCATCTTGAATAGCAGGGAAGGGAGCAGGTCTGAATTTGGCAAGGGCGATTCCTCCGTGGAATATCCAGCGTAGCAGGCGGCAACGGAAGTGACACATACGAAGGCGCAGATCCAGAGCACTGAGAGGGTATATTCGGGCTGATGTCGGGCCGGAGGTAGGGGAGAAAGAGAAAAAATCCGTTCCGCAACCCAAAACTAGCTCCTTGAAGGCCACAGGATACAGACCTTTAAAAATCAGTAGCTTGCGGAACTGTAAAGCTGCTAACCTATTGAAATAGCTTGTTTTGTGGATGGATTGCAAATCCACCTACGCCGGTTCGATTCCGACCTCGGCCTCCACTATAAATAAGCTCCGTAGATCTATGATTTACGGAGCTTTTTTATTTAAGCAGTCCTGCAAGATTTTGTCTTGAAAACGGGATCTGCGAACTTGCTTCACCGGGACGGGATGTATATATTTCGTCCTCTGTTGCACAAGCGTCAGAACTGCCAGATGGTTATTTGTCAGTCTCCATACTGCTACACCGCGCTACCGCCCGAATGGCGAAACTGGTAGACGCATGGGACTTAAAATCCCCCGCTCGTAAGGGCGTGCCGGTTCGATTCCGGCTTCGGGCACCATATATATCAAAGGCCTGCATGAGGAAACTCATGCAGGCCTTTGTCGTTTTTGCTCCGCAATTTTAGCGGCCAGTTACCGAATGGAATTTCTATACAAACGGCTGGCCAGTAAAACCGCGAGGTAATCTTTGCAGCCCGGTCATGGCAGTAAGCCGTTCCGTCCAGGCGGCGCGCCAGTCGTTGGCGGTATGAGTAGCTTTGGCTTTGCGAGCGGCGCGGCGTGCCGCGTTGCGTTCGTCCTTGCGCGCATCCTTGAATGCGTCGGTGTTTCGGCAGCTTCTGCATTTGACGCGGGTTAGCACGTTGGTTGAGGTGAGGTTGCTACCTTTGTGACCGCAGGCCAAGTGCCCGCTGACTTTGAAGTGAGTGACCATCAGACGCCTCCTTCGTGACGTGTAGTCATTTGACACCCCGTGGTTGCAGGCGTTCGACAGCCCGGACAACAGACAAAAAAATGGCCTGCATGCGGGCAGGCCAAGGGGGAGTTCATCAAAGGAGTGAGCTGACTTTAGGGCGCGCGGTGTGAACATAACGTGAAAGAAAAGTCGTAAATAAAAAAGCCCGGCGCCAGGCCGGGTTGGGGTATCACAGGAAATAATCAAGCAGGCACGCACGCAGTGACGATTAAGTCGCCGTTCGTGCGTGCTGAATCATGCCCTTTCTCGAAGGAAGAATCCGGATCAAATCATCTGAACCTTGGCAGCGGTGGCTCGACAGGTTTTAGCGAAGACAAGGTGTTTTGAATCAGCGGCTCGTCTTTTTCGATATCGTTCAGACGATCACGGATTCTGAGGGCTGTCGGGTGCCCCCCTTGATGATCCACCCAGTCGGCAATTTCCTTGCACGCGGCAGCAAGTCTGGCCTGACGAGAGTCAAGCAGGGTGAGCAGGGTGGTGATGGACTCTTTTTCGGACATGGCAAACACCTCCGTTCAAGAAACCTGGTAAGCGGCAGCAAAAAGCCCGCGAGTGCGAGCTTTCTGCCATTGGGGTCGCTGGTCCATCAGCTGTTTAAGTATAGACCCGGGCTTCAGCCTTGTCGGACCTTCACTTGAGACCTGGCATTGAGCTGTCGGCATTCACGTCGGGCATCTTCTTCAAGATCGAAACCGTCACCGATGAAGCCATGGGTTCGAGTATCGGCGATGCGATACCAGACGGCCGCGTCGGGTGGCAGGTGGCTGGTTTCTCCGACTCGGCGGCCATGAATGATGATCTTGTTGCAACGCTTCACAACGAAAATGTCTTCCATGGCGTCACCGCAGCTGATTTGTGTCCACATCAACTATAGAAGTTCTTTGCGAAGGTGCAAAAAATGGAAGGCTCAGTTCGTCGGTTCCGTCGCGGCGATCATTTTGTCCAGAAACATCGCCAGCCCGACTTCCTCTGCCCGCAGTCCTTTACGTGTCCTCGGCCGAGGCAGTTCGGCCAATGCGCCGAGCATGAAACCTTCGAGCACCGCCGGGTGGATGTAGCATTTGCGGCAGACTGCCGGGGTGTTGCCCAGCTGTTTGGCGACGTCTTTTACCATCGCCACCACATGCCGTTTTGCATCCGATTCGGGTTCCCACTGCAACTCTCGCAACACTGACAATGCCAGCGCGCTACCCGCCCAGGTGCGGTAATCCTTGGCCGTGAAGTCGGCGCCGGTGAGGGTTTGCAGGTAGGCATTGACGTCGGATGAGCTGACGGTGTGCCGCTCGCCTTGTTCGTCCAGGTATTGAAACAGGTCTTGTCCGGGGATCTCTAGGCAGCGCTTGATGATTCGCGCCAGGCGCCGGTCTTTCACGGTGATCTGGTGTTCGACGCCACTCTTGCCGCGGAATTGAAACAGGATCGCACTGCCATTCACCTCAACATGGCGGCTGCGCAGGGTGGTCAGGCCATAGGACCGATTTTCCCGGGCGTATTGGGTGTTGCCGACCCGGATCAACGTCGCATCGAGCAAGGTGATCACGGTCGCCATGACTTTGTCCCGACTGAACCCGGGAGCGTCGAGCAATGCTTCCAGGCGTTTGCGCAACTTGGGCAATGCCTGGCCGAAATCCCGCAGGCGCGAGTATTTGTCGGCGTCGCGCACTTCGCGCCAGCGCGGGTGATAGCGGTATTGTTTGCGGCCGCGAGCATCACGGCCGGTGGCTTGCAGATGGCCGCGAGGGTCGGCGCAGATCCACACGTTGGTGTAGGCCGGTGGCACGGCGAGGGCGTTGATGCGTTTGATTTCGTCGGGGTCCTTGATGCGCTGGCCCGCAGGATCGAAATAGCAGAATTTCCCGCGCAACAGCTTGCGGGTTATTCCGGGCTGCGTGTCATCGACATAGTGCAGGTCCGGTGGCAGCACATCTGGCAGCGCGTTATCGGGCATGGTGGGCAATCCTCGGCGACGAATCAGGGGCCTGTAAAGGCATTGACCGCGCCTGTTCGCCGTGGTGCCAGCGGATTTAAGCCAGGACGGCCACCGCTTTGATTTGCGCCCAAAGCTGTTGGCCGGGGTGCACGCCGAGTTGATCCCGGGAGTAACGCGTGATGCGCGCGAGCAGTGGCGTGCCCGCTGCGTTCAGGCGGATCAGCACGTGGGCGGCATTGTCGGCGCCGATTTCACTGACTACCGTAACGGGCAAGCGATTGAGGATGCTGCTTTGCTCGACGCTTTGCAGGCTCAGGCTGACATCGCGCGCCTGGACCTTGCAGCGCAATGCCTGACCCTGGCTCATGGGCGCGTGTGCCACCCGAATGCTCAAATCGGTACCGGGCAGTTGCAGCGTGAGCAATTGATAGTGCGGGTCATAAGCGCTGACATGACCTTCAACCACCACGCCAGCATCGTCGCCCAGCGCCAGAGGCAAATCGAGACGCGCCAGGGTTTCACCAATGGGACCGCTGGCAAGCGCCTTGCCATCGCTGAGCAAGACGAGGTGATCGGCCAGCCGCGCCACTTCATCCTGCGAATGGCTGACGTACAGCACCGGGATCTCCAGTTCATCGTGCAAGCGTTGCAGGTACGGCAGGATCTCGTTTTTACGCTGGCTATCCAGCGCTGCGAGCGGTTCGTCCATCAGCAACAGTTTCGGGCTGGTGAGCAGCGCACGAGCGATGCCGATGCGTTGCCGTTCACCGCCGGACAGATGTTGCGGATGACGGTCCAGCAGATGACCGATACCCAGCAGTTCAGTGGCATGCGCCATGTCGACCCGGCGCTGTGGCTTAGGGATACGTTTGAGGCCGAACTCCAGATTGGCCAGCACCGAGAGGTGGGGAAACAGGCTGGCTTCCTGGAAAACGTAACCCAGTGCGCGTTTATGTGGAGGGACGAAAATCTTCTTGTCGCTGTCCTGCCAGACTTCATCGTTGACCTGAATGAAGCCGTTTTCGGCCCGTTCCAGACCGGCAATGCAGCGCAGGCACGTGGTCTTTCCCGAGCCGGAAGGACCGTAAAGCGCGGTCACTCCACGGCCCGGCAAATGCAGATCGACGTCCAGGGCGAACCCCGAGAAATTCAATTTCAGGCGCGTATGAATCATCGATCAGCTCCAGCCCGCTTTGGTTTTGCGGCTGGAGTAGAGCGCCAGCAACACGGCAAACGAGAACACCAGCATGGCCCCGGCCAACCAATGGGCCTGGGCGTATTCCATCGCTTCGACGTGGTCGTAGATTTGCACGGAGACCACGCGGGTCTTGTCGGGGATGTTGCCGCCGATCATCAGCACCACGCCGAATTCGCCGACAGTGTGGGCGAAACCGAGAATGGTCGCGGTGATAAATCCCGGGCGTGCCAGTGGCAGAATCACGCTGAAAAAAGTGTCCCAAGGATTGGCGCGCAAGGTCGCGGCTACTTCCAATGGGCGAGTGCCAATGGCGGAAAACGCGTTTTGCAGCGGCTGGACCACAAACGGCATCGAGTAAAGCACTGAGCCGATGACCAGACCGGCAAAACTGAAGGTCAGCGTGCCGAGCCCCAACGATTGGGTGAAATGACCGACGAAGCCATTTGGGCCCAGCGCCAGCAACAGATAAAAACCAATCACCGTGGGCGGCAGCACCAGGGGCAGGGCAACCACGGCCCCGACCGGGCCACGCAGCCAGGAGTGGGTGCGCGACAGCCATAACGCAATCGGAGTGCCGATGATCAACAGGATCACCGTGGTCAGGGACGCCAGTTTCAGGGTCAACCAGATGGCGGAAAAATCGGCACTCGTCAGGGTCATTTAGAGTTGGTAACCGTAGGACTTGATGACAGCGGCGGCTTTCGGCCCCTTGAGGTAGACAACCAACGCTTTGGCAGCCGGGTTGTCCTTGCCCTTGTTGAGGATCACGGCGTCTTGTTTGATCGGGTCGTGCATGTCCGCCGGAACGATCCACGCTGAACCGCTGGTGACTTTGCCGTCTTTATAGATCTGCGACAAGGCCACAAAGCCCAGTTCAGCGTTGCCGGTGGAAACGAACTGGTAGGCCTGGGTGATGTTCTGGCCTTCAACGATCTTGTCTTTGACCTTGTCGGTCAGGCCCAGCCTGGCCAGCACCTGTGTGGCAGCCAGGCCATAAGGAGCGGCCTTTGGGTTGGCAATGGACAAATGCTGATACTGATTGTCGCTCAGTACCTTGCCCTTGGCATCGACGTATCCGTCTTTTGCCGACCACAGCGCCAACGTGCCGACGGCGTAGGTAAAGCGTGACCCCTTGACGGTATCGCCTTCGGCTTCGAGTTTTTGCGGGGTGGTGTCGTCTGCCGAGAGGAACACTTCGAACGGCGCGCCATTCTTGATCTGGGTGTAGAACTGGCCCGTTGCGCCGAAGGAGGTGACCAGTTTGTGCCCGGTGTCTTTCTCGAAATCAGCAGCGATGGCTTGGATCGGCGCGGTGAAGTTGGCGGCGACGGCCACCTGGACTTCGTCTGCCTGAGCGGAGCCGAAAGCGAATACGGCGACCAGCGCTGCGAGACAGGTTGGGGCAAAACGTGAGGCACGAATGGTCATGAAACGGCTCCGTTATAGGCGAATGCAACGAGGGGTTAAACGCTATATAGCGGAATATATAGCGAAATGCCTGCAAACGGAATGCGTGGAATTCAGGACCTTGAAGTAATCCATGGCCTGTAGCAGCCTTTGGCGGCTGCTACAGGGGAGGCGCGTGTTACCGACGAATCAACTTGGCCAGGCCTTCTTCCGCCAACTGCCGAGTCAGCTCGGCTGTGGTCGTTTCAGTGCACAACGTAAACGCCTGCCCAGCCCAGAGGTTGCTGAAATCCGCTTCGCCTTTGGCGCGCAACGGCATCAACGCACCACCGGCCAGAGGAAAGGCGGGGGCTTTGTCGCTCATGGGGCCGAGTTCGCGCATGACCCGATTGAGAATTCCGCGTGCCGGGCGGCCGGTGAAAATGTTGGTTACCGCGGTCTCGCTTTCCTTGGCGGTGCGCAACGCTTTGTGGTGGGACGCGCTGACCTTGGCTTCCGGTGTGAACAGATAAGCCGTCCCCACCTGCACCGCCGAAGCGCCCAGCACAAACGCCGCCGCGACGCCCCGCGCATCGCTGATCCCGCCCGCAGCAATCACCGGCACTTTCACCGCATCGACGATTTGCGGCACCAAGGCGAATGTTCCTACCTGGCTGCTCAGGTCATCGCTGAGAAACATCCCGCGATGGCCTCCGGCCTCGTAACCCATGGCGATGATCGCGTCGCAGCCATGTTGTTCCAGCCAGATGGCTTCTTCGACCGTGGTCGCCGACGAGAGGATTTTTGCCCCGGTGGCCTTGACCCGATCCAGCAGGGTTTTTTCGGGCAGGCCGAAGTGGAAGCTCACGACTTCGGGGCGAAACTCTTCGAGCACTTCGCAGGCTGCGTTATCGAAAGGTGCACGATTGGAGACCGGTGTCGGCGCCTCGAAATCGACGCCCAGCTCCCGATAGTAGGGTTCCAGCAGATTCTTCCAGTCTCGCGCGCGTTGCTCGTCGGCGGCTGGCATTTGATGGCAAAAGTAGTTGATGTTGAACGGACGCTGACTGTGTTGACGGATCGTCTTCAGCTCCTCGCGTAATTGTTCGATGCTCAGCATGGCGGCGGGCATAGAACCCAGGCCGCCAGCATTGCTCGCCGCAATGACCATGGCCGAGCCGGTGGCGCCCGCCATGGGCGCCTGGATGATCGGCAGCTCGATGCCGAGCAGGTCAAGAATGCGGGTGTCTGGCCATTGGCTCATTTCAATGATTCTCCGACGGGTAGAACCGTTTTTTACCAGCAATTACCGGGGCAGGGCCAGTCGACTTTTGGCCGGCGAAAAAAAAGCATAGCGATGCGTCATGGAAACGCTCGACGCTTTGGCGGCTTAGCTGAAGGTCTTGTACGGCAAAATGTTTCTTTGTGGTATTTCAATAGGTCCACAACCTGATTGATTCCATTGAGAGGTCATGATGTTCAAAGGTATTTTGATCGACAAAGACGACAGCGGTTACCGGGCCACACTGCAAGAGATCAATGACGATCAACTGCCCGAGGGGGATGTGACCGTGCGCGTGGCGTATAGCACGCTGAACTTCAAGGATGGCCTGGCAATCACTGGCAGCAGCCCGGTGGTGAGGAAATTCCCGATGGTGCCGGGGATCGATCTGGCCGGCAGCGTCGAGACCAGTCAGCATCCGGACTACAAGGTCGGTGACCAGGTCCTGCTCAATGGCTGGGGCGTGGGCGAAGGGCATTGGGGTGGACTGGCGCAAAAGGCTCGCCTGAAGGGCGACTGGCTGATTCCACTGCCCAAGGAATTCACTGCAGCCCAGGCCATGGCGATCGGTACTGCCGGGTACACGGCGATGCTGAGCATCCTGGCGCTGGAACATAACGGCGTGACGCCTGAGCAGGGTGAGGTTCTGGTCACTGGCGCCAATGGTGGCGTCGGCAGCTTCGCCATCGCACTGCTGAGCAAACTCGGCTATCGGGTCGTGGCATCCACCGGCCGCACCTCCGAACACGATTACCTCAAGCAGCTGGGGGCCAGCGAAATCATTGATCGCGCCACGCTTTCCGAGCCTGGCAAACCATTGGCCAAAGAGCGTTGGGCCGCGGTGATCGACTCGGTCGGCAGTCACACGCTGGCCAACGCCTGTGCCAGCACCAAGGCCAATGGCACGGTGGCCGCGTGCGGTCTGGCACAAGGCATGGACTTTCCGGCGTCAGTCGCTCCATTCATTTTGCGCGGCGTGACCCTTGCCGGGATCAACAGCGTGACGCAACCCAAAGCCAAGCGTGTAGAGGCCTGGAATCGCCTGGCGAAAGATCTGGATTTTGCCCTGTTACCGCTGATCAGTCATGAGATCGGCTTGAGCGAAGCCATCGACGCCGCGCCGCGCCTGCTGGCCGGGCAATTGCGCGGTCGGGTTGTGGTTGATGTGAACCGCTGATTACATGGATTCGCGTTCCAGCAACTGACGTTTGCGCTCGACACCCCAGCGATAGCCCGACAGGTTGCCGTCGCTACGCACCACGCGGTGGCAGGGAATGGCCACTGCGATGCTGTTCGCGCCACAGGCCTGGGCCACGGCACGTACGGCTTTCGGTGCACCGATCCGTTGAGCGATATCGGCGTAGCTGGCGGTGCTGCCGGCAGGAATCTCCCGCAGCGCCTGCCAGACCCGTTCCTGGAATGCCGTCCCGCGTACGTCCAGTGGCAAATCCAGGCCCATGGCCGGTGCCTCGATAAAACCGACAACCTTGGCGATCAATTGCTCAAATGCGTGATCGGCGCCAATCAGGTTGGCACGTCGAAACTTGTCCTGCAGGTCGCAGACCAATTGGTGCGGATCGTCCCCCAGTAAAATCGCGCAGACGCCGCGTTCACTTTGCGCCACCAGAATCGCCCCCAGGGAACACTGGCCGACCGCGAAGCGGATGTCGGTATTCTTGCCAGCCGCGCGGTAATCCCCAGGTTTCATGCCGAGCACCTGATCGGCCGACTCATAGAAGCGGCTATTGGAATTGAAGCCTGCCTCATAAAGGGCATCGGTGACCGAGCCGGCATGCTCCAGACGATCACGAACCTTGCGTGAGCGATGGGCCGTGGCGTAACCCTTGGGTGTCAACCCGGTCACGGCTTTGAACACGCGATGAAAGTGGAAACTGCTAAGGCCGGCAGCTTGCGCCAATTCATTCAGGGCGGGCAGATGTTCGGCGGATTCGATATGACGGCACGCGGCGGCGACGATCACGGCGTGCTGTGCTGCAACGTCGCTTTGATCCTTTGCGGCCCGCTTGCTCGGACGATAGCCGGCCGCCCGGGCTTGTTCGGCGGTGTCGAAAAACTCGACATTCTGCGGATTCGGCAAGCGCGCCAGACTGCTGGGGCGGCAGTAGATCCCGGTGGTTTTCACGGCATAGACAAATTCCCCGTCCGCTTCTGGATCGCGCGCGACGACAGCCGCCCAGCGGGGGTCGTCCTTGGTGGCAATTTTTTTTGAATGAGTGGTCATGGTGTTATGTCCGTTGGCCCGTTTCATTCAGACTATCCAGCCAGCAGGATCGCGACACTCCGAGTCTTGCGGTCGAATTCGAGGGTTTCAACCGGCGGTTCGAAAAGTGAAGTTGATCCGTTGCTCGCCCAGTCGCGGGTGATAACCCTCTTTGACCGGCAGGACGCCGTGATAGCGCAAGCGGTCGACGCCACCCCAGACCACGATATCGCCATGCAGCAGCCCTATGCGCTGGCTTTTGTCCCCACGTTCAAAGCCACCGAACAGAAACGTAGCCGGCAATCCCAGTGACACGGACACTATGGGCGCCGCGTAGGAACCTTCGTCTTTGTCCTGATGCAATGACATCTTGGCTCCAGGGATATAGCGGTTGATCAGGCAGGAGTCGGGTACGAAGTCCGCAAATCCCGCTTCCCGTGCCGCCGCTTGTGCCAGTTCGAAAAACACCAGGGGCATCTTGGGCCAGGGTTGTCCTGTCTGCGGGTCGTGACGCGTGTAGCGGTAACCGCTGCGGTCGGTGGTCCAACCCCAGGTGCCGCAACTGCTCAAGGCGACCGACATGGTGAAACCGCCTGGCGTGACCATTTGCCGAAACGGTGCTGCCACCAGAACCGCTTCCAGTTCGGGCAGCAATTGTTCCAGCCAGGGCAGGGCAAAGCCTCGCAGGACGTAGGACTGTTCACCGATCTGCTCGCGCCGGGGCAGTTGCTCGGGCTCGGCATCAGCAAACATATCGAGGGTGGTCGGGCTCATGGGGTCATAGCGCATCGTGAAAGATGATTCCAAGAGTATGCCGTTTTCCACTGTGAAGGCGACTCACGCCGTGGCGCATCGTCCTCTGGCGCTGCTTGGTCTGAAGCGATAAGAGTGTGAACACTCTGGCACTTGGGCCCAGACTCGGGCGGGCGCGGAGGATGACGTCCTTGTTGTCGCTCCGGCAGCCGAGGCGCGTTACAGTGCCTTGCTGACGCTGATATCGCTGATGACGTCTTCGCTCGAACCATGGATGGCGTCCAGCGCGGCTTTGGCTTCTTCTTCAGTGCCGTTTACCAGTTGGGCAAATTCGAAGCGGCGTTCACCGTTGAGTTTGTATTTGATGACGTACTTGGTCGTTTGGGCCACGGTGATTCCTGCCTGTGTGCGTGTGAGAGCGTTTTTCAGCTCAGTTTCGAGCTGGAACGACGGATGATCTTGATCGAGTGCGTCAGGGTCGGTTTACGGGTCACGCTGATCGGGCGACGGTTGACCGTGTCGATGGTGATGTTCCAGAAACCGGTGCTCGGCGCTGTAATCCGGGCCGGGAAGGTGTCGAACGCACCGCCGTGGTAAGTGTGACGGCCGCCATTCTTGAAGCTGCGGAAGTTGGCGTCGTTCATCAAGCGGATGTTGCACATTTGCGAGCACTGGATGACGACAATGTCGTCTTCGTTGAGGTGCTCGCGCTGGTGGATAAATTTCATGAGGCGCCTCCAGAAGGGCTTTTTCTACAAAATCAAATCGATAGCATGGGCGATTGGCGCAGTTTATCAGCCCGAACGGGTTATTATCCGGTCGCCGGGGTCCGCTTTGACAATTAAAAACAGTTATTCGGAATTCTATGAGCGATAAAAGCAATGAGCCTCGGAGAAAATCAGCATTTGTGCTGTCGGAGGGTCTTTATCGGAGGTTTAGTATGAAGTGGGGTGTATTGGTCCTGCCGCTGGCTTTAGTAGTGAGCGGTTGCGCAAATGTCGCGGAAATTAGTGAAACGCTGCCCACGATGAATGTGATCTCAGGCAAGAAGCCCCATGAGTATGCGCAGTGCCTGGTAGAAAATCTGGCGAAGAGTCGTGGCGCCTTGCAACTGGAGTCGCACAAGGACGGTGTGCGGGTGATCGTGCCAGCCAAGTTTTCTTCGGCCCCGGCCGCTGTCTTCGATATCGAAGAACGCTCGAGCGGCAGCAGTATCAAGCTGCATGAGCGGATGTCCAATGTGCCGATACGTCCAAAGGATGTACAGAAAGCCGCCAATATCTGTATTTCCGGCTGATAGAATGGCGAGCTTCAGCATCAATGCCGTCAAGGTCGCACTTTGACGGCATTGTCATTTTTGGAGTCGAGCATGAAGCGAGAGCAGGTGCGGGAGCGCCATGCAGAGGGTCTGATCTCTGCCACCCACGTGATTCAGAACCCGGCGACCCCGGGTGAATGGATCGTTTTTTTCAAGAAAAGCGCCGGGCGCAGTTATTTCCTGGTGGATGAGAACGACGAAGTTGAATCCTTCGCTCGCCTCGACGATTTGATCGAGACCGTACGCGGCCTCGGGCTCAAATTCGCCGAAATTCACATGTAGAACCGCAGGCTTTACTTGCAGACCACCACGACACTGCGGTTTTTGAAGTTGCCGACATCGACACCCAGTGTCTTGTCGCTTTCCTTGGTCGAAGGTGAGCCGTCGGTACCGACGATCCGGTAGCCGGTACCAGCGCACGAGGCGTCGGCTTTTTCATAGCAAGTGGCCCAGGAGTTGGCTTCTCCAGGGCATTCGATGGTCAGGCCTTGCTCGCCATTGTTCAGGTAAGTCGTTTCGGAAGTGGCGCAGCCGTTCAGGGCCAATATCGCAATCAGTGGCAAAAATCTTTTCATGTTGTTGTCGTCGTCAGGATGATGGGGCTATGGCTGTGACATCGCTGATGTCAAAAGGTTATAGCGAATGGCCACTTCTTTGCAGGCAATCACAAAAAAAGCCCTGCATGAGCAGGGCTTCGTCAAAAAACCGGGTTCAGATCAAGCCTTGTCTTTGCCGCGACGGTTGGTGGTTGGGTGTTCCAGTTCCATTACGGATGCCACCTCAGTTGCCATTGCTTCGGTCGGCAAGGGACCGATTTTTTCACCCGTGGCGCTTTGCAGCCACCACTGGCCGTCTTTCGCCTTACTGATCAAGTACCCGTTGACGCTTTTTGCATCCGACATCTATATGCCTCGTTGGCTGGTTCTGTTGCGCAATGATAGCGCCAAATGCACTCAGGCGGTGCCGATGGGCGTATGGTGGTGCGATTGAATCGCCCGTGCAGGTCTGCTGATCTCTGCTATCTATTAGGGTCGGCCATCAGATCTGCGGAACTATCCGCGATAATATTTCTCTATGTTGGCATCGGTTAGCCAGTGCGGGGCATTGTAAGGTGCACGCCGCCTGATTAGACTGCGCCGAAACTCGTACACACAGCCCTTTCAAGGACTTATATGATCAAGAAATGCTTGTTCCCAGCAGCCGGTTACGGTACTCGCTTCCTGCCAGCGACTAAAGCCATGCCCAAAGAAATGCTGCCGGTGGTAAACAAGCCACTGATCCAGTACGGCGTCGAAGAAGCACTGGACGCTGGGTTGACTGAAATCTCCATCGTCACCGGTCGCGGCAAACGCGCTCTGGAAGACCACTTCGACATCAGCTACGAGCTGGAAAACCAGATCAAGGGCACCGACAAAGAGAAATACCTGGTCGGTATCCGCAAGCTGCTCGACAACTGCTCGTTCTCCTACACCCGCCAGACAGAAATGAAAGGCCTGGGCCACGCGATCCTGACCGGTCGTCCACTGATCGGTGATGAACCCTTCGCCGTGGTACTGGCGGATGACTTGTGCGTCAACCTCGATGGTGACGGCGTTCTGACCCAGATGGTCAAGCTGTACAAGCAGTTCCGCTGCTCGATCGTCGCGATCCAGGAAGTCGACCCGCAAGAAACTCACAAATACGGTGTGATCTCCGGTGAGATGATCCGCGACGACATCTACCGCGTTCACAGCATGGTTGAAAAACCAAAGCCGGAAGACGCGCCGTCGAACCTGGCGATCATCGGTCGTTACATCCTGACGCCGGACATCTTCGACCTGATCGAACAAACCGAGCCAGGCAAGGGTGGTGAAATCCAGATCACCGACGCCCTGATGAAGCAGGCCCAAAACGGCTGCGTCATGGCCTACAAGTTCAAAGGCAAGCGGTTCGACTGCGGTGGCGCTGAAGGCTACATCGACGCGACCAACTTCTGCTTCGAGAACTTCTACAAGACTGGCAAGGCTTACTGATTAGCGCCTGACCTGCTTGTATTGAAAAGCCACCTTCGGGTGGCTTTTTCATTTTCCGCCCCCATAACGCTTGCAGCGCTTGCCCAACGGACGTCTGCGGGTATGCTGGTTGCCTGCCGAGGAGATTGAAAATGGCCTACGATTTTGACCTGTATGTGATTGGCGCCGGTTCCGGCGGTGTACGAGCTGCGCGATTTGCCGCTGGTTTTGGTGCGAAAGTGGCTGTGGCCGAGAGCCGCTACCTGGGTGGCACCTGTGTAAACGTCGGCTGCGTGCCGAAGAAGTTGCTGGTCTACGGCGCGCACTTTGCCGAAGATTTCGAGCAGTCCTCAGGTTTTGGCTGGACGCCGGGCGAAGCGAAGTTCGATTGGGCAACGCTGATCGCCAACAAGGATCGCGAGATCAATCGCCTGAACGGGATTTACCGCAACCTGCTGGTCAATAGTGGCGTCACCTTGCATGAAGGCCATGCCCGGATCGTCGACCCGAACACGGTCGAGATCAATGGCGAGCGCTACACCGCCAAAAACATCCTCATTGCTACCGGTGGCTGGCCGCAGATTCCGGAGATTCCCGGGCACGAACATGCGATCAGTTCCAATCAGGCCTTCTTCCTCAAAGAGCTGCCCAAGCGTGTCGTGGTGGTCGGGGGAGGGTATATCGCGGTGGAATTTGCCGGGATTTTCCACGGGCTGGGCGCCGAGACCACGTTGTTGTATCGCGGTGAGCTGTTCCTGCGAGGCTTCGACGGTTCGGTGCGCAAGCATTTGCAGGAAGAGCTGACCAAGCGGGGCATGAACCTGCAATTCAATTCCGATATCGAGCGCATCGATAAACAATCCGACGGCAGCCTGAAGGTGACGCTCAAGGATGGTCGCGAGCTGGAGGCTGACTGCGTGTTCTACGCTACCGGCCGACGTCCGATGCTGGATAACCTGGGGTTGGAGAACACGGGCGTCAAGCTCGACAAGAAAGGCTTCATCGAAGTCGACGAGCAGTATCAGACTGCAGAGCCGTCGATCCTGGCCCTCGGCGATGTGATCGGTCGTGTGCAGCTGACGCCGGTTGCCCTGGCTGAAGGCATGGCCGTGGCGCGTCGTTTGTTCAAGCCGGAGCAGTATCGTCCAGTGGATTACAAGATGATCCCGACGGCCGTGTTCAGTCTGCCGAACATCGGCACGGTGGGTCTGAGCGAGGAAGAGGCGCGGGAAGCCGGCCACGAAGTACAGATCTTCGAAAGCCGTTTCCGTCCAATGAAGCTGACCCTGACCGACTGCCAGGAGCGCACGCTGATGAAGCTGGTGGTGGATGCCAAGACCGATAAGGTCCTGGGCTGCCACATGGTCGGGCCGGATGCCGGCGAGATCGTCCAGGGCCTGGCGATTGCCTTGAAGGCGGGCGCGACAAAGCGCGACTTCGACGAAACCATTGGTGTGCACCCAACGGCCGCCGAAGAGTTCGTCACCATGCGCACACCGGTTAACGCTTAATCTTTCTTTTGAGGCTCTGAAGCGTCTGGCGCTGTTGCAACGACAGCCGCCAGGCGCAGGCTTTCATCGAGACTCGCCTGAGTCTTGAGCAATTCGATTTCCAATCCTTTGTTTATCTGCGACTGCTCATCAACGTTCTGCTTCAGTGATTGGCTTTCCAGCAGGGCGGCGCGCAAGCGTTCCTGGAGGAGGGTGCGTTCGCTGTCGATGCGATTGACCTGCTCCAGCAGTTGATCCTGTCGGCTGTTGGTTTGCTTGAGTTGATCCTGCAGTAGTCCCAGCTCCCGCAGCGTGCCGCGGTTCTCGGTGAGCAGGCGCTCGTTGTCGCGATGCAGTTGGGTGATTTCGTCCTGGCGCACCATGGCGCTTTGCTGGGCCTGGCGTAACTCCATCTGGATCTGCTGCACCTGGCCTTCGTGTCGACTGTGCTCTTGCTCGCGCTGTTCCTTGACGGCGTTGCGGTAATGCTCAAGCGCCTCGCGCGCGTGCAGGTGCTTTTCTTCCAGTGAGCGGATCTGCTCATCCTTGTCTTTAAGGCGCAACTCGAAGTCCGCCAGCGCCTGATTCAAGCCGGCGTTGCGGGTTTGCTCGGTCTGCAGCAGGGCGCGGGTTTCTTGCAGCGACTCGGATTCCTGGGTCAGCGCCAGGCTTTGAATCTCGTATTGCTGATGCAATTCGGTGTTGGCCCGTTGCGCTTCAGTCAGCTGGATATCCAGCTCTTTACGCTGCTGATCGAACTGGGCGCGTGCCTCGTCGATGGGTTCTTGCGCCTTTTCCTTCAGTCGTTGCGCCAAGCGTGAAACCAGTCCTGCCAGCTCATCGTCGATCGGTTCCGAAGGTATCTCAACGCGTTCGCTGCCGTCGTCCAGCTCCTTCAAATAACGGTGGATGGTTGTTTTTGAGCCGGTGTTTCCCATCTCGATCCGTACTGCGTCGATGCTGGGATTTTCACCGCGTGCAAGGATCGCCAAGCGTGCCGCTTGTACCACTGCTTTATTAACGCCGCCACGAGCCATGTGTTCTCCTACGATTTCGTACTGTGGTACGTAACACTAAAGTACGCAGTGTACCATTTATTTGAAAAAGATTAAAAATGTAACTTAATCATACGGGATATACTGGTATTACCCCGTGTGATACGCCATTTGGCCCGTTTGACCCCGCCAAATCGGTACGTTTTCGAGAATTGAGCCCATGACCGAGCTGGATCGCTACCTGCAAGCCGCCACCCGCGACAACACCCGTCGCAGCTATCGGGCGGCTATCGAACACTTCGAAGTCAGTTGGGGTGGTTTTCTGCCGGCCACCAGCGATAGCGTGGCGCGCTACCTCGTGGCTCATGCGGGCGTGCTGTCGATCAACACGTTGAAGCTACGTTTGTCGGCGCTGGCGCAGTGGCATAGCAGTCAGGGTTTTCCCGATCCCACCAAATCCCCGGTAGTGCGCAAAGTCTTCAAGGGCATCCGCGCGTTGCACCCGGCACAGGAGAAACAGGCCGAGCCCTTGCAGCTTCAGCATCTGGAGCAAGTGGTGGCCTGGCTGGAGCAGGAGGCGCAAACCGCCAGGGCGCAAAACGATCGGCCAGGTTTGCTTCGCGCCAGACGCGATGCGGCGCTGATCCTGCTGGGCTTCTGGCGCGGCTTTCGCAGCGATGAGTTATGCCGAGTACACATCGAACACGTGCAGGCCAGTGCCGGGTCCGGCATCACCCTCTACCTGCCACGCAGCAAAGGCGATCGCGAGAACCTCGGCAAGACTTACCAGACGCCGGCCCTGCAGCGCCTCTGTCCAGTGAACGCCTATATCCAATGGATTACAGAAGCGGCGCTGGTGCGTGGCCCAGTGTTTCGCGGCATCGACCGCTGGGGGCACTTGAGCGAGGAGGGCTTGCACGCCAACAGCGTCATACCGTTACTGCGTCAGGCGCTGGAGCGCGCCGGCATCCCCGCTGAGCACTACACCAGCCATTCTTTGCGTCGCGGCTTTGCCAGTTGGGCGCACCAAAGCGGTTGGGATCTGAAATCGTTGATGAGTTACGTGGGCTGGAAGGATATGAAGTCAGCCATGCGCTATGTTGAAGCGAGCCCGTTTCTCGGGATGGCCAGACTCACTGAAAAGCCGTTGACGCTCTAGATTCCGTTTTCTTCTATTAATACTGTCCGCTAATAGCGAAAACCAATCAGCAGCATGAGCTTTGCCAATGAGCCAGGCGATGATCGAGTGGGTAGGATTCACCCCATCAACTTTTCAACCCAACTTTTCAACCCCGACGGAGAGTCATCGATGCCTATCATCAACAGCCAAGTTAAACCGTTCAAAGCTAACGCCTACAAAAATGGCGACTTCGTACAAGTGTCGGACGCTGACCTGAAAGGCAAGTGGTCTGTCGTGTTCTTCTACCCAGCCGACTTCACCTTTGTTTGCCCGACCGAACTGGAAGACCTGGCTGACAACTACGACGCGTTCCAGAAACTGGGCGTCGAGATCTACAGCGTTTCCACTGACACCCACTTTGCCCACGCTGCCTGGCACAACACTTCGCCAGCCATCGGCAAAATCCAGTACACCATGATCGGCGACCCGACTCATGCCATCTCCCGCAACTTCGACGTGCTGATCGAAGACGCTGGTCTGGCTGACCGTGGCACCTTCGTGATCAACCCTGAAGGCCAGATCAAAATCGTTGAACTCAACGATGGCGGCGTTGGCCGTGACGCTTCCGAGCTGCTGCGCAAAATCAAGGCTGCCCAGTACGTCGCTGCTCACCCAGGCCAGGTTTGCCCTGCCAAGTGGAAAGAAGGCGAGGCCACTCTGGCTCCGTCCCTGGACCTGGTCGGCAAGATCTAAGTCTGTGGATCGCATCATCAGGGCGGGTTTCCGCACCTAAGTAAGCTGCAACCGCCCTATAAAACGCCCGGGCGAGATTCGCTCGGGCGTTTTTTTATGTCTCAGAAAAAGAAAGGAAATCGCCCGTATGTTGGACACCAATCTAAAAGCCCAGTTGAAATCGTACCTGGAACGGGTCACCCAGCCGATCGAGATCGTTGCCTCCCTCGACGACGGTGCGAAATCCCAGGAAATGCTTGAACTGTTGAAAGACGTTGCCAGCCTTTCGACTCAAATTACCTTGCTCGACAACGGTGACGATGCACGTAAACCATCGTTCTCGATCAATCGCCCGGGTGCCGATATCAGCCTGCGTTTCGCCGGCATCCCTATGGGCCACGAATTCACCTCGTTGGTGCTGGCCTTGCTGCAAGTTGGCGGCCACCCCTCGAAAGCCAGCGCTGAAGTGATCGAACAGATCCGCTCGCTCAAAGGCGAGTTCAGCTTCGAGACTTACTTCTCGCTGTCCTGCCAGAACTGCCCGGACGTAGTCCAGGCGTTGAACCTGATGGCAGTGCTGAACCCGAACATCCGCCACGTCGCCATCGACGGCGCGCTGTTCCAGGCCGAAGTCGATGATCGTCAGATCATGGCCGTGCCTAGCATTTACCTTAACGGCGTGAACTTCGGTCAGGGCCGCATGGGCCTGGAGGAAATCCTCGCCAAGATCGACACCAGCGGCATCGAACGCCAGGCCGAGAAGATCAGCGCCAAGGAAGCCTTTGACGTACTGGTCGTGGGCGGTGGTCCGGCGGGTGCGTCGGCTGCGATCTACGCGGCTCGCAAAGGCATTCGCACCGGTGTGGCGGCGGAGCGTTTTGGTGGGCAGGTGCTCGACACCATGGCCATCGAGAACTTCATCTCCGTGCAGGAAACCGAGGGGCCGAAACTGGCTGTGGCCCTGGAAGAACACGTCAAGCAATACGACGTCGACATCATGAACCTGCAACGCGCCGACAAGTTGCTGCCTGGCAAGAACGGCGAGCTGCACGAAGTCCACTTCGGCAGTGGCGCGACCCTGAAAGCCAAGACCGTGATTCTGGCGACCGGTGCGCGCTGGCGTGAAATGAACGTGCCGGGCGAGCAGCAATACCGCAACAAGGGCGTGGCGTACTGCCCGCACTGTGACGGTCCGCTGTTCAAAGGCAAGCGTGTGGCGGTGATTGGCGGCGGTAACTCCGGCGTCGAAGCGGCCATCGACCTCGCCGGTATCGTGTCGCATGTGACCCTGCTGGAGTTCGACGTTCAGTTACGCGCCGACGCCGTCTTGCAGCGCAAGTTGCACAGCCTGTCGAACGTCACCGTGATCACCAGTGCGCAAACCACTGAAGTGTTGGGCGACGGTCAGAAGGTCAACGGCCTGCGCTACAAGGATCGTCAGTCGGACGAGTTGCGCAACGTCGAACTGGAAGGGATCTTCGTGCAAATCGGTTTGCTGCCCAACACCGATTGGCTCAAAGGCACCATCGAGTTGTCGCCTCGCGGCGAGATCATTGTCGACGCTCGCGGTGAAACGTCGATGCCCGGTGTGTTCGCTGCGGGTGACGTCACCACCGTGCCGTACAAGCAGATCGTGATTGCGGTAGGCGAGGGCGCCAAAGCCTCCCTGAGCGCATTCGATCACTTGATCCGCACTTCGGCTCCGGCATAAAACCCGACGCTGAAAACACAAAACCCCATGAGCGATCATGGGGTTTTTTTTTGTGCTGACTGATCGTTCCCACGCTTTGCGTGGGAATGCAGCCCGGGACGCTCCGCGTCCCAAAAATCCTGACGCAGAGCGTCACAGGAGGCGTTACCACGCAGAGCGTGGGAACGATCGGTGGCAGGCGAGCTTTTTTACAGCGGCGCTGGCTGAATAATCTCGACCCAGTACGCATCCGGGTCTTTGATAAAGGCCAGGCTCTTCATGCGTCCGTCATTCAGGCGTTTCTGGAAATCGCAACCCAGTGCTTCGAAGCGCTCGCAAGCTGCACGAATGTCCGGCACGGAGATACAGATGTGGCCGAAGCCGCGCGGGTCGGTGTTGCCGTTGTGATAGGCGAAATCCGCGTCATTCTCGGTGCCGTGGTTGTGGGTCAGCTCGAGAATGCCAGGGATCGATTTCATCCATTCAGTGCGCGCCGCCGCGTCAGCCGGAATCTGGTTTTTATCGACCAGTGCCAGGAAGTACAGGCTGAATTCGGCTTCCGGGAAATCGCGTTTTTCTACCAGCGAGAAACCCAGCACGCGGGTGTAGAAGTCCAGGGACTTGGTGATGTCCTTGACGCGCAGCATGGTGTGGTTGAAGACGAACTGCTGAGTGGCGGTGTCAGGTTGGGCAGTCACGCCTGGGAGTGTGTTCAATTCGTGCAGGCTCATGGGCCCTCCGGAAAATAAGTGGGGCTAAAGAATGGCGACAATGATACGCAAGGGCTGTGACATCACCAAACCCAAACAGTCTGCTATTGCCTGACGGGTGGACGAGGCTCAGACTTTACGGTTCATTTTGTGAGTGTTCATTGCGATGATCCGATTCTGTCAATCGACCTGCGCCCTGTTTTGCCTGCTGTCAGTGGTTGCCAGCGCTCAGGCAGAGGCGCCTGTAGTGAGCTGGCCAACTGGCTGGGCGGTTGAGGCCGTCGCGCATGACGAGGCCAACACTACGGTGTCACGTCAACGCGCGGTAAAAAATGACCAGGGTGGCACCCCGGTGTTGGTGATGGAGTTGACCATGACTCAGGTCGAGCGCGGTCATCAGGTCAATCTGCAAGGCGTATTGCTGGAAATGCGCAAATCAGTGCAGAAAGACTTCTTTCAAGGTGGCTATCAAAGTGTCTGCAACAAAATTCATCCGGCAACCTTGAGCCGGCTGTCGGCGTTGGAGACTACCTGCACGATTACCCAGAACGGTCGACATGTGCTGTCGCAAACTTTGGTTGCCGCGCTGGATGCCGATAAGGCCTATGTTCTTTCCTATGCGGGGCAGGCGGACGCTTATAAGGCAAGTCAGGATGAAATAGAGGCGACTCGTAACAGCTTGAAACTTTAGTTACAGGTGTTGCGAGACTGCAGATTTTGGAGTGAGCCGAAATTTTTAGATACCCAAAGGGATTAAGCAAAAAGTTGGTGGCCAAGTAGCGAGTTAAGCCATTCTAGTCGCTGCTTTTAGAGGCTATCCATAAAAAAAGCCCTGCACTTGGCAGGGCTTTGTGTCGGCGCGAGTGTTTAGCCGCGCAGCCAGGAATCAACGGTAGCGGCACCGTATTGTTCCTTCCAGGCTTTCAGGCCGCGGTGGTTACCACCCTTGGTTTCAATCAGCTCGCCGGTATGCGGATTGTGATAAACCTTGACCACGCGAGCGCGGCGGGTTTTAGGCGTTTTTGCCTGTTGTAGACCGGTTTTTGACGGGTTCGGATCGAGAATGGCGATGATGTCCCGCAGGTTTTTGCCGTAGGTTTTCATCAGCCCCTGGAGCTTTTCTTCGAATTCGATTTCTTTCTTGAGCCCGGCATCATTCTTCAGCGATTCCAGCTGCTTGAGCTGTTCTTGAAGGGCCTTTTCGGCGGCGCGGAATTCAGCGAGTCTGGACAATATCTTTACTCCAATAGTGTGTTTGGCTGATACCAACCGCAAACAAAGCTATAAGCCAAGAGCCTTGAAGCGACTCGGTGATAAGTGGCTCACCTGCCAATGTTGAGCAGGCATGAAAAATTGTAGTAGTTAAATGCCCAAGAGTAAATCCTGTCTTTTTCTTCATGTAACAACACTATTCTTTTGATTCAATTTGGTGCGTCGAGTCGTGGCCTCAGCGCGTCACCACGCTAGTTAACGGTGGCTTAATGCATTAATGAATTGCGCGGCGGGCATCGGCCGGTCGAACAGATAACCTTGTAAGAAGTTCACACCATGAGCCGTCAGATAATCACTTTGCTCCTCGGTTTCCACGCCCTCGGCGACGATCCCCAGGTCAAGCTTGGCCGAGAGCTCGATAATGCTGTCCAAAATGTGCCGTGACAGTGCATCAGCACCAATCATCGCGACAAAACTTTGATCGATTTTCAGGAAATCGACATTGAACTGGCGCAGATACCCGAGGCTTGAGTGACCGGTGCCAAAGTCATCGATCGCAATCAACACGCCCAAGGCCTGGAGCTGCTCGAACAACTGGAGCGTGATGGGCATCGGTTCGATCAGTTCCCTCTCGGTCAACTCCAGCACCAGGCTGACCGCGCCTGGCGCAAAAGCACCGAGAAATTCCCGGCAGTCGTCAACCAGCTCCAGATCCTTGCAATGACTGGCGGTGATGTTGATGCCGATGTGGAATGGTGCGCCGAGCGATCCAGCGACTGGCGCCAGCAACGCCGCGGTCTGTCGCATCAACGAGCGGGTCATCGGCACGATCAATCCCGAATGCTCGGCAAACGGGATAAACAGGTCCGGGCGCACCAGGCCTTCTTTGGGATGATGCCAGCGCATCAAGACTTCGGCGCCAGACCATTTCTTAGTATCGCCATGCACCACCGGCTGAAAATAGGGAACGAACTCCTGCGCTTCCAGAGCGCGCTGCATTTCGTGGCTGGGGGATGATGAGCGCTTTTGCAGAAAATGCCCGATTGAACCGAACACCACGCCGAAGAAGATCAGCAAACTGAACAGCGGCGGATATTCGCTTTTCATGTAACGCCAGGTTTCTCCAGCGGGGAAGCCGGCGGCGACGGTGAATGCATAACGCGAAGATGTCAGTTTGCTTTCGGCCACTGGCAAGGCGGGCAGGGCCGCTTCGTGGACTTTGCCGTCGGCGGATAACCAGTCGGGGCCGACTTGCAGCAACAGCTGTGTCTTGCGACCAATCAAACGCAAGACATTGCTCAAGTGATAACCGTCCAGGGTCGTCAGCGCGCCCCGGTTACCGTCGTTGAGCCGATAGACCAATAACGCGGTGTCGGGCGTGACCGGGTTGCCGTTCATGAGCCACAACTTGCCTTGGGTGTAGTCGCCCGGATTAACCTTTTCCTGATAATCACCGAACAACGAACTGCAATAGATATTGTCGTCCCACACCAGGTTGGTCGAGCGCACGAACGGACGGCGCGTGACCTGCTCGCGCAAGGCCAGCTTGACGTCATCGCACGGTTGGCCAGCCAGCGGCAGCAATACCTGCGCAGCCTGGGCCGTGTTGTCGAGCATCAGGTCGAATTGGCGAATGGCTTCTTCGGCCGTCACCCCGGAACTATGCTTGAGCGCACGTTCCGCCTGCATGGACAGGATGGCGAAGCCCAACCCCATCGGGAGCAGCGCGCTCAGCAGGGTGACAGCGATACGTTTGCTGCGTTTGCGGCGGGTTATGACGTTCAGGGGCATTTGCGAAGCCTGTGACGGTGAAGTGTGGCTCTCAAATGCTGGCAGGACGACGACACGCCTCCCAAAAGAGTTCTGGTAACGGCCATGATAGATGGCCGTCGGCGGTTATGCCGCTCAACGGTAGTTCAGGCCTGAAGCCAGTTTGATAAACGCCAATGTGGCGGGCGACGACTGGCGCTGGTCGAGCACCGCCAGCCCGACCCGGCGAGTGACAGCGGGCGACAACGGTTTTTTCACGTAGCGGTCGTTGCTGTTGTCGGGCAATGAACCTTCGGCGACCACGGTCAAGGCATCGCCACGGCTCACCGTGTCCAGTGTGCTGAGCAACTGCGAGCAGCGATAACGGATATTCGGAGTGAGTCGGGCCGCACTGAACAAGCGTGAGACCAGCTCCGAAGACCCGGCTTCGGTCAGCACGAACGGGTCATGACACAAGTCGCTCAAGCTCAGGCTGTCGCGGCCGGCCAACGGGTGATCATGGGGCAGCAACGCGACCAATTGATCCTCGATCAACATAAAGGTGTCGAAACGGTCTTCGGGCAACACCACGAAACCGACATCGATTCGCCGCTCTTCGAGCCATTGAATCACCTGGCGGTCTGGACCTTCGTCAATGTGCACTTCGATGCCTGGGTGGGCACTGCGATAGTGCTGCAGGATCGTCGGTAACAGTTTGATCGATGAGGTCGGGCCAAATGAACCGATGCGCAAGGTGCCGCTTTTCATGCCACGGGCATCGGCGGCTTCCTGACGCAAGGTGTTGGCCAGGCCGAGCATCGCCCGGGCGCGCAATAAAAGCTGTTGGCCGATGTCGCTCAATTCGACCTGGGACTGGTGACGTCTGAATAACTCGACGCCCAATTCCTGCTCCAGTGACTTCAGGGCATGGGAGACCGCCGATTGGGAAATCCCCAAGCGATTGGCCGCCGCCGTGAAACCGCGCAGTTCGGCGACGAGCGAGAAAATCTCGAGTTGGGTCAGGGTCATGAGTTTTTACTCATTTTACGATGATCGTGCATTAGGCGAATGATACGTCATCTGCCCGATCAAGGTTCCACACCCAATGAATACCTGCGCACAAACGACGTCTTCGGAGGTGCCGGTTTACCTGAAGCTCGCTGCCGTCACGATGATCTGGGGCGGGACCTTTGTCGCCGGACGGTTTCTCGCCGACAGCCTTTCCCCGCTATTCGCAGCCAGCCTGAGATTCCTGCTGGCCAGCATGGCACTGCTGGTGTTTTTACTGCTGGCCCGCGTGCCTCTGGCAAAACCGAGCTTCAAGCAGTGGCTGCAACTGGCGTTGCTGGGGGGCTTCGGGATCTTCTTCTACAACCTGTGCTTCTTTTATGGACTGCATTACATCAACGCTTCAAGGGCGTCATTGATCGTCGCGCTGAACCCGGCGGTGATCGCACTCGCATCATGGCTGGTGTTCAAGGAACGCTTGAACCGAGTCAAAGTCGCCGGCATTGCGATCTGTATTGCCGGGACGAGCCTGGTGATCATCAGCCGAAACCCACAGCTGTTGGCCGGTAATACCGATGCCTGGATCGGTGATTTGCTGATTTTCGGCTGCGTTCTCGCCTGGGGCGTTTATTCGCTGTGCTCCAAAGACCTTAACCGGTCGCTGGGGCCGGTGCAGACCGTGACGTATTCGATTCTGCTGGGCACGGCGATGCTGTGGATGACCAGTGCGGTGCGCGGAGAGCTGAGTCTCGACGTGCTGCTGAACCTCGGCCCGCAGCAATGGTTGAGCCTGATGTACCTGGGCGTTTTGGGTTCGGCGCTGGCCTACATCGGCTATTACGACGGCATCCGCCAAATCGGCGCGACGCGTTCGGGGGTGTTCATCGCCTTGAACCCGCTGACGGCGGTCATCCTCGGTGCGCTGCTGTTGGACGAGCAACTGACGCTGGCGATGTGCCTGGGAGGAGGGCTGATCCTGGCGGGGATTTTCCTGTGCAACAAACCCCTTGCGCGAGTGAGGAAAAAGGGGATTTGATACAGAAGGCGGACAAACCTGATTACGCTGTGTAGAATCTGGTTACGCATACAATAATAAATCGTCTTCTGGCAGCAGAAGCCTCGCCCGCAAGAGCCTTGGGTCGACAATGAAGAGTTTTGGGTTTCAATTGATCTACGGTGACTTCCTCGCGCGCAGTGTGCGCGGCATCTCCTGCGCGCCACCCGCCGGCTTCAGCATTCTTAGCGACTAACGTTCCGTTAATTCTAAAAAATGATGAGGCGCCAAAATGGCAGATTTATACGAAAACCCAATGGGCCTGATGGGCTTTGAATTCATCGAGTTCGCATCGCCGACCCCGAACACCCTGGAGCCGATCTTCGAGATCATGGGCTTCACCAAGGTCGCGACCCACCGCTCCAAAAATGTGCACCTGTATCGCCAGGGCCAGATCAACCTGATCCTCAACAACGAACCCCACAGCGTCGCTTCCTACTTCGCGGCTGAGCACGGCCCGTCCGTATGCGGCATGGCGTTCCGGGTCAAGGATTCGCAGCTGGCCTACAAGCGCGCACTGGAACTCGGCGCCCAGCCGATTCACATCGAAACCGGCCCGATGGAGCTGAACCTGCCAGCGATCAAAGGCATCGGCGGCGCGCCGCTGTACCTGATCGACCGATTTGGTGAAGGCAGCTCGATCTATGACATCGACTTTGTGTTCATCGAAGGCGTGGACCGCAACCCGGTCGGCGCTGGCCTGAAAATCATCGACCACCTGACTCACAACGTGTATCGCGGTCGCATGGCTTACTGGGCCAATTTCTACGAGAAGCTGTTCAACTTCCGCGAAATCCGTTACTTCGACATCAAGGGCGAGTACACCGGCCTGACGTCCAAGGCGATGACCGCGCCGGACGGCATGATCCGCATCCCGTTGAACGAAGAGTCGTCCAAGGGCGCGGGGCAGATCGAAGAGTTTCTGATGCAGTTCAACGGTGAGGGCATCCAGCACGTCGCCTTCCTTAGCGATGACTTGATCAAGACCTGGGATCATCTGAAAAGCATCGGCATGCGCTTCATGACCGCGCCGCCGGAAACGTATTACGAGATGCTCGAAGGCCGCTTGCCAAACCATGGTGAGCCGGTTGATCAGCTGCAATCGCGCGGGATTCTGCTGGACGGTTCGTCCGAGTCAGGTGACAAGCGCCTGCTGCTGCAGATTTTCTCGGAGACCCTGATGGGCCCGGTGTTCTTCGAATTCATCCAGCGTAAAGGCGACGATGGTTTCGGCGAAGGCAACTTCAAGGCGCTGTTCGAATCGATCGAACGTGATCAGGTACGTCGTGGCGTGCTCGCCACTGAGTAAGCCGCCACACCGCTAAACCTGTGGGAGCGGGCTTGCTCGCGAATGCAATTGTTCATTCAACATCTGAGTTGACTGATACGACGCCTTCGCGAGCAAGCCCGCTCCCACATTTGGTTTTGTGTGGGGCTTAAGGCCTGCGCTGGCGCATCAAATGCTTGAACCCTTCAAACATCAACACCACCACGGCCAACCAGATCGGAATATAGGTCAGCCATTCTCCGGGCTTGATGCTTTCCCCCAGCAGCAACGCCACGCCCAGCAGCAATACCGGTTCGACATAGCTCAACAGCCCGAAGAGGCTGAACGGCAGCAAGCGGCTGGCAATGATGTACACCACCAGCGCCGACGCGCTGATCACGCCGAGTATCGGGATCAGCAGCGACAGCCACGGGTGTTGGTCAAATACACCAAAACCCTGCTCACCACTCTGCACGAACCAGAATGCAACCGGCAGCATCAACGCCATGTCCAGCCAAAGACCGCCGAGGTTGTCCGCGGCCAGGCGCTTGCGCACGATGAAATACAGGGGATAACCGATGCACACCAGCAAGGTGGCCCAGGAGAATCCACCGACCTGATACACCTCGTTGATCACCCCGAGGCAGGCCAGCACCACCGCGATCTTTTGCAAATAGGAGAGGCGATCGCCATAGGCGATCCGCCCGGTCAGCACCATGGTCAGCGGCAACAGGAAATAACCCAGCGACACATCCAGGCTGTAGCCGTTGAGCGGCGCCCACATGAACAACCAGAGCTGCACACCGAGCAGGGCCGCCGAGACGATCAGGCCGGCCATTAGTTTTGGCGTGCTGGCAATGCGCCGAAAAATGTCGAACACGCGCTTCCATTCCCCGGACACCACCATGAACACGGTCATGCAGGGTACGGTCAGCAGCATGCGCCAGCCGAAAATTTCCACGCCGCTCAGGGGCGTGAGCAACGATGTGTAGTAATACATGACGGCAAACAGCACAGAGGCCGACACCGATAAAGCGATACCTTTAGACAAACTGCCCTCGCGAAGTTGAACGTGAAACGGGGCGCAGAGGATACGTGTTTTTTGTGCTGAATATTGGCCGGGTGATCGATATTTCCAACATCACAGTCAATGTCAGACCGCTATCGCGAGCAGGCTCACTCCCACATTAGCCCTGAGTCGAACACACCATCGGTGCCCTGCACAAAGCCCCCTGTGGGAGCGAGCTTGCTCGCGATAAATCTCAAGTGGTACGCGGTTTGCGCCCCGACACAAAATGGCTCACATCATTGAACCCCGGCGTCGAGGAATGCCCTGGCACCACCAGCGAATCAATGAACGCCTCGTCCTCGGCCGTGATCCTCACCGCCAGCGCTTTCGTGTAGGCATCCCACTGTTCTTCAGTTCGCGGCCCCACGATGGCCGAGGTGACGGCGCTGTTGTTCAACACCCAGGCAATGGCGAATTCAACAATGCCCACGCCACGCTCCTGCGTGTAGCGCTGAATCTGCTGGGCGATGCGCAGCGACTCGACCCGCCATTCGGTTTCCAGGATGCGCTTGTCGGCGCGGCCGGCACGGCTGTTGGCATCGGGTTTCACGTCCGGCGCATATTTGCCGCTGAGCACGCCGCGCGCCAGCGGGCTGTAAGGCACCACGCCAAGGCCATAATTTTGCGCGGCGGTGATCTGCTCGGTTTCCACCTGACGGTTGACGATGTTGTACAGCGGCTGGCTGATCACTGGCCGGTCGACGCCCAGTTGATCCGCTACACGAATCACCTCGGCGATGCGCCAGCCACGGTAGTTCGACAAGCCCCAATAACGAATCTTGCCCTGACGAATCAAGTCGCCAATCGCCGACACCGTCACCTCAAGCGGCGTGTTGTGGTCTTCGCGGTGCAGGTAATAGATGTCCAGATAGTCAGTGCCCAAACGCGTCAGGCTGGCGTCGAGGCCATTGAAAATATGCTTGCGGCTCAAACCACTGCGGTTCGGCACACCGTCCACCGGACCAAAACCGACCTTGGTTGCCAGCACCCATTCGTGGCGGTTGCCGGCGATCGCTTCGCCGACGATCTCTTCGGAACGGCCGTTGGTGTAAACGTCCGCGGTGTCGATGAAATTGACGCCCTGGTCCCAGGCCTTGTCGATGATCCGCAGGGAATCTTCGGTGCTGGTCTGTTCGCCGAACATCATGGTGCCCAAGGTCAGGGTCGACACCTGTAAACCCGAATGACCCAGCGTGCGATAACTCATGACGAAATCCTTTTACCGGTGGGAGAAAGCCTCAATCAAATACCAGAACGGCCGTGTGGAGCAAACTGAATTATCGACGAAGGGCCTGACAGCGCTCTTGCAAGAACGCTTGCAGCACCTTGACCCGTTCCGACACTTGAACCCGATGCGGGCACAACAGATTGAAAGGCACGCGTTCCCCTTGCCAGTCATCGAACAACGTCAGCAATCGCCCGGCCTGAACATCTGCAGCGACATCGAGCCAAGCCTTATAAACGATGCCATGTCCGGCCAGCGCCCAGCGGCGTGCGACTTCACCGTCGTCGGTGAGGTAATCGCCCCGCACCTGAACCTCGAGCACTTCATCGCCACGGCTGAAACACCAACTGTTATAGGGCCGGCCATTGCGCAGGTAGAGCAGGGCGCTGTGCTCGCCGAGATCGGCGGGTGTTTGCGGCGTACCGCAACGGTTTAGATAGTCGGGACTGGCGCAGGCCACGCGACGATGCTCGGGAAGAATCGGCAGCGCCACCAGCGTCGAATCGCCGGGTACGCCGAAACGTAATGCCACATCGACGGTTTCGCGAAACAGGTCTGAGTGGCGGTCGTTGAGCAGCAACTGAAGCTGAATATTGGGGTGCTGGCGTTTGAAGTCATCCAGCCACGGCAACAACACATTGCGCCCGAAATCCGACGGCGCGGCCAGTTGCAAGGTGCCGCTCAACCCCTGGGTCTGATGCCTGAGCGCCTGTTCACCCTCGGCCAGCGCAGCCAGCGCCACCCGCACACTGCCCAGATAACACTGGCCTTCCTCGGTCAGGCGCATGCTGCGCGTGGAGCGCGCGAACAGGCGGATGCCGAGGCGGGTTTCCAGACGTTTAAGGGCGATGCTGGCAGCGGCGGGTGTGAGTGCCAGGTCACGGGCGGCAGCGGAAATGCTCCCGGAGTCGGCGGTGCGCACGAAGATCTCCAGGTCGAGGATCGAGCTCATTGGTAAAAATCCTTTAAAGATCGGCCATTTTTACCGGGGATTTTTACTGATTAGCAAGCAAAGACGAGTAATAAACAGCAATGTTTAACTGACACCTTCAGACACTCTCGCAGGCTACACATCCTTGCGCCGTTACCTACGACTGCGCCAGAATCCGCCGGCTTGTGCGCCTTGGGCCTGGGTCTTATCGTTTCCCCCGTCGCTGAAGAACAGCGATCGGGTTTGGTAGCCCGGGTTTCTAGTCGCAAAGCATTGCCTTTTGCCGAGATTTTTCGTCTCGTCTTTATGGTGGTCATGCGCAGGGCATCTTCGGGTGCGCCGTTTTCCTAGAGCCCGGTCTACCAACCTGCGTATGGCCACCACCCCCTCGTTTGGTAGCGAGAGTGATGGCTCCTTTTTATAAGTGCTTTAGGAGTTTCATCCATGTTCAAACCAACACCCAACCCACCAGCCCCCGACGACGTTTCCCCCTACGAATCCATCGACTCCAAAAAATTCAACGAAGCCGCCGACCGCGCCCTCGACCATTACCTCAATCCCGCCAAGGCACCACCCCCAAGAAAACCCAGCACGATGTTCCTCATCGCGCCCGATATCGATTCGGAAAGCCTGTTGGCTCACGCCTGCGAGTCCATGGCTTCGGCGAGTGTGATGGCGAGTGATTTTGCCGGGGAGTTGCAAGGGCCGCAGCGTCACAAGATGTTGGCGCTGCAGCAGATCATCATGCTGGGCGAGCTGGCGGTGAATCGGGCGCTGGATAACGTCGATCCGCAAAACGCCTGACTAGATCGTTCCCACGCTCTGCGTGGGAATGCCTCTAGGGACGCTCCGCGTTCCAGCTCTCGATAGGGACGCGGAGCGTCCCGGGATGCATTCCCACGCGGAGCGTGGGAACGATCATTACGCGGGAACGATCATTACACCCGCAGCGTCCGCGTCATGCGCAGCGCCAGCAAGCTGCCGCACACAATCACACCCGCCAGCAGATACAGCGCGGCATCGGTCGAACCGGTGCTGTCCTTGACCCAACCCACCAGATACGGGCTGAGGAAACCCGCCATCTGCCCCATGGAGTTGATCAACGCCAAACCACCAGCGGCCGCACCCGCGCTCAGCAGCGCCGTCGGCACCGGCCAGAACATCGGCAAGCCGGTCAGGGCGCCCATGGTGGCGATGGTCAGGCCGAGAATCGCGATGGCCGGCGTGGTAGCGAAGTTCACGGCGATCAACAGACCCACCGCGCCCATCAGCATCGGCACCACCAAATGCCAGCGACGTTCTTTACGCAGGTCCGCCGAGCGACCGACCAACAACATGAACACCGCCGCCAGCAGGTAGGGAATCGCACTCAACCAGCCAATCACCAGGTTGTCGCTGAAACCCAGGTTCTTGATGATCGACGGCAGCCAGAAGTTGATCGCGTAGACGCCGCTCTGGATGCAGAAGTAGATCAAGCCAAAGGCCCAGATCGCCGGGTTCTTGAACACCGCCAGCAGCGAGTCGGTGGTGGTTTTCGGTTTGTTGGCCAGGTCTTCGGCGTGGTCGGCCTCCAGCACCGAACGCTCGAACGGCGTGAGCCATTTGGCGTTGGCGTAGCTGTCGCTGAGCAGGAAGTAGGCGAGGGCACCGAGGATCACCGTCGGGATGCCTTGCAACAGGAACATCCACTGCCAGCCGGCCAAACCGGCCTGGCCTGCGCCGAAGTGGTTGAGGATCCAGCCGGAGAACGGGCTGCCGAGCAGGCCGGACACCGGGATCGCCGACATGAACAGCGCCATGATGCGGCCACGGCGGAAGGTCGGGAACCACTGCGAGAGGTAAAGCACCACGCCCGGGAAGAACCCGGCTTCAGCCGCACCGGTGAACAGGCGCAAGGTGTAGAACTCGGTTGGTGTAGTGACGAACAGAAGGCAGGTCGACAGCGTGCCCCAGACCATCATCATCAGCGCAATCCAGCGCCGTGGGCCGAATTTGGTCAGTGCCAGGTTGCTGGGCACGCCGCACAGCACGTAGCCGATGAAGAAGATCCCGGCGCCGAGGCCGTACACGGTTTCGCTGAATTTCAGTGCGTCGAGCATCTGCAGTTTGGCGAATCCAACGTTGACCCGGTCGAGGTAGTTGAACAGGTAGCAGATGAAGATGAAGGGGATCAAACGCAGGGTAATGCGTTTGTAGACGGCGTTTTTTTCGTCAACGATGGCCTGGGTAGCGGCGGCGCTCTGTGACATGGCGGGTTCTCTCATTATTATGATTTTTTGTGATGCAACGGGTAAGTTGATCGCCCAGAGAGTCTCGGCCACCCTGATGGTTGTTGTCTTTGTGCCTGAGCACAGGGTTTATCAGCCAGCCCTGTGCGGCTGAACAACCGTCCTACCAGCGTTTTCAAGGATCCCCAATATGTTCGAACTCGATCACGACCTGGCCCAGGACATCGTCGACCGGGCGATGGCCATTCTGCCGTACAACGTCAACGTCATGGACAGTCAGGGGTTGATTCTCGGTAGCGGCGAACCGGAGCGCATCAACACTCGCCATGAAGGCGCGCAACTGGTGCTGGCCAACGGGAGAGTGGTGGAAATCGACGCGCAAACGGCGATTCACCTCAAAGGCGTGCAGCCGGGGATCAACCTGCCGCTGTTGCTCGATCAGCGCTTGATCGGCGTGCTGGGCATCACCGGTGAACCCGAGCAATTGCGCACGTATGCCGAGCTTGTGCGCATGACCGCCGAGATGTTGGTCGGCCAGCGCAATCAGCAGGCCGAGCAGCAATGGCGGCGTCAGCGTTGCGATGATTTGCTGGCGCTGCTGTTGAGCGAGGCGGGGGATTCGCCGCGCTTGCTCGACGAGGCACAGCAATTGGGGCTCAAGCCGCAATTGACGCGGGTGCCTTATCTGTTCGAGTTGGGCATGGAACACGGGCCGGGGCAGACCGTCGAGGCGCTCAGCGCCTGGCTGACGTCGCGTTACCCGGACAGTTGGTGCGTGAGTTCGGCCAAGTCTTCGTTGCTGTGGTGCCGCCCGGCGACCCAGACGATCGAGAACGATCGACTGCTGGAAAAACTCGATGGCCTGGGCTGGAACATTTTGCGCATTGCGGTGGGCGGGCAGGCGGATGGGCTGTCTGGGCTGCGCCGTTGCTATCGGCGCGTCGGCGACTTGCTGGCCTATGGGCGCGATGTGTTGCCGCATTCGCGCTTGCTCACGCTCAACCGTTATCGACTGCCGGTGATGCTCTGGCGGCACCGCAATGATGATGCGCTGGATGAACTGCTCAAACCGCTGCGTCAGGTCATCGCCAAGGACGGTAACGGTCAGTTGCTGGCGACCTTGCGCAGTTGGTGTGAACACGATGGGCAGAGCCAGGCGTGTGCCGACGCATTGGGGATTCATCGCAACAGTCTGCGTTACCGGATGGAGCGGATCGCCGAGCTGAGCGGGGTTGATCCATTGCGCCTCGATGGCATGCTCGCGCTTTACCTGGGCGTGCAGCTCTTGCCCCAGACCGACGCAAATCCCCTTTAGGAGCGATGTAGGAGCTGTCGAGTGAAACGAGGCTGCGATCTTTTGACTTTGATCTTTTAAAAACAAGATCAAAAGATCGCAGCCTCGTTTCACTCGACAGCTCCTACAGGGGGATGTGGGGATTCTTGTTTTGTGGAAATGAACAATAATCGTCATGCCCGCTTGTGCAGCGGACTGGCGTTATTGTCCGGAGCTGCTGGCAGCATGGAGCGCATTGGAACTGGAGAATTCGCATGAAAATCGTCATCGCCCCCGATTCGTTCAAGGACAGCCTCAGTGCCCAGGGTGTGGCCGACGCCATTGCGCTCGGGCTGGCTGAGGTCTGGCCCGATGCGCAACTGATCAAGTGCCCGATGGCCGATGGCGGCGAAGGCACGGTCGAGTCGATTCTGGCAGCGTGCGAAGGTCAATTGCGCCGCAGCACAGTGCGTGGCCCGCTCGGTGTGGCAGTCGATGCCGCGTGGGGCTGGTTGCCTCAGAGCCACACCGCGATCATCGAAATGGCCGAAGCCAGCGGCCTGCAATTGGTCGCGCCGGGCAAACGTGATGCTTGCACCAGCAGCACGTTCGGCACCGGCGAACTGATTCGCGCCGCCATGGACGCAGGGGCACAACGGGTGATCCTGGCGATTGGCGGCAGCGCCACCAACGACGGCGGTGCCGGGGCGATGCAGGCGCTGGGCGTGAAGTTGCTGGACGCTCAAGGGCAAACGCTGGCGCCGGGTGGTTTGGCGCTGGCGCAGCTGGCCCACATCGACCTGAGTGAAATCGATCCGCGATTGACCAAGGTGCGATTCGACATTGCGGCCGACGTCAACAATCCCCTGTGCGGCCCCCACGGTGCGTCAGCGATTTTTGGTCCGCAAAAAGGGGCATCGCCCGAACAGGTGCAGCAACTGGATGCAGCCCTTGGACACTTCGCCCGGTTGTGCGCCCAGGCGTTGGGCAAAGACGTCAAGGACGAACCCGGCAGCGGCGCGGCCGGTGGTTTGGGCTTCGCGGCCAAGGCGTTTCTGAATGCGCAATTCAAGGCCGGCGTCGAAGTCGTCGCCGAACTGGTCGGGCTGGCCGAAGCCGTGAAGGGCGCCGACCTGGTGATCACTGGCGAAGGGCGTTTCGATGCCCAGACGCTGCGCGGCAAGACCCCGTTCGGCGTGGCGCGTATTGCCCGGGAACAGGGCGTGCCGGTGATTGTCATCGCCGGAACCTTGGGCGAGGGTTACCAGGACCTGTACGAACATGGCATCGATGCCGCGTTTGCCTTGGCCAGTGGGCCGATGACGCTGGAGCAAGCCTGTGCCGAGGCGCCACGCTTGTTGCGCGATCGTGCCAGCGATATCGCGCGGGTCTGGCGAATGGCGACGCGCAAAGCCTGACGAATCCCTGTCAGGCAAGTGCAATCCTGTGGGAGCGGGCTTGCCCGCGAAGAGGGCGCGTCAGTGACATTAACGGTGCCTGACACACCGCTTTCGCGGGCAAGCCCGCTCCCACAGGTTTTGCAATTTGACTATTAAGTGTTTCACGGACGAAACACGTGAAACGTCTTGAAATATTTTTCTCCAACCCCCTGCAAAAAACCTCATCCCCGGCCGATAACCCTGATAGGCGCGCAAAAACCAATTACAACAGCGCCGCCAAACTGAAAACGCTTGCCACCACGCGTCCTTCAGTGATCACGGCATGGATGCTCGAAGCCTCAATCACCGAGTATCTTGCTATGTCACTGCGTAACCTGAATATCGCGCCTCGAGCTTTCCTGGGTTTTGCCTTCATTGCCTTGCTCGTCATCGGGCTGGGTGTATTTGCCGTGAGCCGCATGTCGATCATTCGCCAGGCGTCCGTCGACATGGAAAGCACACAGCTGCCCAGCGTCGGCTATCTGGGCAACCTGACCGAAAACGTTCTGCGCCTGCGCATTCTTTCCTTCCGTGTGTTGGTCAACCGTGACGCGAGCGCGTTGCAGGAAGCGCAAACCCGTATCGGTGCACTGATCGACAAGGTGCGTACCGCGCAATCCAGTTATGCCGCCTTGCCCGCCAGCCCCGAAGAAGCCGCGCTGTACAAGACCTTCACGGCAACGCTGGACAGTTACATGCAAGCCCAGAGTCAGATGCTGGAGCTGTCGCGCCAGGACAAGCTCGATGAGCTGCGCGCCTTGATCAATACACGGATCAAGGACGGCACCGATCAGATGGGCGAGCAGTTGAACAAATTGATAGCCCTGAACAACAGCGACGCCAAAGCAGCTTCCGTCGAAGCGGGTGAACATTACAGCAGCGCGATTACCGGCATCGTCGTAGTGGCGGTGATTGCCGCGCTGCTCACTGTGTTGCTCGCCTGGCTGCTGACCCGCAGCATCGTCACGCCGCTGAACCGCGCGTTGCAGGTGGCCCAGACCATTGCCGGTGGCAACCTGACCACCGCCATCGAAATCGATGGCAAAGACGAATCGGCCCGTTTGCTTGGCGCCTTGTCCGAGATGCAGGCCAACCTGCGCAAAACCATTGAACAGATCGCCGGTTCCGCGACCCAATTGGGCGCCGCCGCCGAAGAACTCAGCACCGTGACCCAGGAAGCGTCCCGGGGCATGCAGCAACAGAACAACGAAATCGAACAAGCGGCCACGGCAGTCAACGAAATGACCGCCGCCGTGGAAGAAGTGGCACGCAATGCGGTGTCGACGTCCGAAGCCTCGAACCAGTCGACCCAGGCTGCACGCGAAGGTCGTGACCGCGTGGTGGAAACCGTCAACGCCATCCAGACCATGACCCACGACGTGCAAAACACCTCGCTGATGATCGAAGGCCTGGCCACTCAGGGCCGTGATATCGGCAAGGTGCTGGACGTGATCCGCGCCATCGCCGAGCAGACCAACCTGCTGGCACTCAATGCCGCCATCGAAGCCGCCCGTGCTGGTGAAGCCGGACGCGGTTTTGCCGTGGTGGCGGACGAAGTCCGGGCGCTGGCCCATCGCACCGCGCAGTCGACCCAGGAAATCGAAAAAATGGTCGCCGGTATTCAGAACGGTACAGGCGAAGCGGTCTCGTCGATGGCGCAAAGCAATCAGCGCACCCAAAGCACCCTGGAAATGGCCCGCGCTGCCGGTGTCGCACTGGAGCAGATCACCCAGTCGATCCACTTGATCAACGAACGCAACCTGGTGATCGCCAGCGCCTCGGAAGAACAGGCCCAGGTGTCCCGCGAAGTCGACCGCAACCTGGTGAACATCCGCGACCTCGCCACCCAGTCCGCCGCCGGCGCCAACCAGACCAGCGCCGCCACCCATGAACTGTCGCGGCTTGCGGTGAATTTGAATGCGATGGTGGCGCGTTTTGTGATTTGAGGTAGGGTTGAGGCTTGGAGTCCGCGCGCGACAGGAGAATGACATGCGCTATTCAGCCTTGACCCAACGAATCGCCGGCGACGGAGCGGCAGCCTGGCAGATTCATGACCGAGCGCTGGAAATGCGCGAACAAGGAATCGATGTATTGCTGCTGTCGATCGGCGACCCGGATTTCGACACGCCGCCACCCATTGTCCAGGCGGCCATCGACAGCCTGCGGGCCGGTGACACGCATTACCCTGAGGTGCGCGGCAGTCGTGGACTGCGCAGCAGCATCGCCCGGCGCCACCGTCAGCGCAGTGGTCAGGCGGTGGATGCCGATCATGTGATCGTGTTTCCGGGAGCGCAGTGCGCCGTGTATTCGGTTGCGCAATGCCTGCTCGATCCGGGCGATGAAGTGATCGTCGCCGAGCCGATGTACGTGACCTATGAAGGTGTGTTCGGCGCCTGCGGGGCCAAGGTGGTGCCGGTGGCGGTGCGTCCGCAGAACGGCTTTCGGATCGACCCCGCGGATGTCGCGGCACTGATCACGCCGAAAACCCGCGTCATCCTGCTCAACAGTCCAAACAATCCATCTGGCGCCAGCTTGCCGCTCGAGACGTGGCGAGTCCTTGCCGCGTTGTGCGTGCGCCATGATCTGTGGCTGATCAGCGATGAGGTCTACAGCGATCTGTTGTTTGAGGGCGAGCACACCAGCCCCGCCAGTTTGCCGGGCATGGCCGAGCGCACCGCGACCATTAATAGCCTGTCCAAATCCCATGCCATGAGCGGCTGGCGGGTGGGGTGGTCGATTGGTCCGAAAACCTTGGCCGAGCATCTGGTGAATTTGTCGTTGTGCATGCTGTTTGGCATTCCGGATTTTATTCAGAACGCGGCGCAGCTGGCATTGGATGAAGACTTGCCGGAAGTGGCGCAGATGCGCGAGGAATACCGCCAGCGTCGCGATCTGGTGTGTTCGATGTTGGACGGCAGTGCCGGGATTCGTGCGATCAAACCTGATGGCGGAATGTTTGTGATGGTCGACGTGCGCCCGACCGGGTTGTGCGCCCAGCGCTTTGCCGAGCGACTGCTGGAGGGGTACGGTGTGTCGGTGTTGGCCGGCGAGGCGTTCGGGCCGAGTGCGGCGGGGCATATTCGTATCGGGTTGGTGGTGGATCAAATGAAGCTGGCGGATGCGTGCCAGCGGATTGCATCCTGCGCGGCGCAACTGCTGGAGGCGCGGCGGGCCTGATCAGAGATTCAGATCGTTCCCATGCTCCGCGTAGATCGTTCCCACGCTCTGCGTGGGAATGCCTCTGGGGACGCTCCGCGTCCCATGTGACGCAGAGCGTCACGGGCTGCATTCCCACGCAGAGCGTGGGAACGATCATAGTCAGACCTGCCACGCCCCGGCATTCACCAGGTTCTTCGGCCGCTCACCCGCCAACGCCATCAGCAGATTGTCCACCGCGCACTTGGCCATCGCCTCGCGCGTTTCATGGGTTGCCGAACCCATGTGCGGCGTCGCCACCACGTTGTTCAACGTCAACAACGGCGAATCCGTTTGCAGCGGCTCACGCTCAAACACATCCAGCCCAGCGGCACGAATCTGCCCGGTCCGCAGCGCTTCAATCAGCGCGGTTTCGTCCACCACCTTGCCCCGGGAAATATTGATGAAAATGCTCTCGGGCCGCATCAGGGCGAATTCCTCGGCGCCGATCAAGCCTTCGGTTTCAGCCGTAAGCGGCAAGGTCAGGCAAATGAAATCGGCCTGCTGCAACAACTCCGTCAGGCTACGGTATTGAGCATTGAATCGCTGCTCAACGGCTGGTTTCGGGGAGTGGCTGTGATAGATCACCGGCATGCCAAAGCCGAAATGCCCGCGCTGGGCCAACGCCTCGCCAATGCGCCCCATGCCGATGATGCCCAATGTTTTGCCATGCACATCCGTGCCGAAATGCGCTGGCCCGATGTTGCGCTGCCATTGGCCGGCGCGAACCATGTTCGCCAGCTCCACCACGCGCCGGGCCGCCGCCAGGATCAGCGCGAAACCGGTGTCGGCGGTGGTTTCGGTCAGCACATCGGGGGTGTTGCTGAGCAGGATCCGGCGCTCGGTCAGGTAATCGATGTCGTAGTTGTCGACACCGACGGAAACGCTGGCGATGGCCTGCAGATTCGGCGCCAGGTCCAGCAATTGCGCATCCAGTTTCAGGCTCGCGCCGAGTAGACCCTGGGCCCGGGGCAGGGCGTCGCGCAGTTGCGCGATGCCCTCCGGGTTGAGGTTGTCGATCAGCGTGACGTCGGCGTGCTCATGCAGGCGCGCCATCAGCAGCGGAGAAAGTTTCTTGTACAGCACAACCTGCTTTTTCATCGTTATCGTCTCAACTTCAATTCAAGGGTGGGCCGTCACGGGCCGTTGCGCAGCCACGACCCGGTCACTGGCGCCGGGCTTGAGGAAAATCGTCAGCACCACCGAGAGCATCAACGCGCCGCTCATCAACAGATAAGAAGCACCCGGAGATCCGGTGGAGCTGTTCAGGTAACCCACCAGGTACGAACCGCCGAACGAACCCAGCGCGCCCATGCTGTTGATCAGCGCCATGGCGCCACCGGCGACGTTGGCCGGAAGGATTTCGGGAACGATGGCGAAGAACGGTCCGTAAGGCGCGTACATGCAGGCGCCGGCGATGACCAGCAGCGTGTAGGACCACCAGAAATGTTCGGCGCCCAAGGCGTAGGAACCGTAGAACGCAATCGAGGCAATCAACAGCGGCGGCCAGACAAAACGTTTGCGCTTCTGCAGTTTGTCCGAGCCCCAGGACACCAGCAGCATGCCGATCACGGCTGCCAGATACGGCAGCGCCGAGAGCCAGCCGGCTTCGATCATGTCCAGTTGCGCACCGGCCTTGAGGATCGACGGCAGCCACAACACGAAACCGTAGACACCGATGCTCCAGCAAAAAAACTGCAAGGCCAGGATGATCACTTTCGGTGAACGAAAGGCTTCGGCGTAGTTCTTCACGGCTTTGATACCGACCTGCTCGGCGGCGAGGGCGCTTTGCAGATCCTGCTTCTCTTGTTCGGTCAGCCATTTGGCCTGGGCCGGACGATCATCGGCCAGGCGCCACCAGATAAAGGCCCATAGCACCGCCGGCAACCCTTCGATGATGAACATCCAGCGCCAGCTGAAATGCTGCACCAGATAACCCGAGACCACCGACATCCAGAGCATGGTTACCGGGTTGCCAAGGATCAAGAAGGTGTTGGCGCGCGAGCGTTCGGCACGGGTGAACCAGTGGCACAGGTACACCAGCATCGCCGGCATCACCGCGGCTTCGACCACGCCGAGCATGAAGCGAATCACCACCAGCCAGTAGGCGTTGGAAACGATCCCGGTCAACGTGGCCAGGCCGCCCCAAAGGATCAGGCTGACGAAAATCAATTTCTTCACGCTGTGTTTCTGGGCATAGATTGCGCCCGGCACCTGGAAGAAAAAGTAGCCGAGGAAGAACAGGGCGCCGAGCATCGACGACAGGCCCGGCGTGATCATCAGGTCGGCGGCCATGCCGGAGGCGGCGGCGAATCCGTAGTTGGCGCGGTCCAGATACGCCAGGCTGTAGGTGATGAAAACGATGGGCATGATGTACCACCAACGGCGGGCGGCGAGTGTTGCGGTTTTCATAGTGGTGCTCCTGAGCTTGTTGTTTTTGTCGCAGCAGGTAACGGGTCAAAAATCTTCGGTGACTGTGCAGGCCTCTTCGCGAGCAAGCTCGCTCCCACATTGGATCTAGGTGAAACAAACCCCCCCTGTGGGAGCGGGCTTGCCCGCGATGGCGTCCTCAAATTCGACGGACAGTTCGGCTCGGGTCGGCAACCCTTCCATGTCCCCCCGACTTTGAACCGCGCGGCTACCAATCCAGTTGGCGCGTGCCACGGCATCGGCAAAGCTGTGGTTTTCGAGCAAGGCGCTGATCATCCCGACCGCAAAGCCATCGCCAGCGCCGACGGTGTCGACCACGGTTTCTACCGGCACGCCAGCGACAAATCCCTCGTCCAGCTGCGTGCGGTAATACGCGCCATGCGGCCCGAGCTTGATCGCCACCGCTTCAACGCCCAGGCCGAGGTAGAACGCCGCAATGTCGGCCGGGTCGTCGAACCCGGTCAGCAGACGTCCTTCGCTTAACCCCGGCAGCACCCAATGGGCGAGGGCGGCGAGGCGGTTTATTTCAGTGATCATCAGTTGTTCGCTGGCCCACAGGCTCGGGCGCAGGTTTGGGTCGAAGGACACACTGCGCCCGGCCTGGCGCATGCGCGTCATCAGTTCGAATGACATCTCCCGGGTCGACACGGACAGCGCCGCCGGAATGCCGGTGGCGTGCAAGTGGCGAGCGGTGAGCAACGGCTCGGAGATCGATTGCACCGACAAGTGACTGGCTGCCGAACCGCGACGGAAATACTCGACCACGGGATCGCTGCCATCGTCGGCGCGGGATTTGAGCTGAAAACCGGTCGGGTGCGCAGGATCGATGGCGACGTTACTGCAATCCAGACATTCTTTTTCCAGGGTGTCGATGACAAATCGGCCCAATGAATCAGCGCCAACCCGGCTCAACCACGCCACGTTGAAACCCAGCCGTGACAGGCCAATCGCAACGTTGCTGTCGGCCCCGGCAATGCGCTTGTGGAACTGGCTCACATCGGCGAGATCACCGTTCTGCTCGGCCACGAACATCGCCATGGTTTCGCCGAAAGACAGAATATCGAACTCAGGCATGAGCGCTCTCCAAACGGGATTGACCGAGGTGGGCGAGGGTGGCGACGTGTTCGGTGGTGAGCTGGATCAGATCATCGCCTTGCAGCGGATATTCCGCCGCCCGCATTACACCTTGGGCCATGTGCCGCAGCAGTTGTTCCCACAAATGCACGTCGTTGGCGGTGGGCGGGATGGCGACCAGTTTGCCGTCGGCACGGCGCGTCACTGCCTTGCAGTGCACATAGCCGACATGCCGGCCAAGCAACCGGGCAGCGCTGGCGGCGGATTGGTCCTGCCAGTGCCAGTTACCAATGTCGAAGGTCATTTTGATCGGCAGGTTGTGTTGCTCCACTTCGCCGAAAAAGCGCTGGAACGGTTCGATGCGTCCGCCGTGCAAGGTCTGGTCGTTTTCCACCAGCAGTTGCACCGGGCTTTGCGCCAGCACGCGGTTCAGGGCCGGCAGGTCATTGTTGTCGGTGAAATAACCCAGCGACACTTTCAACCATTTGGCGCCGAACGCCTGGGCGCGTTCAAGGGTCGCGCGCAGGTCAGGATTGGGCTTCGACTGACCGGCCAGCCACAGTTCCATCGGCGAGGAGTAGATGCTTTCCAGGCCCTGGGATTGCGTGTCCTCGGACAGTTGCCGTGGGTCTTCATCGGTCAGCAACTCTTCGCGCCATTCGATGCGCGTCGCGCCGGCTGCTGCCAGTACCTCGATAAAACTGCCTTGCCCGCGTTGGCGGACAAGGTCGGCGCCGTAGCTGGAAAGGCTGATGGAAACGGGTGGTTTATTCATTGTTCTGCACCTCTGAAACCGGTTTCATTTTTATTCAAAAAAAAGGCTGTCTTGAGTTTTGTCCTGTCCTTTAGGGCCTCATCGCGAGCAGGCTCACTCCTACAGGGGATCTGTGGCGTACACAAAACCAATGTGGGAGCGAGCCTGCTCGCGATGAGGCCGGAACATTCACCGCAAATCCCCCAGAGTCGACCCACGCACTATCAACCGAGCCGAAAAATCCAGGGTCCGCACCGGCCCGTCATCCCCGCGTAACCGCTTGAGCAAACATTCAAATGCACTCGCGCCAATCTCCACCGTGGGCTGGGCAAGGGCGGTAATCCCGCTGCCCACCAACGGATACCAATCCAGGTCATCCAGGGCGATCAGCCCCACCTCTTCAAACAGGTTGCACTGCAATTCCCGCAACGCGTGAGTGGTCGCCAATGCTGCAATGCCGTTGGCACAAAACAACGCTTTCGGGCCAACGCCGGGTGTGTTCAAGAAGGTTTTCAGGTGCGAGGTCAGCTCGCTGCCGGTTTCCACCACTGCGCCGGACATCGCCGCGCGTTGCTCGATCTGCGACTTGAAACTGCCGACTCGCTCGATCCGCGAACTGGTGCCGTCAAACGGCTCCGTCACCATCAGCACATCGCGATAACCGCGTTCTTCAAGGTGGGCGAGGGCCATTTCAACAGCGGCCGGATTGTCTAGCCCGACCAGATCGCTCTCAAGCTGCTCGACTTTGCGATCCACCAGCACCATTGGCATTTCACGATGCAACTCGCGCAACTCATCGCGGTGATGCCCGAGGGTGTTCACGATCAAGCCTTCGATGTTGTACGAGCGCAGCAGCGCCAGGTGTTGACGCTCCTGCTCGTCATCACGATCGGTGTTGCACACCACCAGGCTGTAGCCGTGCTGACGGCAGGCGGTTTCCACCCCGTGCATCACGGCAATTGAATAGGGATTACGGATATCGGCCACCAGCATGCCGATCAGGCGAGTGCGCCCGCGCTTCAGGCCTCGGGCCATCTGGTTGGGGCGATAGCCGAGTTCGGCAATCGCCTGCTCGATGCGCAAGGCCGTGGCGTCGGAAAGCAGGGCGCGGTCATCGCCGATGAAGCGCGAGACGCTGGCTTTCGAGACGCCGGCATGTTCGGCGACGTCGAGCATGGTGACGCGGCTGCGCTGGGCGCTGGAGAAGTTGTTCACGGGCTGAGTCTTCTTATTGTCTGAAACCGGTTTCAGGAAACACCAGTTTCGTGGTTTCCGTCAAGGGCAGATGTTTCCGGCAGCGGGGTGTGAAGCCGATGTATCCGACAGGCGGTTGAAAAACCTGTCAGATCTGACAGTAGGCAATACCCAAGTTGAAGCGCCTAATTTCTTCGACGGGACAGCAAACTAAAAACCAAAGTATTTCGAATGTTTTTTATACGTCGATGGTAGAAGAATGACCTCAATGACATTTAATCAACCACGAAATGTAGGCGTATTGGCAAAGCCGCTTACTGTGGAAGGCGTCGACGACAGCGATCCGGCCGGGCATGTCCCCCGTGACCTTTTGATTAAAGGAACTCGTATTGTTATTCCGTATTGGATTGATCCGGTACCAAACGATGAGCTTTGGGTAGTATTGCGCCAGAACGGTGTGGAACGCAGGCTCTACACGGAGTTTTATCCAACGCCTTTGACCGTCCCGTTTTTGTACTTCGATTTGACTCCGCAACACTTGGATTCTGATGGCATCGCCTACCTGTATTACAAAATCTGGAAAGGTTCGGGCGGTACCGATGATCCCTCGCCTGAAAGACAACTGACCATCGATCACACCCCGTTAGTAACATTACCGGAACCCGTCTTTCCACACGCCACATTGTGGGGGTATCTGAATAATTCGACAAAACCCTCTTTGAAAAGTGGCGCTACTGTTCGAATTTCTGCTTTTACAACCATCGCTGCACCCGGGGACATTGCAAGGATTCACTGGCGAGGATATTCATCCTTGAACGGTAGTGGGCCGGAGGTGCCTGGCACATATGGTGTTTGGGATAAGCTTCTCTCTGCTACCGACATAGCAAATGGATTTGATCATGTTGTGCCGTATATGCCGCACATAATTTCACTGTTCGATAATGATTCGGCAGTTGTTGTCTGCCAATTACTTCGTGGTGGCCGGCTTATTGCCGAGTCAAATAAAGCGCTTGTGAAAATCGACCAAGTAACACCTGGTGAAAGTGGCCCGTCCGGGCTTAATGAAGGAGAAAGGGAAATGACTGCTCAAGAAAAGGTGACATTTAAAGCCAGAGCTAACCCACCGCAACTTGGTGTGAGTGCTAATGGTATTTTCGCAACTGCAATCTCGGTGGATACGGTAGCTGATGACTTTATTCATAAGAGCCAACTGGATACCAATAAAATCATTATCAAGTTGGCTGCCTTTGCAGATCCGCTCGACGGTGATGATTGTGATGTTTGGGCTGCTGTTGAGGGGCAGGCGCTTGTCCAAATAGCTTCCGCGGTAGCACTTGGCCCGGTCGCCGGTCGTCCCGACCCTTTCTTGATTGAACTGGACGCAGCGCTATTTCCGGACTTGGCTCAGCCTGCTGGTCCTACTGCGTACATAGTGAAAGTCTTCGTCTACAAGGACGGTGCGGGTACCGACGACCCTTCCAATACACTCAGGGTCGTCATTGACACAAACTCGCCATTCGGGCTCAAGTTTCCGACGAAAAGACTGACACCACCGGTGCCCGCAGCCGCTTTCACCAATGCACCGATCGATGCGCAAAGGACCGTCAATGAAGCCTGGATGCAGTTGCCCGCGAATGCGAACGCGGAGCTGGTGTTTGGCGTTGGTTACGCGAATCGTCGTCCCGATGATGAGCTCGAGCTCCATTTCGTTTCGGGTGGCGTGGATGTTGTGGCTTTTAAAGGCACGGTTCCGGCTGGCGGTACAGTTTCAGTGCCCAACACTGAGCTGCGCAAACTCCCGAACGGCCGGGTCATGGCCCATTTTTTCTGGACTGACCATGCTGGAAACCGAAGCGCTAGTTCCACTCCAGCAGCCCTCCTGACATTAGGTCTTGCGTTGGATCCTGTTTTGCGCAAAGCACCACTGGTGCCGGCGTCTGACCCCAACGCCAGCACCACGGTTTATCTGGATAACTTCCTTGCAACAGGCAACATACAGGCAATCGTCGAACGCGCATTCATTGATAACCTGGAACCAGGCGATCAGGTAATGATATACGTCGAAGATACTGCGGACCCTACGAATTTCAAAGAGCTCGGTCCTGTTCCTATCGTTAACGCGGATGTACCATTCACACTTGACTATAAGGGTTTTTTTGAAGATCTCTTTGGAATATATGAAGAAGCTACGGAGTTTAAAATATGGACTGTGGTTGTTCGGGGGACCAATACCTTTGAATCGCCAGAATTATTCTTCTGGATTGATTTGTACCCGTCTGGAGGGGTATATCCGGAGTTGCCTGGCGATGTAAACCCAGCCTTTGCCTTGCCTGTAGTCACCGGTGCCTCCAATACACCGAATGACTTACAACCGGGGGATCGCGACAAGCCGGGCAAAATCGAAGTAACGTTGAAGCTTACAGATCCGCCGCTTAGTTCGACTGAAACGGCCAAGTTTTATCTGAACGGGAAATTTGTAGGAGAAGTTACACCGTTCAATGACATGACAACGTTTAGTCATGTCGTCACCGCTGCGGACATTGCTGTGCTGCCGACACCGAGCACACTTGCCTACTGGACACGCCAAAAGACGGGCATTGACAAAAACGTTATCAAGTCCAGTCCAGAAACTGTATTAGTCAGTGGTAAGAAAATCGATTTGCTCACGCCAACCATCCGGATCCGCAACCCTTTAAAAGATCAGATGGATTGCTTCGCAATGAACAATGCGGCGACTGACTGGAAGGTGGCAATCAGTGTTCCCAAAGATGCGGTCAATTTGCCGCAGGGAACCGTCATCACTATGAACATTGAAGCGTACAGCGATGAAGCGGGCACTAACTTGATTCCGGGTACGGCGGATTCCCAGCCGTATACCATCCTGGCTCCCGGTACGCCCGATGTCGCAGGTGTTGGCAGTGCCGCCATCTTCAAACTTGCACAACCTAGACGGGGCGCGGTGGCTTGGATCAAGTATTGGTACACGGCAAATATCGGGGGCGTTCAAACTTCGATTCCGATTATCAAAAAACTGGACACGATCACCTCCAGTGCCGAGTACTGCGACCGAACTCCTGTTCCGCTGACATGATGGTTGAATCGTAAGGGAGGTATATCGCGGGAGAGATTGATCTCTCCCGCGATATTGATGTTTCTCCGACGGGGACTCGCAATAACTCCCTTTCATTTTGCAGATAAATCCTACAGGACCAGGGACTATTCCTACATCTAACTCGCAGATTGCTGATTAGTCTGTCGGACGTTTTTTTGGGGCGATTTTTTGGTTTATCAGAAAAGTCGCTTTCGGATTTGTTCGCTGTGTGGAGTTCTCATGCCCCTACTACCAAGTTTCAAACGTTACAAAACTACTGGATACCTGTTTACCGCAATTATTCTCAGTACTCCCGTGGCCAATGCCAGAACGCTTCTTCCAGGAGAAAGCGCAACCGTTACCAATCCACCCGCGCCTGAGGCATGGTCGGTATCCCAAGGCGGAACACTGACGATTAATAATGCAAACGCACTGTCGATCACTTCGCAAAGTGCCAATGTCATTTTCAATGGTGGTCAGAGTGAGCGGATCGAGGCCCGCGACAGTTCAGTGCTTTCGCTGATAGGGGCCACCGTTAATAGCTCAACAGGCCGGGGCGCCATTTCGCTCAGCGACAGTTCTGCCACTATTGATAATGGAACAATCACCAGTACCAATAGTTTTGGACTTCTACTGGGGCGCAACATCAATACTCCTACCTCTTCAAGTGCGACCGTCAAGGGCGGTAGCACAATTACGGGGCTTCCCGGAGGTGCGAATGCCGTGGGTTTCGCGGTTTTGAATGTTGAAAACTCGACCATTCTGGGTACCAGCGCGACCAGTTATGGTGTGCAATTAGGTGGCGCAACACTCTCGGCTAAGGGCAGCACACTTTCCGGAGGCCAGAACGGCCTGCAAATCGTTACCGACACAACAGGTGTCAACGCCAGTTCCGCAATGCTCATAGATACCCTCGTGAAGGGTGGGTCGGGTTCGGCCATCGAGGTGGGTTCATCCGGTGCCGCCGGTGCGGTCGCAGATATCAATATTCTCGGCAGTACAAAACTGATCGGCGGTAATGGCGCGGCGTTGCAGGCGACCAATCGTTCCACCGCCAACGTGAAGGTCGATGGCAGTGCCTTGAGCGGCAATTTCATTGCCGATACCGGCAGCACCATCGCGCTGGCGATGCAAAACGCCGCCTCTATTGAAGGCAATCTGCAAAACGTCAGGCGGGTCAGTCTCGATTCCGGCAGTACGTTGAACGGTAATGTGCAGGCTGTTGCGGGGACAGCGGCAACGGTCAATCTAAACAACAATTCTGTAATCAACGGCAATGTCGACAATGTCGTCAGCCTCGCGCTGAACAATGGCAGTCGTATCACCGGTGACGTGCTTTCCGATGCCAATGGCAGCGTGTCGCTGGACAACCTTTCATTGCTCAAAGGCAATGTCGGCAATGTTTCCAGCCTTGCGCTGAGCAACGGCAGCCGCATGACCGGTAATGTGCTCACCGGTAGCAACGGCAGCGTGTTGCTGGACAGCGGTTCGGTGCTCAATGGCAATGTCGGCAATGTTTCCAGCCTTGCGCTGAGCAATGGCAGCAGCATGACCGGTAATGTGGTCACTGGTAGCAATGGCATTGTGTTGCTGGACAGCGCTTCGGTGCTGACTGGTCAGATCAACAATTCGGGCGATGTGAGCATCAAAAACGCAGCGCAGTGGGTGATGACAGAAAACAGCACCTTGGCAAATCTAACCTCCAGTAATGGCATTGTGCGCATGGGGACCGACGAGCAATTTCTTCGGTTAAACGTGGCCAACTTCTCCGGTGACGGCACTGTTTTCATAGGTACAGATTTTGCTACCGGCAATACCGACTTTTTCGATGCCAAGCGTGCGGACGGTCACCTTAAATTTGATGTTTCCGCAACCGGCAACAAACCGCTGACTGCCGAGGACGTACACATCGGCAATATCGCTTCAGGTAACGCTGATGCCCGCTTGAACAATCTGGGAGAAAAAGTGGACGCCGGCGCGATTGTCTACCGGTTGGCGAGGGAAGGCGAGGGCTTGTACCTGCGGCCGGACAGAGAAACAGTCAGTACTTCGAGCAATACCGTATTGGCCTTGGCTGGCAGCGCGCGTAGCGTACTGAATGCTGAAAGGGACGTACTCAGTTCCGAGTTGGGCGACCGCAGCATGAGTCTCCGACCTGAAGCGTCGTCGCGTGCGATGGATGACGGTTCGGTGAAATTGAGCAACAGCGTCTGGGTGCGCACTTATAGCAACCAGTACAGCGTTGACAATGCCTACGGCGATGGCTACACGCAAAATCAGACAGGTATTACTGGCGGCGCTGACACAGTAGTCGATCTGGGCGGGCGTCCATGGGTCGTGGGCGGTTTCATCGGGACAAGCCATACCAACATGGATCTCAAATTCGGTTCCAGTGGTACCGTCGATAGCCTGAATGGCGGTATTTACGGCAGCACGTTCGATGCCCTAAGCGGTGTGTTCGTCAATGTCATGGTCAAGTTCAACCGGTTCGATAACAAGGCCAAGGTCACCATGAGCGATTACTCACGGGCCGAGGGTGACTACACAGCGTTGGGCGCAAGCGGTTCGGTGGCGGTTGGCAAACATATCCGTCTGAAGAATGACTACTTTGTCGAGCCCCAGCTACAGGTCTCCGCCGGCGCGACTCAAAGCGATTCCTATCAACTCGACAACGGCCTGGAAGTCAAAGCCGACACCATGCGTACAGTCCAGGGCAAGGTCGGTGTCAGGGGCGGGCGTGTCATTAGGCTCGATAACGGTAGCTTCCTGGAGCCCAACTTGTTGGCGGCGGTGAATCATGAGTTTGTGAAAACCAATGAGGTCAAAATCAATGACAGCAGCTTCGATGACGATCGTGCCAGCAGTTCGATCGAGTATGGCGCCGGTTTGAAATGGACGCCTGCGCAACGGAACTGGCAGGTATCCGGACAGGCGGGAGGCAGCAAGGGAAAGACAGTGGATCAGGACTGGAGTGGCAGTTTGCGCGTGAGCTATTTCTTCTAAGCGAAGTCTTTTCAAAAATACAAAGAGCCCAGATCATATCGGGCTCTTTTTTTATGGGGCGATCCCGGGTCAAGCCAACAAACCGATCCAAGCGGAACCGAGCAGCATAACGGCCATGGCCTGATTGAAGCGTCTTAAGGCATTGGCTGATCGGATCCACCTGGCCGATCCAGCCCCCAGCAACGCCCAGGTTGTCAGGCAGGGAAGCGATACCAGAAAAAATACCAGCGACAAGCAAAAGACTTGCAGTGAAGCTTCTTCGCCGCGACCGACAAACACGCTGATGACGGCGAAGGCCATCATCCATGTTTTCGGATTCACCAGTTGAAGGCTCGCAGCAGTCCAAAGACCTGCTTGTTGTGGCGTTGTTTGCTCGGATTGGTTGAGGGTGACCGGTGAACGGTAAACCTGCCACGCCAGATAGCTGAGCCAGAGCACCCCGACCCATTTCATCCAGAATTGTACCGACGGCAGGTTGTTCAGCGCCTGGCCGACACCATTCCCCACGGCCAGCACGATCAGTGCCGCACTCGCACACGCGCCAAAAATAATCGGCAGCGCGGCTTTAAAGCCGTACCGGGCGCTGTTGCTCAACACCAGAATATTGGTTGGCCCCGGCGTGATGGACGCGACGAACGCGAACAGCAAAAAAGGCAGCAGCGTGGGGAAAGTAGCCAACATGACAGGGACTCCGTAGATGAACTCAGGAGCCAATCCTCACAAAGCCTGACTCAAACGTCTGGAAGATTTGAGCAGCGCTTACGGTACATCGCCGGAGTCAGCCCGTACGCCCGGACGAACCAGCGGCCAAGATGACTCTGGTCGGCAAACCCCAATTCCATGGCGACCGTCGCCGGTTGCGCGCCACTGGAGAGCATTCGCCGTGCCTTCGACAAGCGCAATTGCACCAGATACGCGTGTGGCGCCAAGCCATAGGCGGCCTTGAAAGCCCGGGTCAGACGGAATCTGTCGACACCCGCTGCGGCGGCAACCTGATCAAGACCGATGTCGAATCGGGCGTTGGCGTGCAGGTAATCCCGAGCCTTCTGCGCCACCAGCGGCAGACGCGGGTCTTCGCCATAGCGGGTGCGCCAATGCAGGTGACTGGTGAGGCGTTCGAGCAAACTGTCGAGGGCTGTCTGGCGAACGATCTTAAGCTCACCGTGATGCAGGGTTTGAAACGCCAGGCTGGTGGCGTGGGCCAGTCGCGAGTCGCTGGCCAGCGTGTGAGCGAAACTCAATTGGCTGTTATCGGGAGCGTTGTCGAAAACCGCACTCAGTTCACGCTGCAACCACAGCGGGTCGAGGTACAGCATGCGGTAAGTGAAGCCGTCTTTGGTCGGCGCATCACCATCATGGATATCGCCGGGCTCGAGTAAAAACACCTTGCCCGGTGTGCTCTGATGTTTCGCCCGACGGCAATTGAATTGCTGGACGCCTTGTTCGGTCACGCCCACCAGGTAGCTGTCGTGCCAATGTGGGTCGTAGGCGTGGCCCTGGAAATGCGCGCGCAGGGTCTCGATGCCGGTATCGGCGTCCTGGGCCAGTTCGATCCAGTTGTCAGGGGACATGCTGCACCTGTGAGACGGATTACCGGCTTATTTAACGCCGATGCCGAGGACGATGCCTAGAACGTTTGTGCACGCATCAGTTGAACAGTCCTGCAGCGATGTTGATCGAGAAGCCGAGGATCGCCGTGTTGAACAAAAAGCCGATCAGCGATTGCGCGAGCACAATCTTGCGCATGCCCCGTGTTGCCACGCCCACATCCGAAGTCTGCACCGCCACGCTGATGGTGAAGGAGAAATACAGGAAGTCCCAGTAATTGGGGGTTTCCAGCCCTTCAGCGAAACGCAGCGCCTGTTCCTTGCCGTCCCAGGTGTAGAACAGACGAGCGTAGTGCACGCTGAAAATCACCCCGATCAACAACCATGAACCGAGCACCGTCATCGCGGTAAAGCCGTAATGCAGGAGCTTGCTGGTGGTTTCCAGCTCTTTGCTGCCGGCGAGTTCGAAGGTGATGGTCGCGAGGCTGGCAATGGCGGCGATGCAGACCACCAACAACACCAGACCGGCGTTTTCATCTTCGACCTCGGCAATGCGCTTCACGTCCGGGGCCTTGGCGCGCGTGGCAAGCCAGAACATCAGCATCAGGTAGGTCCAGACCCCGGCATTCCAGCCAATGAGGATTTTGCTGATGATCGAATCGGCAGGAACCAGAATGCCTGCCGCGACGCCAAGGGCGGCGGCGGCGGACAGGCGAGGGTGGGTGCGGGCGAGGAAGGGCATGGAGACTCACGGTCAGGGGCTATGCAGCACCATAGCCTTGCCGTGAGTGGTGCAGCAAGCACGGCGCGTTTGAGACACATCAAACGCGTTGTCACAAGTACAAGCCGACTATCATTTGTCTTCCACGTTGAACTCTATGCAATCTGACTTCATTTGTTTTTCGGCGTTAAAAACACCTACGAAATTTAAAATCCGACCTTTAAGTACGCCTTTTGACGAACCCTGCAATGGCGTCTTCTCAAGTACAAGTGTTCCCCCCGTCCCCTCATACAATGGGCCGTTTGGATCAATCTCAGCGTAAATTGCATAAATTTTGTCCTTGTACTCGTCGAGGTCATAAGTGCCCGGTACAAGATCGTCCGCGATGGTCACGGAAATAGTGTCTCGGTGCCGATAGGGCGTTGCATCGGTATAGACCCTGGACCAACCCTGCCATTGAGGGTAACGGATGCCAACACCATTATCGGGCTTCCACAAGAGATTGAATTCATTAGCGTCGTATTCTGAATAAGTACTCCCCTCGAGGGTGGCAGTAACATACTGGTCGTTTGTTGCCGGTTTGAAAAAGTGTTCATCAATCTCTGTATATTTGGCCGACCCCTGACTCACCTCAACGATCAGTTTCCCTGACTCGGCGACGAATTCGAAATCAAACGCGACTGTCCGGTTGGCCAAGTCGATATTGACGTTTGTCAACTTGCCTGACGTTGCAATGAAAGGTCTGAACAGTCCCCCAGAGTGTTCGGTCAACGATGCCCGTGCGGCCGTTACGTCACTACTGTCATCGTTGATGATGAAAGTGTTGTTGCCGTTGTCAGGAATTTGAACAGATAGTTGAATCGCATTTTCTTGATCAGCACGATGAATCGAGTCTGCATTCCAAAATTTGGCCATCGGGGCCTTGTAGAATTGGCAAAGCCCATTGCTTTTATATTGAGTATATTGAGGGAGGCCTGTCACTACGGCGGTGACAGTGCAGGTGGCTGTATTGTTCATGTGCGCTCCTGAATCCTGATGGTTTAGTCAGTCTCAATCACTAACGCCTCTAGGTTAAGGGGTCAGGGAACGCTTCGACTACTGTCAAATATGACAGGTTATTGAGATGGGTTCGTTATAGCGATCATGCATATGCGTTATAGGTGTTCTCGGGCGACTGTTATCGCCATCGCCCGAGAGGTTTGACTTACCCTTTTGCTTTACCCTTCACGCATCTCATCACCACCACAAAAAACACCGGCACAAACACCACCGCCAGTGTCGCCGTGATCATCCCGCCAATCACCCCGGTGCCGATCGCTTGTTGGCTCGCCGAGCTGGCTCCGGTGGCAATCGCCAACGGCACCACGCCGAGGATGAAAGCCATTGAGGTCATCACAATCGGTCGCAAGCGCAAGCGGGCGGCTTGCAAGGTCGCGTCAACCAGGTCGTGGCCTTCGTCATAAAGGCTCTTGGCAAACTCGATGATCAGGATCGCGTTCTTCGCCGACAGACCGATGATGGTGATCAACCCGACCTTGAAGAACACATCGTTGGGCATTCCGCGAAAGGTCACGGCCAGTACGGCGCCGAGCACACCCAGCGGCACCACCAGCAACACCGATGTCGGGATCGACCAGCTCTCATACAGCGCCGCCAGACACAGGAATACGATCAGCAGCGACAGCCCGAGCAGAATCGGCGCCTGACTGCCAGACAAGCGTTCCTGCAACGACAACCCGGTCCATTCCTGACCCAACCCGGCCGGGCCTTGCGCCACCAGCCGTTCGATTTCCGCCATGGCTTCGCCGGTGCTGTGGCCGGGTGCGGGTTCGCCGGAAATGGCAATCGCCGGATAGCCGTTGTAGCGGGTCAACTGCGCCGGGCCTTGAATCCATTTCGCCTGAACGAAGGCCGACAGTGGCACCATTTTTCCTGCATCGTTACGTACGTGGATCTTCAACACATCGGCGACCTGACTGCGCTGGTCGCCTTGCGCCTGCACCACCACCCGTTGCATCCGTCCCTGATTGGGGAAATCGTTGATGTAGGCCGAACCGACCGCTGTCGACAGCACGTTGCCAACGTCGGCAAAGGACACGCCCAGCGCGTTGGCCTGTTTGCGGTCGACTTCCAGCTGCACTTGCGGTGCTTCGGCCAGGGCACTTTCGCGCACGTTCATCAGGATCGGGCTTTTCTCGGCGGCGGCGAGTACCGCCGTGCGCGCCTGCATCAATGTGGCGTGGCCGAGGCCGCCGCGATCCTGCAAGCGGAACTCAAAACCGCTGGAGGTTCCGAGGCCGTCTACCGGCGGTGGCAATACCGAGAAGGCCACGGCGTCCTTGATCTGGCTCAGGACGATGTTGGCGCGGTCGGCAATCGAACTTGCCGAGTCGTCACTGCCTCGATCCGACCAGTCCTTGAGCGTGGTAAACGCCAGCGCGGCGTTCTGCCCGCTGCCGGAAAAACTGAAACCAAGAATCACCGTGCTATCGCCAACACCGGGTTCGGTGGCGTTGTGCGCTTCGATTTGCTCAACCACCTGCACCGTGCGGTTTTTGCTCGCGCCTGGCGGCAGTTGAATGTCGGTGATGGTGTAGCCCTGATCCTCAACCGGCAGGAACGAAGAGGGCAGACGGCTGAAACACAGGCCCAGACCGATCAGCAGCACGCCGTAGATCAGGAGGTAACGGCCCGTGCGTTTCAGGGCGTAGGCGACCCAGCCTTGATAACGTTCGGTCAAACGTTCGAAGCCACGGTTGAACCAGCCAAAAAAACCGCGCTTTTCGTGATGCTCGCCCTTGGCAATCGGCTTGAGCAGCGTCGCGCACAACGCCGGGGTCAAGGTCAGCGCCAGGAACGCCGAGAACAGAATCGAGGTGGCCATCGACAGCGAGAACTGCTGGTAAATCACCCCCACCGAACCCTGCATGAACGCCATCGGAATGAATACCGCCACCAGCACCAGGGTGATGCCGATGATCGCGCCGGTGATCTGCTTCATCGCCTTGCGCGTCGCTTCCTTGGGCGACAGGCCTTCGGTGGCCATGATGCGCTCGACGTTCTCCACCACCACGATGGCATCGTCCACCAGAATGCCGATGGCCAGCACCATGCCGAACATGGTCAGCACGTTGATCGAGAAGCCCAGCGCAAGCATGGTCGCGAAAGTGCCCATCAACGCAACGGGGACTACCAGTGTCGGGATCAGCGTGTAGCGGATGTTCTGCAGGAACAGGAACATCACCGCAAACACCAGCAACATGGCTTCGCCAAGGGTGTATATCACTTTGGTGATCGAGACTTTGACGAACGGCGAGGTGTCGTACGGAATCTTGTATTCGACGCCCGCCGGGAAGTAACGCGCCAGGTCGTCCATCTTCGCCCGCACCAGATTCGCGGTGCTCAGGGCATTGGCGCCGGGAGACAGCTGCACGCTGACGGCGGTCGAGGGTTTGCCGTTCAAGCGCGTGCCGAATTGATATTCCTGGCTGCCGATCTCGACCCGCGCCACGTCCTTGATGCGCACGGTGGACCCGTCGGGATTGGCCTTGAGGACGATGTCGGCGAACTCTTCAGGCGTCGACAATTGGCCTTTGACCAGAATGGTCGCAGTGATTTCCTGTGTCGTGCGGGTCGGCAAATCGCCAATGCTGCCGGCCGAAACCTGGGCGTTCTGCGCCACGATGGCGGCGTTGACGTCGGCCGGGGTCAGGTTGAAACCGATCAGCTTCTGCGGGTCGATCCAGATCCGCATGGCCCGTTCGGCACCGTACAGCTGGGCCTTGCCGACACCGTCCAGGCGCTTGATCTCGTTCATTACGTTGCGCGCCAGGTAATCGCTGAGCGCCACGTCGTCGAGCTTGCCGTCGCTGGAGGTCAGGGTGATCAGCAGCAGGAAGCCGGCAGAGACTTTCTCCACCTGCAAGCCTTGCTGGTTCACCGCTTGCGGCAGGCGCGACTCCACCACTTTCAGGCGGTTTTGCACATCGACCTGTGCCATTTCCGGGTTGGTGCCGGGCTGAAAAGTGGCCTTGATGGTGGCGCTGCCGAGGCTGCTCTGGGATTCGAAATACAACAGGTGATCGGCGCCGTTGAGCTCTTCCTCGATCAGGCTGACCACGCTTTCGTCGATGGTCTGCGCCGAAGCGCCGGGGTACACGGCATAGATTTCGACCTGGGGCGGCGCGACGTTGGGGTATTGCGCCACCGGCAACTGAGGAATGGCCAAAGCGCCAGCCAGCAGGATGAACAGGGCAACCACCCAGGCAAACACCGGGCGATCGATAAAGAAGTGCGGCATAAAAAGCGTCCTGCTTACTGACCAGAAACCTGGGCAAGTGGAAGAGGGGTGTTATCGATCTGGACTTTCTCACCGGGTTTGGCATGTTGCAGGCCTTCGGTGACGATGCGGTCGCCGGACTTCAGGCCGCCGGTGACGATCCAGCGATCGTTCTGCACGGCGCCCAGTTCCACCGGTTGCTGGCCGACACGCTGCTCGGCGTCGATCAGCAACACATGGGCAATCCCGGCGCTGTCACGCTGGATGGCCCGTTGCGGCACGCTGATGCCTTGCTGATTCACCGCTTGCTCCAGGCGCACACGCACGAAGCTGCCCGGCAGCAAGTCGAGATCCGGGTTGGGAAATTCGCTGCGCAGAATGATCTGGCCGGTACCCGGGTCGACGGTGATGTCGGTGAACAGCAACTTGCCCGGCAGCGGGTAAAGGCTGCCGTCGTCCTGGATCAACGTGGCTTTGGCCTGGCCCTGGCCCACTTCCTTCAACTGGCCGGAACGGAACGCGCGGCGCAGATCGTTGAGTTCGCGGGTCGATTGGGTCAGGTCGGCATGGATCGGATTCAACTGCTGAATCAGCGCCAGAGGGGTGGTTTCGTTCTGCCCCACCAATGCACCTTCGGTCACCAGCGCACGTCCGATACGTCCGGATATCGGTGCAGTGACGGTGGCATAACCGAGGTTGAGCCTGGCGCGGACCACGGCGGCCTTATTGGCGGCGACGTCGGCGGCGGTTTGCCGGACGCTGGCCCGGGCGTTGTCGTAATCCTGACCGCTGATGGCGTTGCCTTCGATCAATTGGGCGTAGCGCTGTTCCTGCAGCCTGGCCTGGAAGGCGTTGGCCTCGGCCTTGCGCAATGCCGCTTCGGCGCTGTCCAGATCGGCCTGGAACGGCGCCGGGTCAATGCGGAACAGCACGTCGCCTTGTTTTACGTCGCTGCCTTCGCGAAAAGCGCGTTGCAACACCACGCCAGCAACCCGGGCGCGGACTTCGGCAATCCGTGGCGCGGCAATCCGCCCGCTCAATTCGCTGGTGATCGACAGGGGCCGGGCTTCGACCGTTTCGATCCGTACCGTGGCCAGCGGCGCCTGCTCTTGGGCGTTCGAGGACTTGTCACACGCGCTCAGCGTGAACGCCAGAGCCATCAGGCTGAGCCTGGCAAGCAGGTTGTTTGACATGTAAATACCCCAATAATGACTGCGCGCATCCTACGGCGAGGCGACGAGAGTAGCGGTGAAGCTTTGTTGGTGCTGTGTGAAATTGTGTAAGGGTTTTACTCACGGGCGGGTGTGGGCGTATATCCTTGGCGGCTTGACACTTTTTGCGACTGTCAGGCCGCCATCGCTAGCAGGCTAGCTCCCACAGGGGTGTGATGTGAGCACAGATTTTGTGAACATCCCCAATCTACTGTGGGAGCGAGCTTGCTCGCGATGGCGGTCTATCAGTTGCCACTGCACTTTCTGGAAACACCCCATGCCCAACATCCTCCTGGTCGAAGACGACACCGCGCTCTCCGAGCTGATTGCCAGCTACCTGGAACGCAACGGCTATTGCGTCAGCGTGATCAGCCGTGGCGACCACGTGCGCGAACGGGCGCGGGTCAATCCGCCGGACCTGGTGATTCTCGACCTGATGCTGCCGGGGCTCGATGGTCTGCAAGTCTGCCGCTTGCTGCGGGCGGACTCGGCCACGCTGCCGATTTTGATGCTGACTGCCCGTGACGATAGTCACGATCAAGTGCTGGGCCTGGAAATGGGCGCCGATGACTACGTCACCAAACCGTGTGAACCCCGGGTCTTGCTCGCCCGCGTGCGCACCCTGTTGCGCCGCAGCAGCCTCAGCGAACCGCAGACCGCCAACGATCGAATCCTCATGGGCAACCTGTGCATCGACCTGTCCGAGCGCACCGTGACCTGGCGCGACCAACTCGTCGAGCTGTCCAGCGGTGAATACAACCTGCTGGTGGTGCTGGCCCGGCATGCCGGTGAAGTGCTGAGCCGCGATCAGATCCTGCAACGCCTGCGCGGCATTGAATTCAATGGCACCGACCGTTCGGTGGACGTGGCGATTTCAAAGTTGCGACGCAAGTTCGACGACCACGCAGGCGAGGCGCGCAAGATCAAGACCGTGTGGGGCAAGGGTTACCTGTTCAGCCGTTCCGAGTGGGAATGCTGAGACGATGTTCAGGATTCTGTTTCGCCTCTATCTGGTGATGATCGTCTCGTACAGCGCGGCGATTTATCTGGTACCGGACCTGGTGATCAAGGTCTTCCATGAGCGCTTCGTCACCTACAACCTCGATTATTCGCGCGGCCTGCAAACCCTCATCGTCAAGCAATTCCACGCCGTACCCGAAACCCAATGGCCGGCACTGGCTACCGAGATGGACAAGGACTTTGCGCCACTGCACATCGTCCTGAGCCGCCCCGACGACGCCGACTTCACCCTCGATGAGCGCGAACGTTTAGAACGTGGAGAGAATGTCGTGCGCATCGGTGACTGGGGCTGGCGCACCTTGGCGGTGGCGCCGCTGAACAAGCAGACCGTCGTGCAAATGGTCGTGCCACCGGACCCGATGGACGTCAGTCTGTTGTACTGGAGCATCAACGTCCTGATCGGTGCGACCATGCTCGCATGCCTGTTGCTGTGGCTACGCCCGCACTGGCGCGATCTGGAACGTCTCAAGGGCACCGCCGAACGTTTCGGCAAAGGCCACCTTGGCGAGCGCACGCAGATCTCCCCGCATTCCAACATCGGCAGCCTGGCCAACGTCTTCGACACCATGGCTGGCGATATCGAAAACCTGCTCAACCAGCAGCGCGACCTGCTCAACGCCGTGTCCCACGAACTGCGCACACCGTTGACGCGTCTGGATTTCGGCCTGGCCCTGGCGCTGTCCGACGACTTGCCGGCCGCCAGCCTCGAACGCCTGCAAGGTCTGGTCGGGCACATTCGCGAACTGGACGAGTTGGTGCTGGAATTGCTGTCCTACAGCCGCCTGCAAAACCCGGCGAGACTGCCCGAGCGGGTTGAAGTGTCGCTGGATGAATTCATCGACAGCATTCTGGGCAGCGTCGATGAAGAGCTGGAGTCACCGGAGATCGTCATCGACGTGTTGCTGCATGGCCAACTTGAACGCTTCGTGCTGGACCCGCGATTGACGGCGCGCGCCATTCAAAACCTGCTGCGCAATGCCATGCGCTACTGCGAAAAGCGCATTCAGATCGGCGTCAAGGTTTGCCCGAAAGGATGTGAGATTTGGGTGGACGACGATGGTATCGGCATTCCGGATGAGGCGCGCGAACGGGTCTTCGAGCCGTTCTATCGACTGGACCGTAGTCGGGATCGGGCAACGGGCGGGTTTGGCCTGGGACTGGCGATCAGTCGGCGGGCACTGGAAGCGCAGGGCGGTACGCTGACCGTGGAACCGTCGCCATTGGGCGGCGCGCGGTTCCGGTTGTGGTTGCCCGCTCAGGCCTGATGGGCGCTTGGTAGTAGAAGCTGCCGAACCGCGGGGGCCGGCAACTGCCTGGGTCAAGCACCAAGCCGACTCCTCAACACCTTCGCCATGTCCTCCAGTTCCGTCGCCGGGTTGTGCCCGATCAGCATCCAGGCGTGTTCCATGTCGGCCCAATACACCACATTCATGCCGTGACGGCGTTCATGGGCGAAGTGTCGGCTGCCGCTGTTGGATCGGGTGGCGCACAACGCAATCGGGCCATGTGCCGGGTCGAGGTAGGTAATCTGCGCGATGGGCACGCCTTCGTATTCGAGGATTTGCGCGCGCTTGAATTCGGACCGGGGCAGGGCCAGTTGCGCCGGCGACAGGTTCAGGCCCAGCCGGGCATCGATGGTGCGCAATTGCGCGCGCTCGGTGGCTTCGTCGCTGGGCAAGTGGTCCAGGGTCTGCGGCACGTAGAGCGCCATATAATCGGCCACCAGCCCGCGCCAGTTGCTCTTTTGCTGGCTCAGTTGCCAGCCGAGGAACAAGCGATCGGCCAACACGCCGCTGACCACCAGACCGGCAGCCGCCGCGAGGAACCAGCGGCGACTGACGGCCGGGCGTTCAGGCGATGGCAAGGTGTCGAGCATGGACTGCAGGCGATCGACAGGCGCCTGTTGGGCCAGTTCGTCATAGGCCTGGCGAAACGGCAGGCTGCTGCGTGCCAGCCATTGCAGGCGCAGATTGAGCACGGAGTCTTCGGCGATGGCGGCGTCGATACGCGTGCGCTGTTCGACGTCGAGTTGATTGTCCAGGTAGGCCACCAACTGCTCATCCGAAGGTGTCGCGCGATCGTTCATCGACGTTCTCCAGTTGAAGGATTCGGTACCGCGTGCAGTGGCGGGTATTCGGCCAGTTTCACGCGGGCGGCAGCGAGTCGGCTCATGACCGTGCCGATGGGCAATTGCAGCACTTCGGCCACCTCGCGATAGGACAAGCCTTCGACGTAGGCCAGGTACACCGTTTCGCGTTGGGCCTCGGGCAGGGCATCGACGCGGCGGATCACCTGGGCGGCGAGCACATGGGTCTGCGCTGCCGCCTCACCGTCAAACGACAGCTGGCTGTCGGCATCCACCAGACCCTGGCCCTGGCGCACCCGCCGGGAGCGCACTTCGTTGAGCCAGATCGAATGCAAAATGCTCAGCAGCCAGCGGTCCATGCGCGTGCCCGGGACAAATTGCCCGGCACGCTCAAGTGCCCGAACACAGGTGGCTTGCACCAGGTCTTCGGCGACATGCCGTTGCCGGGACAGCAGCAGGCCGTAACGCCATAACCGCGTCAAATGCTGGCCCAGTTCTGCCCGTATTGCCTGATCGCTGGCGATGGCGACCTCCGTTTGTCTCGATGTCAGGTTTTCGATGAATCGTTGATGGCTTCGGCCAGGTCCTGGTACTCCTCGCAGGTGCTGCCGCAGATCGATTTGATGTGCTGCAACTGCTCCTGAGCCAGGTCCAGTCGACCTTTGATCACATAAGCCTCGCCGAGGTATTCGCGCACTTGCGCATACTGCGGGTCGAGTTTGACCGATTGCAGGTAGTAACCGATGCCTTCATCTGTACGGCCAAGTTTACGCGTGGCGTAGCCTCGGTAGTTAAGGGCTTTTGCAGTGTTGGGCTGCTTCAGGGTATCGAGCAGGGCCAGGGCTTCCTCATAGCGTCCGTCCTTGGCCAGGCGGAAAGCATAGTCGGTGCGGTCGGCGTCCGGCACCAGGTTGCTGGTTTGCCTCAGGCATTTCTGTTGCTTGCTGTCCCAGACCTGGCCTTTGGGGCAATTGGGCTTGGCCGGTTCTTCTACATCGCCATGCGCCCAGGCCAACGAGCCGGACAAGACGGCGGTGAGCAGCAGCGGGGTGGTGAAAACCGCAAAACGCAGAGTCATGAAGGGTGCTCCGGAAGTAGTTTCGTTTCAGTTGAGCCGCGTGCCCGCCAGCATCCGGCGGCATTCTCATAGGCGTCATAAAGAGAACACCTCTGAGTGAACAATTATTCATTTCTGCGTGTCGATCATTACAAGGAAAGCTCAAGTCCAGCCGCTATGCTCGACAACATTCGTTGTCCATCGGGAGAACTGCCATGAAAGATCAGGTCCATCATGCCGCGGCCGCGGGCTATAAGACCGCAGCCGACACTTATGTTCGCGGTCGCCCGGACTATCCGCCGCAGGTGGCTGACTGGTTGACGGGCACCCTTGGATTGAACGCCCACAAAACCGTGATCGATCTCGGTGCCGGAACCGGCAAGTTCACGGGACGGCTGGTGGCGACCGGGGCGCAGGTGATTGCCGTGGAACCGGTGGCGCAGATGCTGGAGAAGCTGTCGCTGGCCTTCCCTCATGTGTTGGCGGTCAGCGGCACGGCGACGGATCTGCCGCTGCCCGATGTCTCGGTGGACGTGGTGGTCTGCGCCCAGGCCTTTCACTGGTTTGCCAGCACCGAGGCGCTGACTGAAATCGCCCGGGTGCTGAAACCGGGCGGCAAACTGGGGCTGGTGTGGAACCAGCGCGATACCCGGGTGAGCTGGATGCCGAAACTGGATGCGATCGTCAACGCGCTGGAAGGCGATACGCCGCGTTTTCACACCGGTGCCTGGCGCCAGGCCTTTCCTCACAAAGCGTTCGGGCCATTGCAGGCGCAGCATTTCAATCATTCGCATACGGGGAAGCCGGAGGACGTGATTTTCAACCGGGTGCGCTCCATCAGTTATATCGCGGCGCTGCCTCAGGAGCAGCGAGCGAAGGTTGATGAGCAGTTGCGCGCATTGGTTGCCGGGGAGCCGGCGTTGCGTGGGAAAGATGTGGTGACGGTGCCTTATGAAACCTTGGCGTTTGTGGCGGTGAAGGGCAGGTAGATGGGTGGTGCGGCCAATCGCGAGCAGGCTCGCTCCCACAGGGAATTTGTGAGCGCCATAGATCCAGTGTGGGAGCGAGCTTGCTCGCGAAAGGGCCGGCCCAGGCATTAAAGAACTTGAAGTAAGTCCCGCTTTTGGCCAAACCGCTGCCTTACTCCCCCAGGCAATGCCTTGTTATAGTCCGGACCTCATTTTTTGCCCGGTAAAAGGATCACTGCCATGTCTCAGTACACCGCGTTCACCGTCGAACTGGCCGATAAAATCGCCCATGTGCAGATCAACCGCCCGGAAAAGATCAACTCGATGAACGCCGCGTTCTGGAGCGAGATCATCGAGATTTTCCAGTGGGTCGATGACACCGACGAGGTTCGTGTGGTGGTATTGAGCGGTGCCGGCAAGCATTTTTCCTCGGGTATCGACTTGATGATGCTCGCTGGCGTGGCCAATGAACTGGGCAAGGACGTCGGCCGTAACGCTCGCCTGCTGCGGCGCAAGATTCTCGCCCTGCAAGCGTCGTTCAATGCCGTTGATCATTGCCGCAAGCCCGTCCTGGCGGCGATTCAAGGCTATTGCCTGGGTGGCGCCATCGACCTGATTGCCGCGTGCGACATGCGTTACGCCGCTGAAGACGCGCAATTCTCGATCAAGGAAATTGATATCGGCATGGCCGCCGACGTCGGCACCTTACAGCGCTTGCCGCGGATCATCGGTGACGGCATGCTGCGTGAACTGGCTTACACTGGTCGCACCTTTGGTGCCGATGAAGCGCGCACGATAGGCCTGGTCAATCGCGTCTACAGCGACCATGCCAGCCTGCTGGATGGCGTCATGGGCATTGCCCGCGAGATCGCCGCCAAGTCGCCGATTGCGATCACCGGCACCAAGGAGATGATCAGCTACATGCGTGACCATCGCATCGATGACGGCCTCGAATACGTCGCCACCTGGAACGCCGCCATGCTGCAATCCACCGATTTGCGCGTGGCCATGGCCGCCCATATGAGCAAACAGAAACCCGAATTTCTGGATTGATTAAAAATGACTTCACGCTGGACCACCGCAGTACTGGACACCGATCAACCCGGCGGCTGGGCCGTGGCCCGCAGCCCCGAAGGCTTTATGTTCGATGACAATGGCGCGCTGTTCCCGCGCGAATGGCTCAAGCGCCAGGACCTGTCGATCCTGGCCGAGCATGGCATCGGTCATCTGGATGGCGAGCCGGTTTATCTGCTGGAATTGAGCAGTCACAGCGAAGTGCCGGGTTGCAACTGGAAGGGCTTGCGGGCCTTCATGCTCGACGGTGATCACACGGTGTACAAAGTGCTCGGTTATGCCGCGCAGATTGGCACCTGGTATCGCGAGCACCGCTTTTGCGGCAACTGTGGCCAGGCGGCGACCCAGGTTCCCCGAGAGCGGGCGATGTACTGCCAATCGTGTGACCTGCGCTATTACCCACGGATTTCGCCGAGCATGATCGTGCTGGTGACCCGGGGCGATGAAGTGCTGCTGGCCCGTTCGCCCCGCTTTGTGGCCGGGGTCTACAGCACGTTGGCCGGGTTTGCCGAGCCGGGCGAATCGGCTGAAGACTGCCTGATTCGCGAGGTGCGCGAAGAGGTGCAGATCGAGGTCAAGAACATCCAGTACATGGGCAGCCAGTGCTGGCCGTTCCCGCATTCGATGATGCTCGGTTTTCATGCCGAGTACGCCGGCGGCGAGATCGTCTGTCAGGAAGACGAGATCGAAGACGCCCAGTGGTTCAACGTACACGACTTGCCGCCGTTGCCGGCGTCTCGCTCGATTGCCCGCTACCTCATCGACGTCTACGTGGCACGGCGTTTAGGCCACGCTGAACCAGTGTTGCCAGGCTAACCGCACGGTCAAGCCCAGCACCACGGTGATGAACACCGGACGGATGAACTTCGCACCGCCACTGATGGCGGTGCGAGCGCCGAAGAATGCGCCGACCATCACCGACAGGCCCATGCTCAGGCCGATGATCCAGTCCACTTGCCCGGAAAACACAAACACCGACAGCGCCGCGATGTTGCTGACGAAGTTCATGCTGCGCGCCACGCCACTGGCCTTCACCAGGTCGATCGGGTAAAGCAGCAGGCTGCTGACCGTCCAGAACGCGCCAGTGCCGGGACCTGCCACGCCATCGTAGAAGCCGAGGCTGAAGCCTTGGGTCGATTGCCACTTCTTCTTGATCGGTGCGTCGCTGTCCAGCGGCGCTTTCGGCGTGCCGCCAAACAACAGGTACAGGCCGCAAGCGAAAACGATCACCGGGAGCATCTTGTTCAGCCATTCCGCCGGCAGATAATGCGCGACCACGGCACCCGTCAGGGCACCGACCAGCGTGCCGACGATGGCGTGTATCCATTGTCTGGGGTGGAACAATTTGCGCCGGTAAAAGGTGAAGCTGGCGGTGGCCGAACCGAAGGTCGAACTCAGTTTGTTGGTGCCCAATACCAGGTGCGGCGGCAGGCCGGCGGTCAGCAGGGCCGGTGTGGTCAGCAGACCGCCACCGCCAGCGATGGCGTCGATGAAACCGGCAATGAAGGCGACGATGGCCAGAATGGCCAGGGTGGTGAGGTCAACGCTGAGTTCGAAAGGCATGGAATCGGCTTATTCGGCGGGGTGCAGCAAGGGGCTGCGGGGAAGGGCCGATATCTTACCCATATCCAAACTTCGCGGCGACCCGTCTGGCCTCTTCGTCGGAACGCCGCCCGGAGCAAGCCCGCTCCCCCAGGGATCTCCAGTGTTGTAGAGATCCCTGTGGGAGCGGGCTTGCTCGCGATGCCGTCGCTACATCACTTAGGTTGCGGCCCATTCCCGATCTGCCACACAAACGGCGGCTCTGTCCCGTTGATCGCCCAATCCCCGACAATCCGCGCCTTGTAGATCAGCGGATTGTGCGACGAGACCGTCCGCGCGTTGCGCCAATGCCGGTCCAGCGATTTACCTGCCCGCACATCCGAAGCCCCCAGTGCATTGAACAGTTGCGTGGTGGCCCGCAGGATCAACTCCGAGACCACCACCTGCGCCTTGGCCGATTCGATTTCCGCTGCGACATTCGCCGCCTGCTCCAGCACTTCATCACCCGAAAACCGCGCCAGATACGCCCGTTGTGCCGGTTGTGCGGCCCTTAATGCTGTTGCTTCGGCGGCATACACCAGGGCGGCGATTTCACCGACCACCTGCTGCACCTGCGCGTCCTGGCTGACGTGCGCCGCATTGCCATGGCTGTAGATGCGTTTGCGCTCGCGCACCTGATGAGCCACGTCGCGCAATGCCGCGCGGCCAATGCCGGCCTGGGTGGCGAGCAGCACCAACTGATAAAACGCGGTCTGGTATTTGAACCGGGTGGCGAAATCGATGAGGTTCTCGGCGTGCACTTCCGCGTCGATAAACCGCGACGTTCCGCTACCGGTGGTGCGCTGGCCAAACCCGTCCCAGTCATCGCTTTGGGTGATTCCCGGCTGACGAGTGCGCACCGCCGCAATCACGTCGCCGCCGGTGTCGCTGCGCTGGGCATAGACGTCGATCCAGTCGGAAAACAGGCTGCCGGTGCTGTAGAACTTTTCGCCGTTGAGCCGCCACTGATCGCCGTGGGGCGAGACTTTGGTGATGACGTCGCCAATCGTCACGCTGCCGATTTCAGTCCAGGCGTTGCCGACCAGGTCTCCGTCGACAAAGCGTTTGAACCACAGGTCCCGGCCCGGTCCCGGCGGTGCGTTCAAGCGGTCCTCGGCAAAGGCGAAATGCCCACGCAAGGCTTGGGGCACGTTGGAATCGGCTTCGGCCAGTTCGATCAATAACTCGAATAACTGGGGCAGGGACGCGCCGCCGCCGCCATATTCAACCGGAACCCGTACGGCGCCGAAACCGGCTTCCTTCAGCCATGTGATCGGCTCGTGCGGCAGGCTGCGCGTTTGTTCGCGTTCAATGGCGCCAGCAGCGATGCGCTGGAAGATCGGCCGGAATCTCGAGGCCAGCGCCTCATAGTCAGTGCCAATGGACAGAGGATTGATGATCTGGTGTTCGGTCATGGGTCGGCTCCTTGGAACGGCAGTGAGTGCCAAGGGGGGATTGCAGGGTCCATGCCGACTTCAAAGGCCCCGTCATTACGGGCTTGCACAGGTTTTTAGCCATCGCAACTGTTGCCGCAGCAACAGTCCATCAGCAAATTGCCTCCAGATCCACCCGGATTTCTGTGGGAGCGAGCCTGCTCGCGATAGCGGTATATCAGCTAATGAAGATGTTGAATGACACACCGCAATCGCGAGCAAGCTCGCTCCCACAGGGATTTCGCTGGGCTCAAGACAGTTGCGAATCCACGCTGGCACGGTTGCTGCTCTGCACCAAGGACTTCCCCAAAGTCCCGAGGACAAACCAATGAGTCAGCAAGCCGTCAAATTTGCCTACTGGGTGCCGAACGTCAGCGGCGGACTGGTGGTCAGCAAGATCGAACAACGTACCCACTGGGGCATCGACTACAACCGCAAACTGGCGCAACTGGCTGAAGAGGCCGGCTTCGAATATGCCCTGACGCAGATTCGCTTCACTGCCGGTTATGGCGCCGAGTTCCAGCACGAATCCGTCGCCTTCAGCCATGCGTTACTGGCCGCGACCACCAAGCTCAAAGTCATCGCCGCGATCCTGCCAGGCCCTTGGCAACCGGCGTTGGCTGCCAAGCAACTGGCGACCATCGATCAGCTGACTAATGGCCGGATCGCGGTGAACATTGTCAGTGGCTGGTTCAAGGGTGAGTTTCAAGCGATTGGCGAACACTGGCTGGAACACGATGAGCGTTATCGTCGCTCCGAAGAATTCATCCGTACGCTCAAAGGCGTCTGGAGCCAGGACAACTTCACGTTCCGTGGTGACTTCTACCGCTTCGACAATTACAGCCTCAAGCCCAAGCCTTTGGGCCAGCCGGAAATCTTCCAGGGCGGCAGCTCGCGCGCGGCGCGGGACATGGCGGCGCGGGTTTCGGACTGGTACTTCACCAACGGCAACACCCCGGAAGGAATCAAGGCCCAGGTCGACGATATTCGCATCAAAGCGGCGGCCAACAACCATTCGGTGAAAGTCGGCGTCAACGCGTTTGTCATCGCCCGCGACACCGAAGAAGAGGCGCGAGCGGTACTGGCGCAGATCATCGATCAGGCCGATCCGGAAGCAGTGAATGCGTTTGGTGACGCGGCGAAGCAAGCGGGCAGGGCATCGCCAGAGGGTGAGGGCAACTGGGCCAAGTCGACCTTCGAGGATCTGGTGCAGTACAACGATGGCTTCAAGACCAACCTGATCGGCACGCCGCAACAGATTGCCGAGCGCATCGTCGCGTTGAAGGCGGTGGGCGTGGACCTGGTGCTGGCCGGGTTCCTGCACTTTCAGGAAGAAGTGGAATACTTCGGCAAGCGGGTGTTGCCGTTGGTGCGTGAGTTGGAGGCCAAAGCAGCGGCTAAGCCCCAGACCGCAGTCGCCTGAACACACATGATCGTTCCCACGCTCTGCGTGGGCATGCAGCCCGGGACGCTCCGCGTCCCTGAAGCGGACGCGGAGCGTCCGGTGAGGCATTCCCACGCAGAGCGTGGGAACGATCAGTCAGGGATCAGTGTTTACAGGCCCAGGTCGGACAGGCCCGGGTGGTCGTCAGGACGGCGGCCCAGCGGCCAGTGGAACTTGCGCTCGCTTTCCTTGATCGGCAGGTCGTTGATGCAGGCAAACCGGTTGGCCATCAAGCCGTTTTCATCGAACTCCCAGTTTTCGTTGCCGTAGGAACGGAACCAATTGCCCGAGTCGTCGTGCCATTCATAGGCGTAACGCACGGCGATGCGGTTGCCTGTGAAGGCCCAGAGCTCCTTGATCAGGCGGTAATCCAGTTCCTTGGCCCATTTGCGGGTCAGGAAACCTTTGGCCTCTTCGCGGTTGTAAGCGAACTCGGCGCGGTTACGCCATTTGGTGTCCAGGGTGTAGGCCAGCGATACGCGTTCCGGGTCGCGGGAATTCCAGCCGTCTTCGGCCAGGCGAACTTTTTCGATCGCCGATTCACGGGTAAACGGCGGCAATGGCGGACGAACTTCAGCGTTAGGCATTTAAAGTCTCCCTTTCAAATTAAAGTTCAAGCAAGTTGTCGGGCTTATTTAAGTGTTACAGGTCCAATAACTTTCGCGCCATGCATTGCGCATTATCGGCGGCACTGTGATCACCCATCACAAGCGCTACGGTAATGGCACCGTCGATCAGGATCAGCAGCTGTCTGGCCAGCATCTCCGGGTCGGCTGCGCCATATTCGGTGCAGAGCTCGCGCACGTAGTCGAGCAGCTTTTGTTTGTGGTCTTTGGCGACCAGGCGAACCGGGTCTTGCGGATCACCGGTTTCGCCGCTGGTATTAATGAATGCGCAGCCGCGAAAGCCTTCCGAGTCGAACCAGTCTTTGAGCACGGTAAACAGGTTGAGCAGGCGCTCGGCCGGGGTTTGCGCCTGATCGACCGCGGTTCTGAACCAGTTCATCCAGCGTAAATCGCGGCGTTGCAAGGCGGCGACGGTCAGCTCCTCCTTGTTGGCGAAGTAGCGGTAGATACTTTTTCTGGAGACGCCGGCGGTTTTCACCAGAAGATCCATGCCAGTGGCGGCGATGCCACTTTTGTAGATCAACTTTTCGGTGACATCCAGAATGATGTCGCGTGTGTCGTTGCTAGTGATTTCGTTCATGGGTCAAACAGTAGAACGATCGTTCTCCTTGGTCAACAGGTTTTTATGAAGATCGTTGCCACGCTCTGCGTGGTAATGCATCCCGCGTCGCCCTTAAAGCGGACGCAGAGCGTCCATGGCGGCATTCCCACGCAGAGCGTGGGAACGATCGGTGACGTGGGAAGACCCCGGCTGATCCATGGTGTAAGCTCTCTGGCTATTCGGAATTGACCCTTTGCGAGCCCTATGCCGTCGCTTTTCAAACGCTCTCTGCTGCCTAAACTGCGCAGTTTTCCGCTGACCGCCGATGCCGTCACCATCCTTTCCGGCGCCGCCGAGTTTCGACGTTGCCTGCTGGAAAAAATCGCCAGTGCCACTCAGCGCATCTATATCGTCGCGCTGTATTTGCAACAGGACGAAGCCGGTCAGGAAATCCTTGATGCCTTGCACGCCGCCAAACTGGCACGTCCGCAACTGGACGTGGTCGTGGTGGTTGATTGGCTGCGCGCCCAGCGCGGCTTGATCGGTGCCGGCAAGCAGCCAGGCAACTCGGCCTGGTATCAGGAAGCGACCCGCACCCACGAAAGCGAGGTGCCGGTGTACGGCGTGCCGGTGCAGACCCGCGAGCTGTTCGGCGTGTTGCATTTGAAGGGCTTTGTGATTGACGACTGTGTGATCTATAGCGGCGCGAGCCTGAACAACGTTTACCTGCACAAATTCGACAAGTACCGCTACGACCGCTATCACCTGCTGCAGAATCAAGCGCTGGCCGACTCGATGCAGCATCTGATCCAGCACGGTTTGATCGCTTCCAAAGCGGTGCATCGTCTCGATCTGCCGAACCTGCCGACCACCCGCAGCCTGCGCAACGACATCGGCGACTTGCGCAGCCGCCTCAAGCACGCCACATACGACACCACGGCAGGCACCACGGAGAAAGCCGGGTTGTCGGTGAGCCCGTTGCTCGGCGTGGGCAAGAACAATCCGTTGAGCCGGGTGATTTGCGAGTTGATCGCCAGCGCCCAGCATCAGCTGACCATCTGCACGCCTTACTTCAACCTGCCGCTGGCGGTGACCCGGGAGATCAACAGGGCCCTGGCACGCGGCGTGAAGATCGACATCATCGTCGGCGACAAGACCGCCAACGACTTCTACATCCCGCCGAGCGAGCCGTTCAAGGTGATCGCGGCGCTGCCGTATCTTTACGAGATCAGCCTGCGACGCTTTGCCAAACGGCATCAGGAAAGCATCGACAGCGGCAAGCTCAACCTGCATTTGTGGAAGGACGGCGACAACACCTACCACCTCAAAGGCATGTGGATCGACAAGCGCTACACCTTGTTGACCGGCAACAACCTCAACCCGCGCGCCTTCCGCCTCGACCTGGAAAACGCGCTGCTGATCGATGATCCGAAAGGTGAACTGCTGGAGCCGCGCAGCAAGGAGCTGGCAGAGATTTTCCAGAACACCACGCGAATCGAGCGCTATCTGGATCTGGAAACATTGCTGGAATATCCGCCGGCGGTGGCCAAGTTCTTGAAGCGTGTCAGTCGGGTGCGGATCGAGCGGTTGCTGTATCGGATGTTGTAAACACAGGGGGGAGTTGTATTGCCCTTCAGAATGCCATCGCGGGCAAGCCCGCTCCCACAGGTTAGGTGTCAGTTGAAAGCACACCCATATCCTGTGGGAGCGGGCTTGCCCGCGATGAGGCCCGCATAGACGCCGGAAAAGCTTCAGTTCAAGCCAAGCTTCCCACGCAACGTCGACAAATCCTCAGCCAGCGTATTCACCGGCCCGACCAGCGCCTTGCGGTCGTTATCTTTGACTTTGTCGTAGGTCTCAAAACCACCGTCCGTGGTTTTGTACTTGGCCAGCACCTTGTTCACGCTGGCGAAGTTCTTGTCGACTTTGGCGATAAACGCTGCGTCCTGTTTCTCGATCTGCGGACGGAACAGGTCGACGATTTTTTTCGCGCCGTCGATGTTGCCCTGGAAGTCATACAGGTCAGTGTGGCTATAGCGATCTTCTTCGCCGGAGATCTTGGTGGCGGCCACTTCCTCTAGCAACGCCGCCGCGCCGCCGACGACTTTCTCAGGCGGGAAGGTCAGGCCGGCCACGCGGGTTTGCAGATCTTTCACATCTTTGTCCAGGCCATCGGCGAGCTCGCCCAGGCCTTGGGTGCTCTTCTCGGAAAACAACGAATATTCAATGCGGTGGAAACCGGTGAAGTCTTCTGCCTTCACACCTTTTTCGTGGTCGTCGACACGGGAGTCGATGGAGGCGTCGAGGTCACTGAACAACTCGGCAATTGGCTCAATCGACTCGTAGTAAACACGGGTCGGGGCGTACAACTTTTGCGCAGTGGCCAGGTCGCCTTTTTTCACCGCCTCGGTGAACTGCCTAGTGTGGCTGGCCAGTTCGACCAGTTGCTCGGTGACGTAGATCTTGTAGTCCGAAACCGGCCCGACCAGATCCATCGGCGCCGTCGCTGCGAAAGCCGAAAGCGGAGTGTTGAGCAAGCCTAGGGTCAGCAATAACGCGAGTGGTGACTTTTTCATGGGACGGTTCCGTGTGGGGAGTATTTATGCGGTTGTTTTTGCAGAAGCGGCGTCAAGCAGTGAGCGACCGATGAAGTCCTGATCGCCGGTCACACCCGGCAGGGTGAAGAAGTAGCCGCCGCCAACGGGTTTGAGGTATTCCTCGAGCGGCTCGCCGTTGAGTCGGGTTTGCACGGTGATGAAGCCTTTTTGCAGATCGGCCTGGTAGCAGATGAACAACAAGCCCATGTCGAGCTGACCGTTCTTGTTCACCCCGTTGGAGTAGTTGAACGGTCGGCGCAGGATCAGGTTGGCCTGGCTCGCGGCGGTGCGCGGGTTGGCCAGGCGGATGTGCGCATCGAGCTTGGTCAGCTTGCCTTGCGGGTCCTTGGCATAGTCCGGGACCTCGGTTTCATGAGCACCGCCCATTGGCGCGCCGGAACTTTTGACCCGACCGAGAATGCTTTCCTGTTCCTGCAACGGAGTGCGGTCCCAGCGCTCGACGAAGTTGCGGATGATCCGCACCGCCTGATAACTGCCATTCGCCGCCCAGGCAGGTTCGTCGCTGCCCGGCTGGACCCAGACGATGCGGTCCATGGCCTTGGCGTCGTTGGAGTTGGGATTGGCCGAGCCATCGCGAAAGCCCAGGAAGTTGCGTGCGCTCTGCGCCGGCACACCGGGTTTCGCCGGAGCTTGTGGCGGCACGCTGCCTTCCTGTTTCCAGCGCACCAGCAGCAGGTCCGGCAGGTTTTTCACGATGTCGCGCAAGGCGTGGATGTTGGTGTCGGTGGTGTTGGCGCAGAACTGCAAACTCAGGTCGCCGTGGCAGCAATCGGCTTCCAGCGCATCGTTGGGAAAACCGACCATGCGGATCAGCCGCTTGGGCTTGACCTCGGCCAGACCGAAGCGCTCATCGAACAGCGACTCGCCAACCGAGACGGTGATGGTCAGGTTGTCGGGTGTCACCACCGGGCCCAGAATCCCTGAATCCACGGGCGGTAGTTTCGGGTCCACCTGAGTCACCGGGCCACCCTTCATCAGGAACGCGATGCGCTCGTTGAGGGTGCGGAACAGCCGCTCCAGATCCTGGCGGTCACTGGCCAGCACATCAAACGACACCAGCATGCCGGACGCCGGACGCGGCGTGACGATGCCGGTTTGATGCCGGCCGTGGAAGGCATGGCGGTCTTCGGTCTTGTCGCTGCTCGGTGCTTCGGTCACTTGCGCGGGGATTGCGGCCATCGCCGGGCAACTGAGTGCCGTGCCGGCCAGGGCAACACCGGCAGCGCCCATGCCCATCAGCACGCGACGGCGCTGGAGATTGAAGTGTTCTGAGTCGTTCATCGGTTTGAGTCTTCTGCGGACAGGCCGGAAAGGCCAAGGGCGGGATCGATGCCATCGAGTGCGTTGGCCAGTGTCCTGGCCTTGTCGGCGATCTGTTTGCGCTGCTCGGCACTGACGGTGTCGTAGCTCGCGTAGCCGTCCTTGAGCTTGAAACCGTTGAGGTCGGCGTCGAGGGCGGTGATCGCGCTGTCGACCTTCTGCAGCAATTCGACGGCGGACTTGTTCAGCAGCGGGCGCAACAGGTCGACGACTTTGCGCGTCGCATCGAGGTTGGCCGCGAAACCGTTCAGGTCGGTGTGGCTGTAGCGTTCTTCTTCACCGCTGCTGGCGCGCACTTCGGCGAGGCTGTTGAGATTGCGCACGACGATGCTCACCAGTTGCTCCGGTGGCAGCGACTGGGCGAGCAATTGCTGCTTGAGCGTGGTGACATCGCGGCTCAGCCGCTGGGCTACCGGCGCCAGATCAACGAGCGTGCGTTGCTGGAACAGCGCGTACTCGATGCGGTGGAAGCCCGCGAAGGCGGGGTCCTGCTCGCGTTTTTCGAAGTAATCGGCGCGGGCGTTGATCGCGTTGTCCAGTTCGGCCAGACGCTGGGCGGCCGGCGCGATCCGTTGATAAGCGGCGCGGGCCGGTGCATACAGCGCCTGAGCCTGGGTCAGGTCGCCGGCGGCGATGGCCTGCTCGAGCGCACCGACGGCTTTGATCAGCGCCGTGCTTTGGCTGCTCAGGTACACACGAAACTCCGACAATGGCCCGATGAACGCAACCATCGACGGTTTGGCCTGGGCGGCAGCTTCTGACGCGGCCGTTGGGGTGACGTGCAAGGTGCCGCGCGGATTGCTCAGCAGGCCGCAGGTAATCGCGTAATCGCCGGGCAACAGGTTGGCGTTGATCACCTGGCTCAAGCCGGGTGCAATGTTTTCCCGTTCTTCGAGTACCAGCACGCCGTCGAGGATTTCCCATTCCACCGCACGGTCCGAGCGGTTGACGATGCGGAAACTGGCGCGACCGGCCGGCACCGTCAGTGCATTCGGCTCGCAACTGTGCGGGTGGATGGTCACGACCACTTCGTCATGCTGGGTCTGACGCTTGGCTGCGGCCCGTTGCGAGGCGTAGTAGAACAGGCCACCGGCGGCGATCATCACGATCACCGAACCGGCCACCGCCCAGTGCAAGGCGCGGGGTGGGGAGGCCTGGGGAGAGGTTTGATTTGGCATGGGTGCCCTTACAGACTGGAAACGGAAGACGGGTGTTTGGCGGGCGTCGGCGCGGGGAGAAAAAACATCACCAGCGCCACCAGCAGATAGATCAGATAAGCCCCGAGGGTGCTGATGGTCGGCGCATCCTGATAACCGAACATCCCGGCCAGCACCGAGCCCAATGGGCCGTCCATCGGCAGCGTTGCACTGAAGTCGAACAGCACCGTTTGCAGGTGATTCCAGACCCCGGCTTCGTGCAGTGCTTGCACCGAGTTGGCGAGAATCCCGGCCGCCACGACGAGGATGAACAGCCCGGTCCAGCGGAAGAACGCACTGAGGTTCAGGCGCATGCTGCCGGTGTAGATCAGGAAACCGACGATGATCGCCAGGATCAGGCCGAGCAGGGCGCCAATCGGTGCCGCCGGGCCTTCGCTTTGCTGGAACACCGCCAGCAGGAAGAACACCGTTTCCAGGCCTTCCCTGGCCACAGCGAAAAACACCATGGCGATCAACGCCGTGACCTGGTGCCTGGAACCGGTCAACGCGTGATCGAGGGACACGTGCAGCGAATGCTTGATCGAACGCGCCACTTTGCGCATCCAGAACACCATCGAACTGAGGATGCCAACGGCGATCAGGCCGACCACGCCTTCAAACAGCTCCTGCTGTTTCTGCGGAAATTCGGCACTGACCAGTTCCAGCCCGCCGCCCACCAGCAATGCCAGCGCAACGGCGAGGAACACGCCAATCCACACGGCCGGCATCCACTGACCGCGGCCGGTCTGTTGCAGGTAGCTGGCGATGATGCCAACGATCAACGCGGCTTCAATGCCTTCGCGCAGCATGATCAGAAAGGGGACAAGCATTCAGCACCGTCACGAAACTAGATAGGGTGCTAATTTGTAACATAATGACACTCATTCCCAAATAGCACTGATTGCCATTTACCTGAACCTAAGCTGAACAACCTTAAACATCACACTTAACCCTGTGGGAGCGAGCCTGCTCGCTCCCACAGGGTTCTACGGCTAAGATGCCGGCACCCAACAAGAACAAGGCACACCTCGCTCAATGTCGGAAAAAGACACCATCTCCATTCAACTGGTGCGCGAAGCGCTTCTGCAAAGCTGTGCTCCGGGCGCTGCCACCGATGAGGTGTTGAACAAGGTCGGCATCGAGCCGGCGCTGCTGCATTCCAACGACGCCCGCGTCCCGGCCACCGCCTATGCACGCTTGTGGCGTCTGCTGGCCCGGCGTGGCGACGATGAGTTCTTTGGCATGGACCCGCGCAAGCTCAAGTCCGGCAGCCTGGCGTTTCTGTGCCGCAGTTCGATGGTTCAGCCGAGCCTGGCCGCCGGGCTGACCACGGGCCTGAATTTCCTGTCGTTGATGCTCGAGAACATGCCCGCGCAACTGGTGCGTCAGCAAAGCCTGGCCGAGATCGTGCTGCTCGAAGATGACCAGGAGCCGCGCCGTGCTTTCACCTATTTCACCTACTGGATGATCGTGCACGGCGTCGCTTGTTGGCTGGCGGGACGGCGGATACCGATTCTGGCCATCGAACTGCGCTGCGCGGAGCCGGATTTCTGCGATGACTATCAGGTGATGTTCTCCGAGAACCTGCGCTTTGATCGACCGCGCACGCGGATGATTTTCTCGGCCGAGTGCCTGGACCTGCCGATCAAGCGCAGCGCTGAGGAACTCAAGCGTTTCCTGGCCCATGCGCCGGCCAATATCCTGGTCAAATACCGTGATCCGCAGAGCCTGGCCAGCCGGATCAAACACGATTTGCGCCAGTTGCCCGCTGAACTGTGGCCGGAGACCGAACCGCTGGCGCAACAACTGTGCATGTCGGCTTCGACCCTGCGCCGGCGGCTGGCGGAAGAAGGGCAGACGTATCAAGGGCTCAAGGACAGCGTGCGCAAGGAATTGGCCATCGTCTGGCTGGCCGAGCCGCAGATCAGCTTCGCCGAAATCGCCGCGCGCCTGGGGTTCGCCGATGCCAGCTCGTTCTACAAGGCGTTTCGCAAGTGGTCGGGGTCCAATCCGGGGCATTACCGGAGCTTGATTCTTAACGAAGCGAGCTAGACACCGGTCGTTCCCACGCTCTGCGTGGGAATGCAGCCAGGGACGCTCCGCGTCCCAAAAAACCGAACGCGGAGCGTCCGTTGAGGCATTCCCACGCAGAGCGTGGGAACGATCTTCATAGGCGCCACACTATTCAAATTTTGGCCAAACCAGTCAGACAACTTGATAGCTTTGACCATTGTCCCTTTCCCCGCCCAGAGCGAGTATTTCCCTGTTACTTACGGTTCCCCCAACCCAATAAAAAAACAGCGGGATTCTGGCAATGCGCGATTACTTGTCTGCCTCTTCACAGTTCAACTATCAGCACACCGTCGACACTTCTCTGGCCGGCAATCTGCAGGCCCTCAACGCCTGTGTCGAGTGTTGCGACCGGCATGCATTGCCGGGGCGCATTGCGCTGTTCTGGGAAGGCCGTGACGGCTCCAGCGCGACGTATACCTTCAGCGACTTGCAGGACAAAGCGGCACGTTTTGCCAACTTCCTCCTGGCCCAGGGCGTGAAGAAAGGCGACAAGGTCGCCGGCCTCCTGCCACGCAATATCGAATTGTTGATCACCGTGTTCGCCGCCTGGCGCATCGGTGCAGTCTATCAGCCACTGTTCACCGCGTTCGGCCCGAAAGCCATCGAGCACCGCTTGAGCAACTCCGGCGCCAAAGTGGTGGTGACTGACGCGGTCAATCGACCGAAACTCGCTGATGTCGCCGACTGCCCGAGCATCGTTACCGTCGGCGGACCGAAAGGCCAAGGCATCGTCTGTGGCGACTACAGCTTCTGGGCCGAACTGGCCAATTATTCCGCCAAGTGTGAACCGGTGTTGTTGACCGGCGAAGACCCGTTCCTGCTGATGTTCACCTCGGGCACCACCGGCCCGTCGAAAGCCCTGTACGTGCCACTCAAGGCCATCGTCGCCTTCAAGGGCTACACCTGCGACGCCGTGGATTTGCGCCCGGAAGACGCGTTCTGGAACCTGGCCGATCCAGGTTGGGCCTATGGCATCTATTTCGGCGTCACCGGGCCGATGTCGATAGGGCATCCGATCACCTTTTACGATGGCCCGTTCACCGTCGAAAGCACCTGCCGGGTCATCAACAAATACGGAATTACCAACCTCACCGGTTCACCGACCGCCTATCGCCTGCTGATCGCTGGTGGCGATGATTTTGCCAAGTCGATCAAGGGCAAGCTGCGCATCGTCAGCAGCGCCGGCGAGCCGCTGAACCCGGAAGTGATCCGCTGGTTTGCCGACAACCTCGGCGTGGTCATTCACGACCATTACGGCCAGACCGAACTGGGCATGGTCCTGTGCAATCACCATGGCCTGGAACACCCGATCCACATGGGCGCCGCCGGTTTTGCCTCGCCGGGCCACCGCATCGTGGTGCTCGACGATGAATACAAGGAACTGGGCGTCGGCCAGCCCGGCATCCTGGCCATCGACCGCAGCCAATCGCCGATGTGCTGGTTCAACGGTTACGAAGGCGCGCCGACCAAGGCCTTCGTCGGCAACTATTACCTGAGCGGCGACACCGTCGAGTGGAACCCGGACGGCAGCATCAGTTTTGTCGGCCGTAGCGATGACGTGATCACCACCTCCGGCTACCGCGTCGGCCCGTTCGACGTGGAAAGTGCGTTGATCGAACACCCGGCCGTGACCGAAGCCGCTGTCGTCGGCAAACCCGACCCGGAGCGCACCGAACTGGTGAAAGCCTTCGTGGTGATTTGCGAGCATTACCGCCCGACGCCGGAGCTGGCAGAAGAACTGCGCCAGCACGTGCGCAAACGTCTGGCCGCGCATTCATACCCGCGTGAAATCGAATTTGTCAGCGAATTGCCGAAAACCCCAAGCGGCAAATTGCAGCGCTTTATCTTGCGCAACCAGGAAATCGCCAAGGCTCAAGAGGCCGCGGCTCACAAAGCTTCTGCTTGAATCGAAGGAAATAATGATGCAGATCGAAAACAAGGTTTTTCTCGTGACCGGCGGTGCATCGGGTCTCGGTGCGGCGACCGCTGAAATGCTGGTCGCGGCCGGTGCCAAGGTGATGCTGGTGGACATGAACGCCGAAGCCGTTGCGGCCCAGGCCCAGCGCCTCGGCGCCCAAAGCGTGGTGGCCGACATCAGTGACGAAGCGGCGGCGGAAGCAGCGGTGCAGGCGACGGTCAAGGCTTTTGGTGGCCTCAATGGCCTGGTCAACTGCGCCGGCATCGTGCGCGGCGAGAAGATCCTCGGCAAGAACGGCCCGCACGCGCTGGCCAGTTTCAGCCAGGTGATCAACGTCAACCTGATCGGCAGCTTCAACATGCTGCGTCTGGCGTCGGCGGCCATCGCCGAAACCGAACCGGATGCCGACGGCGAGCGTGGCGTGATCATCAACACCGCCTCGGCCGCCGCCTACGACGGCCAGATCGGCCAGGCCGCCTACGCCGCGTCCAAAGGCGCAATCGTCAGCCTGACCTTGCCCGCCGCCCGTGAACTGGCGCGCTTCGGCATTCGTGTAATGACCATCGCCCCGGGGATTTTCGAAACCCCGATGATGGCCGGCATGACCCCGGAAGTCCGCGCGTCCCTGGCCGCTGGCGTACCTTTTCCGCCGCGCCTGGGCAAACCGGGCGAGTATGCCGCGCTGGTCAGGCATATCATTGAAAACAGCATGCTCAATGGCGAGGTGATCCGTCTCGACGGTGCCTTGCGCATGGCCGCCAAATAAGGAGGATTTGTCATGACTATTGCCAACGATCCAATCGTTATCGTCAGTGCCGTCCGCACCCCGATGGGTGGCTTCCAGGGCGAACTGAAAAGCCTGATCGCGCCGCAACTGGGCGCTGCCGCGATTCGTGCCGCCGTTGAACGGGCCGGTATCGCGCCGGAGTCCGTCGAAGAAGTGCTGTTTGGCTGCGTGCTGTCCGCCGGCCTCGGCCAGGCTCCGGCGCGTCAGGCTGCGTTGGGCGCCGGGCTGGATAAATCGACCCGCTGCACCACCCTGAACAAGATGTGCGGTTCGGGCATGGAGGCGGCGATTCTGGCCCACGACATGCTGGTGGCCGGTAGCGCCGACGTGGTCGTCGCGGGGGGCATGGAAAGCATGTCCAACGCACCTTATCTGCTGGATCGCGCCCGCAGCGGTTACCGCATGGGCCATGGCCGCGTGCTCGATCATATGTTCCTCGACGGCCTGGAAGACGCCTACGACAAGGGCCGCCTGATGGGCACTTTCGCCGAGGATTGCGCTGAAACCAACGGGTTTACCCGTGAGGCTCAGGACGCGTTTGCCATTGCCTCGACCACCCGCGCGCAGCAGGCGATCAAGGACGGCAGCTTCAAGGACGAAATCGTGCCGTTGACGGTGACGGTCGGCAAAGAGCAGGTGCTGATCAGCAACGACGAACAGCCACCGAAGGCCAAGCTGGACAAGATCGCATCGCTGAAACCAGCGTTCCGCGAGGGCGGCACGGTGACGGCGGCCAACTCCAGTTCGATCTCCGACGGTGCGGCGGCGCTGGTGCTGATGCGCCGTTCCGAGGCAGAGAAACAAGGCCTTAAACCGTTGGCGGTGATTCACGGCCACGCTGCGTTCGCCGACACCCCGGGCCTGTTCCCGGTGGCCCCGGTCGGTGCGATCAAGAAGTTGATGAAGAAAACCGGTTGGTCGCTGGATGAAGTCGATCTGGTGGAAGTCAACGAGGCCTTCGCCGTCGTCAGCCTGGTGACCATGACCAAACTGGAAATCCCCCACGAGAAGATCAACGTTCACGGCGGCGCGTGCGCCTTGGGCCACCCGATTGGCGCGTCTGGTGCGCGGATCCTCGTGACCTTGCTCTCGGCACTGCGCCAGAAAGGCCTGAAACGCGGAGTCGCCGCTATTTGCATCGGCGGCGGTGAAGCCACGGCCATGGCGGTGGAATGCCTGTACTAGGCCAACCTCACCCCTGTGGGAGCCAGCCTGCTGGCGATTGACTGATACGACGCCATCGCCAGCAGGCTGGCTCCCACAGAGTTCTGTGTCGTACCCCGGATTTTAAGGATTCACCATGATTCCCAATGACGAACAACTTCAGATCAGCGACGCGGCCCGGCAATTCGCCCAGGAACGGCTGAAACCGTTCGCCGCCGAGTGGGACCGCGAACACCGCTTCCCCAAGGAAGCCATCGGCGAGATGGCTGAACTGGGCTTTTTCGGCATGTTGGTGCCGGAAGAGTGGGGCGGTTGTGATACCGGCTACCTGGCCTACGCCATGGCCCTGGAAGAAATCGCTGCCGGCGATGGCGCGTGCTCGACCATCATGAGCGTGCACAACTCGGTGGGTTGCGTGCCAATCCTCAAGTATGGCAACGATGAGCAGAAAGAACGCTTCCTCAAGCCACTGGCCAGCGGCGCGATGCTCGGGGCCTTTGCCCTGACTGAACCCCAGGCCGGTTCCGACGCCAGCGGCCTGAAAACCCGCGCGCGCCTGGAAGGCGACCACTACGTGCTCAACGGTTGCAAGCAGTTCATTACTTCCGGGCAGAACGCCGGGGTGGTGATTGTATTCGCGGTGACCGACCCGAGCGCTGGCAAGCGTGGCATCACAGCGTTGATCGTGCCGACCGATTCGCCGGGCTACAAAGTCGCCCGGGTCGAAGACAAGCTCGGTCAGCACGCCTCCGATACCTGCCAGATTCTCTTTGAAGACGTAAAGGTGCCGGTCGCCAATCGACTGGGTGAGGAGGGCGAAGGTTACCGGATCGCCCTGGCCAACCTGGAAGGCGGCCGTGTCGGCATCGCTTCGCAATCGGTGGGCATGGCCCGTGCGGCATTCGAAGCGGCCCGTGACTATGCGCGTGAGCGCGAGAGCTTCGGCAAGCCGATCATCGAACATCAAGCCGTAGCGTTCCGCATGGCCGACATGGCCACCCAGATTGCCGTCGCCCGGCAGATGGTGCATTACGCGGCGGCATTGAGAGACAGCGGCAAACCGGCCCTGGTCGAAGCGTCCATGGCCAAGCTGTTCGCCTCGGAAATGGCCGAGAAGGTCTGTTCCTCGGCGTTGCAAACCCTCGGCGGTTACGGTTACCTGAACGACTTCCCGCTGGAGCGCATCTACCGCGACGTTCGGGTTTGCCAGATCTATGAAGGCACCAGCGATATTCAACGCATGGTTATTTCGCGCAATCTTTGAGAAGGAGTCCCCTGTGAACTACGAAACTATTTTGTTGGAAACCCACGGCCGTGTCGGCCTGATTACCCTCAACCGTCCGCAAGCGCTGAACGCGTTGAACGCGCAGATCGTCAGCGAGCTGAACCACGCCCTTGATGGCCTGGAAGCCGATTCGAACATCGGTTGCATCGTGCTGACCGGCTCGAAAAAAGCCTTCGCCGCCGGTGCCGACATCAAGGAAATGGCCGAGCTGACCTACCCGCAGATCTACCTCGACGACCTGTTCAGCGACAGCGATCGCGTGGCCAACCGTCGCAAGCCGATCATCGCGGCGGTCAACGGTTTTGCCTTGGGCGGTGGTTGTGAGCTGGCGCTGATGTGCGACTTCATCCTGGCCGGTGACAATGCAAAATTCGGTCAACCGGAAATCAACCTCGGCGTGCTGCCGGGCATGGGCGGCACCCAGCGCCTGACCCGCGCCGTGGGCAAGGCCAAGGCCATGGAAATGTGCCTGAGCGGGCGCTTGATCGACGCAGTGGAAGCGGAGCGTTGCGGGATTGTCGCGCGGATCGTTCCAGCGGATGAGTTGCTGGAAGAAGCGCTGAAAGTCGCGGCGTTGATTGCCAAGAAGTCATTGCCGATTGCGATGATGGTCAAGGAAAGCGTCAACCGCGCCTTTGAAGTGAGCCTGTCCGAAGGCGTGCGCTTCGAGCGCCGGGTGTTCCATGCGGCGTTTGCGACGCAGGATCAGAAGGAAGGGATGGCGGCGTTTATTGCCAAGCGTGAAGCTGAGTTTCAGGGTAAGTAACCCCACGCACCGATCGTTCCCACGCTCCGCGTGGGAATGCATCCTGTGACGCTCTGCGTCACGCTTGCAAAGGGACGCAGAGCGTCCCCGGCGGCATTCCCACGCGGAGCGTGGGAACGATCAGCGTCTCGGCGTGGGAACGATCAAGGTCACATCTGGTAGTTCTTCAGTTCCCGGGCAATCACCATCCGCTGTATCTCGCTCGACCCCTCGTAAATCTGCGTGATCCGCGCATCCCGGTAGTAACGCTCCACCGGGTAATCCTCCAGATACCCATACCCACCATGAATCTGCATCGCCGAAGAACAGACCTTCTCGGCCATCTCCGATGCAAACAGCTTGGCCTGTGACGCTTCCGACAGACATGGCTTGCCAGCGCTGCGCAACCGCGCTGCGTGCAGGATCAACAAGCGCGCCGCGTTGAGACGGGTGTGCATGTCGGCCAGCATGTTGGCGATGCTCTGATGCTCGATGATCGGTTTGTCGAACTGCACCCGATCACGGGAATAGGCCAACGCCGCTTCGAACGCCGCACGTGCGATGCCCAATGCCTGCGCCGCGATGCCGATGCGGCCGCCTTCGAGGTTGGACAGGGCAATGGCCAGACCTTTGCCACGCTCACCCAGCAGATTCGCCTCGGGAATCGTGCAGTTGTTCAGCGTCACCGCGCAGGTGTCGGAGGCGCGAATGCCCATCTTGTGTTCGGTGCGATCAACGATAAAACCGGCGGTGTCGGTCGGCACAAGGAACGCCGAGATACCGCGCTTGCCCAGGTCCGGATCGGTCACTGCAAAGACAATCGCCAGCTTCGCCCGTTTGCCGTTGCTGACGAATTGCTTGGCGCCGTTGATTACCCATTGGCCATCGCGCAGTTCGGCGCGGGTGCGCAGGTTGTGGGCTTCGGAACCGGCTTGCGGCTCGGTCAGGCAGAAGCAGCCGATGGCCTGACCGCTGGCCAGGTCCGGTAGCCACGTTTGTTTCTGTTCGTCGGTGCCATAGTTGAGCACCGGCCCGCAGCCCACGGAGTTGTGGATGCTCATCAGCGCACCCGTGGCGCCGTCACCCGCAGAAATCTCTTCCACCGCCAGCGCATAGGCGACGTAGTCAACATAGGTGCCACCCCATTCTTCCGGCACCACCATGCCCAGCAAGCCCAGTTCACCCATCTTCGCCACCAGACCGTCATCGATCCAGCCAGCCTTTTCCCAGGCCTGCGCGTGGGGTGCGATTTCGCCGCGGGCAAAGTCCCGGGCCATATCGCGGATCATGACTTGTTCTTCGCTCAATTCGATATCGTGCATGGCTCAGCTCCCAGTCCGGTCAAAGCCTGTGAAGAAACTCGCAACATGCCCGGCGTCCAGCGCCTGCAAGGTCGGCGGGTTCCAGCGCGGGGTCTTGTCTTTGTCGATCAGCAAGGCGCGCACGCCCTCGATCAGGTCGCCGCGCTCGAACCACTGACGGTCCAGGTGCAGCTCCAGGGCGAAGCAGTCTTCGATACTCAAGTGGCGACCACGACGCAGCATTTCCAGTGTTACCGCCATCGCCAGCGGCGAACGGCTTTGCAGCAGGTCGGCGGTGGTCGTGGCCCACTCATGGCTGTCGGCGACCGTGACTTCACGCAGTTGCTCAACAATACTCGGCACATCGGGCAGGGCGAAGAAATGGTCGATGGCCGGGCGTAGCGCTTCCAATGGCGCATCGGCCAGTTGTTGCACCGCGAGACCGGCCAGCAAGCCTTGCAGGTCCTTGAGCGGTGTCCCGTGCCATTGGAGCTGATCGAGCTGCTCATCGAGCGTGGCCAGCTTTTCGCTTTCCAGGAACCAGTCCGCCAGCCCGCAATACAACGCATCCGCCGCACGGATCTGCACGCCGCTGACGCCCAGGTAGATTCCGAGTTCACCGGGGATGCGCGGCAGGAAGTAACTGCCGCCGACATCCGGGAAATAACCGATGCCGACTTCAGGCATCGCCAGACGGCTTTTCTCGGTGACCACCCGCAAATCGGCGCCTTGCACCAAACCCATGCCGCCACCGAGGACAAATCCGTCCATCAGGGCCAGTACCGGTTTGCAGTAGTTATGAATAGCGAGGTCGAGGGCGTATTCCTCGACGAAGAAATCTTCGTGCAGGGTGTCGCCGCTTTTGAAGCTGTCATACAGCGAGCGGATATCGCCGCCAGCACAGAAGGCTTTTTCGCCGGCACCGCGCAAAACCACCGCATGCACTTGCGGATCCTGACCCCAGGCATCGAGCTGACGGTGCAGGAGACGGACCATGTTCAGGGTCAGGGCGTTGAGGCCGGCAGGGCGGTTGAGGGTCAAGTGACCGATGTGGTTGCGAACCTCGGCCAACACTTCGTTTTGCGTGGCATCCACGGGCGAAATACCCTTCGATGAAACCTGAGCAGTCATCAGTAACTCCCTGCTTTTATTGTTCTTTATAGACAAGCTCGCGCGCGAGCGATGCCGGATCGTAACAGTGCAAATTTGTGTTGTACAACCGGGATATGTGCACGTGCAATTTGCACATTTGCATGCCTGATGAGGATTAGCAGGGGCGCAGCAATAAGGGAATTGCTGGCACACCACCAAGCACGTCCCCCACAGGGATGTGTGACGTCAGGAACTTTGGATGGGATTTCACCTATGTTGCGAGGTTTATCGTGTAACGTACTGTTATTAATCATTTGTTTGAGTTTTTACGGCGTTACATCGAAGAACGTTTCTGTTTTAGCCAGGGGATATTAAACGGCTCTGTTTAATAGACATCTCCAGAAACTCTCTCAGACTACACATCCTTGCGTCGTTGCCTACGACTGCGCCAGAATCCGCCGGCTTGTGCGCCTTGGGCCTGGGTTTTATCGTTTCCCCGTCGCTGAAGAACAGCGATGGGGTTTGGTAGCCCGGTTTTTTCACAAGGGTGCAAAGCACCATAAATTGAGGCGTTTTTTCGTCTCGACTTTTATGGTGGTCATGCACAGGGCGTCTTCGGATGCGCCGGTTTCCTTGTGCCCGGTCTACCAACCTGCGTATGGCCACCACCTTTCGTTTGGTAGCGAGGGTGAGGGCTCCTTTTTTGGTAGCACGAGGAGTTTCACCTATGTTCAAACCAACACCCAACCCACCCGAAACCGACGACGTTTCCCCCTACGAATCCACCGATTCCAAAAAATTCAACGAAGCCGCCGAGCGAGCCCTCGACTTCCACTTCCCGTCGAACGCCGACATCAAAGCCATCCCGCGCACACCCAGTACCCTGTTTTCCATAGACCCTGACGCCACGGCCGAAACCCTGGCGGTTTATCTGGTCGAGACGCTGGCCTCGGTCGATGTGATGGTCCATCAGTTGGTGGATCATCTGGAGGGGGAATCGCGTTACGCGCTTTTGGGGATTTCGAACAGCATCATGATGGCGGAGATCACCGCTAATCGTATGCTGGATAAAATTGATTTGCCCCAGTAGGTGCGGCCGTGCTTGGTGAGCCGGTAACTCGTTGAGCTGTGTAGCGGTCCCATTTTTTGGGGCCGCTTCGCAACGTAACGGGGGCCTATCAATTGTTCATTGGCGAAAGTGCCTCTGCAGAGTCTGAGCGCAAAGCAGCAGTGCCTGCTTGGCGTCATCAGAGTTCGCCGGGTAATTGATAAAGCCGTGGAGCATGCCCGAATATTCTTTGTGTTGAACCGGTACGTCGGCCTCCGTCAGCCGGCGCACATACTCCCGGCCTTCGTCGCGCAATACATCCCGTTCAGAGGTGATGATCAACGCAGGCGGCAAGCCACGCAGGTGTTGGTGGCGCAGGGGAGAAAGGCGTGGATCGTCGCGCGAGACGCCATTGGGCACGTAGTGATTGATGTACCACTCAAGCATGTTGCCGGTCAGCCCGAAGCCTTCGGCAAATTCTCGGTGCGAAGGGTTTTGAGCCAGACAGTCCAGCAAGGGGTAAAGCAACAGCTGGAATATGATCGGCGGCCGGGTTTGCTCTCGAGCCCATTGGCAAATAACAGCCGCCAGCCCACCGCCTGAGCCGCCGCCGGCTACCGCCATCCGCGAAGAATCCAGCCCCAGAGAATGCCCTTGTTCGGCAACCCACTGCGTCGCCGCGCAGCAATCGTCCAACGCCGCAGGGAACTCATGCTCGGGCGGCCGCGCGTAGTCGACCGCCACCACGGCGCAACCTGCCCATTCACACATCACCCGGCAAAAACCGTCGTGGGTGTCCAGGTCGCCAGTGACCCAGCCGCCGCCATGGAAAAACATCAGCACCGCAAAGGGCCCGGTCCCGGCGGGGGTGTAAAGCCGTAGTGGCAGGGGGCGGCCGTGGCTTTGGATCGACAGGTTGCGAACGCTGACGACGAGCAAATCGCGAAGTGCTGTTCTGGCGCCTTCTACGGTAGGTCCAAAGTCCTGTTGATTGGCGGTCATGATTTCACCTTGCGGGAGATTGCTTCGGTGGTCATCTCAACCACATATTCTTTGCTGATCAATTCGCTGATCGCCAGACACATCAATGTCGGTGGGTGGCCCTTGAAAAACTTCTTGTGCGCCCTCGCGATGTCCGGCCAGAACTTCATGCTTGTCGTATAAATGCGAATCCCGATGATGCTTCGCCGATCTACGCCAAGCTGCTTGATGGAGGTCTCTATGATTTCCAGGCAACGCAGGGTCTGTTTGTATGCATTTCCGGGCTTGAATGGCTTGCCCTTGTCATCAAACGCCACGGTGCCGCCCATCAAAATGCGTTTGCCGACACGGATTGCCCGGCAATATCCAGCCATTTTTTCCCAGATAGCTTGCGAGTAAACCCGTTGAATTTTCATTGCTCAACTCCCTGGCCCAGATCAATGGGCAGTGATTTCAGTCCACGAAATTGCAGGTTGTTCGTGCGCCAGATCGCCGGGTTGTCGGCAATCAGGCGCAGATCGGGAAAGCGCTTGAACAGCGCGGTGAACACCACTTCGGCTTCCAGCCTGAACAGCGCCGTGCCCATGCAGAAATGCTCGCCGCGACCAAACGCCAGGTGGTCGTTGTGTTTGCGCTCAATGTCGAAACGATCGGGGTCGGGGAATTTCGCCGGATCGCGATTGGCCGAGCCGCGCATCAGGTAGACCAGGTCGCCTTGTTTCATTGTCACGCCGTCGATCGTGACGTCTTCTTTGAGCACCCGATGGCTGAAGGAGCCGGCGGAGTCGAAGCGCAGCATTTCTTCGATGGCTGCTTTGATCCGATCCGGATTGGCCACGAGGGCCTGATGTTGCTCAGGGTGCTCAAGCAAATGAAGGAGCCCGATACACAACTGGTCAGCGCTGGTGGTATAGGCCGCGACCAGAATGAAGACGATTTGCGCAAGCACCTGACCAATACTCGAATCGCCACCCTTGCAGGCCTCCAGGACCCGGCTGACGAGATCATCTGCGGGGTGTTTTCGCCGCTGCTCGATGACGTCGGCGAAATACGCGTACATTTCCTCGACGCCTTTGAGCGCTTGCTCAGGCCCTTTGTCCGGGTCCAGGCTGCCGACCAGAAAGATCAGAATGTCATCGGTCCAGCGCCTGAGTTTCAGCGCGTCTTCGCGGGGGATGCCATAGAGGTAGGCCAGGATCAGCGCCGGAACGCGATTGAACAGCTTGTCCATCAAGTCTGCCTGGGGTTCTAGCGCGTCCAGTTCGCCCTCGGTGATCTGCTCGATGTCCTGGCGCAACGATTCGATGACGCGAGGGTTGAAGGCTTTGCCCAGCAGGTGGCGACAGTCCTTGTGAGCCTTGCCATCCTTGGAGTACATCCACTCGGACGCCAGTTTGACGAACGTCGCCAGTTGCGCGCGTTTGTCGGGGGGCACCTGGGCATCGACCAGTTGCTGCATGCGGTTCGAGGAGTAGCGTTGGGTGTCTGCCTGCGCTGCAAAGACATCGTCGTACCGGGTCAAGAACCAGGCCTTGAAGTGCGGGCACCAATACACCGGTTGATGCTCACGCAGCCAGGCATAGGCGGAATAAGGATCCTGAACCGTCTTGCGATCGGTGAAGTTGAGTAGCGTTTCACTGTCCATGTTCATTGCTCCTCGTACAAGGCAGCAGTGAACTGACGGATGTAGTCCGGATCATTGATAGGCGCAGTGATGAGTTCCGGCGGCGGCTGCAGCAAGGCGCCCAGCAGAGAAATCCAGCCTTCAGTGGCGTGTTCGTTCAATTCGGTGTGGTTTACGCTCACGCCGCCTTCACTCAGGAACACGCCGAACACGTTGATGACGTCATGCAGCAGCTCCGGTGAAATCACGTGTGTGCGCTGCACTTCGCTGATGATCAAGTCGAGCGCCCGGGCATGGGCCAACGCCAGCGCCTGGGCATGGGAGACGTCAGCGGGGCTGTTGCAGCGCTCGACAATGGTCTTTTCAACCCGCTGAGCAACGTTGTAGGTGGGCTCAGAGGCAAACCGCGGACGGCTCACCGCATCCCTGGCCACTTGGTAGGCCATGACGCTGTTGTCGCCGGCAAACGTGATGCTGATCTCACAATCCATGCACAACGTGACGATCTGGTTGTGATGGTGAAAACCCTGGGAACCACACAACTCGCGGCACTTGCGCATCACGTCCAGCCCGACCCAGGTGCCGACGCTCTTGGCGATGGCGGCGAGAATGTGCAGCTCCTTGCGTTTGTCGGGCTGATCCCACATGGCCTCGAAGCGCGACAGCACTGCCTGTTCCAGAAGTTTCAGGGCGAGGGCCTTCAGCTGCTCGACGTACAACCGCTGCCGAATGAGCGGTTTGGCCAATAGCGGCTCGCGTCCATCAGCGCTTTTCACCTGTCGATGGCCGACAAACCGATACGCCAGATGAGTGCAAAGACCCGCTGCACCACGGGCCGCTGCCAGCAGTAACACGCGCTCCTGAATGAACGTTTCCATGGCGCAGGTCACACGCTTGTCTTTGGGCACGTCGCTGATAAATCGACCTTCATCGCTGAACCGTGCATGGCGCTGCATCATCGCGTCCAGCGGCAACTGCATGTCGCAAAAGCGCAGGCCGGCCACTTGATTGGCATGGATTCCGCCTTTCGGGTCACAGGCAATGACCTTGACCCCGGCTAACAGCGGACCGTTTTCCTGCTCGCGGATTTGCACCCGGAACCAGTGCAGGTTTTCGTCCTTGCCATCGACGATCAAGCGCGCCAGCACCATGACCACTTGCGCCGCGTACAGCGCGTTGCCGATCCAGAATTTGCAGGCGTCCGGCGCGGGCGTGTGCAAGATCAGGCAGGTATTGAGGCGATCGTAGGTGACGGTGGTTTGCAGGTGGGCAACGTCGGAGCCGCTGTGGATTTCCGTGCAGCCAAAGGCATAGACCTGACTCATCTCGATCACTTCCTGACGGCAGCGCGCGACTTGCAGAGCGTCGCCTTGGGCGAACAACGCGTTGCCGGCAATCATGTGGTCGACGGTCGAGGACATCAGCGCGTAGTCGTACGCGCCCAGGATTGCGATGTGATTGCACATCTGGCGCATATCGGACTGACGCGGCTGGCCCAACCACATGTCATTGGTGATCAGCCCGGGCTGCACGATCTGGCGCATGCGGCTGATGGTCAGCTCCATGTAGTCGAGCAAGGTCAGGCTGTGGCGGGCTCGTGCGTCGAACGCGGGAGTTCGCAGCAGGTTCAGCAGTGGATTGCTCATGGAAGATCCCTCTCTTGGATTTCGAAAAAATGGTTTCGAAACCACCAGAGCCAGAGGGCCGGCGCGGCAGACAACAGCACAATCGACTCGCCATGACCCACGCGTTTGCCAATGGCTGCGGTCACGACGGATTGCGTAGTGTTTTCCTGGGGAGGTGCGGTTCTGTCAAAGCGCGAAGGCAGCGTCGCCACTCAACAACCGTGAGTGTTTCTCCATAGCCAGACTTCTGTGTCATCGCTACTGGACGTTACGGCGAGCCAGACTTCGTAGTGAAAGGCAGACAACTCTATGCGGTACGTTTTTGACTGTAGCAACAGAACGGTGACTGGCAAGGCGATGCCTTGACCATTGGTCGCTCCCTCCGCGCTACACGCGGCGCGACAACACTTCACCAATGCTGCGACGTTTGGCGTGCAACTCACTGATATGGATCAGTTGTTCAAGGTCTTCGGGGGTGACGTCGAAGAACGCTTCCATGTCCGCCAGCGCGAGTTTCAGGTCCTGGGCGGTGATCGCCTGGCTGTCGGTCGGGGGATGATCGGCAGGTACCATCGCCACCGGTTCGCTGGCACGTTTGGGGTAGCGAATGCGCGTCAGGTTGTTGTAGGCCAAGGCGCTTGCCAGCATGGTCATTGCGCTGAGCATGACCGGGCCGAGGGCTTTCCAGTCCATCGCAATGGTCGCCGGGTCTGCCAGCACCAACAGCAACGCCAGCGCCCCGGCGGGCGGGTGCAGGCAACGTAGCCAGCACATCAGAATCAGCGCCATGCCGGCCGCCAGACACGCGCTGCCCAGGGTTCGCCCGAGGACGTGAGCGACCAGCAGCGCCACGACGCCGGCGCTCAAGTAACCGCCAACAATCGACCACGGCTGCGCAAGGGCGCCGGAGGACACCGCGAACAGCAACACTGCCGAGGCGCCCAGCGGCCCGATTAAATGCTGTGCCACTTCCATGCCGAACACCTGGCTGCAAAGCCAGACGCTGAACAGCGTGCCCAGGGACATGCCGATGGCGGCACGGCTCCATTCGGAAGGGCGGGTGTTGACGGCGGCGGGTAACCAGCGAGCGAGCATGGGGCTAACGATCCAATGAAAATCTCAGGAAAAAAAAAGGCTTAGCTGGGATATCCAGAAAGCCCTTGAAGGTGTTCCAACTATTGGGGGAGGAACGGGGCACAGTGTGCCGATGATCGCCGATGCTGACAAATTCATATTAATGCAGCTTCAGTGCATTATTTTTGCTGCATCGCGACGCGACGTCCGCTCATGAAACACAGGAATCCGCCCATCGCGGTCAGTGCGCTCAGGGCATAGAACATGGTGGGCGCTGGCGTGTGCATCAGCAGGAAACCGCAGATCACCGGGCTCAAGGCGCCGCCCAGTGCGGCCAGGTTCTGCGCGCCGTAATAACTGCCGCGCAGCTCTTCGGGGGCCAGGGTGTCGACGAAGAGGAATTCGGCGGGGTAAATGATCATTTCGCCGAGGGTGAAGATGAACATGGCAATGCACCACGACACCAGGCTGTCGGCGAGGCTGAAACCGATCAGGCCGACGATGAACAGGCTGGTGCCGCCGGCGATCCAGTAGCGCAGTTGCTCGCGCTTTAGAAAACGGCCGATCTGGTATTGCAGCAGAATCACGCTGATGGCATTGCAGGCGAGCAGGGCGGCCATGGTTTGCAGGGCTCGCTTGGAATCGTGGGTCACCAGCAGGTATTGCGACAGGTACAGGGTGAAACGCCCGTGCACCACGGTGCTGAGCAGGCAACCGCAGGTGAACATGATGAGCGTGCGGTCGTTCTTCAGGGTGACCAGGGTTTTCAGAAAACTTTGCGGTTGGCCGATTGCGGGTGTCGGGGCGGCGTCCTTGGGAATCCCGATCATCAGGAAGATGCTGAAAAACGCGATGCCGCCGGCGATCAGGAACGGCGCAATCGGGTACACACCGGCAATCACTACGCCGAGCATCGGGCCGGTGGCGTAGCCGATGTTGGTCAGGGTGTAGCGCAGCGAAAAGGCCTTGGCGCGTTGGCCCATGGGCAGGTTTTCGCTGAGGATCGCCTTGGAGCCGATGAGGAACAGCGCCGAGGCGGTTTCGGTGATGACCAGCGTGGCCGTGGTCAGGTAGAGGTTTTCGGCGAAGGTCAGCAGGACAAAACCGATGGCGCTGGAGAGCATCGCAAGAATCAGCAGCCGACGCTTTTCGAGCCGGTCGATGATGTAGCCGCCGTAGAGCGCGAGCAGCGTGGCGATGAACACCGCGATGCCCAGCAGCAAACCGACGTCCTGTTGGTTGAGGCCCAGTTTGTTGCTCAGGAACAACGTTAGCAGCGGGCTGGTGATGGCGCGGCTGACGACGATGGTCAGCGACACGATCATCAGGCGGCGGATTACAAGCGAGTAAGTGACCACGGTGGGGCAAATGTCCTTATTCAGATTTGATGATCGTGCTGATCGTTCCCACGCTCTGCGTGGGAATGCAGCCCGGGACGCTCCGCGTCCCAGAAGCGGACGCAGAGCGTCCGGTGAGGCATTCCCACGCAGAGCGTGGGAACGATCGACACGTCGATAGATTCCAACTCATCCAGTCGCCACAACTGCTCAAGCAGTTCCTCAACCCGCTCCCGCGGCATGACCCGCCCGGCGAGGCTGAAAAACTTTTCTTCCAGTGCTGCATCACTCAACGGATTCCCCGGCGCGCCCAATGGCGGGTCGACACACAGGCTAGCCTGCCGACCGTCCACGGTCCGCAGGCTGACAACAGGCTCGCCATCCTCTGACAGTTGCGGGTCCACTTCAAGGTGAATGCGCGACATCCAGTGAGCGATGCGCGGATCGCCACGTTGCGGGTCGTCATAGGCTTGCAGCCGGCAATGGCCATGAACCAGCCGGGCGGCGAGGGCATAGGGCAGGCTCATCTGCGCCGCCGCCAGGGTGCTGACATTCTGGCCGCCACACATGTCCTGGAGAAACCCGCACAGCGACACCTGCACGTCTTCGACCTGGCTGGCATCCACCTGCAATTGATCCAGCAACAGGCCCAAGGCGTCGATCGCCGAGTGCGTCCCGCGACACGCGGCATAAGGCTTGATCGAGCAGCGGGCGAGTTTCCATACCACGCCGAGGTCGGCGTCCAGCGCTTCGGGCACGGCGGCGTCACCGGCCAGGGTCTTGAGAAAACCGCCCCAGACATCATCGAACAACTTTGACGGCCCGGTGATGCCTTGGCGGGCAAAACGCGCCGCCAGCAATCCGCCTTCCGCGGCACGACCCGTGTGCAGTTTCTTGCTCTGCGAACCGTCATGAATGAAGGCCCACAGACCGCCGCTGAAGCTGCCGGCAATACCCAGCGCCGATAAGGTTTGCGCGGCATCCAGGCCTAGAATCCGCGCACACGCGGCGGCGGCGCCGAACACGCCACACGTGGCGGTCGAATGCCAGCCGGCGCCGTTGTGGGCCGAATAGCTGCCGCACGCTTCGAGCACACGACGGCCGATGTCGTAGCCGATGACAACCGCCGTGATCAGCTCGCGGCCACTGACCGGCCGCTCAGACATCGACACGGCGGCCATGACCGCCGGCAGCACCACCGCGCCGGAATGGTCGCAGCCACCGGTATCGTCCAGTTCCAGCGCATGGGCAGCGACGCCGTTAAGTATCGCCGCCTGGGCGGCACCCATTCTCAGGTCCGTGCCCCAGACCAGGGTGTTACCGGTTTCACCGGCAAATACCTGGCGGGCTTGCAACGCCACCGCGCTCTCCGCCCCGGCCAAGGTCGCGCCGAAGGTGTCGAGGATGTGCCGTTTGGCTTGCGCCACCAGCGCCGCAGGCAAGTCTTCGAACTGCGTATCGACGCAGAACCGCGCCAGTCGCAGCATGCGTTCGGTCATAGCAGGTAGTCCCGATAATGGCGCTCATACACGGATGCCGGGTGATCCTCGGCGACGGGCACCGCCGAATCCGCCCACCATTGCGCGACCTCGCCAGCCGTGGCGATCCAGACGTCATCGTGTTGCTGGATGCCTTGCAGCAACTCGCGCAACACGCCAATCCGCCCTGGCGTGGCAATGATTTCCGGGTGCAGGCGCAGCACGTAGCACAGGCCGAACCGGTGAAACCCGGCGAAGTCCATTTGCAGGTTGCCCAGGGTGTGGCTGTAAGAGGCGATTCGCGATTGCGCCGGCGGCACGGCCGGGCTGAGGTTGAAGGCGAAATAGGGTTCGTCTTCCAGTTCATAGTGCAGCGGCAACTCGATCACTTCGGGGGCCGTTGGATGCGCGAAGGGCAAATCATCGCCACGCCACGACGACGACCAGCGAATGCCTTGATCCCTCAGGGTCTCGATGAAACCCGGTGCGCCGTTGCCGGCCGGGATGCGAAACCCGGTAGGACGCACGCCGGTCAGCGCTTGCAAGGCGTCGCAGCCTTTGGCGATCTCGGCGCTTTGCTCGGCGAGACTGAGTGTGTCGTAGTTTTGGTGGCGATAGCCTGCGCAGGCGATCTCATGTCCGCCGGCTTGAATGGACTGAAGGTGCTGTGGATTTTCCTCGGCGACGATGCCGGGAATGCACCAGCTGCTGCGCACCCCAAGTTCTGCAAACAGATCGAGCAAACGCTCGACCCCGCGTTGGGTGCCGTAACGCCAGACCGACAGCGTCTTGTCGCGCCCGGCGACTTCCGGCGCCTGGGTCAGAATGCCGTGGATGTCGTTGTAATCGACGGTCAGGACCACGGCGCAGCGGTAGCCTTTGGGCCAGACAGCGGAATCAGTCATGGTGATGCTCCTTCAGCCACCATTGGGCGACATCGCGGCAGGTGGCGAACCACACGTCGTCGCGTTGGCGCATGTGTTCGAAGAGTTTTTCCAGCAGCAGGATGCGCCCCGGTTTGCCGGTGATCTTGGGGTGGAACAGGGTGGTCAGGCACAGCCCTTCGTTCATCGCGCCGTCGTACTCACGGCACCAGTTGTCCAGGGTCAGCGCGTAGCTGGCGGTGCGGTCCAGGCCCGAAGGGAAGTCCGGTGCGCGGGTGTAGGCGAGGGAGGCGTAGTCGTCCATTTCCCAGCGGCCGGGGATTTCCACCAGCGGTGTGTCGAAGCCCGGGACGTTGACCAGATAAGGGCGGTCGTCGCCGCGCATGCTGCTTGAATAGGTCACGCCGGCTTCCACCAGCATCGCCGGGGTTTCTGCCCGCCAATCGCCGGATGGCGTGCGAAAGCCTTCGGCGCGGATGTTCAGGTGCTTCCAGAACACGTCGCGGGACAGTTTCATCACGTCCTTTTGCTGTTCCAGCGTCAGGGCGTAAAAGGATTCGTGTTTGTAGCCGTGGTACGCCACTTCATGACCGCGCTCGACTATCGCCTGGCATTGTTTCGGCCAGTTCTCCACGACCCAGGCCGGGACGAAAAACGTCGTCGGAATGCGGAACTCGTCGAGCAGATCAAGCAGGCGCGGCAACGCCCGATAGGGGCCGTAACCGCCGAAGCCGAAGTACTCGGGCTTGCGCCAGATCGAGCCATTGAGCATGGCATCGCCGGTGGGGCCGTCGAGGTCGAAGGCCAGGGCGAGACAGGCTTTGTGCTGGTCGGGCCAGGTGGGTTGTGGCGAGGAGGACATCAGTGGTGCTCCATTCATTCGTCGGTAGAACGCAACCCTGTGGGAGCGGGCTTGCTCGCGAAAGCGCAGTGTCATTCACATCAGTGCTGACTGACACGGCCCCTTCGCGAGCAAGCCCGCTCCCACATTTGGTCCAGGTTGCCTGCTAACTTATTTGCCGGCGTTAACGGTCACGGTTTTGATCGCGCCCAGTTCCAGGTCCCATTTCTTCAGGATGGTCTGGTACGTACCGTCGTCGATCATGCTTTGCAGCGCGACCTTCACGGCTTCGCTCAACTCAGGCTTTTTCTTGCTCACGCCAAGGCCGGAGAACTGCTGCGAGATCGGCAGGCCAACGGTTTTGTACATGTCCTTTTCCTGGGTCTTGAGGTACGGCAGGGTTTCGCTGCCCTGCATCGCGGCATCGATACGGCTCTGACGCAGTTGCGCGCGGGCATCGGCCGAACCTTCGGTGCCGATCACATTGATCGCAGGCTTGCCGGCGGCTTCGCAGTTGGCCTTGCTCCACTCGGCGATTTCCGCCGGGAAGGTGGTGCGGCGGCTGGTGCCGACTTTCTTGCCGCACAGGTCAGTGATCTCGTTGAAGTCCTTGTTCTTTTGCAGGGTGTAGAACTGCGGACCGCTGGTGAAGTAGTCGACGAAGGTCACACTGGCCTGACGCTCGGCGGTGTCGGTCATGCCCGACAGGACCATGTCCACGCGGTCGGTGGTCAGCGCATTGATCATTTGCTCGAAGCCGGTTTCCTGCCATTTGATCTTCACGCCCAGACGCTCGGCCAGGGCATTGCCCAGGTCATAGTCGAGGCCGGTGAGGGTGTTGGTGGCCGGGTCCTTGAAGTCCATCGGCGGGTAGTTCGGCATGATCGCGACGACGATCTCGCCCTTGGCCTTGATGCTGGCTGGCAATTCGGCGGCAAAGGTGAAGCTGGAAGCCATCAGGCCTGCGAGTACTGCGGGGATAACGAAGTTCTTCATGGTCGTTCTCTTATGAGTGTTGTTACGCCAACCGGCGCTTAGGTTCGAACGGCAGAAATGAAGCTTTGGGTGCGTGGGTTTTGCGGACTTATTAGTATTTCTTCGGGGCTTCCAGCCTCCACGATCTGCCCGCCGTCCATGAACACCATGCGGTTGGAAACCTCACGGGCGAAGCCCAGTTCATGGGTGACGACGATCATGGTCATGCCGGTTTGCGCCAGATCGCGCATCACCGACAGCACCTCACCGACCAGTTCCGGGTCGAGTGCCGAAGTGGGTTCATCGAACAGCATCAGCTTGGGTCGCATGGCCAATGCGCGAGCAATGGCGACACGTTGTTGCTGACCACCCGAGAGTTCGATCGGGTAGCTGTTGCGCTTGTCGGCCAGGCCGACGCGAGCGAGCAGTTCCACGGCTTCTTCGGTCGCCTCTTTGGGCGAACGCTTGAGCACCTGGCACGGCCCTTCGATGATGTTTTGCAGCACCGTCATGTGCGGGAACAGGTTGAAACGCTGGAACACCATGCCGGTGGCCAGGCGCTGACGGGCAATTTGCGATTCATTGAGTTCATGCAGTTTGTTGCCGGCAATGCGGTAACCGACCAGTTCGCCGTCGACCCAAAGGCCGCCCTTGTCGATCTTTTCCAGCTGGTTGACGCAACGCAGCAAGGTGCTTTTGCCGGAACCGGACGGGCCGATGATGCACAGCACTTCGCCTTGCTCGACTTCGATGTTGATGTCCTTGAGCGCGTGGAACTGGTCGTAATATTTGTTCAGGCTCACGGCCTTGACGATGCTTCTCATGTTGGGCTCCTCAAGAACGCTTGCCGGCGCCGCGAGCGAAACGACGCTCCAGACGACTTTGACCAAAGGACAGCACGGTGACGGTGGCCAGGTACCAGATACCGGCGACGATCAGCAACTCCATGACCCGGGCGTTGGCGTAGTAGATGTTTTGCGCGTTGTAGAGCAGTTCCGAGTACTGGATGACGCTCGCCAGGGAGGTCATTTTCACCATGCCGATGAACTCGTTACCGACCGGCGGAATGATGATCCGCATGGCTTGCGGCAGGATGATCCGGCGCAGCGCTTGCAAGCGCGGCATGCCGATCGACTTGGCCGCTTCGTACTGACCGGTGTCGACCGAGAGCAGGCCGGCGCGCACCACTTCGGCGGTGTAGGCGCCCTGGTTGATGCTCAGGCCGAGGAGGGCGGCCACGAATGGCGTCATCAGGGTCACGGTGTCCATTTCGAACAGACCGGGGATGCCGATGGTGGGAAAGATCAGCGCCAGGTTGAACCACAACAGCAGTTGCAGGATCAGCGGCGTACCGCGGAACAACCAGGTGTAGGTCACGGCCACATAGCGCAGGATCGGGTTGGCCGACATGCGCATGATCGCGGTGATGACCCCGAAGACAATGCCCAGCGCCATCGCCAGCACCGCCATGACGATGGTGTTGAGCAAGCCCCACATGATGGCCTGGGAGGTGAGGAACTGGCCGATGTACGACCATTCGATCTTGCCTTCGGCGAAGGCCCGCACCAGGCCGATGATCGCGATGACGATCAACGTGGCGAAGAAAATCCGCCCGTAGTAACGCCGTGGCACGTGATCGTACTGGGTGATATCGAACTGGTTTTCCGCCAGTTTGCGCTCCGACTGGAGTCGTTCTGCCTGAGTCTGGCTCATGTTGTTTCTCCGTACACTGGTATTTCAGGTCAAGCACATTCCCTTGTGGGAGTGAGCCTGCTCGCGATGGCGGCGTGTCAGTCGCCATTCATGTTGAATGACATACCGTATTCGCGAGCAAGCCCGCTCCCACAGGTTTTGCGTACTGCTTTAGAGGCGGAAGCCCTGATAGTTTTCGGTCCACGCTTGCTGGGCGGCGAGCGCGGTTTTCAAGCGGCCGATCTGCTCGCGAACCTGTTGCGGCGCCGTGCCGCCCCAACCACTGCGAGCGGCAATGGCGGCTTCCAGGGTCAGGCTGTCGCGCACCTCGGCGGTCAGGCGCGGATCGATCTCGGCCAGCAGCGCCGGGGACGCTTCCCACAATTCGAGGTCGTGTTTCTCGCAGGCCTGGACCAGCGCCCCGGTGATTTCGTGAGCTTCCTTGAACGGCACGCCGCGCATGGCCAGCCAGTCGGCGACTTCGGTGGCGAGGGTGAAGCCCAATGGCGCCTGGCGCCGCAGTTCTTCGACATTGACCTTCATGGTCGCGACCATCCCGGCCATCGCTGGTAGCACCAGCAGCAGGGTATCGACGCTGTCGAGCACGCCGTTCTTGTCTTCGCTCAGGTCGCGGTTGTACGACAGCGGCAGGGATTTGAGGGTCGACAGCAAACCGGTCAGGTTGCCAATCAGGCGACCGGCCTTGCCCCGGGCCAGTTCGGCGATGTCCGGGTTTTTCTTCTGCGGCATGATCGAACTGCCCGTGGCATAGGCATCGTCCAGCGCGACCCAGCGGAACTGGCGCGACGACCACAGGCAAAACTCTTCGGCAAGGCGGGAAATGTTGATCCCCAGCATGCTGGCGATAAACAGGAACTCGGCGACGTGATCGCGGCTGGCCACGGCGTCGATGGAGTTTTCGCAGACGCCGCTGTAACCCATTTCCTTGGCCGACTGCTGCGGCAAGCGCGCGATGGCGGAGCCGGCCATCGCTGCGGCACCCAATGGCGACAAGGAAGTGCGCACGTCCCAGTCGACCAGGCGTTGCACGTCACGCAGCATCGATTGGGCGTGAGCCAGCAAGTGGTGAGCGAAGACGATCGGCTGCGCTTGCTGCAGGTGAGTGAAGCCGGGGCAGATGCTTTCGATGTGTTGCTCGGCCTGCTCCACCAGGGCTTGCTGCAAGGCCAGCACTTCAACGGCCAGGGTGCGTACGTGATCGCGCAGGAACAGGCGCAGGTCGTTGGCGGTCTGATCGTTGCGCGAGCGGCCGGCGCGCAGCTTGCCGCCCAGTGGGCCGAGGCGTTCAGTCAGCAGGCGTTCGATAAACGTGTGGACGTCTTCGTCGTCCAGGGTCGGCGCGATGCTGCCGGCGCGGAAGTCATCGCCGATGCGTTGCAGGGCCTCGAGCATGGTCAGGGTTTCCTGTTCGCTCAACAGCCCGGCGCGTTGCAGTTCACGGGCATGCGCCTTGGAACCGGCGAGGTCGTAAGGGGTGAGGCGAAAGTAGCGCTCGGGGCAACGGGACAGGGCCGCCAGGGCTTCGGACGGGCCGCTTTTGAAGCGAGCACCCCAGAGACGGTCGGTGGTTTGAGACATTGTTGTTTTCCTCGTCGGTAAGCGAACTGAAATCGGTGTGCCAGGCCTCAAATCGCGCCACGAATCAATCGGGCGTGATGGGGCCAAAGCAGGTTTCAAAAGGGGCAGTTGCGAAAGGGCGAGAGCTGATCGAAGTGTCAGCTTTTAATGGTTCGAAATCAGTGAGTTGGCACTGAAGTTCGGAAATTATTAGCGGTTGCCAAGCCTGGTTTTCTGTGTTCATTATTATTGGCCAGCTATGTTTTTGTTGTTGGACACAGGTTGTTGAATAGCGCGCCAGAGGTAAATAAGCATTATGGAAACCCCACTTTCCAATTCCGGAAACCCGCCACCGAAAACGGTACATCGGGCGCCGTTGGCCCTCAGCGGGCTGGATTTCAAATTGCTCAAAGTATTCAAGGCCGTGGTCGAAGCCGGGGGCTTTAGTGCGGCTCAGAACGAGCTGAATGTGGGGCTGGCAGCCATCAGCAAACAGATCTCCGACCTTGAAATTCGCATTGGCATGCGCTTGTGCACCCGAGGGCGGGAAGGCTTTCACCTGACCGAAGAAGGGCGCCTTGTGTACCAGGCGTCCATCGATTTATTTGCCTCGGTCGACAACTTTCGTGATCGGCTTAGTTCAGCTCAGAATGAACTTATTGGTGACTTGGGTGTGGGGGTTATCGACAATACTATTTCCGACCCTAATTCACCCTTAGTTGCAGCGCTTAGGCACATTAATGAAACGTCGCCGAAAGTAAGGTTTCAACTTCAGGCCTCTCAACTGGATGAAGTGGAGCGAGGCGTTGTAGAAGGTCGGTTAGTGGCCGGTATTGTGCCGGTTTATCAGAAACGCGAAGAGTTTGATTACTACGCGCTGTATGAAGAACGTTCGGAAGTTTACTGCGCAATCGGTCACCCGTTGTTTTCGGTGCCGGACGCAGAAATCGGCAGCCAGGTGCTCAAGGATCACGAGTGTGTGAACCACCGCTACGCGATTCATCGCGACAAGCTGAATTTTGCTCACTACGACAGTTTTTCGGCGTCAGCCACTCAGGTGGAAGCCGTTGCGCTGTTGATCAAGACCGGGCGATTCGTTGGTTTTCTGCCGCAGCATTACGCCGCCTCAATGGTGGCTCAAGGGCAGCTTCGGGCGGTGCGTCCGGACTTGATAAGCCTCGTCACGCCGTTCAATCTGATCCTGCGCCACAACACCGTGCGCAGTCCGCTGGTTAAAGCGTTTGCGCAGGCGTTGGGGGTTGATTTGAAGGCGCCGGTTTGATGATAAGCACTGATGAGCAGACAACGACTACCAGTGCTTATGCTGACGGGGTTATGGTTTGAGCAAGTGCAGCAATACGAAGTCGTTTTTATCGAAACGCCCACTTAATGCCGGTTCCAAGTTGCCCAACGGAGTGCCTTTCAAGGCCTTGTAATAGTGGCTGTCCATCATTAGCCACGCGGGTCCCTGAATACTCTCCAGTTCCTGTGCCGACTCGGTAAACACCGGTTGCAGGTCCTGGTCGATATTGACCATGAACTTGATCGCTTTCGCATCCTTGCCCATGCCGTGCATCACCAGTGGCGCTGGATCTTTCTGTACGAGCGCGAAGGTGGCAAGGCTAAAGGATTGGGTGTCATAAAGCCTGCGTTCGACCGGTTCGAAAACCACAATGTAAACCGTCCACAACGCCAGCACCGCACACAACGCCAACACCTGTGCCCGCCACCGGGGCCTGAAAAATGCCGCCACGGCAATCGCTTGCAGCGCAGCGAGAAAGATCAATATGCCGGTAACCGAAGGCAGTTCCTCGGGGAAGCGTCGATGGGCGACCAGCATCAGAACGCCCAACAGCACCGGCATCAGCAACCACACGGCTTGCATCAACCCGCGCAACCACGCAAACATCCGACCCTGTGCCACCTGGAAGGGATACGCCGCAATGATCGCCGCCATAGGCACCATCGGCAGCAGGTAGCGGGCTTTCTTCGCCTGGGGGATCGACAGCCCGACCATTACGATCAACGCCGCTGCCGTGCAGTATTGCAACAAACGCAGCTCGGGGCCCGCCTGACGTGGATTCGTCAGACAGACCGCAGCCAATGCCAGCAGCGCCAGCGGATAGGCGAGCGCGTAGTTGCCGAGCGAACTGGTGAAGTAATACAGCGAACCACTGACGCCTTCGCTACCGTCCATGCGCCCCATGAACTGCATGCGCACCACGTCATGCATGAAGTCCGGGCCGCCGATGGCTTCCGCCAGCCACAACACCGCACCGACGCACACCGTCAGCAGAAGCGCCGCTAACAGGCCGAATCCGAACAGGCGTTGCCATTGCCGATTGAGCAGGAAATAGCTGCACAACATGCCGGTTGGCACCACCAGGCCGATCGGTCCGCGAACGCCGAAGCCCAGGAGCAACAGGACAAAGATCAGCAGCCAGCGACGTCGCGCGCCGAAGTGATCGGCGGCGTAACCCAGGTAAAACACGGCAAAAGCCACGGCGGCGAGAATCAGATCCTGAGACACCGCACGGGTTTCGGTGATGAAGGTACTCGTCAACAGCAGCATTGCGATGCTTAGCAGCGCCCAACGAGGGGAGTAGGGCGCCAGCAAGCGGTACATCAGCGCGACGATCACCGCCGCCGACAACGCGCTCGGCAACCAGGCTGTCAGGCTGTTGATCTGCCCGAAGGGCAACGACAGCAGCCAGATGAAGAGCGTTGAGACCGCCGAATAGTCAGCGTAGGGCTGGCCATAGGAAGTCGGAAAAACCGTTGGCCCATGACGCAGCATCTCTTTGGCAAACAAGACGAACCGCGAATCGAAGCCGATCACTGTCTGCTGATACACCCCTGCAATGAACAACAGCAGCGCCAGCAGCCCTAGAACCAGCGACTGCCGACGAACAGGAGGCGATAGGGCGATCAAGCGACGCCTTGGTTGGTGGGCCACTGCTGCAGAGGAATCGGCAGTTTGCGCGACTCGCCACGGCCCATCGGGAAGTACAGGAAGCCACTGCGTGCCAGGCGTTCGGCATCATAGAGGTTGCGCCCGTCAAAGATTACCGGTGCATTCAGCCGCTCCTGAATCAGATCGAAATCCGGAGCCTTGAACTGTTGCCACTCGGTACAGATGACCAGCGCGTCAGCACCGGACAGCACCGATTCCGGAGTGCCCATCAGCATCAGCTTCGACTCGTTCGGGTACAGATGCTGGGTCTCCTGCATGGCTTCCGGGTCGAATGCCCGTACGCTGGCGCCAGCAGCCCACAGCGATTCCAGAAGAACCCGGCTCGGCGCATCACGCATGTCGTCGGTGTTCGGTTTGAACGCCAGGCCCCACACGGCGAAGGTCTTGCCGGCCAGGTCGCCTTTGTAAAAAGCGTTGATGCGATCGAACAGCTTGTTCTTTTGCCGTTGGTTGATGGCCTCCACCGCTTGCAGCAGGTCGCTGGAGCAATGCGCCTCTTTGGCGCTATGGATCAACGCGCGCATGTCTTTGGGGAAACACGAGCCGCCATAACCGCAGCCGGGGTAGATGAAGTGGTAACCGATGCGCGAGTCGGCGCCGATGCCCAGGCGCACCGATTCGATGTCGGCACCGAGGTGCTCGGCCAGTTCGGCGATCTGGTTGATGAAGCTGATCTTGGTCGCCAGCATGCAGTTCGCGGCGTACTTGGTCAGCTCGGCGCTGCGCAGGTCCATGAACATGATGCGGTCGTGGTTGCGGTTGAACGGCGAGTAGAGGTCGCGCATCACGTCGCGCACTTCGTCACGCTCACAGCCAACGATGATCCGGTCTGGCCGGCGGCAATCGGCGACTGCCGAGCCTTCTTTCAGAAACTCGGGGTTGGAGACGATATCGAACTGCAGCTTGCGGTCGATTTTGACCAGGCACTTGTCGATGTGTGCCCGCAAGGCGTCGCCAGTACCCACTGGCACGGTGGATTTTTCCACCAGAATCACCGGTTGCTCACGATGGCGCGCTACCGCTTCGCCTACCGAGAACACGTAGCTCAAGTCCGCCGACCCGTCCTCTTGGGACGGCGTGCCGACCGCGATAAACAATACCTGACCATGCTGCACCGCGAGTTTTTCGTCGGTGGTGAAATGCAAGCGTTTGGCTTCCAGGCTTTCGCGCACGAGGGCAGCAAGCCCTGGTTCGAAAATGCTCACATGGCCTTGTTTCAGCAGTTCGACTTTCTTCGCGTCGATGTCCATGCAGACCACGTCGTGGCCAACCTCAGCCAGAACGGCTGCCTGCACCAGACCCACATAACCGCTTCCAAATACACTGATTTTCATGATGCACTCCTGAGTTCGGGCGCGCTAACTGGACGTGTGTTGATGGTGATGACCCCGAGCATGACCAAGGCCACCCCGAGTGTCTTGGAAAGACTGAATGTTTCGTTGAAAAACGGCAGGCTGGCGGCCAGCAGGTACACCAGCGCATAGCTGATGCTCAGCAGCGAATAGGCCCGGCCCAGCGGCAGATCACGCAGGGCGGCGAGCCAGCAGAGCATCGACATCGCGTAGGCCAGAATCGCGGTAAACACCACGGCGATGGCCAGCTTATCAAGGGGGGCGCTGAGCCAGGCATCGGGTGACGGCAGGTGCGTCATGCTCCAGCGCATGCCCAGCTGGGCCGCGCTCACGAGCAGCACACTGCCCATGGCGAAGGTAATTCCACGGCGCCGGCTCATGCGTGTTGCCCCAGCAGAACGACACCACCGATCACCAGGGCTACACCCAGCCAGTGGCGACGGTCGATGGTTTCGTGAAAGAAAAAACGTGCAACCAGGGTGATCAGCACGAAATTGATACTCAGCATTGGATAGGCAATGCCGACTTCAAGGTGCTGCAGCACCAGCAACCAGACGAGCAGGCCCGATCCCAACGAGGCGAGTGCCAGCCAAAGCCAGGGCGAACACAATTTCTCGCCCCAGCCTGATGGCTTGTCGCGCCAACTCTCGACGGCGTACTTCTGGGCGATCTGGCCCAGGCAGGTCAGCAGGCACGCGACCAGGAGCAGTAGCAGGCTCATGACGCACCTTGAGGGAAGATCAGAATGACCAGGTTGCCTTGTTCGTAACGTTTGCCGTCTTTGGGCAAGAGCTCGATTTCTTGCAATTCATCGTCACCCTTGACCCGCATCACCACGCCGACAGAACCGTTGCGACGGGCTTCGCGCATCCATTCTTGTACGCTGTCGGTGTCCACCCGCTGCTTCGAGCTATCAGGATAGGCAAGTCCGTATTTGAGTTCGCCAACCGTGTTGTACAACGCAACATCGGGGCGTTTCAGGCGCCAGGCCAGGGCCGAAGCAGCACCCAGGTCATTGCTCAACAATTTACCGGTCTGCGCCAGTTCGTCGACGTGATGCAGGATGAACTGGTCAGGCGTCTTGTTCGACACCACCGAATTGGGTAGCCCGGCGGGCAACAGTCCTATCAGCAGCAGGCTGCCGAATGCCGGCGCAGCCCAGCATTGCAGGGGGCGGAAGGCTTGCAGCAGGTTCGCCATGATCCAGCCGATCAGGCCGATGAACACCAATACCAGATTGTGCAGTTCATGGTCGTACAGCGGCTTTTTCAGTTGCAGGTAGACCAACGCGAGCAGGAGGGTCACGCCCAGGATCAGGTTGAGCAGACCGTTGAGCCCAATCACCCGACCCTGTTCCAGCTTGAGCCGGTCAGCCAGCGCATTACCCAGCAGCAACGCCAATGGCAGCAGGCACGGCAGGATATAACTCGGCAATTTGCCTTTGCTCAGGCTGAAAAACAGCAGCGGCATCAGCAACCACAGCAACAGGAAGCCGATGTGAGCCTGCTTGCGGCTTTGCCACGCCTGCTTCAGTGCGGGAGGCAGTAACGCCACCCATGGCAAACTGAAGCCGACCAGCAACGGCAGATAAAACCACCACGGCGCGTCATGCTGGGCATCGTCTCCGGCAAAGCGGCGAATGTGTTCATGCCAGAAGAAGAAGCGCCAGTAATCGGGTTCTTGCGCGTGCACCGCCAGGACCCACGGCAAGCTGACCGCAATGGCCACGACAATCCCCAACGGACCGTAGACCAGCAGTTCACGCCAACGTTTTTGCCAGATCATCCAGGGCAGGGCGACGAGCACCGGCAGCAACCAGGCGAGAAACCCCTTGGTCATGAAACCCATGCCGCAGGCGAGCCCCAACACCGCCCAGCCGATCAGGCGCCGGGTGCGGTCAGTGCTGTCCAGCGCAAACCACAACGCGACCAGACTCAGGTTGACCCAAAAGGTGAATTGAGGATCGAGATTGGCGTAGCCGGCTTGAGCGGCGATCACCGTCAGACTCATGTACAGCAGCGCACAGGCAAAGCTCTTGCGCGGATCGTTCCACAGGCGACGGGCGACCAGGAAGCACAGCAATACGCTAAGACCCATGCTCAGTGCCGAGGCGAAGCGCACGCCGAACAGGTTCTGACCAAACAGCGCCTGGCTGGCGGCAATCATCCAGTAACCCGCTACCGGTTTTTCGAAATAGCGCAGGCTCATGAAATGCGGCGACACCCAGTTGCCACTCAGGAGCATGTCCTGGCTGATCTGGGCGTAGCGGGTTTCATCGGGAATCCATAAACCGTGGCTGCCCAATGGCAACAAGTAGGCCAGCAGGAAAATCACCAGCAACAGCGGTAATGCCAAGCGGTTACTCATGCGTGTTGCACTCCGAGCCAGCCTTCTCGGCCGTCAAGGTTGCCGCGCACGACACGTCCCGTTGGCAAGGTGGCAAGGTTCTCGGGCAAAAGATCGCCCAAGGGAGTAAAACGAATGTCACGCTGGCGTGCATCGGCCAGCAATTGACGGAAATCGTTAGCCATCAGAATCCCTTCTACTTCGGCGTGAATAGTGTAGACGTTGAGGTTCTCTGGTTTGAATCGATCGAGAATGAACCCGTTGAAATCCTTGGCGGCCACCATTGGGCCCACCACTTCATCGAAAGTCGGCAGGTCGACCGGGATTTGCGGGGCAGCCAAACCACCCTTGGCCAGGATCGGCCGAAACAGGCTCTGGCCACGACAGTCGCTGTTATAGCGAAAGCCGAACGCCTCTTTGGCCTCGATCACCCGTTCATCCGCACGCCAACCGGCAGACGCCGAACACTCGACTTTTTTCCCGAGGATATCGCTGAGGGTATCCACGCCCAGGCGGATCTGTTCGATCAGCTGCGCGTCGCTCCAGCGTCCGGCATTGGCCTGCCAGCCATGGTGATCCCAGGCGTGCAGGCCAACTTCATGCCCGGCTGCCTGGGCCTGGCGCATCAAGTGGCCGAGATCACGGCCAATCGGTTTGCCAGGCCAGGCCGTACCGGCCAGCAAGATGTCCCAGCCATACAGGCCCGCGGCGTTGGAGCGCAACATTTTCCAGAGGAATTGCGGGCGGATGAGGCGCCATAAATGGCGCCCCATGTTGTCCGGTCCGACACTGAAGAAAAACGTTGCCTTGACCTGCGCTTCATCGAGGATTTCAAGCAGACGAGGCACCCCCTCACGGGTGCCTCGGTAAGTGTCGACATCGATTCGAAGGCCAGCCTGCATCAGCGTGATTCTTCTTTGGAGGACTCCGAGATTTCAAGCATGGCCTCACGCAGGAAGAAGTCCAGTGTATTGCCGATGGTTTCGCTCATCTCTACGGTCGGCGTCCAGCCCAGCAGGCGCTTGGCGTTGGCGACGCTCGGTTTGCGGTGGGACACGTCCTGATAGCCGGTGCCGTAGAACGCTTTGCTTTCTACATCGCGGAAGCCGGCGAACGGAGGGAAGTTGTCGCGCAACGGGTGAGCTTCGAACTGACGCAGAAGCTCTTCGCCCAACTGACGAATGCTGGCTTCGTTGTCCGGGTTACCGATGTTGATGATCTGGCCGTTGCAGGCATCGTTATCGTTGTCGATGATCCGCGCCAGTGCTTCAACGCCGTCGGCGATGTCAGTAAAGCAGCGTTTTTGTTCACCACCGTCGAACAAGCGGATCGGCGTGCCTTCCACCAGGTTCAGGATCAATTGAGTGATCGCACGCGAGCTGCCGATACGTGCCGAGTCCAGACGGTCCAGGCGTGGCCCCATCCAGTTGAACGGACGGAACAGGGTGAAGTTCAGGCCTTTCTGGCCATAGGCCCAGATGACCCGGTCCAGCAGTTGCTTGGAGACCGAGTAGATCCAGCGCTGCTTGTTGATCGGACCAACGATGAGGTTGGAAGTGTCTTCGTCGAAGTTCTGATCCTGGCACATGCCATAGACTTCGGAAGTCGACGGGAAGATCACGCGCTTGTTGTACTTGACGCAGTAACGAACCAGCTTCAGGTTCTCTTCGAAGTCGAGCTCGAACACGCGCAACGGGTTACGGGTGTATTCGATCGGGGTGGCAATGGCCACCAGCGGCAGAACCACGTCGCACTTCTTGATGTGGTATTCGATCCACTCGGAGTGAATGCTGATGTCGCCTTCGACGAAGTGGAAGCGCGGGTGTTTACGCAGACGCTCGATGGCGTCCGAACCGATGTCCAGACCGTACACTTCGTAGCGGTCGTCACGCAGCAGGCGCTCGGACAAGTGATTGCCGATGAAGCCGTTCACACCGAGGATCAGCACTCGGGTGCGACGCGGGCCACGGCCGGACTCGGCGCCGCGCAGCATGGAGCCGTCGACCAGACCCAGCTCGTTGGCCAGTTGCGGGCCGCTCAGGTACAAGCCGGTTTCGTTGCGCTGGCCGGAGGTGATGACCAGCGAGTCTTCGCCACACGCGATGCGCAGTGGATCGACGCTGATGACTCGACCAGGTTTCTGACCTTCATTGCCCTTGGCGACTTCTGCGCTCCAGACGATCAGTTTGTGTTCGCCCACGTCGCAGAACGCGCCCGGGTAAGGCTGGGTGACAGCGCGGACCAGGTTGAACAGTTCTTCAGCCGGGCGCTTCCACTCGATCTTGCCGTCGGCAGCGGTGCGGCGACCGAATACGGTGGCTTTGGATTCGTCCTGCGGCGTTTCGACAGCTTTGCCGGCAAGCAGCTGAGGCAGGGTGTCGTGCAGAAGGTCGGAGGCGGCCTGGCGCAATTTGCCGTGCAGGGTCAGTGCGGTGTCGCTGCGCTCGATCGCAACTTTTTTCTGGGCCAGGATTGCGCCAGCGTCGGCGCGCTTGACCATGCGGTGCAGGGTCACACCGGTTTCGGTTTCACCATTGACCAGCACCCAGTTGGCCGGTGCGCGACCGCGATAGCGCGGCAGCAACGAACCGTGCAGGTTGAATGCGCCTTTGCTGGCCGTGGCCAACAGCGGTTCGCTCAACAGGTTGCGGTAGTAGAAGGAAAACAGGTACTCAGGATTGAGTTTGCTGATGCGCTCGATCCACAGTGGATGGTTGGCGTCTTCCGGAGCATGCACCGGGATGCCTTTGCGCGCGCACAGTTGCGCTACAGAGCCGTAAAAGGCGTTTTCCTTCGGATCATCGGCATGGGTAAACACCGCGGCGATGTCGAAACCCGAGTCGAGCAAGGATTCGATGCCGGCACAGCCAATATCGTGATAGGCGAAGACAACAGCTTTTGCGCTCATGAGAGAACCTGATCTGAAGAAGTGGAAGTGAGGCCGTCAACAGTGACAACGGAAACTGGCGTGGCGGGTTGGCTACGCAGAACTTTTTCGATGAAGAAACGTGGGCGCGCGCGGACATCGCTGTACATGCGGCCCAGGTATTCACCCAACAGCCCCATGCCGATAAATTGCCCGCCGGTGAATACGAACAACACGGCGAACAGCACGAACGTGCCGTGGCCGGCCCAGCTGGCGCCGAACGCCAGGCGCAGGACTATCAGCGCGGTGGCAAACAGCACGCCGAGTGCCGCCATGGCGAAGCCGACAATGCTCAGCAGCCGCAACGGCGTGGTGGTCATGCACGTGATCAGGTCAAACATCAGGTTGATCAGACGCATCGGGCTGTACTTGGACTCGCCGTGCTCGCGCTCGGCGTGCATCACCAGGATTTCCGTGGTGTGCCGGGCGAAACTGTTGGCCAGAATCGGGATGAACGTGCTGCGCTCACGGCAGGCGAGCATGGCGTCGACGATGGTCCGTCGATAGGCCCGCAGCATGCAGCCGTAGTCGCTCATGGCAACGCCGGTGGAGCGCTGCACCGCGAGGTTGATCAGCTTCGAAGGCCAGCGGCGCAGGGCCGAGTCCTGGCGATTGCTGCGGACCGTGGCGACGACGTCGTAACCGAGTTCGGCCTGGGCGACCAGGCGCGGAATTTCTTCCGGAGGATTCTGCAGGTCGGCGTCGAGCGTGATGATCACGTCGCCTTTGCACTGTTCGAAACCGGCCATGATTGCGGCGTGCTGGCCGTAGTTGCGGTTGAGAATGACCGCGACCACCTTGCTGGACTCACGCTGGGCAGCTTCTTCAAGGATTTGCGCGGAGTCGTCGCGGCTGCCGTCATCGACCAGGACGATTTCATAGTCATGGCTCAGTTGCTCGCATGCCGCTTCGGTGCGTCGGAGCAACTCGGGCAGGCTGTCTTGCTCGTTGTAGACCGGGATGACGATCGACACGCAATGGATCGGATACGGTTTCACAGGCGTGTGTCCAGTGTGTTTTCAATGGCATCGACGACACGATTGACATCGTCGGTGGTCATGTCGGGGAATAACGGAATCGAGCACAGGCGTGCAGAGTTCCATTCGGTGTTGGGGAGATAGATGTCAGGAAAGCGCTGACGGTAGTAGGTATGCAAGTGCGTTGCGATGAAATGAATACCGGTGCCGATGTTCTGCTCCTGCAAGGCCTTCATGAAGGCTTCGCGATCCAGACCGCAGCGCTCGGCGTCAATGCGCAGGATGAACAGGTGCCAGGCATGTTGCTGCGGGTACGTCGGCATGACCAACGGTAGTGCCTTCGAGCCTTCCAGACGCTTCAGGTAGGTCTGGGCCAGTTCGGTACGCTTGGCATTGATCTCGTCAAGGCGCTTGAGTTGCACCAGGGCAATGGCAGCGTTGATATCGGCCAGGTTGTATTTGAAACCCGGCTCAATCACTTGGGCTTGAGGTTTTCTGCCATGGGTCAGGCGGTCGTAGGCATCAACGCCGAGGCCGTGAAACTTGAGCATGCGCACTCGATTGGCGAGGGCTTCGTCGTCACTGACGAACATCGCGCCTTCGGCGCAGGTCATGTTCTTGATCGCGTGGAACGAGAAGATTGCCGTGCCTTGGGCGCCGACGTGGCGGCCTTTATACAAGGTGCCAGCGGCATGGGCGGCGTCTTCGATAACCGGAATGCCGTGTTTGTCGGCCAGCGCGTAAAGCGGGTCCAGATCAAATGCGGCGCCGGCGTAGTGCACCGGAATGATTGCCTTGGTGCGCGGGGTGATGGCCGCTTCGATGCTGGACACGTCGCTCATCAGCGTGTCACGGTCAACGTCGACGAATACGGGTGTGGCACCCAGCAGGCAAATCATGTTGGCGGTGGACACCCAAGTCTGGGAGGGTGTGATCACTTCATCCCCTGGACCGATTCCCAGCGCCAGCAACGTGATATGCATTGCGCCAGTGGCCGAGGAAAGTGCCACGGCATGACGGCAGCCCACGTAATGGGCAAATTGCTCTTCCAGTTCCTGGTTTTTCGGCCCGGTGGTGATCCAGCCAGAGCGCAATACTTGCTCTACGGCGGCAATTTCTTCATCGCCGATACTCGGGCGGGAGAAGGGGAGAAAAGCCTGACTCATTGGCACCTCGGGGTTGAAAAAATTACGGACGTTCAGCGCTGATTCGTCGGATCCAACGAAAGCTTAGACTAAAAATCAGCGCTGCATCAATTACTTGACTCAGCATCGCGATGCGCGACCTCAATTGACTTTTGTCGTTTGTGTCGGCAGTTTGGGCGAGGAGCAGACTTTTTTCAGATCAACCAAGGTTATGCCAGATTTTGTGAAAGGAACATGAAAAGCCAGTCGAGTAATCGTTTATCTGGAAGTCATACAGGCACTGTTCAGGCTTGCACCGCTCACCCTGCTTTTTCGAAGTCCATTCCTGCGCAAGTGTCTCGCGTTACATAAATATTGTTGCAACTCTTAGTTGTTTTATTCAAGTGTTTCCAATCAAGGCCGTTACGTTTGACTGACTTACCTATTACCGATCCCGTCGCTTCAAAAACCAACCCGATGACCGTCTACCTGGCCCGACTGGCACCGTCCAGTCAGTTGACCATGCGCTATGTTTTGCAGGATGCAGCCGATCGTTTGGGGTTCGAGGACATGAATGTCGAGGAGATTCCCTGGCATCAGCTTCAACCTGACAATGTTATTGCATTGGTGGCGGCATTGCGCGCGGACGGTTACGCGCCGAACACTTCCTCGCTCTACGTCAACGCAGTGCGTGGGGTGATGAACGAAGCGTGGCGCATGAGCCTGATCAGCCAGGAACACTTGCTGAAAATGCGTTCGGTCAAGGGGATTGCCGGCACGCGGTTGTCCCAGGGCCGCAACTTGAGGCGCTCGCTGATTCAAGAGCTCATGGCGGTTTGCGCGGCGGATCCGCGTCCACAAGGGTTGAGAGACGCGGCGATAATCGGGATTTTGTATGGTTCGGGGATGCGCAAGTCCGAGTCGGTGGACCTCGACCTGTCACAGGTGGATTTCGCCGAACGCAGCTTGCGGGTCACGGCCAAGGGCAACAAGCAATTGATCAAATACGCACCGGCCTGGGCCTTTGCCAAGCTGCAGGACTGGCTGGAGCTGCGCCGTTCGCTGCTCAAGGAAGGTGAAGTGGACGATCCGTTCCTGTTCAACCGAATCCGCCGTGGCAGTCACATCACCCGCGAGCGCATCACCAAACATGCGATCTATTACATCGCCCGGCAACGCGGTGCGCAGGTCGGCGTGAAAATCATGCCGCATGATTTCCGGCGTTCGTTCATTACCCGGGTGATCGAGGAGTTCGACCTGTCGATCGCGCAGAAACTTGCGCACCACAGCAACATCCAGACCACCGCCAACTACGATGTGCGTGACGACAACGAGCGGCGGCGGGCGGTGGATCGGTTCGATCTTTGACGGGGTGAAATCAGGACTCACCCAAGACGTGGGCGTGGCCAATCGTCGAGACGTGAACTGCGCTGCCGGCGGGCGGTGCATACATGCCGGAGCTGCGCACCATCAAGGACCGGCCTGACTGTTCGCCAGGCGTTGAAGACTGCAATTCCACGGTCAAGGTGCAGGTGTTGCCGCTGAAATCCCGGTCGGTCACTACAGCGCGACACCCGGGACCTTCGGCAGGGCTGGGCTGGATGCTGATCAGTTGCAGTTGCTCGGGGCGCAACATGATTTGCGCTGAATTGTTGTTCCTGTGGTTGTTGACCGGTATGCGGCCCAGATCGCAATGGGCCCATCCGGCTTCGATTCTGGCGGGCATGACCACGGCATCTCCGAGAAACAGCGCCGTCTGTTCATCGTCGGGATAACGGTAGAGGTCCAGCGGATGGCCTGACTGAACCAGGCGACCATCGCGCATGACGGCCAACTGATCGGCGAACGACAATGCTTCACTCTGGTCGTGGGTGACCAGAATGGTGGTCACGCCGGCATCGCTCAGCAATCGCGCAACCATTTTGCGCATGGCGCCGCGAAGGCCGGTATCGAGTGCCGAGAATGGCTCGTCGAGCAGCATTAGACGCGGCTGCTGCGCCAGGGCCCGTGCCAGCGCTACTCGCTGTTGTTGGCCGCCGGACAGTTCATGGGGCCAGCGATTGGCCATTTTTGCGTCCAGGGCCACGCTGTCCATCAATTCGGCGATACGTTGCTGTTTTGCCTCACCTTTGGTGGATAGCCCAAAACCGATGTTGGCGGCCACGGTCATGTGCGGAAACAGGGCGCCATCCTGGGGGACGTAACCAATCAAACGCTGATGCGCCGGGACTTCGTGGGTCTCATCGACCAATGTCTGGCCGTTCAGCGAGAGGCTGCCGGTGTCCGGGAACTCGAAGCCGGCGATCATCCGCAACAGCGTGGTTTTGCCCGAGCCAGAGGGTCCGACAATCACCGTTCGGCTGCCAGTCGGCACCGACAGACTGACGTTTTCCAAGGCCCGCTGGGAGCCGTAGAACTTGGAGATCGAGTGGAGTTCAAGAGCGTTCATCGGCCAGCCGTTCGTTTGGATTGGTGATAGAGGAGTCCGGTCAACGGGAGCGACAGCAGGATCATCAGCAGGGCGTAGGGCGCTGCGGCGACGTAGTCGATTTCACTGGTCAGCGCCCAGAAGCCGGTGGCCAGGGTGCGGGTGCCATTGGGCGCGAGCAACAGGGTCGCGGTCAGCTCGTTGGTGATCGCCAGAAACACCAGCGCTGCGCCGGCGGCTGCACCGGGGGCAGCCAGGCGCAGGGTGACCAGCCACAAGGCTTGCGCAGGCGAGCGGCCGAGACTGCGCGCTATGTTTTCCAGTTCTACAGGTGCTTGCGCGATTCCTGCGCGCAAACTGACCAGGGCGCGCGGCAAGAACATCAGCAGGTACGCCAGCAGGACCGTGATGGTGGTCTGGTAGATCGGTCGGGCGAAATGAATGGTCACAGTCACCAGGGCCAGCGCCACGACGATGCCAGGCAACGAGCTGGTGATGTAGTTGCAGCTTTCCAGCAGGCGTTGCAAACGACCCGGAGAACGAATCGACAGCCACGCAATCGGGATGGCCGCGCAAGTGGTGAGCACCGCGCCAGCGGCCCCCAGCAGCAGCGTTTGTTCAAGCGCGGGCATCAGCTGGGCCATGTCCCAGACCTCTGCGCCACCGGCTATCAGCCATTTGCCCAGCGTAATCAATGGAACACCCAGCGCCAGAAAGCAGGTGCTGATTTGCAGGGTCAGTGCGAGTACGGTCGATCCGGCGCCCAGGCGCACAACCCGTTGCTCACGCGCGCTGCCGGAGCCGACCCGGGCGTAACGCGCCGAGCCGCGAGCAGCCGATTCGGCAGTCAGCATCGCCAGGCAACACAGGGCGAGCACACTGGCCAGCATGTGCGCAGCGGGCCCGTTAAAGGTCGATTTGAATTGATCGAAGATCGCCGTGGTGAAGGTGTCGAAGCGGATCATCGCGTACAGGCCGTATTCGGCCAGCAGGTGCAGGCCCACCAGCAGGGCGCCGCCACAGATGGCCAGACGCAGCTGCGGCAGCACCACGCGGATAAAGATCGCCCAAGGCTTGAGCCCCATCGATTCGGCCACGTCTTCGATGGCCGGGTCGAGCCGCCGCAACGTTGCGGCGACAGGCAAGTACAGAAACGGGAAGTAGGCAATCACCGAGACCAGCACCCCGGCGAACAGCCCGTGTATCGGCGGCACCAGGCTGACCCATGCATAACTGTGCACGAAGGCCGGCACTGCCAGCGGGGCGGTCGCCAGTAACGACCAGGCACGTCGCCCCGGCAGGTTGGTGCGTTCCGTCAGCCAGGCCAGGGCCAGGCCAAGCGCAATGCACAGGGGAATCGTGATCACCACCAGCAACACGGTGTTGATCAGCAATTCGCCGACCCGTGGCCGAAACACCAACGGCACGAGCGTTGCCCAGCCGGTCTGGATCGAGACCCCGATGACAAAGGCAATCGGCATCAGTGCCAGCAGCGAAACCAGCACCGACAAACCGATGACCCACGCGCCACCGCGACCCGCGAAGAGGCCGCGGGAGCGTCTGCGCAGGTTGTCGGGAATCGCCGCGGGTACATTCGCGGGCAGTGTTTCAGGTATCAATTAGAGCAGCCCCGCTTGAGTCATCAGCTCCACGGCTTTTTTGCTGTCGAGTTTTGAAGCATCGACCGCTGGCGCATCGAGCTGTTGCAATGGCACCAGTTTTGGATTGGATTGCGCGTTTTTGCCTACGGCGTATTCAAACGAGTTGCCGGTTTTCAGGATGTTCTGGCCGTCTTTGCCCGTCACCCATTTCAGGAACGCTTGAGCCTGTTCCTTGTGCTGGCTGGAGGCCAGGACGCCGCCACCCGAAACGCTGACGAAGGCGCCCGGATCCTTGTGCTTGAAGTAGTGCAGGGCGGTGTTCTTGCTGTTCTCGCCCGTTTTGGCCTGGTCGCCGAAGCTGTAGTAGTGATAGATCACGCCGCTGTCGACCTGCCCGGCGTTGACCGCCTTGAGCACGGCGCTGTTGCCGCGGTAGGCGGTGAAATTGGTTTTCATCGCTTTGAGCCATTCAAGCGTAGCCGCTTCGCCCTTGAGTTCCAGCACTGCCGCGACGATAGCCTGGAAGTCGGCACCGGCGGGCGATGCTCCCCAGCGGCCTTTCCAGTTCGGGCCGGCAAGGTCCATCAGCGATTTTGGCAGCTCGGCTTCGGGCAGTTTGCTCGGGTTATAGACAAACACCGTGGAGCGCGCGGCGATGCCGACCCATTTGCCATGGGCCGGACGATAAGCTTCGCCGACCTGCTCGAGGGTGGCCGGTGCAACCGGTGCAAAAAGCCCTGCGTTGTCGACCAGCACCATCGCCGGGGAGTTTTCCGTCAGGAACACGTCGGCTGGGGACGCGGCGCCTTCCTGCACGATCTGATTACCCATCTCGGTATCGTCGCCATTGCGCACGGTAACCTTGATCCCGGTTTCCTTGGTAAAGCCGTCAATCCAGGCTTTGGTCAGGCTCTCGTGCTGAGCGTTATAAACCACGATGCCGTCGGTATCGGCGGCATACACGTGGGCGGCGCTGATCAGCGCGGTGGCCAATAATGCTTTTTTCAGAAACGCGGGGACTCGGGCGGTCATTCGGTAGCAGCTCCTGGTAATGGTCGTCATGCAAACGACTCGCGTGTGTATCAATGCGAATCATTTGCAATTTTTGAATGGCTGCGAATGTAGAGGGGCAAATGAGAAAAAAACGTTAAAAAAACCGTTAATACATGTCATTTCCATTCAGATTAGCAGCGCCGCTGACCATTGTCCGGTGAATTAGCTACTGAATGCCAGGGATATAGGCAACGCTTTGGTCCTCACGGGCATGAAACATACGTTCGCCGTTGGTGGGTGTGGTGGTGATGACCTGATGATCTGAACTCAGGTAGTTCAACGGTAACGCATCGCCATTGCGGAACTGCGCGATGACAATGGTGCGCTGCGGATCCCAGTGTTTGCCGCTGGTGCGGTCCAGCCAGGCCATCAGCGCCTCGGTATTGCCGTTGCGGGGAAAGTCCTGGTCTTCGCGCACGTAATAGAAGGGAGCGCCGCCGGTTTGCAAGTACATCGGCAGTTTGTTGTCCACCTCGATCATTACCATGTTCCATTTATCCAAAGGCGCACGTTTGCTGGCCTCAACCTTGACCGTTTCGGCGAATGCAATCACACCACCGCCACCGTTGGTCCACGGATAGACGACACCGACCACCAACACCAAAAACGCGGTGGCCACGCCGAAGCCGATTTTCAACTTGCGACTGAATCTGCCGGTCTCGTTGCGCTCAGCCATTCGGTGAGTGATCCACCACGCACCCAGCAACTGGGCGAAGGGCACCAAGGGCAATACGTAATAACTGCGTCGACTGCCACTGGCGGTGAAAAACAGCATCAACAGACCCAAGCCCCATACCAGCCAGCGGGTATTGGGTTCGATGCTGCGCCAATTGCGCAGCGCTACCCACAACCCCAGCAGCCAGCAAGGCGCCCACGGCAAGGTGTAGACCGGGAGGTAAATCAGGTAGGTGTAAATCGGTCCGATATTGTCGAACGGCTGGAAAAACCGTACGACGTTTTCGCGCAACACCAGGCCCAGGCCGCTTTCGCCATAAGTCGGTGCGCCATAGATATGCGACAACATGAACGGCGTCATGTAGAACGCCCCGGCGATGACCAAGGCTGCGCACATCCGCAGATTGAGGTGGCGTTTCCAGCGACCGTCCTGCACGACATGCGGCAATAACACCAGGCCCGGCAGAATGAACCCGATCAAGCCTTTGAGCAGTGAGGTCAGGGACAGCAACAGGAAAAAGCCCAGGTAGCGACTGAAACGCGTGTCATCCGGCCCGCGCCAATACCACCAGACTGCAGCCACGACACCGCACACGGTGAGGATGTCAGCCGTGGCGACGCGTGCCCAGAAGATGAAATAGAAGGTGGTCGCCAGCATCCAGCCGGCAATCAGGCCGGTGCCTTTGCGAAAGAGCTGCTCGCCGATCAAGTACACCAGCCAGACGGTGAGCCACGCGGCAATGACCGAGGTCAGGCGCAATGACCAGTGGTTCAAACCACCGATCAGCCATGCGGTCGCCGTGATCAGCCAGTAGGAGGGCAGTGGTTTGTCGTAATACGGACCGCCCTTGAGGTACGGATCGAAATAGTCACCGCTCTGCAGCATCTGCAACGCGATGTTGGCCCAACGGGTTTCAGCCCCCCACAACTCCCGACCGCCCAACCCCAGTAACAGCATCAGCGCGCACGCGCCCAGCAGGAGCGCCAATGCGCCCCTGTCACTTGCCCAAAACTTCATGAAGGGTTTCCTTTAGGTGAAGCGCTGATGTGGCGTTAGCTGGTCAAGGTTGGCTTTGCGGGAAGATCAGAATCTCCAGGTTGCCGCGTTGATAGCGTTTGCCATCGATGGGCAACAGTTCGACCTCTTGCACTTCCTGGACGCTGTTGACTCGCATCACTACACCGACCGCACCTTTCTTGCGAGCTTCGGTCATCCATTGCCCGACATTGTCCATCGTCACCTTGCGCGATGCCATGGCGGGGTCGTCGAGACCGTATTTCAGCTCGCCGATGGTGTTGAAGAGGTCGACCTGCGGCCGCTTGAGCCGCCAGGACAAGGCCGATGCGGCGCCCAGGTCATTACTGAGCAGGGAAGATGTCTGGCTTAACGCCTCCAGATGCTCGGCGATGAACTGGTCGGGCATCTTGCTATTGACGATCTGGGAAGGCATCGCTGCCGGTAGCAACGCCACCAGCAACCAGAGTCCAAGGGCCGGCATGGCCCAGAACAACAGGGGACGCAGAACTTGCAAGGCGTTGGCGATGATCCAGCCGATCAGGGCGAAGAACATCAGCGACAGACTGAACATCTCGGTGTTTGCGTAGATTTCTTTGGTGGCCTGCAGATACAGCAGTGCGATCAAGGCCACGGTAGCGATAACGACGTTGACCACGCCGTTGATGCGAATCAGCTTGCCTCGCTCCTGGTTCAGCATCTCCATGATCGCGTGCCCCATCAACAAGGCCAGAGGCAGGAGGCACGGCATGATGTAAGTCGGCAGTTTTCCGCTGCTGGTACTGAAGAAGGCCAGTGGCAGGAGCATCCAGAGCAGCAGGAAGCCAATCACCGGTTGACGCTTGTTTTTCCAGCCGTCAATCAGTGTATTGGGCAGCAGTACCGCCCAAGGCAAGCTCGAAGCAAGCAGCAGTGGCAGGTAAAACCACCATGGTCGAGCGTGCTGGGCATTTTCGGCGGAGAACCGACGGACGTGTTCGTTCCAGAAGAAGAACCGCCAGAAATCGGGTTCCTGATGGTGAATGGCGAGCACCCACGGCAGGCTCACCAGCGCCGCCACGACTACCGCCAGTGGACCGTAACGCAACAGTTCACCCAGTCGGCGCTGCCAGATCATGTAGGGCAGGGCGATCAACACTGGCAGCAGCCAGGCAAGAAAGCCTTTGGTCATGAAGCCCATGCCACAGGCAACGCCCAACAATGCCCAAGCCCCCAATTTACCCCGTGAAGACTGGCTATCGAGGGCGAACCACAAGGCTACAAGGCTCAAGTTGACCCAGAGCGTGAATTGCGGATCGAGGTTGGCGTACCCGGCTTGGCCCGCGATCAGGCCGAAACTCATGTAGAGCATTGCGCAGGCGAAACTCTTGCGCGGATCGTTCCAGAATCGCTGGGCAATCAAATACGCCAGCCAGATACTCAGTCCGGTGCTCACTGCCGAGGCAATACGCACGCCGAACAGGTTGTCGCCAAACACGGCCTGGCCGATGGCGATCATCCAGTAACCGGCGATGGGTTTTTCGAAGTAGCGAATGCCCATGAAATGCGGAGAAATCCAGTTGCCGCTGAGGAGCATTTCCTGGCTGATCTGGGCATAGCGGGTTTCGTCGGGGATCCACAGGCCGTGGGTCAGCATCGGTAACAGGTAAAACATCACGAATGCCAACAGCAAGCCGGGCAATAGCCAGCGGTCAACCGGAGTGGACGCACGGGAAATAGTGTTGGGCAGGGGATTACGAGACGTCATTTTTCGTCCTTGGCGCTATACGCGAGAGCGCAATTTAAAATTGAAAATAATCAAAAGCGTGAGGCTGCTGTAGTCGTTTCGGTCCGCTACTGGGCGCTGCTGCCTTGCAGCAAGGATTTCCAGTCATCGGCCTTCACGATCCCAAGTATTTTTAGTTCCCCTTTCTCGTCGATGTGGACGAGCAAGGAACTGCCATATTCGCTTGTTGCCGCATGAGGGTAGCCTGTCTGTGCTTCAAAATCGCTGATGCAGCCACTGTGAGTGACCAGCACCAGATTATGGTGAGCACGTTTATGGGCTACGACATCGTTACGCAAGGGTTTGCCACAACTGGCGAGCCAGTCCTGAGCGATCGCATCTTTGCTGAACATGGCATGCGCCGTTTGCGCCGTACGAGTGGCCGGGCTGCTTATCACATCGGTCTGCTCCATGCCCAGCCGCGTGAAACCTTGGCCCACCGCGATGGCGGCCTGGTTACCCACTTTGGTTATGCCATCCGCCGGGCCAAAGCACGGGTTACTGGAACGGTCACAACGCTCGGCATGACGAACCAGTGCAACGACTTCGCCGGCTTGCCATTGCCGCAACAATTGAGCTCGGTCTTCGGCGTTGGCACCGCCCAGATTGACTGGCGATCTTGACCAAAAGGCAAAGCCTGAAACCAATACAACCACTACGAGGGCTGCGCTGAGTGACGCCAGTTTTATAAACCGAGAAGTCATGAGTTCTTCGTTATCTAAGGTGGGAACGATGCGGCTAAAATTAAATCTGTCCAGGTAGCGGAGGAGTGAAACGAATGTGAAAAAATTGCAGACATATTGCCGGAGCGTTATTAATTAATTGTTGCAAACTGTTATCTCCTACGTTGTTAGCGATGGTCAGGTTGCCGCCGAGCGATAGAAAGGCTTGCTGGCGGCGGCCAGTTCAGGGTGTAGCAGGGCAACCCCGCGAGGGGCCTCTGGCCGCTTGGCTGATAAGCGCGGTCAGGTGTTTCACGTTGTTCTGATGGGCTACCACCAAATCATCGATGCTTGGGCCTGAAGGTGTCTGAAAGGTACTGCGGCATGTCACCAGTATGTTGTCGGTGTCGCCGGGATTGCGCAGGCGCCATTTAACGTCGATCAGCGCGTATTGGCCGGGTATCGAATCAAAGCGTTGAAAATCCACACGCAATGAGACTTTGTGCTGCAGATTGCTGTTGATCAGTTGATCCACCAGCGCGCTGCTCAATTCATCCGCCAGGCTCGCACCCCACCATTCGGTTTCAAGAATGACCAGCCCACTGCTGCCCTGACGGATAACGATCTGCGGGCGATCGACTTGCGGCGGCACGGTAATGCTTTCAATCACGACATCCGCAGCGTTGCCCCTGGCTGTTCCTCCTGGCTGTGCCGGAGTCAGGGTGTGAAAATGAATTGGATCACTGCGGCATCCGGCAAGCAGCAACAGCGCGGTGACCAAAGTGATTTTCAGCTTGAAAGCCATGGGTATTGCTCCTGTGGTCAGTTGCGCGGCGGCGCTTGCAGGTCCATCGGCGCGGCGTTTTTAGGGCGTCCGCGAATCAGCGATTCCGGGTGCCGCCCCAGGTAATCCGAGAGCTCACGCAAGGAGCGCGACATGCGTCCAAGTTCGTCCAGGGTCTGGGTCAACTGTTCTCGTTGCGGCGAATCCTCGGCCAAGGTCGAACTGGCTGATTGCAAGGTCTTGCTGACATCGGCCAGGGTTGTCTGCACCCCGGGCAGAGTCTTGGCATTGAACTGCGCCAGGCCTTTACGCAATTCGACGAGGTTGCTGTCCAGGTTGCCGGCGATGCGGTCCATCGGCAGTTTGTTGAGTTTGTCGACAATGGCTTCCAGTTTTCCCTGGAGTTCTTCAAGGCTGCCGGGAACGGTCGGAATGCTGACTGGACGAATGCTTGGATCGAATACGACTTTTTCAGCTTTCGGATAGAAATCCAGCGCGATGTACAACTGACCGGTCAACAGGTTGCCGCTGCGTGCCTGTGCGCGCAGACCGTTCTCGATAAAGGTGCCCATCAGCCGCACGCCACCTGCTTCGTCACTGGGGTCATGGTTGTAGGCTTTGAGCAATTTTGTGTGCGCCTTGCCCAAACGTTGCGGGTAGATCACGATGCCGACGTTGACCGGGAAGCTCTTTTTCTTCTCGTCGAAATCCAGATTGACTGAGACCACTTTGCCGATTTCCATCCCGAGGAATTCCACCGGCGCATCGACCTTCAAACCGCGCAGAGCCTGGTCGAAGCGCAGGGACAGGAACTGCGGCTTGCCATTGGGAGGGGCGAGGGCTGTCTGCTGGTCCTCGAACAATTCGTAGGTATATTCTTCAGGCGCGGGTTTGTCCTCGGGACTGTAATCGGGTGCGCGAAACGCGATGCCTCCCACCAGGATCGAAGACAACGACTCGGTCTTCACCGCAACACCATTGGCGCCGACGCTGACATCAAAGCCGCTGGCGTTCCAGAATCGGGTGTTTTCGGTGACATAGATGTCGTTGGGCGCGTGAACGAACACATCAATGTTCACGCCTTTGCCGTCAGGGTCCAGGCCGTAGGCGACGACCTGGCCCACCGGTATTTTGCGGTAGTACACCGGGGAGCCGATATCCAGTGAACCGAGGTCTTCGGTGTGCAAGGTGAAACGCTTGCCTGGCTCGCCATACGTAATGGCGGGCGGGTTTTCAATGCCCTTGAAATGCTTCGAGCGGGCGTTGGCCTGGCCAATGTCGGCACCAATGTAATCACCCGAGAACAATGTATCGATACCTGACACGCCACCGGCTCCGATGCGCGGACGCACCACCCAGAACTTCGAGTCTTCGCGGGTAAAACTCTCCGCCTGTTTGGCCAGCTTGATCGTTGCGTTGACAGATTTCTGATCGTTGCTCAATTCCACGTCCGAGACATGGCCGATCACCACGTTGCGGTATTTGACTTCGGTCTTGTTGGCGGTCAGGCCATCACCGGTCTTGAAGGTGACGGTGATGGTCGGGCCTTCCTGCATCAGGCTGTGGACCACCAGGGAAATCCCTACCAGTACCGCAACGATGGGCACGATCCAGACCAGTGAAACGCTGAAACGACGAGTTTTTACAGGGGCTTGCCCGGGGGCTTGCGGCCCGTCAGTGGCTTGCGACTTCATCCATGTCCTCCTCGTTCTGGGGTATGTCCGACCGCTCGTTATCCCAGATCAGTCGAGGGTCGAAACTCATCGCCGACAGCATGGTGAACACCACCACCAGGCCAAAAAACAGAATGCCCGGGCGCGGCTCGATATCGGCCAGGGCTTGGAACTTGACCAGTGAAGCCACCAGCGCCACCACAATGACGTCGAGCATTGACCAATAACCGATGACCTCGACGAATCGGTACAGTTTTGAGCGCTCCTTGCGCGCCCAGTCGCTGTCGCGATGCACCGTGACCAGCAGCAGTGTCAGGGCGACGAACTTGATGCCCGGCACCGCAATGCTCGCGATGAAGATGATCAGGGCGATGTCCCAGGCGCCGGCTTCCCAGAACTCCAGCACACCGCTCATGATCGTACTGTCGGCGCCATTGCCGACCATCTTGGTGTTCATTACCGGTAACAGGTTGGCCGGCACGTAAAACGCCAGGGCCGTGAACATGTAGGCCCAGGTCCGGGTCAGCGTGTTGGTTTTGCGCCGGTGCAGTGGCGCGCCGCAACGCTCGCATTCGTGGGGCTCATGGGTCATGTCGCAGGCCATGCCGCAGCTGTGACAAAGGCACAGGTTGAGTTCGCTGGCGACCGGGGGCGTTTTCATAAGACGTCCCACAGCTCACGGATATCGCGACCGGCAATGCGGATCATCATCAGGCTGAGTATGGCGAGGGCAAACAGGCCGATGCCGGGCAGCACATCGAGCAACCCGGCCAGCTTGATGACCGCCACCATCGCGCCCAGCAGACACACTTCCAGCATGCTCCAGGGCCTGAGGGATTCCAGCCAGCGCATGCAAAACCTGAAACCCGGCGAGCGCCGGGAGGCGAGGGCGTAGCTGAGCACCCAGATCAGCAGCACCAGTTGAAAAATCGGCGCGATGATCATCGCAATCGCCGCCACCAGGGCGATGAAGGTGATGGGACCAAGGCTCAGCGCCAGCACCGAATCCCAGAGGGTTGCGCTGTTTTTCAGGCCCTTGAGGCTGATGCTCATGACCGGGTAGAAATTGGCGAAAATCCACAGCATCAGCGCGGTCAAGGTCAGCGCCAGGCGCTGCTCCACCGTCAAGCCGTTGTAACGCTGGAGCACACCGCCGCAGCGTATGCACAGGGTTTTTTGATGTTTGGCGAGCGTGACTTTTTCGTACACACAGTCGCAGTGCTCGCAGATGATCAGGTGGTTTGTCGTAGCCATAGACTGCATTCGCCAGGACACAGGAAAGTCAGAGCACCCCCTCAATATAGAAGTGCCTAGCGATAGAGCAAATCGAAAGTCTGTTCAGGGAAAAGGAATGATCGTTCCCACGCTCTGCGTGGGAATGCAGCCCGGGACGCTCTGCGTCCCAAAAGCGGGCGCAGAGCGCCCGATGAGGCATTCCCACGCAGAGCGTGGGAACGATCATGATCTTCAGCCGAGCAATTCGCGCAGGCGATACCAGAACATGCCAAGCGCCAGCAGTGGTGAACGCAGCATCGGCCCACCGGGAAAAGTCATGTGCGGTATGGCGCTGAACACGTCGAAGCCCTGGCTGTGTCCGGCATGGATGGCTTCGCCCAACAGCTTCGCGCACCAGTGGGTCACGTTCAGCCCATGCCCGGAATATCCCTGGGCATAGAACACGTTCGGGTGCAGTTTCAAGCGCCCGACCTGCGGGAAGCGATTGGCCGAGATACCGATCTTGCCGCCCCATTGGTAATCAATGCGCACATCGGCCAGTTGCGGAAAAACCTTGAGCATCTGCGGGCGCATGTAGGCGGTGATGTCCGCTGGGTCGCGCCCGGAATAATGGCAGGCGCCGCCGAACAGCAAGCGTCGATCCGCCGAGAGCCGGTAGTAGTCGAGCCCGACTTTCTGGTCGCACAACGCCAGATTCTGCGGGATCAACTGCGCCGCCACCTCGGGCGTCAACGGCTCAGTGGCAATGATGTAGCTGCCCGCCGGGAGCACCTTGCCGCTGAGTGTCGGTTCGAGGTCTTCAAGGTGCGCGTTGCACGCCAGCACCAGGCTGCCGGCGCGTACCGTGCCAGCGGCGCAACGAACCTGCACAGTGCTGCCATGAATCACCTCCAGCACCGGGCTCTGCTCGAAGATCTGCACACCCAGCGATTGCGCCAGCCGTGCTTCGCCAAGCACCAGGTTGAGTGGATGCAAATGGCCGGAACCCATGTCGACCAGCCCGCCGGCATAGACACCGGAATTCACCACCTGCTGACGGATCTGTTCCGGGCCGACCAACCGGGTTTCGTGAACGTAACCCGACTCGATCAATCCGGCCTGTTCCGCTTTGAAGGCGGCGAACTGCGCCGGGGTGTTGGCCAGCTCGCAAAAACCCCAGCGCAAGTCGCAATCGATATCGTGATCACGAATGCGCTTGCCCACCACTTCCACCGACTCGACGCCCGCACGCTCAAGATAACGCACGCCTTCTTCTCCGACATAACGACTGAAACCACTGACGTCATGCCCGATGCCGCGAATCAATTGTCCGCCGTTGCGCCCACTGGCGCCCCAGCCGATGCGCCGGCCTTCCAGCACAATCACCGAGAGCCCGCGCTGAGCCAGCTCGATGGCGGTGTTGATCCCGGTAAAACCGCCGCCGATCACGCAGACATCGGCGAACAGATCCTCGGTCAACGCAGGGAAGGGCGTCAGGTGATGCGCCGTCGCGGCGTAATAGGACTGTGCGTGTTCGTTGTTCATTTGTTGGACTTCACTTTGCTCCAGGAACGGGTCATCAAACGCATGATCGCCTGGGGCGGGGTGGTCGAAATGTAGAGCTTGTCGAGGACAGCCTGCGGTGGATACACCTCAGGGTTGTTCACCAACTCAGCGTCCATGAACGCCTTCGCGGACGGGTTGGGGTTGGCGTAGCCGACCGAGGCACTGACCTTGGCAATCACTGGCGGGTCCAGCAGGTAGTTGATGAAGGCATGGGCTTGTTTCGGATTGCTGGCATCGGCCGGAATCGCCAGCAGGTCAAACCACAAATTACTGCCTTCCTTTGGAATGGCATAGGCGATGTTCACGCCGTTCTTGGCTTCCTTGGCGCGGTTGGCCGCCTGGAACACATCACCCGAATAACCGAAGGCTACGCAGATGTCGCCGTTGGCCAGGTCCGACACGTACTTGGACGAATGGAAATAGGTGACGTAAGGCCGGATGCTCAGCAGCTTGGCTTCAGCTTTTTTGTAGTCTTCGGGGTTCTCGCTACGCGGGTCCATGCCCATGTAATTGAGGATCGCCGGGAACACTTCATCGGCCGAATCCATCATCGACACACCGCACTGGCTGAGTTTCTTGATGTTTTCCGGTTCGAACAGCACGGCCCAGGAGTCGATGTGGTCGACGCCCAGCACTTGCTTGATCTTGTCGACGTTGTAGCCGATGCCGTTGGTGCCCCACAGGTACGGCACGGAATGCTCGTTACCCGGATCGTTTTTCTCCAGCAGCGCGAGCAGTTTCGGGTCCAGGTTCTTGAAGTTGGGCAGCTGCGTGCGATCCAGCTTGAGGAACGCACCGGCCTTCACCTGGCGCGCGAGGAAGTGGTTGGACGGCACCACCACGTCATACCCGGTGCGGCCGGCGAGCAGTTTGCCCTCCAGGGTTTCGTTGGAATCGAATACGTCGTAGATCACTTTGATGCCGGTTTTGGCCTGGAAGTCGACCAGGGTGGTGTCGCCGATGTAATCGGTCCAGTTGTAGACGCTGACGGTTGGCTGGGCCTGCGCAACCGCGCTGAACAACAAGGTCAGCGCGACCGGAACCATGGATTTCAATAGACGCATTCGACACCTCTTTGAGTTTTTGAATTTTTCAGGCGTTTGATCGTTCCCACGCTCCGCGTGGGAATGCCTCAAGGGACGCTCCGCGTTCCACTGGGACGCAGAGCGTCCCGGGCTGCATTCCCACGCAGAGCGTTGGAACGATCATGGTGGGGTTAGACGCTGAACAGCAGGAACTCACGCTCCCAGGAGCTGATCACGCGCTTGAAGTTTTCGTGCTCGGCACGCTTGACCGCGACGTAACCCCTGACGAATTTGCTGCCCAGGTAACGCTCGATGGTTTCGCTTTCTTCCATCTGCGTCAGCGCGTCTTCGATGGTGATCGGCAAGCGCAGGTTGCGCCGTTCGTAGGCTCTACCCTGGACCGCCGCGCTCGGTTCAATGCCTTCGACCATGCCGATGTACCCACACAGCAGGCTGGCGGCAATCGCCAGATATGGGTTGGCATCCGCGCCCGGCAATCGGTTCTCGACACGCATGGCTTCGGGGCTTGAAGTCGGCACACGCAGGCCGACGGTGCGGTTCTCTTCGCCCCATTCGACGTTCACCGGCGCCGAAGTGTCCGGAAGGAAGCGGCGGAACGAGTTCACGTTCGGCGCAAACATCGGCAGCACTTTGGGGATGTATTTTTGCAGTCCGCCAATGTGGTGCAGAAACAGTTCGCTCATGTTGCCGTCGGCATCGACGAAGATCGGCTGGCCCGTGGCAATGTCGACCACACTCTGGTGAATGTGCATGGCGCTGCCGGGTTCATCGCCAATCGGTTTGGCCATGAACGTCGCCGCGACGTTGTGCTTGAGCGCCGCCTCACGCATGGTCCGCTTGAACACGGTGATCTGGTCGGCCAGGTCCAGCGCGTTGCCATGACGGAAGTTGATTTCCATCTGCGCCGGGCCGTCTTCGTGGATCAGCGTGTCGAGGTCCAGGCCTTGCAGTTCGCACCAGTCGTAGACGTCTTCGAACAGTGGATCGAATTCGTTGGCGGCATCGATGGAAAACGACTGACGACCACTTTCAGCGCGCCCCGAACGGCCCATCGGTGCCTTGAGCGGCAAGTCCGGGTCTTCGCAGCGCTGGGTCAGGTAGAACTCCATTTCCGGCGCGACAATCGGCCGCCAGCCTTTGTCGGTGTACAGCTGCAACACTTTCTTCAACACGTTGCGTGGCGAAAGTTCGATCGGGTTGCCGAACTTGTCGAAGGTGTCGTGGATCACGATTGCCGTCGGTTCGATGGCCCATGGAATCACGTACACCGCGTCCGCGTCCGGCTTGCAGACCATGTCGATGTCCGCCGGGTCCAGCAGGTCGTAGTAGATGTCGTCGTCGACAAAGTCCCCGGTTACCGTTTGCAACAGCACACTTTCCGGCAGGCGCATGCCTCGCTCATGCAGGAACTTGTTGGTGGGTGCGATTTTGCCGCGTGCAATGCCGGTCAAGTCACTGACCACACACTCGACTTCGGTAATCTTGTGATCTTTCAGCCACGTGAACAGCTGATCGAAGGGGACATTCATAAAGACCTCGTTATTGGTTTTATTAACGTCGGGGAGGGTGGTTTCATCCACCACACACTTCCCCTGTGACGCGTTGACGACTATCTTGGGCGAGCCTTGTCGTTCCATCTATCCACTTTAAGCAGCACCAAAACGCACCAAACGAGTGCGTAAGGTCATCCCATGTCAGCGTCCAGTCCGTTACAGGTTCAAGCGTTCAATACCGATGATGTCGCCGCGCAAATCCGTGCCACACCGGGTTGGGTGCAGCACTATCAACAGATGTCACCGGGGCATTTCGCCGGGCGTGTGCGCTACCTGGACCTGCAAGGCGTGGAGATTTACGAAGAACAGATGAACACCCGGGTCGAGCAGAACTTCAGTGCGCCGCAGGGGGCGTTGGCGTTTTGTTTCGATCGCAGCGACAACGCGCTGTACGTGTTGAATGGCGAAAGCCGCAATATCTGGATCACCCCGGAGAACTACCAGGAAATCGCCGTGGTGTTCGGCCCCGAGTTCGTCCAGCGCCACGGTTTGAACGTTGCGCGGCTGGAAGGCTTGTTCATGTCGCCGCTCAACTGCGGGCAGAACGCCTTGTTCAGCCGCTGGTTGAGCGGCACCTTGACCCGGCTGGCAGAGACGCTCGATCCACCGAGCAAGGAAGCGCTGACCCAGCAGTTGCTGGAGGATTGCCTCTACATCCTCGATAACGCCTGTTTGTGCCTGGACCGCGGTGGCCTGCAGCGGCGCACCGAAGAGCGCGCGATCATGAAACGCATCGGGGAGTGGGCGGCTGATTCACCGGAAGAAACCCTCAACCTGCTGGAGCTGTCCCAGGTTGCCGGGGTTTCCCTGCGGCAATTGCAGCATGCATTCAAGGCCTTCACCGCCATGACCCCGACCCATTGGCTGCGCCTGCGCCGACTCAACAGCGCACACCGCGAATTGCTCGCCCGAACACCGAATGAGACCACCGTCGCCGAAGTGGCGATGAACTGGTCGTTCTGGCATTTGGGACGGTTTTCCAGCAGTTACCGGGCGCTGTTCAAGGAACTGCCGAGCGAAACGCTGAAGCGCGCGGCGCCAAAAAGAAGCCCGGTATAAGGTCGGCACTGCTTGGCGTCCAGTCAGGTCACTGGCGCCGGTTTCGCCAGCTCAATACCCGCCGCTCCCAAGCGCTTGAGAATTTCAAACAACAGATCGCTTTTGGTCGTGCCAACGATTCTCGGGCTGCTGACGTAACCGGTGACCGTCAATGTGATGCCGTCGGGACTCAGTTTGCTGAAGCGCACAAACGGCGCCGGTTTCTCAAGGATGGTTTCGTGTTCTTGATAGGTGTCGTATAGCAGGTCTTTCACTTGTTCGGGGTCAATGTCCAGCGGGAACACCAGTTCGAGTGTCGCGACCCCCTGGGCACTGCCGCCGAGGGTGACGTTGCGCAGGTTCTGCGAAATCAGTTGCGAGTTGGGGACGATGACGATCGAGCGGTCACTGAGTTGTATTTCGGTGGCCCTGACGTTGATGCGCCGGATGTCGCCTTCGACGCCGCTGATGCTGATCAGGTCGCCCACCTTGACCGGCCGCTCGGTCAGGAGAATCAGGCCGGAGACGAAATTCTTGACGATTTCCTGCAAGCCGAAACCGATGCCCACCGACAATGCGCTGACGATCCACGCCAGATTGGTCCATTTGATGCCCACTGATGAGAGGGTCATCAGAATCACCAGGGCGTAGCCGATGTTGGAAAACAGTGTGCTCAGCGAGGCGCACATGCCGGGGTCCATGTCGGTCTTGGGCAGGAACTCGTTATCCAGCCATCGGCGCAGTGAGCGGATCAGGTAGATACCGATCGACAGGGCCAACACGGCTTTCAACAGGTGGTCGGGGATGATGTTCAGTTTGCGTAAACCGTCGCCACCGAGGATGGCGAACATTTGGGTGAACAGTTGCCCAAGTGTGGTCCCGACCCCGCCCACAAACAGTGAAATCACCGCCAATAGAATTAACGTGGCACGCCCCACGCCGGACAAAATGACCGAGACTTGCTCAAGGCGCACATCGCCGATCCCGAGCAATTGCTTGAACGCCTTGCCGCTGGGGCTCTTGGGAGAAAACAGGTACTCACAGCTGTCTCTGAACACCTGCGTCAGCAAGTAGAACCCGCACAGGATGATGAATCCCCAGACCAGTTGATAGGTGATGAACCTTGCCAGGGAGACATAGCCAATCAGCAGCGCAAGCAGCGCCACCACAATTACAACGGCGACGAATGAGTAAATCAGGCCGGCCAGGGTGGTGCTCGATTCGGGCGCCTCACCACTGTTCACCACGGCTCTTCGGACTTGGCTGGCACGGCGAAACAAGGCACCGACAATCAATGTGACCACGAGCGAAATCAGTCCCCGGCCAAAGAGGATGGCCGGTGCGCTCATGCCGGTGACATTGGTGATTTGTGCCAGGCCCACCAGAATCAGCAGCGTGACAGACAGCAGCCTGGGGTATGGCTGGATCGCCAGCGCAACCGGGTCGGCGATGGCGGGCAGGCGCCAGGACGGATGTCGGGTCGACAGCAGTGCCCTGCTCAAACCGGTGATCAGGACGCAGACATAGATGACTTTTTCGAATTCATCGGCAAAGCTCTGCATCATGGGCGACAGAGGCAGTCCTCGCGTGAGCGCATAAAACAGCAATTGCATCGCACCAGCGGTGGTCAACAGCGTGGCCACGACAGAAGCCAGCGCGAGCGAACTTCGGCGCAAACGACCTTCCGGCATTCGATGAATGCACATCCAGGTCAGCCCGCGATCGGCGATTCTTCGGCCCCAGGACCAAATGGCCGCCGCCAGCAAAACCAGGGTGACGCCAGACAGCCGATTGCCGGGCTGCCAGGCAGCCTGGAGCGCACTGCTGGCCTGCTGGATGAATTCTGCAAAGCGCTGGCGGTCCTCCGGCAGCGGATTGAACAACGGTGCCCAGAACCCTGGCGAGAGGATACTGCCGCTGCGCAGCGTGACTTCGGTTTCCAGAAGGCTGCGTCGAATGCCGGCAATTTGAATGATCAGGTCAGCAGCGTTGGCTCTAAGCGCCGCCAGGGTTTTCAAATTTAAATCGACTTTGGTCTTTTGCTCGGACAGATAGGCTCTTTGCGTCGCAATGTCCGATTTTTCTGGCGTGATATCGTCCTGCGACACCGGGCCCAGCACATCAAGTTGGGCTTGTAGCTGCTTCTGTTCGGGCAGCAGCGAAGACTGCAGGGTGTCCACATCCTTTATAAACAACTGCACCGTGTCCTGCAGGCCGACCATCTGCGTGAGGTTATTGGCCTGCGAAATCTGCTGTTTGATCCGGTCGAGGCGAGCTTGTAGCGCTTGCAGATCACTCTGGGAGACGGCAACGGATGAAGTGCCTGAAACAGCCGATGACGGCGGCAGCTCGGCGGCCGACAGCACCGTGGCAATCGGTCCAAGCAGCGTGAGCACGACGAAAATCACTGACTTCAATGCCTTGCGCATAGGAGTGCCCGGCTCTGTTGTTGGTCGCTTAACCTATGAGGTTAGGCCATCACGCAAAAACGATTGAAAAGAATCATGGACAGGCGTCCTCGGGGCCATTGCGCGTGAGGGACGAACAGTGTGTGATCTACACTCCTTTTTGCTCAATAAGTCGGTGATCTGTCTTGAGCTGCCAAACCACCCGGTGTACTTGCAGGGTAACGGACTGCGTTGGAGGTCTATATGAATAAGGTGTGGTTTATCAGTCTGTGCGCTGTATTGGCCGTCACATGCCCCCAGGCCTGGGCCGAAACCGTCGTGCCGATGAAGGGGCAGGACTCGCAAGAAACCCAGCTCGATATCGACGATTGCCATGACGTGGCGCTCAGTCAGAGCCCGACGCCGCCGCCCTCGGGCACCGTTGCGCCGGAGACCCACGGGCGTCAGCATGATGAGTTTTATGAAGGCGATCAGGACGAAGCGAAGATGGCCTATGTCAATTGCCTGCAGGCGAGGGGTTATCAGGTCAATCCTTGAGTTTTTTCCCGCCGCGCCTCGAGCAGATGAACCATCAGGCTGGCATACAGCGTCACGAGCAGGAACAACCCCATGCGCACGGCAAACGCCGTGTACACGTCCTTGCCGGCGACGCTGTCCTGCACTGACTGGCCCAACAGGATAATCAGCGTGATCAGGGTATTGAGCCAGAACCCGGGGGTAAACCGCGTCGGGCTCAGGGCATACAGTTTGCGCGCCAGCACCAGGCCGAACAGCAGCATCCATAGAAAGAACATCCAAAGGTGCACAAACAGACTCAGGGCGCTCCAGAACAGGATCGCCAGCAGGCCCGCACACAAGGTTGAACCTATGAGTTCACGGCCGGCGTTGCGGGCGTTAGTCGTGGAGCTTTGCTGACCGAGGCTGACGGCCTTGAGGATGATGGGCAAGTAACCTGCCGGGTCGATCAGCGCCATGAGGAACGCCGGTAGCACGATCAGGGTGGCGCGTAACGCAACCCGACTGACTTCTTCGTCAGGCAGGGGCGCGGCGGGCAGCGGCGAGGGGGCATTGGGCGGGTCCGGGAATAATCCGTGACTGATCGCCACGACCAACACCGCAAGGAGCAAGCCCTTGACCAGAGCCCCGATGACCATCGCCGCCAGGTCGAATTCGGCAACGCCTGCCGAGGAGATCATGGTCAGGCCGATCACCAGAAAGGTCACGATCAGCGGATTGCCGCCGCGCAGGCCAAAACGAAAGACCAGGAACAGACTCACACCGATCACCAGCACCCCGGTGACGGGGTAGTAACGCAGTATCGGAATCAATAGCAGGCCAACACTGGTGGTCAGCATCGCGACCAAGGCGAGCACCACGGCCGCCTTCAACGGCAGCGGCCGATTGACCGACGCCAGCAGGATCAGGCACAACACCGGCGCCAAAAAAGGAATCGGCAAGGCCAGGCCGAAACTGGCGGCCAGGCACAGCGCAGTGCCCGTGGCCAGGCGCAGCGCGCGTTGTTCGCGCGGCGTGCGCTTAATAGGCATAGCTCAGCCAGCTCATGAACCCCACGAACAACCGGCCAAGCGGGTTCAACGGATTGCCCTCGGTGGGAAAGGCCATGACTTCCGCCTGCCCGCCGGCACGGATGGCTCGGTTGTCGCGCAGCGTGGCGAGTGAATCCGGGGAGAACTGGATGATCACCGGAAAGCGCTGTGCCGGCCGCAACCAGTCGCGGCTGTTTTGCACGCTGGGCAACGTCCCCGGCTGGGTTGGCTGCCCGACGCTGACGCCGTAGCCGATACTGCGTACCTGGCCTTCGAAAATTTCACCCGGCAGCGCGTCCAGCACGATGGCGACCGGCGTATCGGGCTTGATCAGGCCCAGGTTGTTTTCGGTCATGTCCGCGCTGATCCATACATCGTGGATGGCAATCAAGGTCATGACCGGGCTGCCGGCCGCAGCGAATTGTCCGGCGTCGGTGCGCAGGTCGGTGATCAATCCGGCCGAGCGCGCACGGATCTGCGTGTTGGACAAATCCAGTTCGGCTTTCGACAGCGCCGTGGCAGCGCTGCGCAGCAGGGCGTTGGTTTCCTCGCTGCCGCCTTCCTGCTCGCGCGCACGCTGGACTTCGGCACGGGCGGCGGCAACCTGGCTGACGGCCTGTTCGCGGTTGGCGCGGGACACTTCAAGCACGCGTACGGAAATGGTGCCGGGGTCTTCGCGATACAAGCCTTCAAGACGCTGATTGTCTTGCCTGGCCTTGAGTTCGTTGGCCTGGGCGGCACGCAAATTGGCCTGTGCCGAAGCAATGCCGGCGGTGCTGGCGCCTACCTGTCGCCGTGTCGACTCCAGGTCTGCGCGAGCCCGGTCGACGGCAATCTGGTACGGCTGTGGATCGACTTCGAAGAGCACATCACCGGCCTTGACGTCCTGATTGTTGCGCACGTTGACGCGGATCACCCGCCCGGCGACTTCAGACGCGACCGGAATGACGAAGGCTCCCACCCGCGCCTGTTGCGTGTAGGGCGTGAAGCGGTCGGCCAACAGGTACCACGTCAGGCTCAGGACAATCAGCAACAACACCCATTTGATGCCTTTTTTCGCCGGATCAGGCGCGGGCGTTTCGGGAACGGTCTGCGCGGCTTCGCTCATGGTTGTTTTACCTTGTCGGGCAGAGGGGAGGCGGCTTCGTGCAACAGGTCGCCCCAATCGGTGCGTTGTTCCATCTGCTGGCGGGTGGCCGGATCTGTGATTGGCTGGGCGCTGTACCAACCGCCGCCCAGGGATTTGTAGAGGGCAATCAGATTGCTCACGGCGTTGCTGCGAGCGACCAGGTAGTTGTCCTGCTGGTCGAGCAGCGCGCGTTGCGCGTCGAGGACCCGCTGGAAATCCGAATAACCTTCGCGGTATTGGATGCTCGCGAGCACCAGCGAGCGCTTGGCCGTCACTTCGGCTTGGCCGAGGATTTGCTCGCGTTCCAGCGACTTGATCACCCCATAGGCGGCATCGTCTGCCTCCCGCGCGGCTTGACGGACTTTGTCGCGATAGGCCTCGATCAGCTGCTGCAAGCGTGCATCCTGAACGCGCACGTTGTTGCTGATCCTGCCGTAATCGAACACGTTCCAGCGCAGACTGGGGCCGCCGATCAAGTCCAGGCTCCTGGACGTCCCGTTGAGCGTATCGGCCGACCAGACGATGCTGCCCAGCAAGGTCAGCGATGGATAAAAGTCGCTTTCGGCCACACCGATCAGCGCCGACTGTGCGGCGACGTTCAGCTCGGCGGCGCGCACGTCGGGCCGACGCAGCAGCAGATTGGCCGGTACGTCCTGCAGAACGGCGCGGTCGACCAGCGGGATCAAGCCTGGATTCTCCGCCAGTTGCGGCAAGGCACCGGGCGGTTGACCGAGCAATACGGACAAGGCGTTGCGGGTTCGCTGAATCTGATCTTCGAGCGTCGGCACGGTGCTGAGGGTGCCCAGGTATTGGGTCTTGGCCTGTTGCAGGTCCAGCTCGGCACTCTGGCCACTTTTGAACAGTTTTTCGGTGATGTCGACGTTGCGCAGTTGCTGTTTGGCGTTCTCCCGGGCGACGCGCAGCCGCGCCTCTGAGGTGCGCAACGAAAAATAGCTGTCCGCAACCTGGGCGCGCAGCAACACGAGCACGTCTTCATAGTTGGCTTGTGCGGCAAAATAGCTGGCATCCGATGACTCGATGGCTCGACTGAAGCGCCCCCAGAAATCCAGCTCCCAGCCAATGTCGAACCCGGCACTGTATTGCCAGAAATGACTGTCCTGCGGATTGTTGCCGCCCGATTGTCGGCGGTTGACGTACAAACTGTCGGCGCTGACTTGTTGCAGCTGCGGGTACAAGGTGCTTTGCGCGATGCCCAGTTGGGCGCGCGCTTCGATCACCCGCAGGCCGGCGATTTTCAGGTCCGAGTTGTGGGCATCGGCCTCAGCGATCAGACGATCCAGGACCGGGTCATTGAAGACGCTCCACCATTGGCGCAAGTCCGGCGTCAGTGCGCGCTGGCTGGCGTGGGCAAGGGCAGGGGTGTCCCAGTGTTTGATCCACGCCTCTGCAGGGGACTGGAAGTCCGGTCCCAGCCGCACGCAGCCGCTCAGCCCCACAAAACCCAGCAATATGAGGTGGCCCGGTCTCATCAGCAGGGATCGACGTGGAGGCATTCCATAGGTTCCAGCCAGGGACGATCACTGGAGCATAGCCGCCCAATCGGGCCATCGGCTGCCAAGCTTTTCAAGCACCCTCGAACCTTCGGCGATCACTGAACGGCACGACGATAAAAAGCAGCCTCCTAGGTCATGTTGAATACAGGAAGCTCTAAGGCGAAATAATCCCGTGATCGATGGCGTATTTGACCAGGGCCGCAGGCTTGTCGATGTTGAGTTTGCGCCGGATGCTCAGGCGGTGGGTTTCCACCGTGCGCACGCTGATGTCCAGTTCACGGGCCATTTCCTTGTTGTTCAGGCCCTGGGCCATTTTGTACAGCACCTGGCTCTCGCGCGGCGTCAGCTCGTTGTCGGTGCTTTTATCGGCAATCAGCCGCTGGGCGATTTCGGCGCTGTAGAACGTACCGCCGCTGGCAATGGCTTCAATCGCGGCAATGATTTCCCGCGACGGTGAGTTCTTCAGCACATAGCCGCTGGCGCCGGCACGAACGGATTCACTCACGTATTCATAATTGTCGTACATGCTCAGCACCAGCACTTTGAGCGACGGGTACTGACTGCGTAACAGGCGTGTCAGCTCGAGCCCGTTCATGTCGCGCAGGCTGATGTCGACCAGCAACAGGTCTGGCTGGCAACGTCCGACCATCTCGATGGCATCGGCGCCACTTTCGGCTTCGCCCACCACCTCCAGCGGCGCCATGACCGCGAGCAGGGCTTTGATGCCGTCGCGGACCAGGGCGTGATCGTCGACCAGGGCGACGCGGATCGGGCAGGGCAGGTTCATTGCGGTCATTCACTCTTGTTGTAGTGGTGTATGTCAGCGGTTTGAGCCGGGCGCTTTCATTGGCAGCAGCACGTCCAGCTCACTTCTTCCGGGTATCGATACCAGGTCGAAACGCCCGCCAAAATGTTCGACGCGCTCACGGATATTACGCAAACCGATGCCCGCGTGGCGACGCTCGACCTGAGCCACGTTGAAACCGACGCCGTCATCGACCACCGTCAGCCGCACGGATTCCGGTGACCCGTGCAGGGTAATGGAAACGTGTTTAGCCTGGGCGTGGCGTTCGATATTGGTCAGGCCTTCTTGCACGATCCGAAACAGCGAAACCGCCGCGCCATCGACCAGATCACAGTCGAATTCGTTATCGTCGTAGGTCACTTTCAGACCGCTGCGTTGCTCGAACTCCGTGGCGAGTTGGCCGATGGCGGCCGGCAGGCCCAGGGTGTCGAGCAACGAGGAACGCAAATCGTGAGAGAGGCTGCGAACCTCGCCAATCGCATCCCCGAGGCGCTGCGTGGCCTCTTTGAGTGTGTTCAACCCTTTGTCCTGTGCCGGGCCGTTCTCCAGCAGCAGGCTGGCCAGCTCGAACTGAAACTTGATGGAGACGAGCAACTGACTGATGCCGTCGTGCAGTTCACGGGACACCCGTGATCGCTCTTCCTCCTGCAGGCTGACGATCCGTTGGGTCAGGCGCTGAAGCTTTTTGTCCGCCAGCCGATGTTCACTGACGTTCAGCGTCATGCCGCTGGCAAAGACAAACAGCACCGCGACAAGGGCGACGACGGCAATCGCTAGCATGGTTTTGCGGATGCCCTGGGCCACTTCGTCGCGGGCTTGCTGGGTGGCGCGTTCAACGTCCTCAAGGTAGATGCCGGTGCCGAGCATCCAGCCCCAGCGATCCAGCATCACCACGTAGGCTAGCTTGTCGGTCACCTGGCCGGAGGAGGGTTTTTTCCAGGCATAGCGCTGAAAGCCTTCGCCTGATTGCGCACTTTTGAGCAACGCCTGGATCACCGGCAAACCGTGCGGATCCTTCATGTCCCACAGGTATTTGCCCACCAGATCCGACTGGCGAGCGTGCATCAGGCTGCGGCCTTCGCGGTCGTAGACGAAGAAGTAACCATTGATGCCGAAGCTGAGCTTGCGTAATTCTTCCAGCACTTGTTGCTGGGCGTGTTCGTCACCGTGGCCGTCGTCGTACAGCGGCGCGATCAGGCTTTGCGCCATTTCCACGTAGTTTTTAAGTTCGGCCCGCTTGCTCGCCAGAATGCTGTCTTCGATCAGTTGCGCCTGTTGGTCGCCGAGTTGGCGGTTCAGGGAAATCACCAGCGCGCAGATCACCGCAATCGCCAGGACCAGCGGCAGAATCCCGAGCGCGACGATTTTGTGTTTGAGCTGCATCTTGGCTCCTGACCGGGCGGAGGGTAGGCGAAGGCCGGCATCATATGCCAAAGATACGCGCGTCCTGTAGCGCGGCAGGACGGAATGACCTGCGGCTTTAGTGTTAGCCAACTGGAATACAAAACCCTGTGGGAGCGAGCCTGCTCGCGATAGCGGTATGTCAGATGACATTGATGGTGAATGTCAGTCCACTATCGCGAGCAGGCTCACTCCTACAGGGGATCTGCGCTGTCTACGTAGAACTACGTAGACGCCGCGTACGTAGTAACGCGGATTTATTTGTAGACGACATGCGCAGATATTGGGCCAGCTCCGCACCGCGGACACAATTATAAAAATTACCGCCGCAGTCACTGGCTGTCGGCAGGAGACACGCTATGCCCCGTCTGGCTAAACACCTTGCCTGGTTTGCCGTGGCTGTCCTGGGAGCGTTTGCGCTGAGTGTCGTGGCCCTGCGCCGCGGCGAAGCGATCAACGCCCTCTGGATCGTAGTCGCAGCAGTCGCTATTTACCTCGTCGCATACCGCTACTACAGCCTGTTCATCGCCACCAAGGTGATGCAACTCGATCCCAACCGTGCCACGCCCGCGGTCATCAATAACGATGGCCTGGACTACGTGCCGACCAACAAACACGTACTTTTCGGTCACCACTTCGCCGCCATCGCCGGCGCGGGGCCGCTGGTTGGTCCAGTATTGGCCGCACAGATGGGTTACTTGCCCGGCACGCTATGGCTGATTGCCGGCGTGGTGCTGGCCGGTGCCGTTCAGGACTTCATGGTCCTGTTCATGTCCACGCGCCGTAATGGCCGTTCGCTGGGTGACATGGTCCGTGAAGAAATGGGCCGTATCCCCGGGACCATCGCGCTGTTTGGCTGCTTCCTGATCATGATCATCATCCTCGCGGTGCTGGCGCTGATCGTGGTCAAGGCTTTGGCCGACAGCCCATGGGGCATGTTCACGGTGATGGCGACCATCCCGATCGCGATGTTCATGGGCGTTTACATGCGCTACATCCGCCCGGGCCGCATCGGTGAAATCTCCGTGGTCGGCGTGCTGTTGCTGCTGGGTTCGATCTGGCTGGGCGGGCAGATTGCTGCCGACCCGGTCTGGGCCAAAGCCTTCACCTTCACGGGCATTCAGATCACCTGGATGCTGATTGGCTACGGCTTTGTCGCTGCGGTATTGCCGGTATGGCTGATCCTCGCGCCGCGCGACTACCTGTCGACCTTCCTCAAAATCGGCACCATCGTGGCGCTGGCGATCGGCATCCTGATCACCATGCCCGACCTCAAGATGCCGGCCCTGACCCAATTCATCGACGGCACCGGGCCGGTGTGGAAAGGCGGTCTGTTCCCGTTCCTGTTCATCACCATCGCCTGTGGCGCGGTCTCGGGTTTCCACGCGCTGATCGCTTCGGGCACGACACCGAAGTTGCTCGCCAGCGAAGGTCATGCCCGTTACATCGGTTACGGCGGCATGCTGATGGAATCCTTCGTCGCCATCATGGCCATGGTCGCCGCGTCGGTGATCGAGCCAGGCGTCTATTTCGCCATGAACAGCCCGGCGGCTCTGGTCGGCGCGGATGTGGTTTCGGTGGCTCAAACCGTCAGCAGCTGGGGCTTTGCCATTACCCCTGACGCGTTGCAAGCGGTGGCCAAGGACATCGGTGAAACCACCATCCTGGCCCGTGCCGGCGGTGCGCCGACCCTGGCGGTCGGTATCGCGCAGATCCTGCACCACGTCCTGCCCGGTGAAAACACCATGGCGTTCTGGTACCACTTCGCGATCCTGTTCGAGGCGCTGTTCATCCTGACCGCCGTGGACGCCGGTACGCGTGCCGGACGCTTCATGCTGCAGGACTTGCTCGGCTCCTTCGTGCCGTCGTTGAAGCGCACCGACTCCTGGCCTGCGAACCTGATCGCCACCGCTGGTTGCGTGGCGATGTGGGGCTATTTGCTGTATCAGGGCGTGATCGATCCACTGGGCGGCATCAACACTTTGTGGCCGCTGTTCGGTATCTCCAACCAGATGCTCGCCGGTATCGCGCTGATGTTGGCCACCGTTGTGCTGATCAAAATGAAACGCCAGCGCTATGTGTGGGTGACCATGCTGCCCGCCGTGTGGCTGCTGATCTGTACCGTCACTGCCGGCTTCATCAAGCTGTTCGATGCCAACCCGGCGATCGGCTTCCTGTCACTGGCGAAAAAATACAGTGATGCGCTGGCCAATGGTCAGATCCTTGCCCCGGCCAAAAGCATCGATCAGATGCAGCATGTGATTTACAACGCCTATACCAACGCCACGTTGACGGCGCTGTTCCTGTTCGTGGTCTTCAGCATCCTGTTCTTTGCGCTCAAGGTCGGTATCGCGGCCTGGGGCAGCAAAGAGCGTACGGATAAAGAAGCACCGTATCAGGCAATCCCTCAGGTGTGATGGAGGAGGGCGAGCATGTTCAATGACTTGAGCCGTCTCGGTAAATACCTTGGTCAGGCTGCGCGCCTTATGGTGGGGATGCCGGACTACGATACTTACGTCGAGCATATGCAGACCAAACATCCGGATAAACCGGTGATGAGCTATGAGGTGTTCTTTCGGGAACGTCAGGAAGCTCGATACGGCGGTGGTAATGGGCAGACTCGGTGTTGTTGAGTGAATGGGGAAGCCCTTGCTGAAGTTGTTCTGATACTGCGTCTGAGTGCACGGAAAAGCCGGATGATTTGGCTGATGCTGTTTACTTAAGATGGTATAGGGGGTGGAGTTGGGATTGGGATTGGGATTGGGGGCATATCCGTTTTTGCGGTAACGGCGGCTATTGGTTCCGCTTTTACAGCGGGTTACTTGGAAAAGCGCCAAGTAACCAAGCGCTTTTGCCCCTGACGTTCGGTGCCTCGCTAAGGCTCGGCATGCCCTCGCTCCGGTCCTGCTCCGTGGGCCCGCCGCCATCGGCCATCCATGGCCGGGGGCGGCTAACCCGGCATCCATGCCGGGTTGCCCACTGCGCAGAACCTGCGCTCGGCCTCACGAGGGGGCGTGCAGTGCCAAAGCAAAGCGAGGCGGCCTACGGGCCGACCTGTTTGCTCAACGCTTACGCGTCCTGATCCTGACCCTGGACCCTGACCCTGACCCTGATCGTTCCCACGCTCCGCGTGGGAATGCATCCCGTGACGCTCCGCGTCACCTTGCGCAAGACTCAAGCCTGGTGTCGACAGCGGAACGCAGAGCGTCCCCGGCGGCATTCCCACGCGGAGCATGGGAACGATCAACAGCAATAGCAACAGCATCGCGAGCAGGCTCACTCCCACATAAAGCAGGGCAGACCGGCGAACAGCTTTTGCTCCTCACCACTCATCAGGTCGAGCGTTAGCTCGCCTTCCGCTTTTGATCTTGATCTTGATCTGCCCCGTCGGAAGGCCGAACGCAGGTTCTGCGTAGTGGGCAACCCGGCATGGATGCCGGGTTAGCCGCCCCCGGCCATGGATGGCCGATGGCGGCGGGCCCACGGAGCAGGACCGGAGTGAGGGAATGCCGAGCCTAGGCGAGGCACCGTACGTCAGGGGCGCAGGCGCTTGGTTACTTGGCGCTTTTCCAAGTAACCCGCCGTCAGGGCGGAACCAATATCCGCCGTTACCCAAGTAACGGATATGTACCCAACCCCTACCTCAAAACTTTCTCAAACAAATAGCATCAGGCTGACCAAGCTGGGTTAGAACTTCGATCACGCCGAACAATTAAGTGCCAGCAAATGGACAATGCCAAATCATCAGCAATACTTCAGTTCGCCCTGCGCTGTTATCCGTTCAATAGTGATAAACATTATTTGAGAGGGACATCATGCAGTCGAATAAAAGTGCATTGTGTATTTCCGTTCTTGGAGCGCTCTCTCTTTTAGCCAGCGAGCGCAGCGCAGCCGGCGGCCTGATGTTGTATGAAATCGGCACGGACAACATCGGCCTGGCCAATGCCGGGGCCGCCGCCAGGGCACAAGGCCCTTCAACTATCGCCAGTAACCCCGCTGGATTGAGCTATTTGAGCGGCACGCAAATCACTGCCGGTGCGCAGATCCTCTTTGGTCATTTGTCGTTCGATCGGGACGAACAGACCAATACCCCGGGCAATGGCAGCGGCAATATTCTCGACCCCATACCGGGAGGCAGTTTTTTTATCAGCCATCAACTCGACGACCATTGGTCCGTCGGCTTCGGCTCCTATGGCGATTTTGGCCTGGCGGAAAACTACGACAACGACTGGTCCGGGCGCTATTTCGTGCAGAACGCCAGCATCGCCGGTTTGTCACTGGTGCCCAGCGTGGCGTATCGCTTCAACGATCAGTGGTCGGTGGGGCTTGGCGTTAAAGCCATGTACGGCATGCTCAAATCCGAGGCAGCCATCGATCAGTCGCCCCTTGGCCTGACGAACCGCGCGGACGGGCAGTACAAATACAGGGACACCGATTGGGGCTATGGCGCCAATGTCGGCGTGATCTATGCCCCACAAGCAGGCACGCGTATCGGCTTGGCCTACACCAGCCAGGTCGACCTGAACTTCGAGGATGGCGTGGATATCAAGAACAGCGGCCCGCTGGTGAGTCGATTGGACGGCACCAACCTCAAGCTCGATCTGAAAGTCCCGCAAACCGCCACCCTCAGCTTGTACCAGCAACTGGACTCGCAATGGGCGTTTCTGGCCTCGGTCAATTGGCAGGACTGGTCCAAGTTCGGCGACATCGGCATCGACGTCGATACCAATGCTGGGGGATCGCGGGCGACCACCATCAATGCGCATTACAAAGACACCTATCAATTGGCTCTGGGCGCGCAGTATCAGATGAACCCCGATTTGCTCTGGGACTTCGGTATCGCCTACGACACCTCGGCGGTTTCCGACGGCAATCGCACGTTCACCGTGCCCATGGGCGCCGCCTGGCGGTTCGCCGCCGGCCTCACGTATTCGCTGAACAAGGAGACCGACCTGAACTTCAGCTGGGTCACGGTCTGGATGGGTGACATGCCGGTCGACCAGACCAAATCCCTGTCGGGCAATCGTGTGTCCGGCGAGTTCGACAACGCCTGGCTTCAAGCCCTGTCGGCCAACATGACCTGGCGTTACTGACGGGTCTGTCCATCCGGATCACTGCAAAGGAGAGCGTTCGATATGAACAGGTACATCAAACTGCCTGCGCTCTCAATGATGACGCTTGCAGTCCCTGTCTGCAGTTTTGCGGACACGGACAGTCAGGCCGAGCTGGCCAAGCAATCATTGAACCCGGTTGCGGCGCTCTACAGCTTGCCCATCCAGTACAACTGGAACCAGAAAATGGGGCCCTCCGGTGACGGCATCCAGAGTGTGACCAATATCCAGCCGGTATTACCGTTCAGTCTGAATGAAGACTGGAACCTGATCTCGCGCACGATCCTGCCAATCATCGATCAGCATGGTCTGGCACCGGATGGTGTGGCCGACAAAAGCGGGGTAGGCGACACGACGCAGAGCTTTTTCTTCTCTCCGAAAAAACCCACCGAGAGTGGCTGGATCTGGGGCGTAGGGCCGGCATTGCTGTTGCCGACCGGCAGCAACACCTTGCTCAGCAGCGAACAGTGGGGGTTGGGACCGACGGCCGTGGCGTTAAAGCAGGAGCACGGCTGGACCACGGGCATTCTCGCCAACCACATCTGGTCGCTGGAAAGCAGCCCGGCCGACGACAAGGAAAAAGTGAATCAAACCTTTCTGCAACCCTTCCTGGTGTACACCACGGCGACTTACACCAGTTTTGGCATCAACACCGAATCCACTTACGACTGGGAGACCAAGGAGTGGAACGTGCCGATCAACCTGTTCGTGACGCAGCTGTTCAAGGTCGGCAAGCAGCCCATGAGCCTGCAGGTCGGGCCACGCTATTGGGCCGACAGTCCGAAAGACGGCGCCCAAGGGTGGGGCTTTCGCGTGGCCTACACGCTGCTCTTTCCTAAATGAAAGGCGCCGTGGCAGCGTCTTGGACCTTATCACTTGATTGATCGCGATACTCGGCGTGGCTCATGAAAAAGCCAGGGCTGATCAACGAGAATCGGGTCGGTTTTCTTCGGAGATCCTGTATGACCGACACCACGGGCGCAGACGCTGTCATCGCATCACTGGACTTGCAGCCTCACCTGGAGGGCGGTTTCTACCGCAGGACGTTTGAATCGGACCATCACCCGATGGTCGATACCCAATACGGCCCGCGTTACCTGATGACGTCCATTTATTACTTACTGACTAAGGATTCTCCGACCGGCTATTTTCATTTGAACCGTTCAGACATCGTGCATTACTACCATTTGGGCGATGCGATTCGGTACAGCCTGATTTTCCCGGACGGCACCTTGAAAACAGTGGTGATGGGCAGCGACCTTAGCACTGGACACTGCTTACAGCTGCATGTCCCCGGCGGTGTCTGGAAAGCTTCGCGACTGATTGATGGCTTGGCGGGATACGGTTTGATCAGCGAAGCGGTGTCACCAGGGTTTGAGTATGCGGATATGGAATTGGGCCATCGGCGCACGCTCAGCGAGCAGTTTCCCGAGCATTCCGCGCTGTTTGAAACCCTGGCGCAGCATTAAAGCGAATAAAGCTATTGATAAAAACTTGCATAAGCTTTAAACGGGAAGCACACGGGCACATTGCTAGTAATCAGCAGGTGAATTTCGCCAGTTTTGGCTCAGGGAGTGCTGATGAGTGTTCGTCCATTGACCGACTCCCCGCAGCAATCAAGCGACTGCGACGTTGTCGCACCTCAACTGACAGGGAATTCGGATACGGTCGGCATGGCTTACGCGGGTATTGAGAACACGATCGAACAATTGCTCGACTCGGCGCGTCACTGGGCCCACACCACTGCGTGGGTGGTTTACCGTGCCGGCGAACAATTGCATTTGGTCGGGCAGGGCGATCCAGCGTTGCCGTGGCCGTCAAGCGTCGACAATGAGGACTTCGAAGCCTTTTGCCTGACCCGGCGCTTGCATCGCTGGCCGACTGGCAAAGGCGAAAGTGTGCTGGGCTGGCTGCTCGCGCCCGTCACCGCGGCCGGAGAACCGGCGCTCGCCGAGTTTGCCCGGCGCCTGGGCATCGAGGTCCAGACCAATACCCTTGCCCGGGCACAGATTACTCAACGGGTGTTGTATGAAATTACTTACCTGGCCAGCTCGACCCGCGATCGCTCAGTGTTTCTGGTGGGGGTTCATCGGCTGCTGGCCAGTCTGATCGACGCCGAGAACTTCTATCTCGCACTGTACGATCCGCACACCGGCAAAATTGACTACCCCTATTACGTCGACATCATCGACGTTGATGCCCTGGAGTCCGAGCAATACGAATACCTTGACGCTTCGCACTTGTCGTTGACCGGCCAGGTGCTGACGTCTGGCCAGCCGTTGCTGATCGATGCCGCTGGCATTCGTGCGGCTGAGGCCGAGGGCCGTTTCTATTGTGTGGGTGATCGTCCGGAATTCTGGATGGGCGCACCGTTGAAAAATGCCTCGGATGACGTGTTTGGCATGTTGGCGATGCAGGTCTACGACGTTTCCCGTGCCTACAGCGCCGAAGACCGCGCGCTGTTTCTGGTGGTGGCTCGTCACGTGGCCATGGCGCTGGACCGGATTCTGCACCGCGAGGACCTGGAACAGACGGTGCTGCGCCGCACCCTGGAGCTTTCGGCGCTCAACGATGCGTTGAGGCAGGAAGTCGCAGAACGCGAGCGCGCCGAACATCTGCAAAGCGCGCTGTTCCAGATTGCTGAACTGTCGAGCCAGCCGGGCGACATGGCTGAGTTGTTTCAAACCTTGCATGGCATCGTCGGTGATCTGCTGTTCGCGCAAAACTTCTACATTGCGCTGTTCGATGACGCGACCACCGAAGTGACCTTTCCGTATTATGTCGATGAGCGGCAGACGACCTGTCCGCAGGCTCGGCGTGGACGCCGGGGCTTGACCGAGTACGTTATCCGCCAGCGTCGACCGTGCCTGATTGACGTCGATGAAGCTGAACGCTTGTCGGCGAACGGCGAAGTCGAGCAGGCCGATGAATATGTCCGATCCTATTCCTGGCTGGGCATTCCCTTGTTCGATGGCGATGTGGTGCGTGGCGTGCTGGCGGTGCAAAGCTATACCTCGCACGTGCGCTATTCCCTGCGGGATCAGGAACTGCTGACGTTCGTGTCGCGGCACATCGACACCGCGTTGTCGCGCCGCACGGCCGCCGAAGCGATCCATGCCGCCAACCTCAAGCTGGAAGCGCGGGTGCAGAACCGCACCCGCGAACTCGATCACGCCAATGCCAAGTTGCAACACGAAAACTCCCACGACGCACTGACCGGGCTGCCGAATCGAACCTACCTGCAACAGCGCCTCAATCTGGCCTGGTCGCAGTTAGGCAGTGAAGGCGGGCACCTGGCGGTGATGTTCATCGACCTGGACCGGTTCAAGCTGGTCAACGACAGCCTCGGCCACCATTTTGGCGATCTGTTGTTGATGCAGGCCGCCCACCGATTGCGCGGTTGCCTGCGCGACACCGACATGTTGGCGCGCTTGGGGGGCGATGAGTTTTCGGTGCTCGCACCCGAGGCGCCGCTGGACGTCTTGATCGAAATCGCCGAACGGATTCTGCTGGCGTTCGACCTGCCGTTTTTCATCAATGGCCATGAGGTCTTTTCGTCCTGCAGTATCGGCATTGTCAGCGCCGACCATCAGTTCCATCAGGAACCAGCGGACTTGCTGCGCGATGCCGATGCCGCGATGTATCGGGTCAAGAGCGCCGGTCGCGACAGTTACGCGGTGTTCAACCAGGAAGTGCGCCGGGAAGTCTCGGATCAGGTCGAGCGTGAAGGGGCCTTGCGCAATGCGCTCAAACGCACCGACGAACTGCTGCCGTATTTCCAGCCGATTGTCAGCGTTGAAACCGGCGAGCTATTGGCCCTTGAAGCGCTGATCCGCTGGCATCAGCCGGGCGGGCGGGTGATGGGCCCGGGCGAATTTTTGCCGGATGTCGAGGGGTTGCGCCTGATCGGTCGGCTGGACTTGTACATGCTCACCAGTATCGCAGTGATCCTCGCCCAGCCTGAGCACGCCAACTGGCCTGCGGTGCACGTCAATTGCTCCAGCTACAGCATGACACGCCCGGATTTCGCCAACGATGTGCTTGCGCTGTTGGCCCGGTACGGGGTCGCGCCGTCGCGCATTTGCCTGGAGTTGACCGAAGGTGCGCTGGTGGCTGAGCCGGCGATTGCCCGACTGACCATGCAGCAATTGGCCGACAACGGCATGTCGGTGGTGCTCGATGACTTCGGTGCCGGGTTTTCCTCCCTGAGTTATGTGCATCAATACCGCTTCAGCGGCTTGAAGATCGACAAGTCGTTCATTCTCGAACTGACCACCAGTCCCCGCAGCCGCGCGATCGTACGGGCGATTGTGCGGATGGCCGAATCGCTGGACCTGAGCGTGGTGGCCGAGGGCGTCGAGGACGCCGAGACGCTGGCGCTGCTGCGCGAAATGGGTGCCGGACAGGCCCAGGGTTATTATTTTGCCAAGCCGATGTGTCTGCAGGCGTTACGCGCCTGGGGGCTTGCTTCAGGCAATGCAGTTGAGGCCACCATAGCCGGCGATCAAGCCTGAATTAATCCCTTATTTAGCGATTACGCCGTACCAGGCGGCTATCGCAATGAGCGCGAGAAAACACACCAGCTGCACACAAAAGAAAGAAAACCGAACCGCCACGAACGCATCCGTTTGCACATGGGACACATGAACCAGAGACTGGCACACGCGAGCGGTCAGGACGAGGATGGACAAGGCGTTCACCACCGAACCATCGATCCCAAGGGCTGAAATCACCCACACGATGGCGCCAAAGACCGGCAGGTTTTCCACGCAGTTCGCGTGGGCCCTTGTGCCGCGTCGATACCAGTCCTCGCCTTCGAGCTGATCGCTTCGGAAAGAGGCAATCGGTACATGTGAGAACAGGATCCTGACCCAGCGATATACCCCGACGGTTGCCATCAACAGCAGCAAAGTCCAGGTCGCAAATCCAAGCAGCATCCACATCGGCGTCGTCATGGCCGCCATCCTCGATCAATCATTTTCAGCGCGTCGTTCAACAGCCGCGCGACCGACGTGTGGTCGGTCGCGCGTTATCGATCAATCGCCCATGATGGGTGCCAGTGCGGCCTGAATCCTCGACATCTGGGCCGGTGTTGTCATCCCCGTCAGCAGCCGGCCAAAGTGTGGATGCCGGACCCCCGAGACAATGTATTGCCAGCGGTAGGCGCTCAGGATGCAGGCCTTGATTTGTGTTGTCTGCTCGACACTGAACGAGGGTGAAACATTGCGCAGGAAGTAGTCGGCATCGGCCGCCGCTTGCGCTTGCAGGATGGCGTCGACGGCGGCCACCAGCGCAATCAGATCGTTCACTGCCTGGTCACGCTCGACGGGCGAGAGTTTCGCGTGTTCGGCCTTCCACTCCAGTTCATCGAGCACGACGTGGCGACTTTCATCCTTCCAGTGGAATTTGAAGACATCCTTGAACAGCGGGCACAACTCCTCGTGCGGGGCGATGCTGTGCGCGTAATGCGCCTGAACAAACAGCTCGATATGACAGGTCAGCGCCAACACTGACCAGGTGCTGGCCGCAAGGACCGAGCGCGCCACCTCGTTTGGGTCGGCCACTTGACGGTATCCTGCGGGCAAATGCGCACCCAGCATCGTCTCCATGCGCCGAAACAGCTCCTGATGCTTGATCTCGTCATTGGAAAAACGCACCAGTGCTTCGAGGGCGAGTTGATCGTCAAACACATGGCCCCGGCCTTGATCGAGCATTTTGGCACTGATGAAACGCTCCACCAGGCCAAAGAGATATGCATAAGTCCGGCCCTGAATCTGACTGAGCAGGCGGGCCTCGTCTGCGGCGAGAAAGGTCAGGCGGTCGACCTGCGAAAGTCCGTCGGGCAAGAATTTGCGCGAGAAGTCGAAACGACGGTCTTGCAGCAAATCGCGATCGATCTGCCATTCCGCCTTCTTCGATGATCTGACGAGTTGAGCATAACGGGCGGCGTTGCCCGAATTTGAGTGGGGTACGGTTGCGACGCTGTTCATATCGATCTCCTGCTTCCCGGATCAAGTAGCAAAGGGCTGTTTCAGCCAACATCGGAGCCCATGACCGTCGATGAAGCCTCTGAGGGCTGGCCTGATCACCGGGTCCGCGTTGGTGCTAATCTAGGCCTCGCCGTTCTGGCGAAGAATGCCCGGGGCGCCTGATTGCATGCTCCAGGCTCCGGAAGAGAGGGCGGGCAAGTGTTGGATGCGCTTTCTGATGTCTTGCGTGTGATTCGGCTGTCGGGAGGGGTTTTTCTCGAGGCGGAGTTCACTGCGCCCTGGTGCCTCAACGGAAGAATCTCCGCCGACGATTGCAAGCCGTTCGTGGCGGCACCCAGGCACATCATTGCGTCGCATTTTGTCGCCTCGGGGCACATGCAATTACGCATCGACGGGGAGGCGACCATCGATGTGCGGGCGGGCGAACTCATTCTGCTTCCCCGCAATGACCTTCATTGCTTTGGCAGCGACCTGGGCATTGCGCCCCTGTCGGCGAGCGACGTTATTCAACCGCCTGAAGTGGGCGGCATTTCACGAATCAAGTGCGGCGGGGGCGGGGAGGCAACGCATTTGTTGTGCGGATTCCTCGGGTCTGAAACCCCCTTCAGCCCGTTGCTTTCATCGTTGCCATCCTTATTGAAACTGGACGTTCGCTCGACAGCATTGGGCGCCTGGATCGAAAGCTCATTCCGTTTCGCGGTGAGTGAGATCGCGGCGGGGCGCGTCGGCTCGACAACGGTCATCACCAAACTATCAGAATTGCTCTTCGTCGAAGCCGTCAGCCAGTATGTCGCCAGCCTCCCGGCTGAACGACGCAGCTGGCTGGCAGGATTGCGTGATCCGCATATCGGGCGCGCACTGGCGCTGCTGCATGCGCGTCCAACCGAAGGCTGGACGGCAGAAGCCCTGGCGCAGGAAGTGGGCATGTCGCGCTCGGTGTTCGCGGAGCGATTCACCGCATTGGTCGGCCAGCCACCGATGCAATACCTGACGCTGTGGCGAATGCATGTGGCGGCGCAACAGTTGCGCGAAGGCCGGGGTAACGTGGCGCAGATCGGTTTTTCCGTGGGCTACGAATCCGAGGCCGCGTTCAGTCGCGCCTTCAAGCGCCAGTTCGGCACATCCCCCGGCACTTGGCGCAAACAATCAGCATGAGAGGGCGCGGGCGCTTTACCCTTGCGCCCTCACCAAGCATCATGGCCGCCCGCACTTCCTGCCAAAGGTGGCGGACCTTCGTGGTGAAAAGGACCAGCAGTTGAACGAACACACATTATCCATGCGCCTGGAGCGGGTGGCGGCGCATGTGCCCGCCGGCGCGCGCCTGGCCGATATTGGCTCGGATCACGCCTATTTGCCGGTCGCGTTGATGCGCCGTGGGGCCATCGCAGCCGCGGTGGCTGGCGAGGTGGCATTGACGCCGTTTCTCTCGGCCGAACGTACCGTCAGCGAGAGCGGCCAGGACCTGCGGATCACGGTGCGCCTGGCCGATGGCCTCGCAGCGATCAAGCCCGAAGACGCAATCACCGCAATCAGCCTATGTGGCATGGGGGGGGAGACGATCCGCGACATTCTCGAGCGCGGCAAGGCGCACCTCAGTGGCCAGGAGCGCCTGATCCTGCAGCCCAACGGCGGCGAGCAACCCTTGCGCCAATGGCTGATGGACAATGGCTACCGCATCCTTTGTGAGGAAGTGCTGCGGGAAAACCGCTTCGACTACGAAATCATCGTCGCCGAGCGCGACGAGCCGGTGCTGTACACCGAACAGGAACTGTACTTCGGCCCGTTGCAGATGCAGGCCCGTAGTCCGGCGTTTTTGGTCAAGTGGCAGCGCCGGCTGCACCAGAAGCAAAAGACCCTGAGCGAGTTCGCCCGTGCGGGGCAGGCCGTGCCTGAAGAGAAGGTGCAGGACGTCGCACGGCAGGCCCGCTGGATCACCGAACTGCTGGCCTGAATCCGGGCCCGCCATGACCGTCATGAAACACTTCGACCGTTGACGGCATTCATTCAATGTCGACGATTACTTTGCCCGAAGCCTTGCCTGCAGCAACCAGTGCATGAGCCTCGTTGACAGTGCCGAGGGTAAAGCGTCGTTCGTCCAGCAGCACCCGCAACTGTCCTGCTTCAGCCATGGCGCTGGCTTTAGCGAGTATTTCGCCGTGGTGCTTGCGACCTTTGCCGGTAATCAATGGCAGCAGGGTGAACACCCCGGAATAGGTGGCACCGCGAAACGATAGTGGCGCGAGTGAGTGCTCACCCCAGCCGAGGCAACTGACGACATGGCCCGTGTACACTTTTGCTACGGCGAATGAGGCATCCAGTGTCGCGCCGCCGACGGTGTCATACACGATGTCAAAACCTTCGCCGTCGGTGTATTGCTCAAGATAGTCCGCAGGGCTCTGGGCGCGATAATCAATGGCGGTGGCTCCCAGGCTTTTGATTGCTTCAAGGCTGACGGCACTCCCGGTGGCGAAGACGTCGGCCCCGTGTGCCTTGGCGATCTGCACCGACATCTGTCCGACACCACCGGCACCGCCGTGCACCAGAACGCGTTGCCCAGCCCGGACATTGGCCCGGTCGACCAATCCCTCCCACGCCGTGATGAAGATCAGCGGCAGCGCGGCGGCTTCACGCATGCTCAGGTTTTGCGGCTTGCGTGCCAGCAGGTCGGCGTCAACTGCGATGTATTGTGCCAGCGAGCCTTGGTTACCACCGATACCCCCGGCCATACCGAAGACTTCGTCACCGACGGCGAACTGAGTGACGCCGGTCCCGACCGCTTCGACGACACCGGCCAGGTCCATTCCCAAGACAGTCGGCAACGGTTGGCGGGCATGCAGGCCCTGACCCTTGCTGATTTTGGTATCCAAAGGGTTCACGCCACTGGCGATGACCTTGACCAGCACTTGTCCGGCGGCAACCTCAGGCAAGGGCATTTGCTGAATCTCTAGAGCGGCTCCAGCCTGCAAAGCAACGGCGGCGTTCATGGTGTTCTGGTTCATGGGTAATTGCTCCTGAAATGATTCGGTCGCGCTGGGCGATGACAACAGTTTCCTGCAGTCGATGAATTCCGATAAGAGGGCAAATGCCTATAGTATTCATGCCAATTGATCGCTAAATGAGGTCGCGATGGACACGTTGGAAGCGATGGCCATTTTTATGCGGGTGGTGGAGCGAGGCAGCTTTTCAGCGGTGGCCCGTGAAACCGGCCTCAGTCAGCCAACCATCAGTAAACAGATTGGCGCCTTGGAGCAAAGGCTTGGCGGCCGGCTGTTCGCCCGCAGTACGCGCAACCTGAGCCTGACGGATGAGGGGCAACGCTACTACGAACATTGTCGGCAGATTCTGGCCGCGGTGGACAGCGCCGAGCACAGTTTTCAGACCGGACAAGAGCGCGTGGCGGGCCCGCTGCGCATTGCCTCTTCAGGCAGCTTCGGACGCCTACAGATTGCGCCTCGATTGCACGGCTTTCTTCAGCAATACCCCGAGGTGTCGATTGACTTGCAACTGAGCGACGAGAACGTTGACCTGGTCAGCGAGGGGATCGATGTCGCGGTGCGCATTGGCGAGTTGAAAGACAGTGGCCTGATCGCCAGACGGATAGGCCTGACACGACGTCGAGTATTTGCAGCCCCTGGTTATCTCGAACAACTCGGTGTCCCGGCGACGCCGGATGAACTGGGCAACCACAATTGCCTTGTGTTCAATCAGCTCAAGCATTCCGACACCTGGCGTTTCGAGCACAACGGCCAATGGAGTGAGGTGCAGGTCAAGGGCAATGTGCGCAGCAACAACAGTGAGTCGATTCGGCAAATGGTCTTGAGTGGCCTGGGCATTTCGCTGTCTGCCTCATGGTTGTTTCGTGAGGATGTGCAGGCAGGGCGAGTGGTGGCGTTGCTTGAGGGGTACACACCGTCGTCGATGCCTATTCACGCGGTTTCTCCAGCGGACCGCAGGCAGTCAGCGCGGGTGCGAGCGTTCACTGATTATTTGAGAGACGCTTTTGCAATCGACAACGACGTTTGCATCGATTGAACGATGCCGGTTGCACAACCTTCCCGGCGGGCTTGGCTGATCGATAAAAAACGCGAACGCCCAAAAAGAGAGGAGCGGGGCGTTCGCGTGCGGTTCAATCGTTAGAACTGCTCGGCGCTCAGGCCGTACAACGAGGCACTACCCGCGCGAATGGATTGCTCCAGACTCAGGATGCGCGGCAGAAGCCGGTGAATGTAGAAGTCGGCAGTGGCGATCTTCGCGCCATAAAACCCTTCGTCTTCGCCAAGTTTTGCCCGGGCGACCTGGGCCATGCGCGCCCAGAGCCAGGCGTAGGCGACGTACCCGAACAGGTGCAGATACTCGACCGAGGCCGCACCGATTTCATTGCGGTTGGACGCGGCCTGGTCCTGCAGCCAGTCACTGAGGCTTTCGAGACGCTGCACGGCATCGAACAGCTGCCCGGCGTACGGCGCGTCTGGCTGATGGGCGAAGTGGCGAATCTGGGCAGTGAATTGACGCAAGGCGACACCGTTGTCGGCCAGCACTTTGCGACCGAGAAGGTCCAGCGCCTGAATGCCATTGGTGCCTTCGTAAATCTGCGCAATGCGCACATCACGGACCAATTGTTCCTGGCCCCATTCACGGATGTAGCCATGGCCGCCGAACACTTGCTGGCCGTTGATGCAGCTTTCCAGGCCAGTGTCGGTGAAGAACGCCTTGGCCACCGGGGTCAGCAGCGCGACCAGGTTTTGCGCATTGTCGCGCTCCTGGGCGTCATCGGAAAACTTCGCCAGATCGAGCTGCTGCCCGACGTAACTGGCAAAGGCACGGCCACCTTCGGTCATGGCTTTCATGCCGAGCAGCATGCGGCGCACGTCAGGGTGAACGATGATCGGGTCGGCCACTTTGTCCGGGGCGAAGGCGCCGGTCGGGGCGCGGCTCTGAATACGTTCGCGGGCGTAAGCGACGGCGCTTTGATAGGACGCTTCGGCGCACCCGATGCCCTGGATGCCGATGGACAAGCGTTCGTAGTTCATCATGGTGAACATCGCCGCCAGGCCCTTGTTGGCTTCACCGATCAGCCAACCGCTGGCACCGTCGAAGTTCATGACGCAGGTGGCCGAGGCCTTGATGCCCATCTTGTGTTCGATCGAGCCGCAACTCACTGCGTTGGCATTGCCCAGGGAACCGTCGGCATGGACCAGCACTTTAGGCACGACAAACAACGAGATGCCTTTGGGCCCGGCCGGTGCATCCGGCAGTTTGGCCAGTACCAGATGGACGATGTTCTCGGTCAGGTCCTGATCGCCGCCCGTGATGAAAATCTTGCTGCCGGTGAGGGCGTAACTGCCGTCGGCCTGAGGTTCGGCGCGGGTACGGATGATCCCCAGGTCGGTGCCGGCGTGGGCTTCGGTCAGGCACATCGAGCCGGCCCAGCGGCCTTCATACATCGGCGGCAGGTAGAGGTTTTTCAGGGTGTCGCTGGCGTGGGCATCCAGTGCCAGACAGGCGCCGGAACTCAATGCCGAATACAGGGCGAAGCTTGAGTTGGCGCCGTAGAGCATTTCTTCAAACTGCACGGCGAGCATCTTCGGCATGCCCATGCCGCCGAAATCGGCGTTGCCGGACAAGCCGACCCAACCGCCTTCGATGTAGGTGGCATATGCCTGTTTGAAACCGGCGGGCGTGCTGACCTGGCCATCCAGCCACTTCGCGCCTTCCTCGTCGCCGCTGCGGTTCAAGGGGGCAATCAGCTGTGAGGTGACTTTCGCCGCCTCCTCGAGAATGGCATCAGCGGTGGCGGCGTCGACGCTGTCGGCCAGGGCCGGCAGGCGCGCCCACAAGGCTGGCGCATCGAACACTTCATGCAGCACAAAGCGCATGTCGCGCAGCGGAGCGTTGAATTGGGGCATCGGGTGAACCTCAAAAGGACATTGTGCAGTGGGCACGGTGCCGTAACGGCAGACCGTGCCGGTAACATCGGTTCGGTTTAGAGCGCTTTGGCCCTGTCGCGCAACACGTACTTCTGGATCTTGCCGGTAGACGTTTTCGGCAACAGGGTGAAGATCACCGTGCGCGGCACTTTGTACCCGGCCAGGTGCTCGCGGCAGAAACTGATGATGTCAGCTTCGCGCACGTCCTGATGGTCGGCTTTCAAGGTGACGAACGCACAAGGCGTTTCGCCCCATTTTTCATCCGGACGGGCGACCACGGCGGCTTCCATCACGCCCGGATGGCGATAGAGCACGCCTTCGAGTTCGATGGTGGAAATGTTCTCGCCACCGGAAATGATGATGTCCTTGAGTCGGTCCTTGATCTCGACATAACCGTCGGGATGACACACCGCCAGGTCGCCGGTATGGAACCAGCCACCCTCAAAGGCTTCGGCGGTGGCGGTCGGATTCTTCAGGTAGCCCTTCATTACGGTGTTGCCGCGCATGAAAATCTCGCCGATGGTCTGGCCATCGCGCGGGGTTGGTTCCAGGGTCTTGGAGTCGCCGACCATCACGCCTTCGAGCGTCGAGTAGCGCACCCCTTGGCGGGATTTGATCTGTGCCCGTTCATCGAGCGGCAGCTCGTCCCACTCGGCATGCCAGGCGCACAGGGTCACGGGGCCATAGGTTTCGGTCAGGCCATAGACGTGAGTGACCTTGATGCCCATTTCTTCCACGGCACCGATCACTTTGGCCGGCGGTGCAGCACCCGCCACCATCGCATTGACCGGGTGGTCGATGGCCGCTTTTGCCGACTCCGGCATGTTGACCAGGGCATTGAGCACAATAGGCGCCGCACACAAGTGCGTCACCTGATGCTCGCGGATCAGGGTGAGGATTTTCTGCGGGTCGACCCGGCGCAAGAACACGTGCACACCGGCCATGGCCGTGATAACCCACGGGTAGCACCAGCCGTTGCAGTGGAACATCGGCAGCGTCCAGAGGTACACCGGGTGGTTGCCCATCGCCCAGGTCATCTGGTTGCCCAATGAGTTCAGGTACGCACCGCGATGGTGGTAAACCACGCCTTTGGGGTTGCCGGTGGTGCCTGAGGTGTAGTTCAACGAGATGGCTTGCCATTCGCTTTCCGGCCATTGCCAGGCGAATGCCGGGTCGCCTTCGGCCAGCAGCGCTTCATAGTCCAGGTCGCTGACCGCCTGGCCTTCGCCGTATTCCGGGTCATTGACGTCGATCACCAGCGGCGGGTGATCGAGCATGCCGACGGCTGCGCGAATCACGTCATGGAATTCACGGTCGGTAATCAGCACCTTGGCTTCACCGTGTTGAAGCATGAACGCGATGGCTTCGGCATCCAGGCGCACGTTGAGCGGGTTGAGCACGGCGCCGATCATCGGCACGCCGAAATGCACTTCCAGCATCTCGGGAATGTTGGGCAGCATCACGGCCACCGTGTCGTTCTTGCCGATCCCGCGACCGGCCAGCGCCGAGGCCAGGCGACGGCACCGGGTGTAGGTCTGCGCCCAAGTACGACGAATCGAACCGTGGATGACTGCAGGGTAGTGAGGGTAAACGCTGGCGGTGCGTTCGATGAAGCTCAGAGGCGACAAAGCGATGTGATTGACAGCCGAAGGGGCTAGCCCTTGTTCATAAATCGACATGACGGGTACTCGGTGGCTGATTGTTAGCTCTATGGATGGCCTGTTCAGCGTAGACGCTGCGGTCATCCTTTATGTCCGGCTTGCTTTATATAACAACCTCCCACATATATGGAAGTACAACCTACGCAGTATAGTAAACATACTATATTTGATTCCTGCGCATCTAAATGGATGCGACCTTACCGACAGAGCCGGTATATTCTTGGCTCCCCCGACAAAGCGGACCTGTGATGACCCTGACGCCCGTTCGATTGCACAGCTGGTTGCGCCTGCAACGTGAGGGGGTGTCTCTGGCTGCCCGGGCCGATGCGTTGTGCCATGCGTTACAGGACTGTCCAGAGGTGCGCCGCGCGGTGTATCTGAGCTGGCAGCCACAGGCAGGGATTTACAGCCATGAGGGTGCCGCACAGCACTTCCCGCCGGGATTGGGTGATCCATCGCTGGCCAGCGATCAGTTGCTATTTGATCGACTGGTGGAGGCCGGGCGCCTGGACCTGGCGCAAGTACGGCAACTCGATTGCTGGTTGTCCGGTCGATTGCGCCGCGCCGCTATCAGCCACGGCCAGGTGTTTGATCTGGCGCTGACTTCGGGGCAGCCTGGGTTATTGCTGGTGGAAGTGTGCGAAGGCATCAGTCTTGACTGGCTGGGTTGGGTGCAGGACTTGCTGACAACCTTGCTCAGCAGCGTTAACGGAATGCTGCGCGGCTCACCGTTGTTGGGTCACGATCCGCAACCAAGTCTGTTGCTGGATGCTCAGGGCCGGCCGCTGGAATTCAACGCCGCGCTGCTGGCCTTGCTCGCGGAAAAACCGCTGACCGATGTGCTGGGCTTTTTGCCGGGCAATCACCGGGTGCTGGTACGCGCCTGCCTTGATCAGCAGCGGGCCATCGAAGGGGTCGAAGCGCAGTTTCAAGAGCAGATTCTGATCTGGACGTTTATCCCCGACCCTCAGGACAACCGTGTGCTCGCCCGTTGTCGCGATGCCACCGCGCAAGTGCTGGCTGAGCGTGAAGCGGCCACGGCACGCCGGCTGTACCGGCTGATCATCGAGAACACCACCGACCTGATTTCCCGGCATACGCCCGACGGGCGTTTTCTCGATGCCTCGCCGGCGTCCTGGACATTGCTCGGCTACTGGCCCGAAGAGCTGCGCGGGCAAATGGCCCAGGGTTTGTTCCATGGTCAGGACCTGGCCAACCTGGTGCAGCGTGCGAAGGACGCTTTGGAGCAGGACGGTTATCACACGATGACCTACCGCATTCGCCATCGTGCCGGGCATTACCTGTGGTTCGAAACCGCCAGCCGGGCGATCCGTGAAACCTACACCGGCGCGGTGGTCGAGGTGGTCAGCGTCTCGCGAGACATCACGGCCCGGGTGCAGGCCGAAGAGAACAAGCGGCGCCTGGCCGAAGTGGTCGAGGCCAACACCGATCCAGTGTTGTTTATCGACCCGGACGGGCAAGTGACGTACCTCAACCCGGCGGCGCAGCGCATTCTGGGGTTCAATGAGCCACAGCCGATGCCGACGCTGGCGCAACTATTGGCAAGCGCCGACCTGACACGCCTGCAACATGACGGCTGGAGCTGCGCCGAACGCGATGGCGTGTGGAGCACCGACGCGCGGTTGCAGCCTCTGGGCGGCGGCACCTGTGTGCCGGTGTCGCTGGTGCTGCTGGCGCACCGTTCGGCCGGCGGCGAGCGCTACTACTCATTGGTGGCGCGGGACATGACTGAACGCGAATTGCGTGAAGCGCAACAGCGTCGCCATCAGGACGAACTGGCGCACACCGCACGGCTGGTCACCCTGGGTGAACTGGCCTCGGGCATCGCCCACGAGATCAATCAGCCATTGGCCGCCGTGGTCAATTATGCCAATGCCAGCCAGCGCTATTTACAGACGCTGGATGCCAATCCCCAGGCCGCCACCCGAGTGGCACAAGGGCTGGAACGCATTACCCATCACGCCACGCATGCGTCAGAAGTGATCAGGCGTTTACGGGGGTTTCTGCGCAAAGGCCAGCGGCGCATGCAGGCGCTGAATTTTACCGATGTCGCCCGCGAGGCCGTGCGTTTGTGTGCCTGGGAAGCGAGCAATTGCCAAGTGACAATCGAGGATCGCCTGCCGGATAATCTGCCGCCCGTTTATGCCGACCGGGTGCTGCTGGAGCAGGTGCTGCTCAATCTGTTGCGCAACGCCATCGACGCCAATCGCGAACAACACCCCGGGCAGCCATCGTTGATCGTGATGACGGCCGGGCAGGGCAGTGGCGCCACCGTGCAAATCGATGTGCAAGACCAGGGGCCGGGCGTCAGCGAGCCCGAACTGGAGCAAATATTTACCCCGTTCTATACCAGCAAGGCCGATGGCCTGGGCCTTGGCTTGTCCATGAGCCGCAGCATCATTGAAGGCTTCGGTGGCGAGTTGCAGGCCCGGCGTCAACCGGTCGGGCTGCTGATGTGCTGCCAATTGCCGCTGGCCGGCCCAACAAAACAACAACAGGAATGACGTAATGGCAGGTGTGACGGAGCACGTGGTGTATGTGGTCGATGATGACCAGGGCATGCTCGATTCAACGGTCTGGTTACTCGAGTCGGTCGGGCTCAAGGCCTTGCCGTTTACCAGCGGCGTCGAGTTTCTCAATGCCTGTGATGCAACGCTCTATGCCTGTGTGCTGCTCGATGTGCGTATGCCCGGCATGGGCGGGTTGAACGTGCAGGAAGAAATGCGCGCCCGTGAGCTGAACCTGCCGATCATTTTCGTCAGCGGGCACGCAGATGTCCCCATCGTGGTCCGCGCGTTCAAGGCCGGTGCCCATGACTTCATCGAGAAACCCTACAACGAGCAATTGTTGCTCGACAGCGTGCAACAGGCACTCAGCAAGTGCGCGGCCAGCCGCTCGGATAACAGCGGCCACGAAGCCTTGCAGGCGCGTCTACTGACACTCACCCCACGCGAGCGCGATGTGTTGCTGCCGCTGGTTCAGGGCTACACCACCCGTGAAATCGCCGAGCAATTGGGCGTCAGCGCCAAAACCGTCGATCTGTATCGCTCGCGGGTGATGAAGCGCATGCAGGCTAATACCTTGCCGGACCTGGTGGGCATGGCCATTGCTGCGGGGATGGTCGATCCACTGAAGTTGCGTTGATCTCTCACGTCGGTAATTGTGCGTCTATGCTGGGCTAATCGACCCCATTCCTGTGCAGTGAATCTGCAAGGAGGCAGCATGTTGCCCGCGCCGATTTCCGAAAAAGCCCTTTCTCATACTTTGCTCGATGTCCTGATTCGTGCCGGGCTGATCACCGTCCTGGTGCTGTTTTGCTTCAACATATTCAGCCCGTTCCGCGACCTGTTGCTGTGGTCGGTGATCCTGGCGATCACCCTTTATCCCCTGCAAGAACGACTCAAGGGGCCGTTGGGGCAGAAAGAGGGACGAATCGCGACCCTGATCATCCTGTTTTCCATCGTCATCCTGATGGTGCCGGTCTATCTGCTGGGCATTTCGATTGCCGACTCGGTCACGCAGGCCGTGGCACTGGTAAAAGGCGGCGGCTTCCAGATTCCACCGCCCAGCGAATCGGTCGCCAGTTGGCCTGTCGTGGGCAAGCGGATTTCAGCGCTCTGGCTACAGGCCTCGACCAATCTCCCCGAGCTGACGGCAACGTACCTCCCGCAGATAAAACAGGTAAGCCTGGGCCTGCTGAGTAAGCTGGCCGGCGTCGGCATGGGGTTTCTCACCTTCATTTTCGCCTTGATCATCGCCGGTATCTTCATGGCCTACGGCGAAAGCGGCAGGCGCAGCGCGGTGCAGATCGCCTCGCGCATCAGCGGCCCGGACCGGGGGCCGTCAATCGCCGACCTGTGCACCGCCACAATCCGTGCGGTCGCGTTGGGGGTGGTCGGCATCGCCTTCATCCAGATGCTGCTGGTCGGCCTGGGTTTTGTCGTCAAAGGGGTTCCCGGCGCTGGTTTGCTGGCTATCGCGGTCCTGCTGCTGGGCATCATGCAGCTGCCGGCAACGCTGGTCACCATTCCGGTGATTGTCTATGTGTTTGCCAATGAGGGGGCCACCACCGCCGTCATCGTGTTCTCCATCTACGTGTTCGTTGCCGGCCTGGTAGATAACGTACTCAAACCTTTGTTGCTGGGGCGCGGTGTCAACGTACCGATGCCGGTGGTGCTGATCGGCGCGCTGGGTGGCATGGTCACCAGCGGCATCATCGGGCTGTTCATCGGGCCGGTGGTCCTTGCGGTCGGCTATCAATTATTCTGGCAATGGGTACGTGACCCATCGCAGGAAGGTGGAAGGCCGCCGCCCGTTTGAGGGGGCCATGGGCATTGACCGCGAGCATGACCGCCGAGGCCAACTTGCCCAGTCAGTCGAGCGCGTGCTCTGTTGATGGCGGGGACCGGAGGAGGCGTTTTGAAACCATTTCTGCCCAGGCCCAGCGCCTCGACGATGAACATGTTGCGCGAAGGCTGCCTGCAACGCCGCGAGGCTGTGCCACAAGCGCTGACGGAACACGCCGTCATCCCGGGCATCCCGAATGCGCGTTACTGGCTGGATCGGGACCTGTCGACGTTCATCGCGGACGCGACCCTGGCCAACGATCGCGAGGCCCAGGCGCACGCCGACGAAGAACTGCCCGAAGACACGTTGCCGCGGGGCTATTACCTGGCCATTTCAGGGGGCGGCGACGCCGGCACCTTCGCCGCAGGCATCATTGCCGGATGGACCCTGCATGGATCGCGACCGACGTTCAAGGTCGTCACCGGGATCAGCGCAGGCGCACTGGTTGCCCCGTTCGCTTACCTGGGGCCTGAGTACGACGAGATCATTCTGGGGATCTGCAGCGCAATCGGCCCCAAAGACGTTTTCCATGCGCGAAGTGTGCTGACCCGCCTGACCAGCGATGGCATCGCGGACAGCAAACCCCTGGCGCGACTCATTGCCAAATACATCACCGCCGAGGTGCTGGCGGCCGTCGCCGCGCAGTACGCCAAAGGCCGGCTACTGATGATCGGGACCACCGACCTCGATGCCGGGCGGCCCGTTACCTGGAACATGGGCGCCATTGCCGCCAGCGGAGCGCCGGGAGCGCTCGATCTGTTTCGCAACATCATGGTCGCCTCGATGAGCATTCCCGGTGCCGTCTCACCGGTCATGATCGATGTGGAAGTGGACGGCAAACAGTTTCAGGAGATGCACGTCGATGGTGGCGTGCTCACGCAGGTGTTCCTTTACCCGCCGGGCACGGTGATGGCGCTGAACAGCGTGAGCGGCGCGCGTATCCGCCGCGACCGGCATTTCTATGTCATTCGCAACGGCAAGCTGGAACCGCAATGGGCCGGCACCAAGCGCCGCACCTTGAGCATCGGCGGTCGCGCCATCAGCACCCTGATCCAGACCCAGGGGATCAGCGACCTCGATCGGATTTACCGCATCGCCCAGCAGGACGGGGCGGACTTCAATCTGGCGTACATCGGCGCCGATTTCCTTCATCCGCGCAATCAGAAATTCGACGGCGCATACATGAAGCGTCTGTTCGATTACGCCTTCGAACTCAGTGCGAAAGGTTATCCGTGGCATAAATCGCCGAACAGGTGAGTTGTCTGAATGAAATTTATGCTGTAGTTTTTCATGAAATTATAAAAAGATAATTTCATGAGGCTTGTATGTTTCAGCAGTCCACGCAGCATGTCGCCAGCTATTACGCCCACAGTTGCGCTGATCGCCTGACCACCCGACCTGCACTGAGCGGCGAACAAGACACCGAGATCGTGATCATCGGCGCCGGTTTCAGCGGCCTGCACACCGCGCTGCGCCTGGCGTTGGCCGGCAAGCGCGTGACGCTGCTGGAAGCCAGCCGCGTGGCGTGGGCAGCCTCGGGACGCAATGGTGGTCAGGCCATTCTCGGCTGGTCGTGCGACATGCCGCCGCTGGAAGCAGCGCTGGGCTACGAACGCGCGCGACGGTTGTGGGATGGCATGCGCTGGGCAGCGCAGGAGCTGCGTGAATTACCGGCTCGCCATGGTTTCGACTGCGACTACCGCGCCGGGCATTTGTGGACTTCGGTCATGCCCCGGCGTGTCGGTCTGCTCACCGAGTGGCAGCGCGAAGCCAGCCACAAATGGGGCCACCATGACTTGCGGTTCATCAGCCGTGAGCAATTACCGCAATGGGTCGCCAGCGAGCGTTATCAGGCTGGCCTTTATGATCCCGAGGGCGGACACCTGAATCCGTTGAAACTGGCACTCGGTCTGGCCTCCGCGATAGAGCAGGCCGGCGGGCGCATCCATGAACAAAGCAAGGCACTGAGTTATCAAGAGGAGGGCGGCCGGTTCCGGGTCAACACCGAACGCGGAACGATCCGCGCGGATGTGCTGGTGCTGGCCTGCAATGCCTACCTTGATCGGCTCGATCCAAAACTCGCCAGTTGCGTGTTGCCGGTGGGGACTTACCAAGTCGCCACGGCGCCGCTGACCGCCGAGCAGGCCAGCGAGCTGCTGCCGAGCAACGTCTGTGTCACCGATAACCAATTCGTCCTCGACTATTTCCGTCGCACCCCGGACAACCGCCTGCTGTTTGGCGGAGGCTGTACGTATCTGGGCGGACTGCCCAAGGACATTGCCGGCGCCACGCGGCCGTTTCTGGAGCGGGTATTCCCGCAACTCAAAGGCGTGAAGCTTGAGTTCGCCTGGGGCGGGCACATTGACCTGACGCTCAAACGCACACCGGACATCGGGCGCCACGGTGATCGCTACTGGCTTCAGGGCTACTCAGGACATGGCGTGCTGCCGACACTGGCCGCCGCCCGCGCCGTGGCTGACGCCATTCTCGGTCAGCCGGATGAACTGGCGTTGTATCAAGGCTTGAGCAACGCCAGCTTTCCCGGCGGTAAATACCTGGCGGCACCGCTGGAAGCCATCGGCAAGGCGTGGTATCGACTGCGCGACAGCATCTGATGAATCACTTGGCGGAATGGCAGGCATGAACAAGCAAGAAGAAATCGCTGCGCTGGCGATCCTTATCCACGATCTGCGCAAGCACAAGAAATACACCCTGAAGGACCTGGCCGACAAAATCGGCCGCTCCGTAGGCTTTCTCTCCCAGGTCGAGCGCGGCTTGTCTCGGCCCACCGTTGCCGACCTGACCGCGATCAGCGAAACCCTGGGCGTGCCGACGACTTATTTCTACAGCCTGCCCAAACCCAAAGAACTGCCGTGGGTCACCCGCCCGGACGAGCGCCGCACGTTGTACTACGCCAATGGCATTACCGACATTCTGGTGTCGCCGAAGATGCGGGCCTCGTTTTCCATGCTCGAAAGTCATCTCGAAGCGGGCGCCAGCAGTGGCGACCGGCACTTGAGTGACAGCTCGGAGCAGGGCGGTTACGTGCTCGAGGGCGAGTTGACGCTGTGGCTGGGCGATGAAGACCCGGTCACCTTGCTCGCCGGCGACAGCTTTCAGTTCGACAGTCACACCCGTTGCCGTTACGGCAACCTGACCGGGCATCTCACGCGAGTGCTCTGGGTCTATACCTGATAACCACAATAGGACCAACCATGATGGACGCTGATCTGCTGGCCGAAGTGCGTGCCTTTCGCCAACGCCACCCTGACGTACGTTACGTCGACCTGATTGCCCTGGACATTCCGGGGCACTTTTACGGCAAGCGCTACCCTGTGGAAATGCTCGAAAAGGTCGCGGCGGGCAGCGCCCTGAAACTGCCGCAAAACTGCGTATTGCTGGGCGTGCAAGGCGGATTGTTCAAGATCGGCGATTACTGCTTCAACGACGGTGACCCGGACGCGCTGCGCCGGCTGGTGCCGGGCACACTGAAGCCGGTGACCTGGGAAGCGCAGCCGTTGGGGCAGATGCTGATCACCTCCGACGGCACCGAGAAACCGATCGTGTTCGAACCTCGCCAAGTACTGGCGCAGGTGCTCGACAGGCTCGCGGCAAAAGGCATTCATCCGGTGGTGGCGTTCGAGCTGGAGTTCTATCTGTTCGATAAAAAGCTGCGCGACGGGCTGCCGCAGTTTCCTCGGGATGGCCTGACGGACGATGCCGATGATCAACCCAACATGCACATCGAGCGCCTGTCACGCTTTGCGCCGGTCCTCGATGACATGGTCGCCGCGTCGCAGGCGCAAGGCATCGACACCACGGTGATCACCGCCGAACTCGGCCAGGGGCAGTTCGAGATCAATTTCGGTCACCTCGACGATGGTTTGCGTGCGGCGGACTGGGCGGCGTTGTTCTGTCGTAGCAGCCGAGGCGTGGCCCTGAAACACGGCTACCGCGCCAGTTTCATGGCCAAGCCGTACTTGCAGCACCCTGGCAGCGGCATGCACGTACACATCAGTCTGTACGACGCGGCCGGCAACAACATCCTGGCGGCAAACCAGCAGCGATCACTGCGCCATGCCGTGGCCGGCTGCCTGGAACTGCTGCCGCATTGCATGCCGATCTTCGCGCCGAACCAGAACGCCTATCGCCGCCTGGGCGGCACGACGAACATCGCCACGCGGGCGAGTTGGGGTTTTGAGGATCGCGACGCGTGCCTGCGCATTCCCGAATCCGATGCGAAGAACCTGCGCATCGAACATCGCCTGGCCGGTGCCGACGCCAACCCGTACCTGGTGCTGGCGGCGATTCTGGTGGGACTCGAACATGGCCTGGAATCGGGCAACGAGCCCATCGCGCCGCTCAACGAAAACCGCAGCAGCGGGGTCGACTTCCCGCTGGAAATGCTCGAAGCGGTGCGCGCCATGCAGCATCAACCGCAACTGCGTGAAGGACTGGGTGCGGAGTTTGTCGATGTGTATTGCGAGAACAAGCGTCAGGATCATCTGGCGTTCATGCAGGAAATCAGTGCCCGGGAGTATCGTTGGTATCTGTAGGCCAAGCGGGGGAAATGCACTTTTATAAAGCCCGGGCCTTTCGGCATGCACTAAGCCAAGGCACAAAGCGCTGCGCACCGCAGGACGCAAACACCCGTTCAAGCCGCCAGACTGTGTCAAACGCGGATAATCCGGGTTTGGCACAAACGCTGCATTACATCGATCAAGGCCCACCGTGAATGCAGTCGGGGGCAGCTCCCTCGGTCAACGACGATCGATCCGTGAGCAACATCGGTGAGTCAGGCATAGACGTCTGGTTTCAACACCGCAAAAGAACAGGCAAAGACGCCTGGAACCGTAAGGTTTCAGGCGTTTTTTTTTGCTTTTTGAATCGTGATGGGCTTTAGCCGGGTGCTTCTTATGAATACCAATGTGGCCGCGTTGAACAAGCAGCAAACGCTGATCGTGATCGGCAATGGCATGGTCGGACATCATTGTGTCGAGCAGCTGATCGAGCGCGGCGCCCTTGATCACTATCGACTGCACGTCTTCAGCGAGGAGCCGATGCGCGCCTATGACCGCGTGCACCTTTCCGAGTATTTCACCGGACGTGATGCCGAGTCCCTGGCCCTCAGTGATGCCGCGCTGTACCAGACCCCGGGCGTGACCCTGCATTTGGGCGTGCCGGTGCTGGAAATCGACCGAGTCCGACGTCAGGTGATCACTGCGCAAGGTTGTGTTGCCTACGACACATTGGTCCTGGCCACCGGCTCTTACCCGTTCGTGCCGCCGATTGAAGGCGCCGAGGGTGATTCGCGCCTGGTGTATCGCACCCTCGAAGACCTCGATGCCATCCGTGCCGCTGCGACCAACGCCAGACGCGGCGTGGTGGTCGGCGGTGGCTTGCTCGGTCTGGAAGCCGCCAATGCCCTGAAAAGCCTGGGCCTGGAAGCGCATGTGGTGGAATTCGCCCCGCGCCTGATGCCGGTGCAACTGGACGAGCAGGGTGGCCGTGCGCTCAAGGCGCAGATCGAGCGGCTCGGCGTCGGCGTGCATTTGTCCCGTGGCACCCAATCGATCAGCGCCGGTGAGGACTACCGCTACCGGATGAATTTCGCCAATGACGAATTCCTCGAAACCGACCTGATCGTGTTCTCCGCCGGCATCCGCGCCCAGGACGCATTGGCCCGCCAATGTTCGCTGGAAGTCGGCCCGCGCGGCGGCATCGTGATAGACGACCACTGCCAGAGTAGCGACCCGCACATCTACGCCATCGGCGAGTGCGCTGCTTGGAATGGCACTGTGTTTGGCCTGGTCGCGCCCGGTTACCAGATGGCCCGCGCAGTGGCCGCGCAGTTGTGCAATGAATCCACCGAACCGTTCGTGGGCGCGGACATGTCGACCAAACTCAAGCTGCTGGGCGTCGATGTCGGCTCCATCGGCGACGCTCATGGCAACACACCGGGCTCGCGCAGTTATCAGTTCATCGACGAAACCAGCGCCAGCTACCGCCGGCTGGTGGTGGACGCCAGCGGCAAACACGTGCTCGGCGCGGTGCTGGTCGGTGACAATAGCTATTACGACACGCTGCTGCAATACATGCAGAACGCCATCGCGCTGCCGGCCGAACCGGCCAGCCTGATTCTGCCATCGTCCACAGGCGCACCGACCCTGGGCCCGGGCGCGTTGCCCGAGTCGGCCACGGTGTGTTCCTGCCACAACGTCACCAAGGGTTCCATCTGCTCGGCCATCGACGGCGGGTGCACCGACCTCGGCCTGCTCAAGGCGCAAACCAAGGCCGGCACCGGGTGTGGCGGTTGCGCGGGGTTGCTCAAGCAAGTGTTCGAGCATGAGTTGATTGCCCGTGGCGTCAGCGTCGACAAGAGCCTGTGCGAACACTTCGCCTACACCCGTCAGGAACTCTATGCGCTGGTGCGGGTGGAAGGGGTAATCACCTTCGAAGAACTGTTGGCCAAACATGGCCGTGGCCACACCGGTTGCGACGTGTGCAAACCGGCAGTGGGTTCGATTCTGGCTTCGTGCTGGAACCAGCCGATCATGGACGCCTCCCTGGTGCCGTTGCAGGACACCAACGATACCTTCATGGCCAACATGCAGAAAAACGGCACCTATTCGGTGGTGCCGCGCATCCCCGGCGGCGAAATTACCGCCGACAAATTGATCGCCATTGGCGTGGTCGCGAAGAAATACGACCTCTACACCAAGATCACCGGCGGCCAGCGCATCGACCTGTTCGGCGCGCAATTGCACGAGTTGCCGGACATCTGGGCCGAGCTGATTGAAGCCGGTTTCGAAACCGGGCATGCCTATGGCAAATCGACCCGCACTGTGAAGTCGTGCGTGGGCAGCACCTGGTGCCGTTACGGCGTACAGGACAGCGTCAAGATGGCCTTGGCCATCGAGGATCGCTACAAGGGTTTGCGTTCGCCACACAAGCTCAAGTTCGCGGTGTCCGGTTGCACCCGCGAGTGCGCCGAAGCCCAGAGCAAAGACGTCGGCGTCATCGCCACCGAGAAAGGCTGGAACCTGTACATCGCCGGCAACGGCGGCATGCGCCCGCGCCACGCCGAGCTGTTCGCCACCGACCTGGACGATGAAACCCTGATCCGGTACATCGACCGTTTCCTGATGTTCTACATCCGCACCGCCGACAAATTGCAGCGCACCTCGGTGTGGCGCGAAAGCCTGGAAGGCGGCCTCGATTACCTCAAGGACGTGATCATCAACGATAGCCTTGGGCTGGGCGAAGAGCTCGAATCGCAGATGCAGTTGGTGGTCAATCGCTATGAATGCGAATGGGCCAACGCCCTCAAGGACCCGGAAAAACTCAAACGCTTCCGTACCTTCGTCAACGATAAACGCCCGGACCCGGACATCCACTTTGTCCAGGAACGCGGTCAACGTCGCCCGATCATGGCGGCTGAACTCAACCTTATCCCTGTCATTGAGGAAACCGTCTGATGAGCCAGTCCACAGCACAACGTTTAGCGTCCCTGGAAAGTGCCGAGGTCTGGCAATCCGTGTGCGAGCACCGGGATCTGGTCAGTCACTCCGGTGTGGTGGTCTGGCTCGACGGAGCGCAGGTGGCACTGTTCTACCTGCCGGGCGCTGAGGGGCGGACTCTTTACGCCATTGACAACCATGATCCGCAATCCGGGGCGAACGTCATCGGTCGCGGGCTGGTGGGCAATATCAAGGGCGAGATGGTTGTCGCATCGCCGATCTACAAGCAGCATTTCCGTTTGGAGGACGGCAGTTGTCTGGAGTATCCGCAACAGCGCTTGCGTGTCTGGCCGGTGCGGTTGAATGGTAGCTTGGTGGAAGTCGGGGTTGCCTGAGGTAATGCTGTTCACTTAAGAATGTTTTGGGATGGGGGCATATCCGTTTCTGCGGTAACGGCGGCTATTGGTTCCGCCCTGACGGCGGGTCACTTTGAAAAGCCTGCGCGGCCCGACGCCAAGTAACCAAACGCTTGCGCCCCTGACGTCCGGTGCCTCGCCTAGGCTCGGCATCCCCTCACTCCGGTCCTGCTCCGTGGGCCCGCCGCCATCGGCCATCCATGGCCGGGGGCGGCTAACCCGGCATCCATGCCGGGTTGCCCACTACGCAGAACCTGCGATCGGCCTCCCGACGGGGCAGATCAAGATCAAGATCAAAAGCGCAAGGCGAGCTAACGCTCGGCCTGAAGAGTGGTGAGGAGCAAAAGCTGCGCGCCGATTTGCTTCATGTAGGAGTGAGCCTGCTCGCGATGCTGTTGCTGTTGCTGTTGCTGTTGCTGTTGCTGTTGCTGTTGCTGTTGCTGTTGATCGTTCCCATGCTCCGCGTGGGAATGCCGCCGGGGACGCTCTGCGTTCCGCTGTCGACACCAGGCTTGAGTCTTGCGCAAGGTGACGCGGAGCGTCACGGGATGCATTCCCACGCGGAGCGTGGGAACGATCAGGGTCAGGATCAGGACGCGTAAGCGTTGAGCAAACAGGTCGGCCCGTAGGCCGCCTCGCTTTGCTTTGGCACTGCACGCCCCCTCGAGAGGCCGAGCGCAGGTTCTGCGCAGTGGGCAACCCGGCATGGATGCCGCGGTAGCCGCCCCCGGCCATGGATGGCCGATGGCGGCGGGCCCACGGAGCAGGACCGGAGCGAGGGCATGCCGAGCCTTAGCGAGGCACCGAACGTCAGGGGCAAGAGCCCTTTGGTTACTTTGGGGCTTTTCCAAAGTGACCCGCCGTCAGGGCGGAACCCTAAGCCGCCGTTACCGCAAAAACGGATATGTACCCAACCCCAACCCAAAAAGCACCAGCCCGAAACCAAGCCCCCCCTTTGTCATGAAATGAAAAGTCATTGTCGTCTGATGAGAAGCGATTCATAAGCCCGCGGCCTACAGTCCAATCAACGCAAATCGGCGCATTACGCTAATAAAAATGCAGATTGGAGAATAAAAGGCATGGCCAAAGCCGTACGCTTCTACGAAACAGGTGGTCCCGACGTCCTGCGCTATGAAGACGTCGAGGTCGGCGACCCAGGCCCGGGCCAGGTTCGTCTCCGGCAAGTGGCTGTCGGACTCAACTACGCCGACACCTACTTCCGCAATGGCACCTACCCGATCCCGCTGGCAAACGGCATGGGCGTCGAAGCCTCCGGTGTGGTCCAGGCGGTCGGCGAAGGCGTGACCCAGTTTGAAGTCGGCGATCGCGTCACCTATACCGGATTCCTCAACACCCTGGGCGCCTACAGCACCGAGCGCCTGATCCCGGCCTCGGCATTGATCAAATTGCCCGAAACCATCAGTTTCGAAACCGCCGCCGCCATGACCATGCGCGGGCTGACCTCGGCCTACCTGATGCGACGCATCCACGCCTTCAAGGCCGGCGACACGGTCCTGTTGCACGCCGCCGCCGGGGGCGTCGGCCTGATCGTTTCGCAGTGGGCCAAGCTGCTGGGGCTGACAGTCATTGGCACGGTGTCCACCCAAGCCAAAGCTGAAATCGCCAAGGCGCATGGCTGTGACCACGTCATCAACTACAGCCACGAGGACGTTGCCGGGCGCGTTCGCGAGCTGACTGACGGCGTCGGCGTCAACGTGGTGTTCGACAGCGTTGGCAAGAACACCTTCATGGGCTCGCTCGACTCACTCAAACGCCGGGGCCTGATGGTCTGCGTCGGCACCGCCTCCGGCCCGATCCCGGCCTTTGATCCGGTCTTGCTGGCAATGAAAGGCTCGCTGTTTCTGACGCGTCCGGCGCTGGTCGACTACATCGCCGACCCTGCGGAAAAAGCCGCCCTGGCCGGCGAGCTGTTCGACCACGTCGGCAACGGTCGAATCAAGATCGAGATCAACCAGCATTACGCCTTGCAGGATGCCGTACAGGCGCACCGTGATCTGGAATCACGCAAGACCACCGGCTCGTCGATTTTCGTCATTTAAGGGAGCCTGCTGCCATGAAAGTCGAACAACTGACCAGCAACATTGGCGCGGAACTGATTGGCGTCAACCTTGCCGACGCCATCCATGACGACGGTCTTTTTGCCGAGATCCGCGCCCAGTTGCTGACGCACCGGGTGGTGTTCTTGCGCGATCAGGACATCAGCCGTGCCGAGCACGTGGCATTCGCCCGTCGGTTCGGCGAACTGGAGGACCATCCGGTGGCCGGCAGTGACCCGGATCATCCGGGGCTGGTGCAGATCTATAAAAAGCCCGACCAACCGATGGATCGCTACGAAAACGCCTGGCACACCGACGCCACCTGGCGTGACGCGCCGCCGATGGGCTGTGTGCTGCGTTGCGTCGAATGTCCTCCGGTGGGGGGCGACACCATGTGGGCGAATATGGTCGAGGCCTACGAAAATCTGCCCGATGACGTGAAGATCAAAATCGCCGACCTGCGTGCCCGGCACAGCATCGAGGCCAGTTTCGGTGCGGCCATGCCGATGGAAAAACGCCTGGCGCTCAAGGCCCTGTACCCGGATGCCGAACACCCGGTGGTGCGCACCCATCCGGAAACCGACGAGAAGGTGCTGTTCGTCAACGCCTTCACCACCCATTTCAGCAACTACCACACCCCCGACAGGGTGCGTTTCGGCCAGGACGCCAACCCCGGCGCCAGCGAGCTGTTGCGCTACCTGATCAGCCAGGCGTACATCCCCGAGTATCAAGTGCGCTGGCGCTGGAAGCCCAACAGTATTGCCATCTGGGACAACCGCAGCACGCAACATTACGCCGTCATGGATTACCCGCCGTGCCACCGCAAGATGGAACGCGCCGGGATCATCGGCGACAAGACTTACTGATCGACCGTCACTGCATTCGCACTCATCACTGCGCCCACCGGGCCCGATCCCGGCTGGGCGGACAATCATAAAAACAGGAGTAACTCATGCAATTCTTCGACGATTCCCTGCACCCGGAAAACATGGAAAAGGTGGTCATCACCGTGGCCCCGTACGGCCCGGAATGGATGCCTGAAGACTTTCCCGAAGACATCCCGCTGACCATGGATGAGCAAGTGCAGAAGGCGGTCGATTGCTACGAAGCCGGCGCCACCGTGTTGCACCTGCACGTGCGTGAACTGGATGGCAAAGGCTCCAAGCGCCTGTCCAAGTTCAACGAGCTGATCGCCGGTGTGCGTGAAGCCGTGCCGGACATGATCATTCAGGTCGGTGGCTCGATTTCCTTTGCCCCGGAAAGCGATGGCGAAGCGGCCAAATGGCTGTCCGACGATACTCGCCACATGCTCGCGGAACTGACGCCCAAGCCGGATCAGGTCACGGTGGCGATCAACACCACCCAGATGAACATCATGGAATTGCTGTACCCGGAATACCTGGAAGGCACATCCCTGGCCAACCCGGCCTATCAAGCCGCCTACAGCGAAATGACCGTGCCGGCCGGCCCGGCCTGGGTTGCCGAGCACCTCAAGCGCCTGATGGATAACGGCATTCAGCCGCACTTCCAGCTGACCGGCATGCACGCCATGGAGACCCTTGAGCGCCTGGTGCGCAAAGGCGTCTACATGGGGCCGCTGAACCTGACCTGGATCGGCATCGGCGGCGGCTTCGATGGTCCGAACCCGTTCAACTTCTTCAACTTCATCCATCGGGCGCCGGATGGCTGCACGCTGACCGCTGAATCGCTGCTCAAGAACGTGCTGCCGTTCAACGCCATGGCCCTGGCCATGGGGCTGCACCCGCGTGTGGGCATTGAAGACACTATTATTGATCACAAGGGCAAGCGGTTCAGCTCGGTGCAGCAGATCGAGCAAACCGTGCGCGTCGCCCATGAACTGGGGCGCGAGATCGCCACCGGCAAAGAAGCCCGTGAGATTTACCGCATCGGCGTGCAGTACCCGAGCATCGAAGCAACCCTGTTGGCCAATGGCATGGCCCCCAACCGCAAGGCTGGGCAAAAAGGTGTTCCGCAACGCGGTTGACCGGCAGCAAAGGCGGGGGGCGATGGCCTCCCGTCCATTGCATTGCACAACGCTCGATAACAACAAAAACAACGTTTCGAGGAGGCTTCATGGCCTTTCACCCAATCGCCGCAGACGATGATGACGTTGCTGTCAGCGTTGCGCGGCCATACGCCTGGATCGTCTTCGCCCTGACGTTCGGCCTGTTGATTTCCGATTACATGTCGCGCCAGGTGCTGAACGCGGTGTTCCCGATGCTCAAGGGCGAGTGGGCCCTGAGCGACGGCCAGCTCGGCTTGCTCAGCGGCATTGTAGCGTTGATGGTCGGGCTGCTGACGTTTCCGCTGTCGTTGATGGCTGATCGCTTCGGCCGGGTCAAAAGCCTGGCTTTGATGGCGTTGCTGTGGAGTCTGGCCACACTGGGCTGCGCGTTGGCGCAGGACTATCCGCAGATGTTCATTGCCCGTTTCATGGTGGGCGTCGGCGAGGCCGCGTATGGCAGCGTTGGCATCGCGGTGGTGATTTCAGTCTTTCCCAAACACATGCGCGCAACGTTGAGCAGTGCGTTCATGGCGGGTGGCATGTTCGGATCGGTCCTGGGCATGGCCCTGGGCGGTGCAATAGCGGCCAAGCTGGGCTGGCGCTGGTCGTTTGCCGGCATGTCGCTGTTCGGTCTGCTGCTGGCGGTGCTTTACCCGATCATCGTCAAAGAAGCGCGCATCGCGCCGCAGCGTGCGACCAACGCGATCAACAAGGCCTCGGCCAAGATCAAACACCCGTTGCGCACATTGTTTTCCAGCCGCTCGGTGATCGCCACCTATGTTGGCAGCGGCTTGCAGTTATTCGTCGGCGGCACGGTGATTGTGTGGATGCCCAGTTACCTGAACCGTTACTACGACATGGGCACGGACAAAGCCGGAGGCATGGCGGCAATCATCGTGTTGTGCAGCGGCGTGGGGATGATCCTGTGCGGCATGCTCAGTGACCGCCTGTGTCGCCATTCGCCGGAGCGCAAGGTGGCCCTGGCCATCGCTTATTGCCTGGGCAGTTGCATGCTGTTGTCGGTGGCGTTCGCGCTGCCGCCTGGCCCCGTGCAATTGTCGCTGATCTGTCTGGGCATGCTGATCGCGGCAGGCACTACCGGCCCCGCCGGGGCAATGGTTGCCAACCTGACCCATTACTCGGTGCACGGCACGGCGTTCGCGACCTTGACCCTGGCCAACAACATGCTGGGCCTGGCGCCGGGGCCGTTCATCACCGGTCGCGTGTCCGATTTGATCGGTCTGCACGCCGCTTTCCAAATGGTGCCTCTCGTCAGTGTGCTGGCGGCGGGCGTGTTCTTTTATGCCATGTGCCATTACCACAAAGACATCGCTCGGTTGAGGGATGAGCGCGTCAGTGACGTGCCGGGCACAGCGGCGTGCGAGGTGAAGTTGTGAGTCGTCGTTTACAGATTGATGTGTTTTTCGATTTCATCTGCCCCTGGTGTCTGATCGGCAAGCGCCAACTGGAGCATGCGCAGGTACAGTTTCGCAGTCGCCATCCGGATGTGCAGATCACCACCGCGTGGCATGGGGTGCAGTTACTGCCCCAGTTGCCGGTAGAGGGTGAACCCTTTGCTGATTTCTATCGCAAGCGTCTGGGGAATGCCCACGCGGTGACCACGCGCCAGGCTCAGGTACAGCAGGCTGCCCGTGAGGTTGGACTGGCCATCGACCTCGGCCGCATCGCGACGATGCCCAACACCGCTGACGCCCATCGCTTGTTCGAACGTGCCAGCGCGCTGGGCAATGCTATCCAGCGTGAAATGTTGCTCGAACGGCTGTTCGCCGCTTATTTCCGCAAAGGCGAAAACCTCGGTTGCCGTGAAACGTTGCTCGCCATTGCCCGCTCGTGCGGTATCGATACGGACAGGGTGCTCGAGTGCCTGAAGGGTGACGGCACGCCTTTCGACGGATTCCCCGGCGCGACCAGTGGGGTGCCGGGCTTTCAGTTCGACGGACGCGTGACCGTGGTTGGTGCACAACCCGCTCAGGTGCTGCTCGGGGCCATGAACGAAGCGCTCAAGGAACGTGATCGCGAGCGGCAACCGGCATGATCAGGCGTATTCCCGTTCCTGCCGGCAAACACCCGCAGGTCGGCGCCCGTGCGCTGTTCGAATTCGAAGAAAAAAGTCTGGCGTTGTTCAACGTCGACGGGCAGTTGTTCGCCATCGACGACAGTTGCCCGCACCAGGGCGCCTCGCTCTGTGGCGGGCGCCTCGATGGACGACTGATTCAGTGCTGCGCCCATGGATTGCGCTTTGATCTGGCCAGCGGCTACTTGCTCAATTCCAACACACTCAAAGTCGCCAATTACCCGGTCGAGGTAATCGACGGCCAGGCCTTTATCGTCATCGTTCCTCAGGAGTCCGCGCCATGAGCGCCATTGCTCTCACCCGAATCAACAGCCGAACGCGCGAATTGGCGCCTGGGTTCATCGTCAGCCTGATCGTCGCGGCGGCAGCTTCCTTTTTGTCCGAGCATTACGGCGCGCCAGTGATGCTGTTCGCCTTGTTGCTGGGCATGGCGCTCAACTTCCTGGCGGCGGATGGCGCGTGCAAGGCCGGCATTGAATTCACTGCCCGTAGCGTATTGCGCATTGGCGTGGCGCTGTTGGGGATGCGCATTACCCTGGAGCAGATGGTGGCGCTGGGGTGGAAACCGGTAGCCCTGGTGGTGATTCTGGTGGTTGTGACCATCGGCGTCTCGGTGATCGCGGCCAAGGCGCTGGGGTTTCAGCGTCTGTTCGGCATGCTCACTGGCGGTGCCACGGCGATTTGCGGCGCTTCAGCGGCGTTGGCGCTGGCCGCTGCATTGCCCAATCATCCGCAGAAAGAGCGGGCCACGCTGTTCACGGTGATTGGGGTGTCGGCGCTATCGACCCTGGCAATGATCGTCTATCCGATGATTGCCAACTGGCTGTCGTTGTCGCCTCAGGTGGCAGGTGTGTTTCTGGGGGCGACCATCCACGATGTTGCCCAGGTCGTGGGCGCCGGCTACAGCATGTCCACCGAAACGGGCGATACGGCGACGGTGGTCAAGTTGATGCGCGTGGCCATGTTGCTGCCGGTGATCGTCAGCGCCGCCATGATCACCCGCCTGCAAGGCGCCGACCCCACAGGCAAACGGCCGCCGCTGTTGCCGTGGTTCGCGGTCGGTTTTCTGATGCTGGCCTGTATCAACAGCACGGGCTGGATAGCCCCGGTGGTGCAGGGTTCGGTCAACGAACTGTCGCGCTGGTGCCTGGTGGTTTCCATCAGTGCCCTGGGCATGAAAACCCGGCTCAAGGAGCTTGCTTCCGTGGGCATCAAACCCATTCTGTTGATGGTGGGGGAGACCGTGTTCCTGGTTGTTCTGGTGCTGCTGTTGCTGCGCTGGGGGATGTAACACAGCCGCCGCATTACGTTCACTCCGACGTACTGCGGCACTCGACCGGGGTCAAAAGCACCGGTTTTTTTGCGGCGACTGTACCAACAGTCGCCGTTTTTTTTAGATCTATAGATCGTTCCCACGCTCTGCGTGGGAATGCCTCAAGGGACGCTCCGCGTTCCAATGGGACGCAAAGCGTCCCGGGCTGCATTCCCACGCAGAGCGTGGGAACGATCAAATCAGACGTGTGATTCAGGTTTTTTCGGACCGGGGAGGTCGGTTTTTTGCGTGCTGCGCCAGGTGGCCGGCGGCATGCCGAACTGGGAGATGAACCAGCGGGTGAACGAGCTCGCCATGGAATAGCCCAGCATATCGGCGATGCGGCCCAGCGAGTAATTCGGGTTCTCCAGGTAACGCAGCACCAGGTCACGGCGCACTTCGTTGATCAGATCGTTGAAGGCGCAGCCATCGTCTTTCAGGCGGCGTTGCAGGGTGCGCACGTTCATGCCCTGGGTCTGGGCGATCTGTTCGATGGTGGCGCGGCCCATGGGCAGCAGCAGGTAAATGGCCTTGCGCACTTCGAACAGGATCGACGGCCCTTCGTGGCTCTGCAGCGAATCGAGATAGCGCTGGGCATAACGCGCCATGGCCGGGTCGGCATGCGGATTGGTCATGTCGAGGCTGGCATCGGGGCAGACAATGCCGTTGAACTCGCTGCCGAACTCCAGGTTGCAGCCGAACAGGCGGCGATGCAGTTGCAGGTTGTCGGGAGGCTGGTGCGTGAAGTTGACGCTGTAAGGGTGCCAGTGCGCGCCGAGCAGGGCGGCGCAAAGCCGGAACATCACGCCGATCGCCAGTTCGTTTGCCTGGCGACAGGGCATTGGCGACTCGGTCACCACTTCCTCGCGAATGATCACCATCTTGCCGGCTTCCTCAACGAAGATCGCCAGCGAGTCGTTCATCAGGTGCCGGTAATGCACCAGTACCTGCAACGCATCACGCAGCGTGCGCTGATGGGTGAGCAGCAGACTGACGACGCCAAAATCCGAAAGCTGACGCGACTCGGCCATGCTCAGGCCGAAGGTCTGACAGCCAGTGGCGGCGGCCGAATCCTCCAGCAGACGTACGGCCGAATCGATCGGGATACGTTGCTCGGGGGCTTGCAGTCGGGCCTTGCTCAGGCCGACGTTCGCCAATAAATCGTGCGGATTGAGCCCCAGGTAGTGGGCCACTTCCAGGTAGTTGGTCAAGACGGCGGCGCGAACAAGCTTTGGCATGCAAAGGTCTTTCCTGGCGTGGTCCCGGTGGAAATCAGCGGGGCGACTATAGCCAGCACACCACGAAATGAAAAGTTTTTGAAGCCGCCTTTTTGCCTTCCCCACGACCGTCAATCCGGGGGCGTTTCGCTGTCATCAAAAGAAAAGTCGCTGTCGTCAAATGAAAAGCGCAGGGGTGGCGGGCTCTTTAATGTCGGACCAACAAAAAGATTCTGGCGAAACAGCCAGTCGAGCCACCGTGAAGGCGAAGGTGTTGAAGTGGACAAACTGCAAACTGCCGCAACCGTTCTGATCGTACCGGGTCTACGCGACCATGTTGCCGAGCACTGGCAAACGCTGCTGGAGGCCCGGCTGAGCAATGTGCGCAGCGTCCCGCCACTGGAAACCGACAAGCTCGACTGCGCGGCCCGGGTCCGGGCGATCCAGCATGAACTTGCGCAGATCGACGGGCCGGTGATTCTCGTCGCCCACAGCGCCGGTGTGTTGATGGTCGCGCATTGGGCTGCTCTGCATGGCGCTGCTCTGCATGGCTCGGCTCAGCACAGCGCCCCGATCAAAGGCGCGCTGCTGGCAGCTCCACCTGACCTCGATGCCACCTGGCCGTCGGGTTATCCATCCCCTGAAACCCTGCGAACCCATGGCTGGGCTCCACTGCCTGCCGGCGCGCTGCCCTTTCCCAGCATCGTCGCGGCCAGCAGCAATGATCACCTGGGCAGCCTCGAAGCCGTTACCTGCATGGCCCGCAACTGGGGCAGCGAAGTGGTCAATCTCGGCGAGGTCGGCCACCTCAATCCTGCCTCGGGTTTTGGCCATTGGCCGCAAGCCGAGGCACTCATTCTGGAACTGGATCGTTAGTCAGGCACCTGGCCGGTCGGCACACGTCCGGCAATTGCTCTAACGCGTGAACACAACGCAAGCCCTTTCACCTGGGCCTGTGCAAGGAAAGCTGCGCTTAAAAACAAGTACAACATGGCGGAGACACCGTAATGCATAACAATAAGAGTCACGGCCACACACTTCCTTCACCTCGCAGTCTGCTGACGCTAGCAATTCTGGCGGCATCGATGCCAGTCGCCCACGCCGTCGAGCTGGACACCGGCAACCCCGACTGGGCCGTGCGTTTTGATAACACCGTCAAGTACAACTATGGGGTGCGCACCGAGAACGCCGACAAGCGCATGCTCGGGACGCCGAACAACAATGACGGTGACTACAACTTTCGCAGGGCCGGCACCAACATCACCAACCGGGTCGACCTGCTGACCGAGATGGACGTGGTCTACAAGGACCACATGGGCGCTCGCGTCAGTGCCGCCAGCTGGTACGACAAGGCCTATGAGAACACCGGTTCCAATTCCAACCCGTTCGTCAACGGCAATGGCGACACCTCCGGGCTGGTCGCCAATGACCCGCGCCTGGCGGCGGTGACTGGCGACAATGTCGGCAATGGCAGCCCGCATCTCAGCCACTACGCCCAGCGCTACTACAACGGTCCTTCCGGGGAAATCCTCGATGCCTTCGTGTTCTACAGCACCGAAGTAGGGGAGGAGTCGCTGTTCAGCGTCAAGGCCGGGCAACACAACGTATTTTGGGGTGAGACCATCCTCAACCCGGTGCATTCGATCAGCTACGGCCAGTCCGGTCTGGACCTGGCCAAACTGGCAGCGTCCCCCGGCACCGAGGCCAAGGAGCTGTTCGTCCCGCGCAACCAGGTGTCGATGACCTTCACCATCAACCCCGAATTGACCGTCGGAGCCCAGTATTTCCTTGATTGGGACGCCGCACGCCTGCCGGAGGCAGGTACTTATTACGGCGGTTCCGACCTCGTGGGCTTCGGCGCGCAGTCGTTCCTGCTCGGCAACACCAACTCGATCACCCCTGGCAGCCCGTTGGGGTGCGGCCTGGCGCCGTGCAACGCATTGACCAACGTACGCCGTGGCGATGACCTGACCCCACGCAATTCAGGCGATTGGGGCGTCATGGCCAAGTGGTCGCCCGCCTGGCTCGACGGCACGCTCGGCGTCTACTACCGCCAGACCTCGGACATCTTGCCGCAAGCCTGGCTCGACGCCCGTGGACTGACCTCGGCCAACCCCAACGGCACGCGGCCAGCGGGCCAGGTGCCGGCGGTGGTCAACACCCTGAACTCGTTGAGCACCGCTACTTATCAATTGGCGTATTCGGACAAGATCGACATCTTCGGCCTGAGCCTGTCCAAGGACATCGGCGGCGTCAGTGTCGGCAGCGACCTGAACATCCGCCACAACATGCCGCTGGCCAGTATCCCGGCGATCGTCAGCAGCAACAGCCCATTGGGGCTCGGTCAAGGCCTTGGCTTGCTGCCACCGCGCACGGCGGCCACCGGCGTCATCTACGACACCCCGCACGATGGCGACAGCATGAGCGCCACCGGCGACACCTTGCACTGGACACTCAACGGCCTGATGACCTTGCCCAAGACGCCGGTGTTCGACTCGGCCGTCCTGCTTGGTGAGCTGTATTACAGCAACCTGCTCAAGCTCGATGACAAGAACGCCGCGCTCTACAAGGGCAAGAGCACTTACCGCGGTGTCGACGCGCCGACTCGTGACAACTGGGGCATCGCGGTCAACTTCACGCCGACCTGGTACCAGGTGTTCCCCGGCGTCGACATGAGCATGCCGATGTCCGTCAACGTCGGCCTCGACGGCGTTTCACCGGTCTCGGGCGGTGGCGCGAAAGACACCGGCAACTATGCGTTGGGCGTCGGTGCGGCGATCTACAACAAGTACTTCGTCGACCTCAAGTACGTCGACTCTTTCGGCAAGGCTGACAAGTGCAACGTCAGCGGCAACAGCACCGGCGCGGCCAACGCCGGCAGTGGCGACGGCTCCACGCCGAACGCCTTCAGCGGTAACGAAAACTATGCGTGCTTTGCCGGTGGCTATTCAGCCTTCTCGGGTGGCGGTGCGACCACCGAAGACCGTGGCGCCCTGTACCTGACGCTGAAAACCACCTTCTGATTCACCCAATGCTTAAACACTAAGCAGGAGATTGATCCCATGAAATTCGTGCAAACTCTGCTCGCCGCTTCATTGGCCCTGGCCGTTGCCGCTCAAGTTCAAGCCGCCGTGTCGGCGCAGGACGCGGCCAAACTCGGGAGCAGCCTGACCCTGATCGGCGCTGAAAAAGCCGCCAACGCCGACGGCTCCATTCCCGCCTACGCCGGCGGACTGACCACGGCTCCGGCCAGCTTCAAAGCGGGCGACAGCATGCGCCCGGACCCTTTTGCCAATGAAAAACCGCTGCTGGTCATCAATGGCAAAAACGTCGATCAGTACAAGAACCTGCTCAGCGCCACCACGGTAGAACTGGCCAAGCGTTTCCCCAGCTACCGCGTCGATGTCTATCCGACCCATCGCACCGTGGCTTTGCCGCAACCGGTATTGGACAACAGCCTGAAGAACGCCAATGGCGCCAAATCCCTTGAGGGCGGATTGGCCATCGACAACGTCTTGCCCGGCGTACCGTTTCCGATTCCGCAATCGGGCAGCGAGGCGATGTGGAATTTCCTGCTGCGTTACCAGGGCGTCAACATCAACTCCAAGTACGATTCCTGGAACGTCGATTCGGCCGGTGTGCCAAGCCTGGCCACCACGGGGCAGGCGTTCATTACCTACCCGATCTACGAAAACATGGCGCAGCCCATCAGCAGCGCCGACGTGTACTACCAGATGAAGCTGTATTACACCGGCCCGGCACGTCGTGCCGGCGAGGCGATCATGCTCAAGGACGCCGCCAACCCGCTGGCTCAGCCACGCCGCGCCTGGCAATACTTGCCGGGCCAGCGTCGCGTCAAACTGGCGCCGAACCTGGCCTACGACACGCCAAATCCGGGAACCGCGGGTGCGGGCACTTACGATGATGTGTTCGTGTTCAACGGCGCACTGGATCGCTACGACTGGAAGCTGGTCGGCAAGCAAGAAATGATCGTGCCATACAACACCTACAAACTGACCTACGCCCAGGATCCGAAAAGCCTGACCACCCCCAATCACCTGTCGCCGGACTTTGTGCGCTGGGAGAAACACCGCGTGTGGGTTGTGGAGGGAAACCTCAAGCCGGGGGCGCGTCACGTCTACCAGAAGCGTCGCTTCTACCTCGATGAAGACAGCTGGGCCGCGCTGGCCTCTGACCAATACGACGCCCGTGGTCAGCTCTACCGTGGTTCCTTCGCGTTCCTCAGCCAGAGCTATGACAAGCAGGTGCCGGACTCCACGCCGTTCATGATCTACGACCTGGTCGGCGGCTCCTACAACATCAACGGCGTGGTGGGCCCGTACGGCGGCATCCGTTACATCGACTCCCTGTCGAAGGCGCAATGGTCGCCGGAGTCCCTGGCGGGGGCCGGCATTCGCTAAAGCGCCGTGTTTCAACGCCGGGTTGCACACGATGTGCTCCCGGCGCAGCTTTTTCATGAGGACGCCGTATGTGTTCGTACAAAAAGTACCGGCAGTTGGCGCTGGGCATGGCCCTTGCCCTGTTGCACGGCTTCACCCAGGCAGCCAGCTACATCGACGTGCTGGACTTGCCGGCCAAGACCAGCGCCCTGGCAGTGCGCAGTCCGTTGCTGGGCGTGGCCCGCGCCGGGGCACGTCTGGTTGCTGTCGGACAGCGTGGCCACATTCTCTATTCCGATGATGGCGGCAAAGACTGGCAGCAGGCTGCCGTGCCGGTCAGTGCCGACCTCAATGCCGTGAGTTTTCCCACGGCGGCGCAAGGTTGGGCGGTCGGCAATGACGGTGTGGTGTTGCACACCAGTGATGCCGGCCGGACATGGAACAAACAACTGGACGGTCGCCAGATCGGCGCCTTGCTGGTCAAACACTACGGTGCGTTGGCCAGTGCCGAACCGGCCAATGAACAATGGGCCACCCGCGTCGAGGAGGGCCAGCGGCTGATCGAAGAGGGCGCCGATAAGCCGCTGCTCGACGTGTGGTTCGCCAATGAAAAAACCGGTTACGTGGTCGGCGCATTCAACCTGATTTTGCGCACCGACGACGGCGGCCAGCACTGGACACCGTTCCAGGACCGCACCGATAACCCGCAAAGCCTGCACCTCAATGCCATCGCGTCCACCGGCGATGCGCTTTACATCGTTGGCGAACAAGGGCTGCTGCTCAAGTGGAATGAATCCGCGCAGCGTTTCGTGGCGCTCGATTCGCCGTATCAGGGCAGCTTTTTCGGGGTGATCGGCAAGCCTGGCGAAGTGTTGGTCTACGGCCTGCGCGGGCATGTGTTCCGCAGCGTTGACGGTGGCGCGAGCTGGGCCGCGCTCAACACCGGTCTGCAGGTCAGCATCACGGCCGCCACGGTGGACGCCAAGGGTCGCTACCTGTTGTTTAGCCAGGCAGGACAAATGCTGGTTGATGCAGGCGATTCGCGACTGACGTCAATACCTCAGCAAAATCCGGCCCCGTCAGCCGGCGCCATCAGCACCTCCGACGGCACGCTGGTGTTGGTCGGCAGCCGTGGTGCCCGCGCACTGAACGTCAAATAAGAACTGGATTCATTAGAGCGAGTACCCTGACATGGGCAACCTCAAGCAAGACACCATGCCGGTGATCCGCCACATGCGTGACTTCGATCGGCGCTCGGGCAACCGGCTGGAGCGCTGGGTCTTCAATTACCGTCCGCTGTTCATGCTGTGCATGACCCTGGTCACGCTGCTGCTGGGCTATATGGCGGCCACCCGCCTGGAGCTGCGCCCCAGCTTCGAGAAGATGATTCCGCAGAGCCAGCCCTACATCCAGAATTTTCTGGAGAACCGTAAATCACTGCGTGGCCTGGGCAGTTCGGTGCGGGTGGTGGTGGAGAACACCCAAGGCGATATTTTCGACCCGGATTACCTGACCGTACTCAAGCAGGTCAACGACGACTTGTTTCTCTCCGAAGGCGTTGACCGGGCCTGGATGAAGTCGTTGTGGAGCCCGGCGGTGCGCTGGAACGAAGTGACCGAGGAGGGCTTCCAAGGTGGCCCGGTGATGCCCGATGCATACCGCGGCTCGCCCGAAGACATCGACCAGTTGCGCCAGAATATCAATCGCGCCGGCATCGTCGGCAGCCTGGTGGCCAGCGATTTCAAATCGAGCATGTTGATTGTGCCGTTGCTGGACAAGGCTTCGGCCACCGGTCAAGGCATCGATTACTACGCCTTCGCGCAGCGGCTCGAAACGCAACTGCGCGACAAGATCGAGTTTGCCGGTGACAGCCAGGCACGCAAGGCCGGGGAGGAGGGCAAGGGCAAGTACAAGGTCCGCGTGATCGGTTTCGCCAAGCTGATCGGCGACCTGATCGATGGCCTGATCCAGGTGATGATGTTTTTCGGCCTGGCGGTGGTGACCTCGCTCGTCATCATTTACCTCTACACCCGTTGCCTGCGCAGCACGCTGCTGGTGATTGTCTGTTCGCTGACGGCGGTGGTCTGGCAACTGGGCATCGTCGCCTGGCTGGGGTATGCCATCGATCCGTATTCGGTGCTGGTGCCGTTCCTGATCTTCGCGATCGGTGTGTCCCACGCGGCACAGAAAATGAACGGCATCATGCAGGACATCGCCCGTGGCACCCATAAACTGGTGGCGGCGCGGTACACCTTCCGGCGTCTGTTTATCGCGGGGGGCACGGCCTTGCTGGCGGATGCGGTGGGCTTTGCGGTGTTGATGCTGATCGACATTCCGGTGATCCAGGACCTGGCGATCACCGCCAGCATCGGCGTCGCCGTATTGATCTTCACCTCGCTATTGCTGATGCCGGTGGCGCTGTCGTACATCGGTGTCGGGGCGAAGGCGGCTGAACGGGCGCTGAAGATCGACACTCGCGCGGCGCAGAGCCGAGGCTTCGGCAAGCTCTGGGATTTTCTCGACCGCTTCACCACGCGCAAGTGGGCCACGGGCATCGTGCTCGGGGCCGTGGCGTTGGGCATTGCGGGCTTCATGGTCAGCCAGCAATTGCAAATCGGTGACCTCGACAGTGGCGCCCCGGAGCTGCGCGCGGACTCGCGTTACAACCGTGATAACGCCTACATCACCAGCCACTATGCGCTATCCAGCGACCTGTTCGCGGTGATGATCAAGACGCCGCCTGAAGGCTGCCTTAACTACCAGACACTGATCCTGGCCGATCGTCTGGCCTGGGAACTGCAGCAGTATCCGGGCGTGCAAGCGACTTCATCGCTGGTCAATGCCGTGCGCCAGATCACCGCCGGTTCGTTCGAAGGCAACCCCAAGCTCAACAGCATCCAGCGCAATCAGAACGTGCTGAACTACGCGGCACAACAGGCCTCGGTCAACGCGCCGGAACTGTTCAATACCGACTGTTCGGTGATGCCGGTCATTGCCTTTCTCAAGGACCACAAAGCCCAGACGCTGGACGCCGTGGTGGCCATCGCGGACAAGTTCGCCAAGGACAACAGCACGGCCGATCGCCAGTTTCTGCTGGCCGCTGGCACCGCCGGCATTGAAGCCGCCACCAACATCGTGGTGCGTGAAGCCAACCACACGATGCTGCTTTACGTGTATGCGGCGGTGACGCTGTTTTGCCTGATTACCTTCCGCAGCTGGCGTGCCACGCTGGTGGCTCTGCTGCCGCTGGTGCTGACCTCGATCCTGTGCGAGGCGTTGATGGTGATCATGGGGATTGGCGTGAAGGTGGCGACGTTGCCGGTGATCGCACTGGGGGTGGGGATCGGCGTCGATTACGCCTTGTATTTGCTCAGTGTGCAGCTGCATTACCAGCGCCAGGGCCTGCCATTGGCCCAGGCTTACCGCAACGCGGTGTCCTTCACCGGCCGCGTGGTGGGGCTGGTCGGCATCACCCTGGCGGCGGGCGTGGTGTGCTGGGCCTGGTCGCCGATCAAGTTCCAGGCCGACATGGGCATCCTGCTGACCTTCATGTTCCTCTGGAACATGCTCGGTGCGCTGATCCTGATCCCGGCGCTGTCGCATTTCCTGCTGCGCAACATTCTCCCCATTCCAACGATGTCTACCGAACGTACGGCGGAACTGATCGGCACTCCCTGAACCAGGGGCCACTTCCATTGACCAGGGCAGGTTCAATGCCCTGGCATTTGCCTGAGGATTTCAATCATGTCTGATTACAAAGCACCCTTGCGTGACATGCGTTTCGTACTCAACGAAGTGTTCAACGTTTCCCGATTGTGGTCCGCCATGCCGGGCCTGGCCGACGTGGTGGATGAAGACACCGCCAATGCAGTCCTTGAGGAAGCGGGCAAGATCAGCGCCGAGCTGATCGCACCGCTCAATCGCAGCGGCGACGAGCAGGGCTGTTCCTGGAACGACGGGGAGGTGATTACCCCAGACGGTTTCGGCGTCGCCTATCGGGCCTTTGCCGAAGGGGGCTGGGTTGGCGTGGGCGGTGATCCTGTCTATGGCGGCATGGGCATGCCCAAAGTGATCGGCGCCCAGGTCGAGGAGATGGTCAATGGCGCCAACCTGTCGTTCGGCCTGTACCCGATGTTGACCGCCGGCGCCTGCCTGGCGATCAACGCCCACGCCAGTGACGAACTGAAAGCCACGTACTTGCCCAACCTGTACGCCGGGCTCTGGACCGGTTCCATGTGCCTGACCGAGCCGCACGCCGGCACCGACCTTGGGCTCATTCGCACCAAGGCCGAACCTCAGGCCGACGGTTCCTACAAGGTCAGCGGCACCAAGATTTTCATCACCGGCGGCGAGCATGACCTGACCGAGAACATCATCCACCTGGTCCTGGCCAGGCTGCCCGACGCGCCCCCAGGTCCCAAGGGTATTTCGCTGTTCCTGGTGCCCAAAGTCATGGTCAATGCCGATGGCAGCCTCGGGCAGAAAAACGCACTGTCCTGCGGCTCCATTGAACACAAGATGGGGATCAAGGCCTCGGCCACCTGCGTGATGAACTTCGACGGCGCCACGGGCTGGATCGTCGATGCGCCGAACAAGGGCCTGGCGGCGATGTTCACCATGATGAACTACGAGCGTCTGGGCGTCGGTATTCAGGGCCTGGCCACCGCCGAGCGCTCTTATCAAAATGCGCTGGCCTACGCCCGTGACCGTTTGCAAAGTCGTTCGCCGAGCGGCCCGCAGGCCAGTGACAAGGTGGCTGATCCGATCATCGTCCACCCGGACGTGCGGCGCATGCTGCTGACCATGAAAGCCTGCAATGAAGGCGGCCGGGCCTTCTCCACGTACGTGGCAATGCAACTCGACATCGCCAAGTTCAGTGACAACCCGGACAAACGCAAGCGCGCCGAGGCGCTGGTGGCGTTGCTGACGCCAGTGGCCAAAGCGTTTCTGACCGATCTTGGGCTTGAATCCACCGTGCACGGCCAGCAAGTGTTTGGCGGCCACGGCTACATTCGCGAATGGGGCCAGGAACAACTGGTGCGCGATGTGCGGATCACCCAGATCTACGAAGGCACCAACGGGATTCAGGCGCTGGACCTTGTCGGACGCAAGATCGTCGGCAGCGGCGGGGCGCTCTACAAGCTGTTTACCGACGAGATTCGCCACTTCAGCGCAAACGCCTGTGCCGACCTCGCGCCATTCACCCAACCGCTCAATGCAGCCCTGGACAACCTCGACGAATTGACCGCCTGGGTGCTGGACCGCTGCACATCCAACCCCAATGAAATCGGCGCAGCGTCAGTCGAGTATCTGCACGCCTTCGGCTACACCGCTTATGCCTACATGTGGGCACGGATGGCCAAGGCTGCGATTGGCAAGGAGGCGCAGGACGATTTTTATGCGAGCAAGATGGGCACCGCGCGTTTCTATTTCGCGCGCCTGTTGCCACGCGTCCAGTCATTGGCCGCGTCGGTCAAGGCGGGCAGCGATTCGCTTTACCTGCTCGATGCAACGCAATTCTGACGTGGCCGCCACTCAACAGACTCAGGAAGACCTCACAGTGGTAACGACAAAAATAATCGCTCCCGCGCCAGACGCCTACGCCTATCCGTTGCTGATCAAGAGCCTGCTGCTCTCGGGGGCGCGGTACTCGCCGGATCAGGAGATCGTCTACGCGGACAAGCTGCGCTACAGCTACCGAACGCTGAATCAGCGCATCAAACAACTGGCCAATGCGCTGACCCAGGCGGGCGTCAAGGCCGGGGATACGGTGGCGCTGCTCGATTGGGACAGCCATCGGTACCTGGAGTGTTTTTTTGCCGTGCCGATGCTTGGCGCGGTGTTGCATACGGTCAATATCCGCCTTTCGGACGAGCAGATTCTCTACACCATGAACCATGCCGAGGATGACCTGGTGCTGGTTCATGATGATTTCCTGCCGTTGATGGAGCGGATTCACGATCAGCTGACGACGGTCAAAGGCTACCTTCAGCTGAGCGACGCCGACGTGCCAGCGACCACACTGCCGGTGCTGGGGGAATACGAAAACCTGTTGGCGCAGGTGGAGCCGCACTTCGAATTCCCGGACTTCGATGAACACTCGGTGGCGACCCTCTTCTACACCACTGGCACCACCGGAAATCCCAAGGGCGTTTACTTCAGTCACCGCCAGTTGGTGCTGCATACGCTCAATGCCGTCGGCACGTTGGGGGTGTATCAAGGCGCGCCGCTGTTACGTTCCGACGATGTCTACATGCCCATCACGCCGATGTTTCATGTGCATGCCTGGGGCGTGCCTTATGTCGCGACGCTGATGGGCATCAAGCAGGTGTATCCGGGACGCTACGAGCCCAATCAACTGGTCAGGCTGTACCGCGAAGAAAAGGTCAGTTTTTCCCATTGCGTGCCCACGATCCTGCAAATGATCCTGGGGTGCGACGACGCGACCAGGACCGACTTCAACGGCTGGAAAATGCTCCTGGGCGGCAGCGCCTTGACCCACGGGCTGGCGTCCCAGGCCACAGCGCGGGGCATGTGTGTCCATAGCGGCTACGGGATGTCGGAAACCTGTCCGTTGCTGTGCGTGACCCACCTGCGTGACGCCGAGATTGAACAGCCAGCGCAAGCGCAGGTAGCGTCACGCATCAAGACTGGCGTGGCGGTGCCGATGGTCGACCTGAAAATCATCGATGCCTGCGGCAATGACGCGCCTCAGGATGGCGAGGCATTGGGGGAAATCGTGGTGCGGGCCCCTTGGCTGACCCAAGGCTACCTCAAGGATCCAGAGCAGGGTGCGCAACTGTGGGAGGAGGGCTGGATGCATACCGGTGACATTGCCTCCATCGATGCCTTGGGCGTGATCGAGATCAAGGACCGGATCAAGGACGTCATCAAGACCGGCGGGGAGTGGGTCAGCTCACTGGAACTGGAAAACCTCCTCAGCGAGCATCCCGCCGTGACCTCGGTGGCGGTTGTCGGCATTCCTGATGCCCAGTGGGGTGAACGGCCAATGGCGCTGGTGGTGTGTGCGGCGGGAGAGCGTATTACCCCGGACATGCTGGTGGCGCATCTGCATCAGTACGTTGAGCGCGGCCATATCAACAAGTGGGCGATTCCCAAGCAGATCAGGGTCGTGGCCGATATTCCGAAAACCAGTGTCGGGAAAATCAACAAGCGCCTGATCCGTGAACACGAACTGAGCCAGCAAGCACTGGAAATTGGCTGATCTGGACTAGACTCATGCGAGTTAGCTCAGTGACTTACTCGCGTGAGGCCTTGGACATGGCAAAGGAAAAAAAGCGCAGCAAAAAAAGTGATGCCGACGAACACCCGAAGATGACTAACAAGCAGTACCTGGGTGAACTGCGACGACTGCACGTCGAGCTTGTGAAGTTGCAGGAATGGGTGCAGGACAAAGGCATCAAGGTTTGTATTGTCTTCGAAGGCCGCGATGGCGCCGGCAAGGGCGGGACCATCAAGGCACTGACCGAACGGGTCAGCCCGCGCGTCTTTCGGGTCGTGGCGTTGCCTGCACCGACCGACCGCGAAAAAAGCCAGATGTATGTTCAGCGTTACCTGCCGCATCTGCCTGCGGCGGGCGAAATAGTGATTTTCGACCGCAGTTGGTACAACCGCGCGGGCGTCGAGCGAGTCATGGGGTTTTGCACCAAGGAGCAGGCTGAAAGTTTCCTCAAGGCCATTCCCCTGGTGGAGCGCGCGATTGTCGATTCGGGGGTGATCCTGCTCAAGTATTGGCTGGAAGTGAGCCCCGAGGAGCAAACACGTCGGCTTGAAGAGCGCATCAACGACGGACGCAAAATCTGGAAGCTGTCGCCCATGGACCTGAAGTCTTACAGCCGCTGGTATGACTATTCGCGTGCCCGGGACGACATGTTCAAGGCGAGCGACACCGAACACGCCCCCTGGCTTGTGGCCAATTCCAACGACAAGCGCCGGGCGCGCCTGAACATCATTACCGACATGCTCAGCCGTATCCCGTACAAGAAGGTGCCGCGAGAGAAAGTCACGCTGCCCCCACGGCAGAAACCCGGCAACTATCGCGAACCGGATCATCCGTTGCGGCATGTGCCCGAGAAGTTCTGAGTACCTGCGATCAGCCGGCCGGTTCGGCCGTACAACTCATCGCCACTGAGCCAGGCTTCTGGAAAACTGCAGTATTGTCGGTTTGCCAGAAGCTGTAGCTTCCCAGCGCATCCTTGCCGATGTAACGGATTCCTACATCACTCTGCACCTGGTTCAGGGTGATCGAGGTGTTGGCCCATTTCAGGTACACAACACCGGGCTGGGTGATGAAAAAGGTGGCGGCAACCAACACGTTCAATCCGTTACATCGAAATGCCACGGGGCCTTCAGTCAGTCTATCCGGGTCCTTGGTCCGCACAATGGCCGAACCCTGGCGCAACTGGTACGCACGCTCGGCATAACTGCGGATGACGCACGATTTGGGCACTGGGTCGGAGGCACACCGATTGCGTGTATCGACCCAGAACTGCTGGTCGATGATGACGTTGTCTGGCGGCGGTACTGAACGCTCATCCGTGAGCGCCAGTCGATACAGGCGCATCAGTTCAACGTCCATCTGCGCCAGTAGCGGGTCGCGACAGATCAACTTTTCGACGGTTGCCTTTGCCGTGGCGCAATCGAAACTGGTTTTGAAGGACGCCGCGTTGGCACAGGTGCTCGTCGCCGCGCACAAGCTGGCAGCGAGCAGGCAGGTGAAAAGGGTCGCGACCGTTTTCATGTTGGCTTCACCCGAATCATTGCGTGATGCGCGGATTGCCGTGGGCCTCTCTGTCCGGTGAGCAGTCATTCGTTTGCATAGGGTGTATCGCAGTGTAAGCCAGTGCTCGAAACTTGCCACTCTCGCCCGCCGGCGGGTGTTTTTTCAGAATCGATCCAGCCTGTAGGGTTCAAGGGCCGGCAACCCTAGGGAAGGAGGCACCGTCTCAGGCAAGGCGATTTGCGCGATCAGTTCGGCGGTCACCGCCGCTTGCGTCAGCCCCAGGTGCTGGTGACCGAAAGCCAGCAGGACCTTGCCGTCGCACACCCGGTCGATGATCGGCAGGGAGTCAGGCAAGGAGGGGCGAAACCCCATCCAGGGCGTGGCCGCCTGCGCATTCAAGTCCCGGGTGAACAGGCCGGCACTCAACCGGTGCAATTGCCAGGCGCGCTCCATGGCCGCCGGCCGCTCGAGGCCGGCGAACTCGACGGTGCCGGCCAGTCTCAGTCCATCAGTCATCGGAGTCATGATGAACTTGCGCTCCAGCGAGGTGACGGCGAAAGGCAAACGCTCCTGCTCATGAGGCAACATCAGGTGATACCCGCGCTCGGTGTCGAGCGGCACCTGCTTGCCGGTCAGCGCTGCCGTCAGCTTTGCCGAGTGGGCGCCGCAGGCGATCAGTACGCGACGCGCCGTCAGCGGGCCTTGATCGGTGATCAGTGAGACGCCGTCCGCCTGGAGACGGGCGCTCAGGACCTGTTGCTTGAGGAAATGCACGCCGCTGGTTTTGGCAGCCTCTACCAGTTCACAGACAACCTGGTAGGGGTCGAGAAAATGACCCGTTTGCGGAAAAAACAGTCCGCCCTGAATACGCTCGCTGAGTTGCGGTGCCGTCTCGCGCACCGACGTGGCGGACCAGTAGTCGACTGGCACCTGTTGATGCTGCATCCGCGCCTGCAGCGATTCGATGGCCTGGCGCGAGTCGGGGCGTTCGAATACCAGTAATGAACCGTCCTGACGTAGCAGATCGGGGCGGGCAATGTCCTTCAGCAATCGATGCCAGGCGCCAAGGCTGCTTTCGTTGAGTGCGCGCAGGCCGGACACGGTCCTTTGGAAAGGAGCTGCGCGCAGATTCAATAGCAGGCGCGTGAACCAGGGCAGGGCGCGCGGCAGGTATCTCCAGTCCAGACGCAGCGGGCCCATCGGATCGATGAGCATGCCGGGCAGTCGTTTGAGGATGGACAGGTCGGCGATGGGAAACACCTGTTCGGTCGCCAGGTGCCCGGCATTGCCGAACGAGGCGCCCCGGCCAGGGTCTTGCTGGTCGATGACCACCACTCGCAGACCTTGGCGTGCCAGCCGAAGGGCACAGGCGACGCCGATGATGCCGGCGCCGACCACGGCAATGTCCGGGGGCTCTGTGGCGGGGCCGCTCGTCCGGATCGCTTGGTGGCGAGCGGAGTTGGCGTGCTCGCCGATCAACGTTTGGCCTGTCACAGTCATGGCGCTTTCCTGGCGATAAGGGTGGACCCGGCGGCGAAACCGGGTGCTGACGCAGTGGGCTCGGTCAGGTTGAAATCAGGCGACGTTGTGTTCTGCCGACCAGTGCTTGTACCACTGGCGGAACAACGCGTACTGGTTCTCGGCGTAGTGCCGTTGGGCATCGCTCAACACATCGGTTTCGTTGAAATGCAGGGTGTATTCCTTGTCGCCATTGAGCACCATCAGGTGCTTGTAATAGAGCACCAGGTCGCAGCCCTCGTCGAAGGACGACAGCACCGCCAGCGCCGATTCCAGTTCGGTAGCCAGGCGACGGGCCTTGGCGTCGCCCTTGGCCGCTTGCTTGCTCAGTGTCACCAGTTGCAGCACTTCACGCGGCAGCGCATTGCCGATGCCAGTGATCGCGCCAGTGGCGTTGCAGTTGACGAAACCATGGACCACCTGGGTGTCGACACCCACCATCAGGGTAACGTTGTCGTCCGCTGAGGTGATGTTCTCGGCGGCGTAGCGCAGGTCGGCGGCACCACCAAACTCTTTGAAGCCGATCAGGTTCGGGTGTTCGCGGCGCAATTCGAAGAACAGGTCAGCACGGGTGGCAAAGCCATAGTAAGGGCTGTTGTAGATCACCGCCGGCAACTGCGGGGCCGCCTGCAAAATAGCCGAAAAGTGCGCTTTTTGCGCGGCGGGTGAGGCCCCACGGGAGAGAACGCGTGGGATCACCATCAGGCCATGGGCGCCGACGCTGGCGGCATGGGCCGCGTGGGAAATCGCTTCGCGGCTGTTGACGGCGCCGGTGCCAACGATGGTCGGAACGCCTGCGGCGACCAGACGTGCCACGCCTTCCTGGCGCTCGGCTTCGGTCAGCAGCGGCCAATCACCCATGGACCCGCAATACACCACCGCACTCATGCCGATGTCGACCAGTTCGCGACCCTTGGCCACCAACGCATCGAAATCCGGTTTGCGTTCGGCGGTGCAGGGGGTCATCAGCGCAGGAATGCAGCCAGTGAAAATGCTATCGCTCATTTGTTCAGCTCCTTGACGCGTTTATTCAAATGACGGAAAGGTGAAGTGCCGCGTGGTCGCTCAAATGCCCCACGCGAAGGGATCCTGTTCGTCGATCAGCAGTGTGCTGTCGGCGGTCATGAAGGCCTGGCCGGTAATGAACGGGCGGATGCGCTCGCCTTCCCATTCGTAACTGCCGAAAAACTGACTGCCGGTGATGCTGGCCTGGACCCAACGCTCGCCGGCGGCGAGTTTTCCATCGGCGGCCAAGCAGGCCAGTTTGGCGCTGGTGCCGGTGCCGCAGGCCGAGCGGTCGTAGGCTTTGCCGGGGCACATGACGAAGTTGCGGCTGTCGGCGTGCTTGTCGTCGGCAAACAGTTCGACATGGTCGATCAGCGCGCCGCCTTCGCCATGAACACCTTGGGCCTCCAGCGCCTTGAGCATCGCCCAGGTGTATTCGGTGAGGGCTTCGACATTGTCCAGTTGCAACGCCTGGCCGTGGTCGGACACCAGGTAGAACCAGTTGCCACCCCAGGCGATGTCGCCGAACACGCGTCCGTATCCGGGAACATCGACCGGGACTTGTTTGCGGTAGCGGTAGGCGGGCACGTTGCGCAAAGTCACCGTGCCGTCTTCATGCAGCGTGGCGTCGACCGGGCCGACCGGCGTGTCAATCTTGTGCACACCCGGCGCAATGTGGCCCAGGTAGTGCAATGAGTTGACCAGGCCGATGGTGCCGTGACCGCACATGCCGAGGTAGCCGGCGTTGTTGAAGAAGATCACGCCACACGTGGCATCCGGCGAGACCGGTTCACAATACAGGGCGCCGACCAACACATCGTTGCCGCGGGGCTCCAGCAGGCAGGCCCGACGCCATTGGTCGTGGTGATCGCGCAGGGCATCACGCTTCTCGACCATGGTCTGGCCGGGCAGTTGCGCAAAGCCTTTCATCACCAGGCGGGTCGGTTCGCCGCCGGTGTGGGAATCGATGACGTGGATGCGTTTCATGAACGTGCCTTCGCCTGACATAGCGTCGCCTTTTTGTGGGTTGTTGGATCGGCAGGTGTGCATGCAATGGCCACAGCGTGAGCGTGTCAGGGCATTTGCGATTGATGTTTTGCGTGGGCACGGATGACGAAATCGGCACAATGCGCGTGCACAAGACGACCACATCGCGGACACCTCGACACGGCTCCCGCCTTGGGTCAATCTGCGCGAAGAAGGCTTTTGTCTATTCAGAGAAAGGGGGAACAGGATTCATGACGCAGCACGCCTTAGCGATCCTGTGCCAGGGGAACGAGCTGAATCGTCCCGACACCCTCGATGAATTGCTGGCGGGCGTGGCGTTTCTGTTACCGATGCTGGATGTGATCCCTAACGCCGCGATCTTTATCAAGGACCGTCAGGCGCGCTATGTCATGGCCAACCGCACGCTGGTCCAGCGCTGCGGATTGAAGCAGTTGCAACCGTTGCTGGGGAAAACCAGCGCCGAGGTGTTTCCAGCACAATTGGGGCCTGGTTATACCGAACAGGATCGTCGGGTACTGGAGCAAGGCTTGGTCCTGGAGGACCAGCTGGAATTGCACTTGTACGGCAGTCGGGAACCCGGTTGGTGCCTGACGCATAAACGACCGTTGTACAACCGCAACGGTGAAATCATTGGCCTGGCAGGCATTTCGGTCGACCTGCAGTCCACCAGCGATACCCACCCGGCGTACCAGCGACTGGCAGCGGTCGATCAATACATCCGCGCGCATTTCAATCGCCGTGTCACCTTGGGCGAACTCACGCGCATCGCCGGGATTTCAGTGGCGCAACTGGAAAGGTACTGCAAGCGAGTGTTCCACCTGACACCACGGCAAATGATCCAAAAGGTTCGCCTTGAGCACGCGCATCGTCTGTTGCACACCGATATCCCCATCACCGACGTGGCTTTGCAGTGCGGCTACACCGATCACAGCGCGTTCACCCGTCAATTCAAGGCATCCACCGGATTCACGCCGCGCCAGTATCGGCAGGCAACCCGGCACGTCAGCAATGACTTCCCCGCCGTACAAACGTAATCTTCCCAATCCGCGTCCCCTATAAGAAAAATCAGGAGTCATTGATGCAACCGATCCGTCTCGGTCTGGTGGGCTATGGCAAGATAGCCCAGGACCAACACGTTCCCGCCATCAACGCCAACCCCGCGTTCCAGTTGGTGTCTGTCGCAACCCAAGGGCAGCCCTGCGCCGGGGTCGAGAATTTCCGGTCCTTGAGCGAGCTGCTTGAAAACGGCCCGCAGGTCGATGCGATCGCCTTTTGCACCCCACCGCAAGGTCGATTCGCGCTGGTGCAACAAGCCCTGGCGGCCGGCAAACACGTGCTGGTAGAAAAACCGCCGTGCGCCACGTTGGGGGAAGCGATGGCGTTGGTGAGTCAGGCGCAGGAACAGGGCGTCAGCGGTTTGTTCGCCTGGCATTCACGTTATGCGCCCGGCATCGAAGCCGCCCGTAACTGGCTGGCCACCCGCACCCTGCAAAGCGTACAGATCGACTGGAAGGAAGACGTGCGCAAGTGGCACCCTGGCCAGGCATGGATCTGGCAGCCCGGCGGCCTGGGTGTCTTCGATCCCGGCATCAATGCCTTGTCGATCGCAACCCATCTGCTGGCGCTGCCGCTGTTTGTCGAGTCTGCCGAACTGCGCGTCCCGAGTAATTGCCAGTCGCCGATTGCCGCGTCCATCAAGATGTCTGACGCGCGTCACCTCGATATCCGTGCGGAGTTCGATTTCGACCACGGCCATGAAGAGCTCTGGAGTATCGAGGTTCGCTGCAGCGAAGGCACCTTGCGCCTGGACAACGGTGGCGCACTGTTGAGCATCGACGGCGTACCTCAAGCCGTATCGGAGGAGGGCGAGTACGCCGCGGTGTATCGACATTTTCAACAGCTGATAAGCGATCAAGCCAGTGACCTGGACCTGCAACCGTTGCGCCTGGTTGCCGACAGCTTTTTTGTGGGCAGCCGGGTTTCGGTCGAGCCGTTTTACGATTAGCGCTCGTTCAGGGGCAGTGTTGATGTCACACCGACCGGTCTGCGTGGCCGGTCATTCTCTGGCAGCAGCGACGAAACCTTGAAAGGCCCCCGCGATGTCTACGTGATGGGCACCCTGAGACGGATTGATTCAGTTGGAATGTTTTATTGCCAAGGGAGTCAACCGACCATCACGTTTGCGGAACAGTCCCATGTCTATTCCCGCTCAGACGGTCAAAAACCCATTCAGCGCGCAATGCCAAGAGCCTTAGCACATGAGTGCTATCGACTCGGCATTGATGGCTGCGCGTAGCCAGTTTGCGATCACCATCAGTTTTCACATCGTGCTGGCCGCGCTCACGATAGGGCTGGTCAATTTTCTGATGGTGCTGGAAGGTCTGTGGCTGTGGCGCGGCCGACAAATCTATCTGGATGTCTACCTTTACTGGCTCAAGGTGTTTGCCCTCAACGTGGCGGTCGGGACGGCGTCGGGTCTGATTCTGGAATACCAGTTCGGACTCAACTGGTCGCGACTGTCGACCCAGGCTGGCGATATTCTCGGTCCGTTGATGTTCTATGAAGTATTGGCTGCCTTTTTTCTAGAAGCAGGCTTTCTGGGCATCATGCTGTTCGGTCTGAAGAAGGTCGGCCCCCGCCTGCATTTTTTCGCCACTTGCGCGGTTGCCGTTGGCTCATTGATCAGCGCGTTCTGGATTCTTTCCGCCAATTCCTGGATGCAGACACCCGCCGGTTACGCCATTGGCGCTGACGGCCGTTTCATTGCCGAGAATTGGTGGGCGATCATATTCAATCCGTCGTTTACCTATCGGCTGGCCCACATGACGCTGGCGGCGTTTCTAGGCACGGCGACCCTGGTCGCCGGGACCAGCGCATGGCAACTCTTGCGCTCACCGCAGAACCCGCGAACCCGCCTGCAATTCTCCATGGCGCTGTGGCTGATTGTGGTGTTGGCACCAATGCAAATCCTTGTGGGTGACCTGCACGGTCAGCACAGCCTCAAGTTCCAGCCCCAGAAGATCGCGGCCATCGAAGGCTCATGGACACGTCCGCCACAAGGCGCGGGGGAACCGTTGCGCCTGTTTGCCATTCCCGACATGGCCGAACGACGCAACCATTGGGAAGTGGCGATTCCACGCGTTGCCTCTTTGTATTTGCGGCATGACCTGAACGGCACCATCGCCGCGCTCGATGAATTCCCTGCCGAAAACATCCCACCCGTGCCGATCGTGTTTTTCGCGTTTCGCTTCATGGTCGGGTTGGGGCTGCTGATGGTGGCCCAGGGGCTGACCAGCCTGGTGTTGCGATGGCGACAGCGTTTGTACGAGGCGCGCTGGATGCTGCGAGGCTGTGCGTTGATGGCCCCGGCGGGGTTCCTCGCGATGCTGTGCGGCTGGGTGGTGACCGAGGTCGGCCGCCAGCCTTTTACCGTCTATGGCTTGTTGCGCACAGCCGACAGCCTGTCATCGGTGTCGCGTGAGCAGGTAATCGGCTCAACCTGGACGATCCTGGTGTTTTACCTGCTGATCTTCGGCATCGGCCTTTGGGTGCTATTGCGAGTCTTGCGCGAGCCACCGCACAAGGATGAGGCCGGGCCGCAACCGACGCTGGCGGACGAGACAGGACAGGCCTGAGGAGATGATCGATGTTGGACACTGATTGGATCGTCCTGCTTTCTGCGGCGGCGCTGGCGTTCTCGGTGATGAATTATGTGTTGCTCGATGGCACTGATCTGGGCGTCGGGGTGCTGATGGGGTTGACCCGTAGCGGCGAGGATCGCCGGGCCATGGCGGTGACGATCCTGCCGATCTGGGATGCCAATGAAACGTGGCTCGTGCTCGGCGGTGGCGGCCTCCTGGCGCTGTTTCCGTTGGCCTATGCCATCCTGTTACCGGCGCTTTACGTGCCTTTTATCTTGATGTTCCTGGCATTGATTCTTCGAGCGATGACCTTGGAGTTTCGTGATTACGCACCTACCGATGCCATCAAGCGCGCGGTGGATGGCTTGTTGTTGTGCGGTTCACTGCTCGCCGGCGCAACACAGGGAATCGTGTTGGGGACTCTTGTCCAAGGTGTGCCGAATAACGCCGGGCAGTACAACGGAAATGGCCTGGAATGGCTCAACGTATTCCCACTGTTTTGCGGCGCAGTGCTCGCGCTGGGTTACACCTGGTTAGGGTCTTGCTGGCTCTATTGGCGCACGGTCGGCGAACTGCAGCGCCGATCCGCTCTGCAGGCCAAGACCCTGGGGCTGTTGACCGTGGCACTGTTGATCGTGTTGGTTACCTGGACGGCGACGCTGGACACTCGCTATGCGCAACGGCTTGCAGAACGGATTGTGTGGATGCCGGCGGTCATGCTGTTGATGACGCTGCTGATCGGCTTTGTTCTTGGCTTTCGAAGCCATCGTCAGTCCCTGCCACTGATCGGCGCCTTGGGCGTGTTCGTACTGGCGTTTGCCTTGATGATCGGGGTGCTCTTTCCAATGATCGTTCCGCCGCAACTGACGTTGCAGGCTGCTGCCTCCAGTCCCAACAGCCAGATGTTCATGCTGGTCGGCTTCGCAGTTCTGATCCCGGTAACGCTCATCTACAACACCTACGGCTTCAGCGTCTTTAGCGGGAAGGTTCGGGTGAATCATGACTGACTGGCAGGTACGCCAGTCTCGTCCCAGGGGTGACTGCCTCGACGAACTCAATTTCAACAGGAGGCGCCTTGTGACTGATCAACTTGATGCAGGTGTGCGAAACATTGTCGTGATCGGCACGTCGGCAGGTGGCGTTCAGGCGCTGATCGCCTTGTTTGAAAACCTACCCGCCGACCTGCCTGCGGCCTTTCTTGTCGTACTGCATATTCCCGCCCATGAACCCAGCGTCCTCCACAGCATTCTTGCAAGGGTGACGAGCATGCGGGTCGTGGCGGCCCAGGAGGGACAAAGGATTGAAGCGGGCACAGTCTATGTCGCCATTGCGGATCGGCATCTGATGATCACGGAGGACGGGATACGCCTGACCCGCGGGCCGAAGGAGTGTCGTGCTCGGCCCGCTGTCGATGTGCTGTTCCGTTCAGCCGCGGTCAATTACGGCGCTCGGGTCATTGGCGTCATTCTGTCCGGTGCATTGGATGACGGCACCGCAGGGATGTGGGCGATCAGGGATCGCGGCGGCTTGACCTACGTTCAGGACCCTGGCGAAGCCATGCTGAGCTCAATGCCCGAAAGCGCCATTGCGCATGTTGAGATCGATCTTGTCGGCCCGACGTCAGTGCTCGCCACCGCACTTTCCAAAGCGGTCGGCACCCCCATAGCTGATCAGCCGGCACACGAGGTAAAAATCCGTCATGTGATCGAGAGCGTTATCTCCTTGAAAGGAAACGGTCTCGAAGCCGGTGTCATGGGGTTAGGTAAGGTTTCCCAATTCACCTGTCCTGATTGCCACGGCGTCCTTGTGCAAATCGAAGAAGGCACCATCGTCAGATTTCGTTGCCACACGGGCCATGCCTTTTCGATGAAGTCCTTGATTTGCGAGGTCAACGAAGCCATCGACACGGGACTGTGGGACACATTGAGGGCGGTGGAGGAGAGGATCCTGCTGCTGCGTCAAATGGCTGAACAGGCGGCAACCGTAGGCGCTGCCAATGACGCCGCCGAATGCACTCGACAAGCTGATCTGGCTGAAAAACGCCTGAAGCCGTTGCGCGAATGGGTGCTTGATCCCAAGCTCTTTGGTCACGATGACGATAAATAGCGCTGGCAGCGTTTTTAATTTCTGGCCTGGTCCCGGGGGCGAGTATCAAGGTCAGGCGCCTTGAGTAACGGGCTGCGAGGACCGTTTCGATCATTCCTCCAGCTTGATTTCCAGCCGCTTGAACCTCGAAGCCAATGTCGTGGGTTTGAGGCCCAACAGTTCGGCGGCCCCCCCTTTGCCAAACAGTTTGCCGTCGGTGGCTTTGAGCGCAGCCTGCATGTTGTTGCGCTCGAGCTCGCGAATCTGCGCGTCCGTCATGATCACGGATGAGGGAGAGGGCTTTGGGATAACGCTGAGACTGGGTTCATCGGGCAGGTCGAGGTTCAAGTCGGCGCCGTTGGAGGTGATCAAGGCGCGCTCGATGACGTTTTGCAGTTCACGGATATTCCCCGGCCAGGAGTAACGTTGCAGCCGTTCGATATCGGTGTTGCGCAGGCGCCGCCCGGGCATGTTCAGGCGTTTGCCGGTCTGTTTGAGAAAGTGCGCCGCCAGCGGTGCAATATCCATCGGACGTTCACGCAGTGCCGGCGACTGGATCGGGAAAACGTTGAGGCGGAAATACAGGTCTTCACGAAAATGTTTCGCCGCGATTTCCTGGCGCAGGTCGCGGTTGGTCGCAGCGATGATCCGCACATCAACCTTGCGGGTGCGTTCTTCTCCGACCCGCTCGAACTGGCCCTCCTGCAATACCCGCAGCAGTTTGCTTTGCAGCTCTAGCGGGATTTCGCCGATTTCGTCGAGAAACAGCGTGCCGCCATCGGCCAGCTCGAAGCGGCCGACCCGGTCGCGGACGGCGCCGGTAAAGGCGCCGCGGATATGCCCGAAGAACTCGCTTTCAAACAGTTCGGTCGGAATCGCCGCGCAGTTGACCCGGATCAGCGGACTGGCGTTGCGGCGGCTGGCCTGATGGATCGCGCGGGCGATCAACTCCTTGCCAGTGCCAGATTCACCATTGATCAGCACACTGGCATCGGTGGGGGCGACTACGTCGATCTGCTTGATGATTTTCAGGATCGGTTCGCTCTGACCGACGATCTCGCGATAGTTGTGTTCGATATGAATCTCTTCCTGCAAGTAGGCGTTCTGCTCCTCCAGCCGTTCCTTGAGCACTTTGAGTTCATCGAGCGCATTTTGCAGCTGGGTTTCGGTGCTGCGTCGTTCGGTGATGTCGCGGAACACTACGACGGCACCCACGATACGGCCGTCCGATATCACCGGCGTGCTGGTGAACTCCACCGGAAACGAACTGCCATCGCGCCGCCAGAACACTTCCTGGCGCCCCTCATGGACCACGCCGTCACGCACCGCCTTGTAGATCGGGCAGTCTTCCACCGGGTAATGGCTGCCGTTGGCATGGGTGTGGTGGTGGATGCGGTGGATGTTCTTGCCGATCATGTCCTGCGGCTCCCAGCCCAGCATGCGCGCCCCGGCCGGGTTGACGAAGGTGGCCAGACCTTCGCTGTTGATGCTGTAGATGCCGTCGCCTACCGAACTGAGCAGAAGTTGATTGTCGCGCTCGGTCTCCTGGAACAGGTTGAGAATGTTGCGCCATTCGATCAGCCCGCCGCGCATGGTGCGCTCGGTATGAGCCTGGTCGCGCTGGTATTTCTCATGGCTCAGCTCGCGCAGCACCAGAATAAGATGCTGCTCACCCTTGATCGGCAAGGTCGTGGCGGAAATGGCCAGTTCGATACGCTCGCCGGTCTTGCAGTTGCAGCTCAGTTCTTCGGTCCAGCCGCGACCTTTGTCCATCACCGCTTGGGTAAACACGATCAGGTCCGCCAGTTGATGGCCGAACAACTTGCTTACCGGCAGCTCCAGCAACTCCTGGCGCGGGTAGCCGAGCAACTTGCAGGCCGCGATATTCAAGTCGCCCAGTCGATCGGAAAACGGATTGAGCAGCGCGATCGCCTCGGCGCAATGCTCGAACACCATGTGCCGTGACGAGTAAGCCAGGTCGGCCCAGCCGCTAAGGGAGTCTGCGTCGTTCATGATTACGAAATCTCGTGATTAGCCGCTACGAATATTCGTACTTCTACGGGAATGCGTGATTCCCCGATAGCCTCAGATGCATCAGAAAAAACCGGATCAGAAAAGTATTTGTAATTGAATCAATTACATAGCTTTTGGAGAAAAATAATTTCAAAGCCTGGCACGGCGTTCGCTCTATCTCCTGCAACCCGGCAGCCAACTCAGGCCGCCGTTAACGCACGAAAAAACTGGAGAGCGACGATATGCCAACCGTGGATATCCCCCATTACAAAGACGGCGACTTCCTGGTCAACTATGAAGAGAAAGTCTTCGAGGACATCAAAGCCGAGCCTGGCGAGAAAGTCCTGATCACCTTCCACACCATCGCCTTCGAGGGCTCTATCGGCCTGGTCAATATGCTTCAGGCCAAGCGTCTGCTGCGCAAGGGCTTCGAAACCAAGATCCTGCTCTATGGACCTGGCGTGCAATTGGGCGTGCAGCGGGGTTTCCCTACCCTGGGTGCCGAAGCCTTCCCCGGCCATCTGGCAGTCAACAAGCAGCTCATCCAGTTCATGGAAGAGGGCGGTGAGGTCTACGCCTGCCGCTTTGCCCTGCAAGCCCTGTACGGCCAGACCGAGAAGGCGCTGATCGAAGGCATTCGCCCGATCAACCCGCTGGACGTGATGGACCTGCGCCTGCTGATGCGCCGTGAGGGCGCGATGATTATCGACACCTGGACTGCCTGACCGAACAAACCCTTGTGGGAGCGAGCCTGCTCGCGATCGGTGTCAATGATGCACCGCGTCGTCCGCATCGCAGGCAAGCCCCGCTCCCACAGGATCGATGTCGATCTTCCGAGCACAACTTACTTCAGGACCCCCTCATGGCCATCATTCGCGCAGCCGCCGTACAGATCAGCCCGGTGCTTTACAGCCGCGAAGGCACCGTGGACAAGGTCTGCCAACAGATCATCGCCCTCGGTCGACAAGGCGTGCAGTTCGCCGTGTTCCCGGAAACGGTGGTGCCTTACTACCCCTATTTTTCATTTGTGCAGCCTGCCTTTGCCATGGGCGCACAACACCTCAGGTTGCTGGATCAATCCGTGACGGTTCCGTCCGCCGCGACCCTGGCGATTGGCGAAGCCTGCAAGCAAGCGGGAATGGTCGTCTCCATTGGCGTCAATGAGCGCGATGGCGGCACGATCTACAACGCCCAGTTGTTGTTCGATGCCGACGGCAGCCTGATTCAGCATCGACGCAAAATCACGCCGACCTACCACGAGCGCATGGTCTGGGGGCAGGGCGATGGCTCCGGCCTGCGTGCTATCGACAGCGCGGTCGGACGCATCGGCTCGCTGGCATGCTGGGAACACTACAACCCGCTGGCCCGTTACGCCTTGATGGCGGACGGCGAGCAGATTCATGCCGCGATGTTTCCCGGCTCTCTGGTGGGAGACATCTTTGCCGAGCAGATTGAAGTCACCATCCGTCATCACGCCCTGGAGTCCGGCTGTTTCGTGGTCAACGCCACAGCGTGGCTGGATGCTGATCAGCAGGGCCAGATCATGCAGGACACCGGTTGTGGCCTCGGCCCGATTTCGGGCGGCTGCTTCAGCGCGATCGTGTCGCCCGAGGGCAAGTTGCTCGGCGAACCGCTGCGTTCGGGGGAAGGCGTGGTGATTGCCGACCTCGATCTGGCCTTGATCGACAAGCGCAAGCGGATGATGGATTCGGTCGGTCATTACAGCCGTCCGGAACTGCTCAGCCTGTTGATCGACCGCACACCCGCGGCGCATGTGCATGAACGCAGCCCGCACCTGGCGGCGATTGTCACTGAGGAGTTTGATCATGCAAACCAGTGAATTGCTGGCCGAGCTGCAATGCCATGGCGTTCGCTGGCCTGCGGCGCAGAACGGCTTGTCACGGCAAGGTGGCGCGGGACCGTCGGACCACAAGGCTCTAAGTTTCGGTAGCCGGACCATGATGGTGCCGATCCTCAATCAGGCCTCGCAAGATTCGCCCTATCAAGCCCAACCCAGCGCCGACGGCAGCCAGGCGCTGATCTTTCGCGAAGGCCTGCAGGTCGGTCAGGTGCAAATGCCCGGTGTGCCGAAGTTCTACGGTTTGAGCACCGCCGACGGCATTCCCTATTGGAAAATCGCCACCCTGCACAGCAGTGATGTGCTCGCGACCACCGTGTTGCAGCACTGCATTCGCTTCAATGATCGTGGCAGTTCCTGCCAGTTCTGCGCGATCGGCCAGTCGCTGGCGGCGGGTAAAACCATCGCCCGCAAACGTCCGCAACAACTGGCGGAAGTGGCAAAAGCGGCAGTGGAACTTGATGGCGTCAAGCACATGGTGATGACCACAGGCACCCCGCAAACCCCGGACCGTGGCGCGGCGATTTTGTGTGAATCGGCAGCAGCAGTGACCCGCGCGGTCGATCTGCCGATTCAGGCCCAGTGTGAACCGCCTGACGATGATCGCTGGTTCCAGCGCCTGGCCGACAGCGGTGTGGTGTCGCTGGGCATGCACCTGGAAGCGGTCACCGATGAAGTTCGCCAACGGATCATGCCCGGCAAGGCCGAAGTGCCGCTGAGCCGTTATTTCGACGCCTTCAAGGCGGCGGTCGAAGTCTTCGGTCGGGGTCAGGTCAGCACTTACATCCTCGCCGGCCTGGGTGACACCGAAGCCGCCATCAGCGAGATGAGCGAACGTCTGTGCGCGATGGGCGTGTACCCGTTTGTGGTGCCGTTCGTGCCTATCGATGGCACACCCTTGGCTCATCACCCTAAACCGGACAGCGCGATGATGGCCCGACTGTATCCGCAGATCGGCGCAAGCCTGCGTCGTCACGGTTTGCACTCTGATCAGATCAACGCCGGTTGCGCCAAATGCGGCGCGTGCTCGGCCCTGAAAAGCTACGAATAAACCGGAGAACGCCCATGCCGAATCTCGCCTTTGCCTTGGTCGACAGCACTTTCGAACCGTTTCGCGCCGGTGAGTTGCTGGTTAAGCCCGCCAGTGAACCCTGGGAGAAACACGCTTATTTCGCCCTGCGACGTTCGGTGTTCTCCGATGAGCAACAACTGCTCGCGCAGGACAAGGACAGCCATGATTTCCAGGCAATCGCCATCGTCGCCCTGGCCAACAATTGCGGGATCTGCGATCAGGTGGTGGGCGCGGTACGCATTTATCAGCCGGAGCCGGGCCTGTGGTTTGGTGGGCGGTTGTGTGTGGCTCCGGTGTATCGGCGACACAGCATGATTGGCAAAGCGCTGGTCAACGAGGCGGTGTCGCGGGCCAAGGAACTGGGCTGCGAGGTGTTTCAGGCCACGGTGCAGGCGCAGAACGAAACCTATTTTCATGGCCTGCATTGGCAAACCCTCGACCAACTGGAGTTGCTCGGTCAGCCGCATTGCCTGATGCAGGCGGATTTGCCGAGTTATCCGTTGATGCCGCGCCAGGTTTCATTGCGTGCGCTGAAGGTGGCTCGTCATGAATAAAGCTCCTGATCTGGCGGTGCTGCTCGACACTTTGCGCAACACGCCGGCAATGCGTTCGAAACAGGCGATCCAGCAACCGGCGGCCGTGATCGGCAGTGCTGAACAGGCCCTGACTCGTGAGCAGCTTTACGCCTTGCCCGGCGATGACACGGCAGCGATTGCGTGTGGCGACCATTTTCAGTTGCTGGCCATCGAAGGCATGTTGCCGGATTTCGTCGAGGCGGCGCCGTGGTTTGCCGGATGGTCGGCGGTCATGGCCAATGTCAGCGACATCACCGCCATGGGCGGTCGCGCCACCGCCGTGGTCAACGCGTATTGGCATCACGACACCGCTGGCGCGCAGCAATTGCTGGCGGGCATTCGTGCTGCCTGCGAGGCCTATGGCTTGTTGCTGGCCGGTGGGCACACCAGCCTTGCGGCGGCTAATCCGACTGCGCTGGCCGTAGCGATTACCGGCATAGCGCAAACATTGTTGTCGACCCTGCATGTCGCCCCCGGCCAGATCATTGCCATGGCGGTGGACCTGGAAGGCAACTGGCACGCCGACAGCACCTATTGGAAAGCCTTCGAAGGCGTGCCGGCCGAGCGCCTGCGCAGCAAGCTTGAAGTGCTGCCACGCCTGGCTGAAGCGGCACTGCTGCATGCCGCCAAAGACATCAGCAACGCCGGGGTGCTCGGCAGTCTATTGATGCTGCTGGAAACAACCGGCTGTGGCGCGACCGTCGACCTGGCATCGCTGCCGTGCCCGCCGAATGCCGATCTCGCGCGTTGGCTGCAAGTGTTCCCCAGCTACGGTTTTTTGATGACGCTGGAGGAGCGTGACTGGGCGCAAGTACAGACGGCGTTTGCCTTCGAAGGTGTGCGCTGTGAACGCATTGGTCGGATCAACGACAGTGGCCTGCTGAATGTCCAGTCCGGTCAACAGCGCGGCGAATTCTGGAACCTGCGCGAGCAGCCATTTACCGGCTTCAACTATCACTCTCTCGATCTGACCCCTTTAAACCTCAAGCATCAGGAGCACTGACATGCCCGCCGTCAACTTCAAAATCCGTTGGCCTAATGGCCGCGAAGCTTCCGGTTATTCACCTTCGACGGTGATTTATGAATACCTGGAGGAGGGCGCCAGTTACCCGCTGGCGGACTTTCTGCAACGCATCGAAAACGCATTGAACAATGCTTCGGAGCGGGTCAAGCAGGTCAAAGGGTTCTATTGCAGTTCGGCGATGGACACCTTGAGTTCCCTCAAGGGCCAGGCCAGCTATCTGGTCGAGCCAAGCGATGCCGCCGGGCAAGTGGACATCCTCAGCATGCGCACCGAAGGCGCCGGTCAGGTGATCGGCACCGGCTGGAGTTCATTCTGATTCATCGGTTTTCCCCCTTAACCATTTTTGACACCGAGTACCGGAGTTCACCATGACCAGCCACCTCACCTCAATCAAACCCCCACACCACAGCGTGATCGTCGTCGGCGGCGGTCAGGCCGGGTTATCCGCAAGCTACTATTTGCAACAACAGGGCATCGATCATCTGGTCCTGGAAAAACACAGCCTGACCCACACCTGGCGCAACCAGCGCTGGGACGCCTTCAGCCTGGTGACGCCCAACTGGCAATGCGCATTGCCAGGCTACACCTACGTCGATGACTTCAACGGCAAAGATCCCCACGGGTTCATGAAGAAGGACGAGATCAATCAATACCTGGCCGGTTTCGTCAAATCGGTCAACGCCCCGGCCCGTGAAGGGGTCACAGTGCAGCGCGTGGTTCCCCGCAGCCTCGGTGGTTTCGAGGTGCACACCTCACAAGGCGAGTTCACTGCTGATCAAGTGATTGTCGCCTCGGGCGGTTATCACACGCCGATCATCCCGCGCCTTGCCGAACGCTTGCCGACAGACATTCATCAGATTCACTCCGAGCAATACCGTAATCCCCAGGCCTTGCCCGCGGGTAATGTGTTAGTGGTCGGTTCCGGGCAGTCGGGCGCGCAAATTGCCGAAGACTTGCACCTGGCCGGTCGCAAGGTCTATCTGGCGGTGGGTGATGCGCCGCGTTGTGCGCGTTTTTACCGGGGCAAAGACGTGGTCGACTGGCTGGCACAGATGGGCTACTACGAGATTGGCGTCGACACCCATCCGCTGCGTGAAGGCGTACGCGATAACACCAACCATTACGTCACCGGGCGCGACGGCGGACGTGACATTGACTTGCGCCATTTCGCTCGCGAAGGCATGGAATTGTTCGGTCGTCTGGACGGATTACAAGGCACTCGCTTGCAGTTTGCCAACAACCTGGGCGAAAACCTCGATAACGCCGATGCGGTGTACAACCGGATCAATACGTCGATCGACAAGTACATCGAACAGCACTCGATTGATGCCCCGGCTGGAACGCCTTACAACCCGGTCTGGGTGCCGGAGCAGGAGCGCAGTGAACTGGAACTTGAGGCGCAAGGAATCACCAGCATCATCTGGTGCATCGGCTTCAGCCCGGACTTTACCTGGGTCGAAGCCCCGGTTTTCAATGGCCGCGGTCACCCTGGTCACCAGCGCGGAATTACGGCGCAACCTGGTTTGTACTTCCTCGGGCTGCCATGGTTATACACCTGGGGGTCGGGACGTTTCTCAGGCGTAGCGCGAGACGCCGAGTATCTGGTGCAGCACATCATCGAAAGTGCGATTGAAGGCAGCTTGCCGCAACGACGTGTGGCGGCAGGGTAAGTGTTGCTGCCAACCCATCCGCTGGCACTGACAGGCGGGTGGGTTGCAATTTCTCATTTAAAAGTCGCCACCTCGCCAGGGCCGTTCAATTCAAGTGGAAAGCTGTTGCTCCGGCTTCTTCTTGAGCCTGTAGGCAAGCGCCGGCCGCGTCATGCCCAGCAGTCGCGCGGCTTCCGAGACATTTTGCCCGGCACGTTCCATGGCACCTTGCAGGAGTTGCTCTTCCATGTTTTCCAGGCTCACCCCGAGATCAAGCAATCGGCTCACCCACTCATCCGAGGGCTCCAACTTCTGGCTGATCAAATCACCTTCGCTCGACAGGCCAATGCTATAAGCCTCGTCGGACTGGTGCGGGAACAGGGCCTCGACAGAAATACTCTGGTTGTTATCGGTAATGATCACGCCACGCTCGATCAGATTCTCCAGTTCGCGGATATTGCCTGGCCAGTCGTAGCGCAAGCAGGCCTCAAGGGCACGATCGGAAAGGCCGAGGGTTTTTTTCTGATAGCTCAGATGCAGCTTTTCAAGGAAGTGCTCGATCAACAGCGGAATGTCTTCGCGACGATCGCGCAGGGCGGGAACCCGCACGGGGTAAACGTTTAATCGGTAGTAAAGGTCGGCACGAAAACGGCCTTCTTTCACCGCCTGGCCGAGGTCTTCGTGAGTCGCACCAATGACGCGCACATCGACCTTGCGTGTCTGGTTATCACCAACGCGTTCAAGCTCACCCTCCTGTAACACCCGCAGCAGACTGGCCTGGGCCCGCGGGGTCAGTTCGATGATTTCATCGAGAAACAACGTACCGCCATGTGCACGTTCAAAACGCCCCATGCGTGATTGCTGAGCTCCGGTGTAGGCACCTTTTTCGACGCCAAACAGCTCTGCTTCAATCAGGTCTGGAGAAATGGCTGCGCAGTTCAGGGCAATGAACGGGCCGCCGGCGCGCTCGCTCCGCAGGTGCAGACTGCGAGCGATGACTTCCTTGCCGACTCCGGTTTCACCCAGCAGCAACACCGAGGCTTTGCCCGGGGCAACCTTGTCGATCAGCTCGCAGGTCTTGCGGTAAACCGCCGAGCGACCGATGCCGTAAAACTGGCCAGCATCGAGCTGCAGACGCTGATTCATGTTCTCGACTTGAAGCTGCAAGGTGTGCAGTTCGTCGAGGATCGAATCACTCTGGAAGTAGCGCATGAACGCTTCCGCATCCTCCCATTCCTCAGCAGGTTTGCCGATGATCCGACAGATTTTGTCACCACATCCCCGGCAGCTCACTTCCTTGTAAATAATCTGCCGGCCAATGAAAAACGATGAATAGCTGATTGCGTAACCCAGGAGCATCCAGCAAATCGGCTGATCCGAATGCAGCTGTTCACTCTGGTGGTTTTCAACTTCAAAAGAGTCGATCCACTCGATGTCGGCGTAAAACTTTCCAGCCTCGATATCGATGTCCATTTTCAACGGACGGACATTGACCATGCCCTTGAGCGAGTGCAATTGAGGGCCGATCAGAAACATATCGATGTCACTGGCGTTGGGTCGTAGCTTTCGTGCCAGCTCTGCGTCTTTCAAGCCGGACTGATAGCCCAGCCGAAGGAAAAAGCCCTTGGCACGCTCTTCGCCGATCATCTCGATCAGTTCCCGACGAAACGATGCCATCGACGACACCTGCATCAGCAACATGCGTTGTTCATCAAGCCAGATCTTTCCTTCGCTGCCGAGGAAGTGAACTCGGTCGGTCAGGTCCTTGAGCTGCGCGGAATGCTCAGAGGCCCGGTATTTCATGGTCATGCAAACACACCCCTATGTTTTTTTGTTGGTGGGGATGACGGGGGCCTTGCGCCTAGGCTGGGGCGTAATCGAGGCACCGTGTCAGAACGCTCGCAGGGCTTGCTTGCGTTGAAAACTCCTATATAGAACGTCCCGAATTTCACCTGAAAGTCAATTGGATATTCAGCGGGTCTTTGCTGGATTCCCGGCAAAACGCTTGTGACGGATTGGGCGACGATCGGACGGTGCGTGGCTGATTGGTCATTTGCGTGATTCGCTCGTCCGGGATTGATCAAATGATCAAATCGTCGAAAGAGATCCCTCTGCAAAAAACGCCTGCCCCGGCCACTTCCTGGCGCCGACGGCTTTTTTAACCAATTGTTTTAATTGGTTTTTAAAAATTTAATCAGCTGTCCGTCCGGCGCTGGCACTCCTGTTGCTCTGTACCCCTGCATAACAACAGGGGAGTACCCGAGCATGAGTTCATCTGGCAGCACCTTCGATCAAATGCCGCGGTACGTGCGAGTCCGCAGTGAGCCAGACGACGCCTTTGTCGAATTCGATTTCGCCATCGGTTATCCCGAGCTGTATGTCGAGCTGGTTATGCCCCATCAAGCCTTCAAGCAGTTCTGTGAAGCCCACCACGTCCAGCACATGGACGCGCAAATGTCCCGGGCCCTCGACGCCGATGCGCAGAAGTGGCGTTACGGCGAAACCCGTGGTGCCGAAGCCGTACAAGACCCCCAACAATAATTACAGGAGTCCATGCCATGAGTGTCGAGATCAAGACGACAACCGTCGAGACGATCCGCAACACCTTCAGCCACACCCGTCGCCGGTTTGGCGACAAGGTTGCCAGCCGTTATCAGGAAGCCAGTTTCGACCTGGAGTCCGCGACCAATTTCCATTACCGGCCGCTCTGGCAGCCGGACAAACTGCTCAACGATGCGACGCGCACTGCGGTGGTCATGGCTGATTGGTACGCCGTCAGCGACCCGCGCCAGTACTACTACGGCGCCTATGTCCAGGCTCGGGCCAAGATGCAGGAAAACGCCGAGCATGATTACGCATTCTGCGAAAAGCGCGACATGCTCGCCGGCCTTGACGCCCGGAACGTAGAGTTGATCAGCAAGCTGTTGTTGCCGCTGCGCCACGCCGAGATGGGCGCCAACATGAACAACAGCAACATTGCCGCCGACGGCTTCGGTACCAGCGTCACGCAAATGCACATGTTCCATGCCATGGACCGGCTGGGCATCGCCCAGTACCTGTCGCGGATCGGTCTGATGCTCGATGACGGCGATGTCTTGCTGCTGGCCCAGGCAAAGCAACAGTGGTTGAACGACCCGGCATGGCAAGGCCTGCGCCGCTACGTCGAAGACACCCTGGTGGTACGCGACTGGTTCGAATTGACCGTCGCGCAGAACCTGGTCAGCGACGGCCTGGTGTACCCGCTGCTGTTCCACAAACTCGATGAGCAACTGTCGGCCAACGGTGCCGGTCAGGTCGGCATGCTGACCGAGTTCATGCGTCTGTGGTTCGCCGAAAGCCAGCGCTGGGTCGATGCCTTGCTCAAGACCGTGATCAACGAAAGCCCCGCCAACAAGGCCCTGGTGCAAGGGTGGGTCGATCAATGGAGTGCCCGTTCCGTGGAGGCGCTGCAGCCCTTGGCGGCAATGAGTCTTGATGCGTCGGCGCTGGATGCCGTCTGCACCGAATTCAGTGCCCGCCTGAAGAAAATCGGCCTGACAGGAGCCAACGCATGACTTCCCTCGTTTACATGAACCTGCAAGACACCGACTACGCGCGCTCGATCGTCGACGCGATTGTCCAGGACAACCCGCATGCCGAGATCCAGCACCAGCCGTCGATGATCCGCATCGAGGCCAAAGGCCGACTCGACATTCATCGCGAAACCGTCGAGCAACTGACCGGCAGCACTTGGGACATCCAGGAAATGCTGATGTACGTCATCACCCTCGGTGGCAACGTCGTGGAAGAGGACGACAGCTTCTCCCTCTACTGGAACAACTGATCGCCGGTTTCAAGCCAGGGTTTGATCCACTACAAGAATTCGGGAGCGCCATCATGGCCGTGAAAAAACGCCTTAATGCCAAAGAAAAATACCGCTGCATGACCCGTGACCTGGACTGGGAGCCGAGCTACCAGACCCACGAGGACATCTACCCGCACGAACGTTTTGAAGGGATCAAGATTACCGATTGGGACAAGTGGGAAGATCCGTTCCGCCTGACCATGGACACCTACTGGAAATACCAGGCCGAGAAAGAGAAAAAGCTCTACGCGATCTTCGATGCGTTCTCGCAAAACAACGGCCATACCACGCTGTCGGACGCCCGTTACGTCAACGCATTGAAGCTGTTCCTGTCGGGCGTTACGCCGCTGGAATATCAGGCTTATCAGGGCTTCGCCCGGGTCGGTCGGCAATTCAGCGGTGCTGGCGCACGCATTGCCTGCCAGATGCAGGCGATCGATGAGCTGCGCCATGTGCAGACGCAGATTCATGCGATGAGCCACTACAACAAGCACTTCAACGGCCTGCATGATTTCGCTCATATGCACGACCGCGTGTGGTTTCTCTCGGTGCCCAAGTCGTTCTTCGAAGATGCGCGTACGGCCGGTCCGTTCGAGTTCCTCACGGCGATCTCGTTTTCGTTCGAGTATGTGCTGACCAACTTGTTGTTCGTGCCGTTCATGTCCGGCGCAGCGTTCAATGGTGATATGGCCACGGTGACCTTTGGCTTCTCCGCGCAGTCCGACGAGGCCCGGCACATGACCCTGGGGCTGGAGGTGATCAAGTTCCTTCTGGAGCAGCACGAAGACAACGTGCCGATCATCCAACGCTGGATCGACAAGTGGTTCTGGCGCGGTTACCGCCTGCTGACGCTGGTCGGGATGATGATGGACTACATGCTGCCCAACAAAGTGATGTCCTGGTCCGAAGCCTGGGGCGTGTATTTCGAAGAGGCGGGCGGGGCGCTGTTCAAAGACCTGGAGCGCTACGGCATTCGTCCACCCAAGCATGTCGAAGAAGCCAATATCGCCAAGGATCATGTCAGTCATCAGGCCTGGTCGATTTTCTACCAGTACAGCCAGGCGACCAACTTCCACACCTGGATGCCGACCGACGAGGAGCTGGACTGGCTTTCGGAAAAATACCCGGACACCTTTGACAAGATCTACCGCCCGCGCTTCGAGCATTGGCGTGCGCTGCAAGAGAAGGGTGAGCGGTTCTACAACCCGACCCTGCCGATGCTGTGCCAGATCTGCCAGATCCCGCTGTCGTTCGGCGAGCCGGATGACCAGACCACGCTCAGCCATCGCAGTGTCGAGCACGAAGGCGAGCGCTATCACTTCTGCTCGCAGGGTTGCTGCGACATTTTCGAGTACGAGCCAACCAAGTACATCCAGGCCTGGTTGCCGGTGCACCAGATTCTGCAAGGCAACTGCGGTGGCGGCGATGTCGAGTCGGTGGTACGCGACTACTACAACATCAACCCCGGTCAGGACAACTTCGAATACCTGGGCTCCACCGAGCATCGACGCTGGCAGGACTGGCACCCGAACGATCGCAACAGCGCGCCTTCAACGCCCGTTGACCCGGACCTGCTCAAGACCGGCTGACGCCTTGTGCGCAAGCGGGCCCCTGTCGGTCCGCTTCAACCCCCACATTACAAGAAGGACAACATCATGCCCGTGACTTCCATCGGGGCCTATGAGGCCCAACCCCTGGATCGCCAGGAAAACTTTCATGGCCTGCAACTGGTGTACCTGTGCTGGGAAAAACACCTGATGTTTTGTGCGCCGTTTACCTTTCCGTTGCCACCTTCGATGCCGTTCGCTGACTTCATCGAACAGGTGGTCAAACCCTCGATTTCCCAGCACCCGGACGCATCGAAGGTTGATTTCAGCCAAGCGTTGTGGCGCCTGAACGATCAGCCGTTTGCTCCAGACAATAGCGCGAGCCTGATCGCCAACGGCATCGACCATAAGAGCTTGCTGCATCTCAATACCCCTGGCTTGAACGGCATTGCCGGCAGCTTCAACTGAGGACACGGCGATGAGCTACCAAGTAACCATCGAACCTACGGGCGAACAAATTGAAGTGGAGGAGGGCCAGACCATCCTCCAGGCGGCATTGCGCCAAGGCGTCTGGCTGCCCTTCGCCTGCGGTCACGGCACCTGCGCCACCTGCAAAGTCCAGGTTCTTGAAGGTGAGGCGGATCTGGGCGCGGCCTCGTCTTTTGCGCTGATGGACATCGAGCGTGACGAAGGCAAGGTTCTGGCGTGCTGTGCGATTCCGCAAAGCGACATGGTGATCGAGGCGGATATCGACGCCGACCCGGATTTTCTCGGGCATCCGGTCGAGGATTACCGCGCCGTGGTCAGTGCGCTGGTGGATTTGTCGCCCACTATCAAGGGCGTGCACCTCAAGCTTGATCGGCCGATGGCGTTCCAGGCCGGGCAGTACATCAATCTGCAATTACCCGGGGTTGAAGGCACGCGGGCATTTTCGCTGGCCAACCCGCCGAGCCGCGCCGATGAAGTCGAATTGCACGTGCGCCGGGTCGAGGGCGGACTGGCCACCGGCAAGATTCACGATGACTTGAAGGTCGGTGACGCGGTGGAGCTGTCCGGTCCGTATGGGCAGTTCTTCGTGCGCACCTCGCAAAGCGGCGATTTGATGTTCATCGCTGGCGGCTCCGGCTTGTCGAGCCCGCAATCGATGATTCTCGACCTGCTGGAGACAGGCGATACCCGCCAGATCGTGCTGTTCCAGGGCGCGCGCAACCGGGCCGAGCTCTATAACCATGAGCTGTTCGAGGCGTTGGCGCGCGACCACGCCAACTTCACGTATGTGCCCGCGCTCAGCCAAGCGGTGGAGGATGCCGAGTGGACCGGCTTCAAGGGCTACGTGCATGACGCTGCAAAACAGCATTTCGAGGGCCGCTTCAGCAGTCGTAAAGCCTACTTGTGTGGTCCGCCGATAATGATCGATTCGGCGATCACGTGCCTGATGCAAGGGCGACTGTTTGAGCGCGACATCTTCATGGAGCGTTTCTACAGCGCCGCCGATGGCGACAGCGAAACCACCCGTTCTGCGTTGTTCAAACGCATCTGAGTTCACCCGCAACACCCTGCCGACCCTGGCTGACCTCCCGACGGTCGGCAGGGTGTCGGCTGCCTAAAAAAACAACAAAAGGTCATCAACCTATGAAAGCTGTATCGCGAACAATGCGTGCGAATCATCTGTGCCATGCTGGATTGAGCCTGCTGGCAGCTGCCAGTGCTGGCGTGCATGCCACCGAAGGCGGTGGGTCTTCGTACCCGATGGGGGCAGAAAACTACATGTCCGGCGCCATGCCGCCACCGGGCTTGTATTCGCAGTTCTACGTCGGGCACTACGAAGCCGATTCACTGCGCGGCAATCATGGCGAGAAAGTGCCGGTGGACTTCAGGGTAAGGGCCAACTCAGTGGCACCCCGCTTGATCTGGGTCACCGAGCAGCAGGTGCTGGGAGGAAGCCTGGCCTTTCACGCCATCGTGCCGCTGGTGGACCTCAAGGTTGAACTCAACGGTCAGTCGCAGAGTAAACAGGGATTGGGCGACATCATCTTCGGGCCGGCGCTCGGCTACCATTACAGCGATAAGTTACACAGTATTTTTGCCCTGGATTTCATCGCGCCGTCGGGTGAATACAATCGCGGCGACCTGGCGAACATCGGACGCAATTACTGGGTCGTTGAGCCGGTGGCAGCCGTGTCCTACGTCGACCCGAACGGGCTCAACGTCGATGCCAAAATCATGTATGACTTCAACCAGCGCAATAACGCGACCGACTACCTTTCCGGTTCCGAGCTGCACGCCGATTACGCAGTCGGTTGGGGGTTGGGTAACGGCTGGGTGGTCGGCGTGGGGGGCTACGTGGATTACCAGACCACGGATGACCGACAAAACGGTGAAACGGTCAAAGACAACAAGGGCAGGGCGATAGCGATTGGTCCTTCGGTGAAATATACGAGCGATAAAGGCTGGTTTTTAACCGCCAAGTGGGAGCAGGAGACCCAGGTTCGTAACCGCGCGGAAGGTAATGCCTACTGGATGAAATTGACCGTCCCTTTTTAACCCTGTATGCCCAGCCCACCGGGCTGGGTACCTCAAACTCTTGAGCTGTTGAACGAGAAACAGGTAACCGTCTGTATTCCCGCCCGTCACCCCGCCTGAATACCCAGCCCGTAGAACCGGCACTTACCCGTAGATGCGTTGTCAGTTGTTGGCGCCTGTAGCGACGAGGATCGTCTCTGATAGCCGCACGTCAGACTGCATTCAGTGATTTCTCTTTTGGCAAAGCGCTCGCGATGGATTGCGTCCTGGACCGACTAATCCTTTTACGAGCGAGTTTCCATGGGTTTGCTTCTTGATCCGCGTCATGACATTGATGCCGCCTTACTCAGCTATCGCCGGGTGTTCTGGTCGTTGGCGCTGTTCAGCGGTGTGATCAACCTGCTGGTGCTGGTGCCTTCGCTCTACATGATGCAGGTGTACGACCGGGTTCTCACCAGCCGCAACGAAACCACCTTGTTCATGCTCACCCTGATCGCCCTCGGACTGTTCATGTTCAGCGCGCTGATCGAGTGGGTACGCGGCGAGGTGATGATCCGCATGAGCGCGGGGCTGGACGATGCCTTGGGCGAGCGGATTTTCGACGCTGCCTTCGCCCGTAGCCTGCGCGAGCACAACGCCAACCCGGCGCAGGTGCTGATCGATCTGGCGACGCTGCGGCAGTTGATCACCGGCCAGGGCCTGATTGCGTTGCTCGATGCGCCTTGGTTGCCGATCTTTCTGCTGGTGGCGTTCATTTTTCACCCCTGGTTCGGCGTGCTGACGCTGGTGCTGGCCCTGGTGCTGATCGGTCTGGCACTGTGGGGCGAGCTGGCGACCCGGACGCGTCTGGGCGAAGCCAATCGACTGAGCGTGCAGTCGTCGATTTACGTCAACAGCACGTTCCAGAATGCCGAAGTCATCCAGGCCTTGGGCATGCTCGGACCATTGCGCCAACGCTGGAGCCTGCTGCAGCAACGCATCGTCGGGGCCCAGGCGCATGCCAGCGACCGTAGCGCGCGTATCACTTCGGCGACCCGTTTCGTGCGCATTTCCGGGCAATCGCTGGCATTGGGCCTGGGCGCGTTGCTGGTGCTCGAAGGCCAGTTGTCAGCGGGCATGATGATCGCCATGTCGCTGCTGTTGGGGCGCGCCCTGGCCCCCGTGGAAATCGCCATTGGCTCGTGGAAGCAATTCAATTCTGGCCGCCAGAGTTATCAGCGCCTGAGCCAACTCCTTGCCCAGCACCCGCGCGACCGTCTGCGCATGCCGTTGCCGCCGCCCACCGGCGCGGTGCGTCTGGAGCAGGTACATGTTGGGCCGCCCGGAGCCGTGCAACCGATCCTGCGCGGAATCAACTTCAGTTTGGTCAAAGGTGACGTGCTCGCCGTCGTCGGCCCCAGCGCCAGCGGCAAATCCACGCTGGCTAGGGCGCTGGTCGGGGTCTGGCCGGCCATGGGCGGATCGGTGCGTCTCGACGACGCCGAGATCAGTCAATGGTCTCACGACGCCTTGGGCCCGTACCTCGGCTATCTGCCGCAGGACATCGAACTGTTCGACGGCAGTGTGGCCGACAATATTGCCCGCTTCGGTGAACAGGACGCCGACAAGATCATCGCCGCCGGCCGTCACGCGGGCATTCACGAAATGATCCTGAGATTTCCCAAGGGATACGACACGCCGCTCGGCCCCGGCGGGCTTGGATTGTCCGGCGGGCAGAAGCAGCGCCTCGGCCTGGCTCGCGCACTCTATGGACTCCCGTCGCTGATCGTGCTCGATGAGCCCAATTCCAATCTCGATGAAGCAGGCGAAGTGGCACTGGTTCAGGCCATCAGTGCGCTCAAGGCAGCTGGCAGCACCGTGGTGCTGATTACCCATCGGCCGAATGTGCTGGCGGTGGTCGATCACATCCTGGTACTCAAGGACGGCACTCAACACGCATTCGGTCCACGGGATCGGGTGCTCAAGGCGTTGATCCCGGGGCCCAAACCGGCAGCAGTCAAGGAGACTGGCGAAGATGCATGATCTGACCCCCGGTAAACCAACGTACAGCGAGCAGAGGCCAAGCGTACGTGGCAACGCAACACCGCCCGGCGCCAATACCGACGCGGTGAGTGCGGCACGTTATGGCGTGGGATTCCTGGTCCTGGCGCTCGGCGGGTTCCTGCTTTGGGCATGTCTGGCGCCGCTCGACCAAGGTGTCGTGGGCAGCGGCACCGTTGTGGTTGCGGGCGAACGCAAAGCGGTGCAGTCGCTGGTCGGCGGCGTGGTGGAAAAACTGCTGGTCAGCGACGGCGACCGCGTCACCCAAGGGCAGTTGCTGGTGCAGCTCAACACGGTGCAGGCGCAGTCACAACTGGACGTAACCCGGGGCAAGCTGCTCAACGATCGCAGCGTCGAGGCCCGGTTGATTGCCGAGCGCCTGGGTTCAGCCGATATCCAATGGCCCGCCGAACTGCTGGAACATGCCGAGGAACCGCGGGTCAAGGCCGCCATGGCATTGCAGAGCCAATTGTTTGTGACCCGTCGCGCTGAACTGGGCAGCCGCTTGCAGATCATCGAACACGAAGCCGCAGCGTTGCAGCAGCAATTGCTCGGCTACGAAGGCGTCAAACGCAACTACGACACGCAGATGCGCTTCCAGCAGCAGGAGCTGGAAGGCCTGCGTGATTTGGCACGTGAGGGCTACGTGCCGCGCAACAAACTCTTCGAGGCCGAGCGCAACGCCGCCCAATTGGCCGGGCAGATTGCCTCCGGGGTCGGCGATGTCGGCAGGACTCGCCAATCGATCAATGAAAGTCGGCTCAAAGCCTTGCAGGCGCAACAGGAGTTTCGCCGCGACGCCGAAGTTCAGCTCAGCGAAGTCTCTGCCGAGGCGTCAGGTTTTGCTGACCAGATCCATGCTTTTCAGTTTGAAGTCGACAACGGCGCGATCCGTGCGCCGGCGTCCGGACAGGTCATGGACGTAAGCATTCATACGGTCGGCGGCGTTGCGCAGGCCGGTCAAACCCTGATGCAGGTGGTGCCGCTGGATGCGCCGATGGCGATTACCGCGCGTTTCGAGCCGTTGATGGCCAACAAGTTGCGTCCGGGGCTGCCGGTGCATGTGCATTTCACGGCGCTGCAACGGGTGGATACCCCGACCGTCATCGGCACGGTCACCACAGTGTCGGCGGACCAGTTGATCAATGAACAGACTCACCAGCCGTACTTTTCCGCCAAGGTCGAAATTCCCGCCGACACCGTGGCCTCGCTACAGGCCGCTGGCCTGCTGGTGCGTCCCGGCATGCTGGCTGATGTGACGGTGGTCACCGGGGAACGCACCTTGATGAACTACCTGATGAAACCCTTACGCGAACGCTTGCTCGCAGCCTTCAAAGAGGAATGAGCATGACCGTACGGTTCCGTTATAGCGCACGCCTGTTGCTGAGTCTGTGTACCGGTTGGGGGGCGATCAGTTCTGCCGGGGCGACCCAGGAGGCGCTGAGCCTGACCGCCGCGTACGATGCCTCGCGCATCAACGACCCGACCGTACAATCGGCCGCTCATGCCTATGATGCGTCGACGCATGAAGAGGCGATTGGCCGCGGCGGCCTCTATCCGCAAGTGTCGCTGACGTCGCGCTATGGCTACGGCGGTCGTACCGATGGCGGCAGCGACACCAGCTATGTCAACAGTAACGATTACCAAGCGAACAACGTCACCCTGGCGGCGCAACAACCGCTTTACGACAAAGGGCGCTGGGCCGCGTATCAGGAGGGCAAGGCACGGGGGCAGTTGGGTACGCAGTTATTCGACGTTGCCGGCCAGACCTTGTACGACAGGGTTGCCAAAGGCTACTTCGATGTCGCCCGGGCCGAGAACGAGATCAAGTTGATCGCCCAGCAAAAGACCGCCATCAATGGGTTGGTGACGCAAAGCAAAAAACTTTACCAGGGCGGGCAGGGCGCGATCACCGACATTGATGAAGCCCAGGCGCGGCTCGATCTCGTCGAAGCCCAGGAGGCTGAAGCCCAGGCTCGCCGCGTGGCTGCGTTGCGGGCGTTGTCCGGTCGCGCCAGTGTTGCCATCGAAGACATCCAGTCGATGCGCGAAGAACTGCCCACCGGCAACCCGATTCCGCCGGAGCGGGATTTGCCGTACTGGACTGCAATTGCCCATGATGCCAACCCCGAGCTGGCAGCCCGGTTGGCCGCGGTGAAAGTCGCCGAAGCGCAGGCCGACAGCCAGCGCGCCGGGCATTATCCGACGTTGTCGCTGACCACCCAGCTCAGCCGCCGGGAAACCAGTCAGTATCAGGAGCAGGACCCGCGGCAGGACTCTTATTACGTGGGGGTTCAGCTGGACATTCCGCTGTATCGCGGCGGTTCGGTACGCGCCTCGGTGGCGAAGGCCGAAGCGCAAGTGGCCGGTGCCCAGTCCGACTACGACGTACAGCGCCAACAATTGGCCGAAGACATCGAGACCGACTATCTCGGCGTGGTGGCCGGATTCGCCAAAAGCAAGGCGATGCTGCGGGCGGTGGAGTCCAATCAGCGAGCGCTGACCTCTACGGAAAAGGGTTTCCAGGGGGGAGTGCGGTCAACGGTGGATATTCTTGATGCACAGCAGCGGGTGTTCCAGGCGCGCCGAGATTTGCTCAACACCAAGCTCGACATGCTGCAAAGCTATGTCAGCCTGCACACCCACACCGGCCAGATGAACCGTGCGGTACTGGAACAGGTGCAAAATCTGTTCTGAGGAATGAAGCGGGGGGAGAGATTGACGCCGGTCTGCGACCCTAATCCTCTGAAAACGGGCTTGCTCACGAAGACGGTGGGTCAGCTTGTATCCACGCTGGATGTGCCGCCGTCATCGCGAGCAGGCTCACTCCCACATTTTGATCTGTGGTTGTCCTCGATTTCCCGAGCGCAGCAAACCCCTGTGGGAGCGAGCCTGCTGGCGATAGCGGTGGGTCAGCTTGCATCCACGCTGGATGTGCCGCCGTCATCGCGAGCAGGCTCACTCCCACATTTTGATTTGTGGTTGTCTCCGATTTCCCGAGCGCAGCAAACCCCTGTGGGAGCGGGCTTGCTCGCGATAGCGGTGGGTCAGTCAGCATCCATGCTGGATAGGCCACCGTCATCGCGGGCCGGCTCGCTCCCTCCGGTTGTGGATTGACTCAGGCGGTGAAGTCGCTGGCGTGCAGATCCTTGACGCCTACCAGTTGAATTTCAAACTCGGGGGTGGCGTCGGCGTTGACGCTGCCGTAGAGAATGCCGTCGGCAAAGCGCAGTTGGCCGGTGGCGTTGGCAGGGTCGAAGGCGTTGCTGCCGATGAAGGTGAAGGCGTCAACAGCGGCGGTCAGCGGGTTGGCGTCCAGGCCGGTGAAATCCAGATGGTCGCCCTCGATGCTCTTGAAGCCGTTGATCACATCGCGTGAAGCACCGACGCCCATGTCCGACAGTGCACCAAATGCGTAGGTGTCCGCGCCAGTGCCGCCGGTGAGAGTGTCGGTGCCTGCACCGCCGATCAACCGGTCATCGCCCGAACCACCCACCAACGTATCGTTGCCCGCACCACCGTTCAGAACGTTCGCGGCGCTGTTGCCCAACAGATTGTCGGCGTAGGCACTTCCCGTCAGGTTTTCGAAGAACTTCAAGGTGTCGAGCCCGGAGCCCCCGGTGTCTTGTTGCGCTGACGTCGAGAGGCTGACGGTAACGCCAGACAGGGCGCGTTCAAAAGACACGGTGTCATTACCCTCGCGCCCGTCCAGCACATTGTTGCCGGCTCCGGCGAACAGCGTGTTGTCCAGCGCGTTGCCCGTGCCATTGGCGGCGCCGGCGCTATCGATGTACAGATTCTCGATGTTGGCGCCGAGGGTATAGGCCGCCAAGCTGCTGTGTACGCTGTCGATCCCTCCCGGCACTGCATTGCTGTTGGTCTCGATCACGGTGTCGTTGGCGTTGTCGACATAGTAAGTGTCGTTGCCATCGCCGCCACTCATGCTGTCGGCCCCTGCGGCACCATTGAGCACGTTGGCGGCGGCATTGCCGGTGATGAAGTTGCGCAGCTCATTGCCGGTGCCGTTGATGTCCGACACACCGGTGAGTACCAGATTTTCTAGATTGGCACCCAGGGTCCAGCTGACCGAGGCTTGCACCGTATCGATCTGCGAAGGCGAGGCGTTGGTTTCCACCACGCTGTCGGCCGCGTTGTCGACCACATAGATGTCGTTGCCATCGCCACCGGTCATGGAGTCGGCGCCCAGGTCGCCATCCAGTGTGTCGTTGCCCGAGCTGCCCACCAGGGTATCGGCCTGGTCGGTGCCGGAGATCATCCCGCCCTGGTTCTGAGCGTTGTCGAAAATATCCTGCACGCTGTTGTTGTCGTTGGCATTGCCTTGAAAACCAAGGTCACCGGCGATGTAGTCCGCCAGGCGCTGGCCAACGATTTCCGCCGATTCCTCGTGCAGGTGCCAGACGTCATCGGGATACACCAGCGGATCGACTTCATAGCGCAAGGGCAGGTCGGTGTAGTCCACCGCCAGCTTGACGTCGGTGCGCTCGGCGGCGATCTCCTCCTGGACGGCGCGGACATAGCCAACCCCTTCGACGATCGAAGCAATCTTTTCTGCCGAATAACCCCGGGCACTCGCCGCATCCTCTTGGTAGTGGCCGGTTTCCATCATGTACACGCTGAAGTTGCCGAACTGGGCATGCAGGTAATCAAACACGTTCATGGTCGCGGCCTTGTAGGCTGCGGCTGCCGCTGTTTTGTCCGTGGCGCGGCCGATCTCCTGGGCGGCTTCCTCGCCCTGGCCCCAGATGATGCCCATGGTGACGTTATCGATCGATTTCAGTTCGGTGAGCTGGTCCCCCAGCAACGCGACGGCACGCAACAGCGCAGGCCCGGGTTGGTTGGTGTCGGTCAACCACCAGCACAAACTGAGCTCCTCGGCGCCGAGGGTCGACAGGCCGTTGACCGTACTGCCACCCACCGCGATGTCGATGCCGTTACCGTCGGCATCGGTGAACTGGCTGCGTACGTCATAGGTGGTGTAGCGATCGAGGTCATTGACCAGCATCGATGTGCCGGACTGATTATCGTCCTCCGTCATGCGCAGCAGACGCGCATTGGATTGGCCGAGGGTGGGCAAGTAGAGGATGTCTTGTTGCGCGCGCTCGCCGAACACGAAGTCGCTGGCGGTCAGGGTGTTGAGGTAGTTGCCATTGAGGGCGATTTCAAAACGGTTGCCATCGGCATCCGCATCGGCTGACTTGACGTAGGTCTTGTCGCCGGCTGCGTTGAGGGTCATGTACAGCGTGTGATTGCTGCCATCGCCGAGGCCGAGAAAGCCCAGGCCCGACACATCGATTTTGTCGACGCCGGCGGTGAAGTCATAAATCGTGTCGGTGGCCGTGATGCCGCCGGCGTCGTAGTCGCGGTAGCTGTCGAGCGAGTTGCTGTAGCGGAAGGTATCGGCCCCGTCGCCGCCATACAGCGAATCGCGTCCGGCGCCGCCGTCGATGATGTCCGCGCCAGCGCCAGCCTTGATCGTGTCGTTACCACCAAGGCCGAGTATCAGGTCCGCATCTACCGTGCCGTTAAGGGTATCGGCGTTACTGGTGCCGGCAATGGTGTTGGCCGGCGCATCGGCCACCGCCAAGGCGAAACTGTCACTGACCGACTCCCCAGAAGGATCGGTGGCCTTGACCAATACGCTGTAATTGCCCGATGCCGTGCTGATTGGTGTACCGGTGAACGTCAGGCTGGTGGCGTTGAAACTCAGCCAGGCGGGCAGGGCGCTGCCGTCGGCAAGGGTCGCGGTGTAGACCAACACATCCTGATCGGCATCGGTGAAGCTGTCATGGGTCACCGTGTAATTGAACGCGGTGTTTTCGGTGGCGTTCTGATCGAGGAGGGGAATGGCCACCACGGGCGCGACATTGCTGGGCATGTTTTGGTGGGTGTCGAAGACAAAATGACTCGCCGTCAGGCTGCTCACCAAGTTGCCCGCCATCGACACTTCGAAGCGGTTGCCATTGGCGTCGGCGGTGAGGTCCTTGATGTAGGTGCGGTTGCTCGATGCGCTGTAAGTCACTTGCAGCGTGCCATTCAGGCCATTGCCCAGGCCGGTGTAGCCGAGCGTCGAGACATCGATCTTGTCCGCTGTCACGTCGAAATCGAGGATCTGGTCACTGACGCTGGCAGAGCTGGTGCGGTAACTGTCGAGTGTTGAGGTGTAGCGGAACACATCGGCACCCGCGCCGCCGGTGAGCTTATCCGCCCCGGCGCCACCGACCAGGATGTCGTTGCCCGCGCCGCCATTAAGCGTGTCGTTACCGGCGCCACCGAACAGTTGCTCGTTGGCCGCGGTGCCGGTCAGCGTGTCGTTGTTCGGCGTGCCATTGATCACCGTGGGTGAGGCGGGCACGTCCTGCACGGCAAGGGTAAAGCTGTCGCTGACCGTGGCGTTGCTACCGTCGCTCGCGGAGACCTGAATGGAGTAAGTGCCCGACGCGGTGTCGCTGGGTGTGCCGCTGAACGTGCGAGTGGCAGCATCGAATGTCAGCCAGCCGGGCAGGGCGCTGCCATCGGCCAGTTTGGCGGTGTAGCTGAGGCTGTCGTTATCCGGATCGGTGAAGCTGGTGGCCGGAACGACATAGCTGAACGGCGTACTTTCGGTCGCGTTCTGATCCAGCAGCGGCGTGGCCAGCACGGGAGCGTGGTTCGTAGCAGGCGTGGTGGCGAAGACGAAGTTGGCGTTGGTCAGTTTGTCCAGGTAGTTGCCGCTCAGCGTCACTTCGAAGCGATTGCCATCGGCGTCGGCATTCAGCGACTTGATGTACGTTTTGGTGCCGGCACTGTTGAGCGCCAGGTACACCGTGTTGTTCTTGCCATCTCCGAGGCCGGTAAAACCGATGGCCGAGAGGTCGATCTTGTCGGCGCTGATATCGAAATCGGTGATCACGTCACTAAGGTTGGCGCCGCCGGTGTTGTAATTGCGATAACTGTCCAGGCGACTGGAGAACACAAACGTGTCCGCTCCGGCGCCACCGGAAAGGCTGTCCATGCCGGCGCCGCCGTCGAGCTTGTCATCGCCGGCGCCACCACTGAGGCTGTCGTTACCTGCCAGGCCAAGCAACGTGTCGGCCGAATCGCTGCCCAGCAATGAGTCGCTGGCGCTGGTGCCGGTGACCACCCGATTGAAGATGAAGTTGCTGGCGGTCAGGGTGCTGGCGAGGTTGCCCGAGAGAATCAACTCGAAGCGATTGCCGCTGGCGTCGGCGTCGTAGTCCTTGATGTAGGTGCGATCGTTGCTGGCGCTGTAGCTGACCTGCAGGGTGCCGCCACGGCCATTGCCCAGGCCGGTGAAGCCGAGACCGGCGAGGTCGATCTTGTCCTGGGTGACGTCGAAGTCGGTCACGGTGTCATCGAAGCTTGCGGTTGCGTTGCGGTAGCTGTCGGACTGAGCGGCAAAACGGAACGTGTCGGCGCCGGTCCCACCGGTGAGTTTGTCGATGCCTGCACCGCCGACCAGAATATCGCTACCGGCCCCGCCATTGATCGTGTCGTTGCCGGCACCACCGTAGAAAATCTCGCTGTCGGCGCTGCCCAACAGGGTGTCATTGCCAGCCGTACCTTGCACGGTGATCATCGGCGCCGTGTCGCTGACGTAGCTGCCGTCGCCATAGACCAGCGTGGCACTCTTGCTGGTGTGACTGATGGTATTGCCGATGATGGCGTTGCGATCGGTGCCGTCTTCGTTGCGCTCTGCAACACCGTAGGTCGACAGGTTGCTGCCGCTGATGATGTTGCCCTGGATGGTGTTGTCGCTGCCGTTGAAGTACTTGCCGGACACGCCCAGGGTGTCGTCGTACGACTGGAGAATGATCTCCGGTACCGGGTTGCCCAGGGAGTTGTTGTTGAGCGTGTTGTCGATGATCTCGACGTGGTTACTGCCGTAGATGCGGACACCGGCGCTGGCATTGTCATGGATGTCGAGGCCGCTGACGGTCACATCGCTCGATAGTTTGACCAGCACCCCTTCGGCGCCGTTGCCGTACACCTCGCCACCGGTAATGGTGATGTTGCTGGGGGAGGGGATGTTCTCGCTGCCGCGCTGCACCACGATGCCATTGCCGCCGTTGTTGTAGGCGACGTTATTGGTCAGGGTGAAGTCATGGGTACTGGTAACAACGTTGAAACCATGCCGATCGTTGTCGTAGGCGACGTTGTTTTCAAAGGTGCTGTCGCTCAGGAAGTCAGCGACGAAGCCATCCAGGCCATTGCCGTGGGACACACTGTTTTTGATGACCATGTTGACGGTCTGCTCGTGGGGATCGAAACCATACCCGGAGCAATCCTTGATCTCGACACTGTCGAGGGTGACGTTGGAATCGTAGCCTTCTTTGCCGGGAATAAAGCCATTGAACCAACCGTCGATCTTGCCCGTGGTGCTATCGCGGTTGCCATCGATGGTGAGGTTGCTGATGCCGAAGTCGTGGGTTTCCTCGCCATAGGCGGAGCGGATAACCCCCGTGATCTTGGTGTCGGAGCCATCAGCCACTTTGACGTTGGTGGCACCCATGCCGTCGCCGTACAGGTAGACGTTGCTCTTGAGCATCAGGCAGCCATCGGAGGGTTCCACACCCCCTGAAACGATATACGTGCCAGTCGGCATATACACCTGTCCACCGCCTGCAGCGGCGGCCGCATCAATTGCACTTTGGATTGCCGCCGTGTCGTCGGTGAGGCCATCTCCTTTGGCGCCAAAATTTTGTACGTTAAAAATCATGAGCTTATCTCCGTATCAGGCTTTAATCGCAGAAGGTGCCAATATTCCATCGACGACCACTGTGTTATGACCCAGAGACACGCAAAAGTTTTGACCGTGCATCGGAGATACGTCAATAAACCGATATTACTGATCAGCGGTTGTGAAGAGTTTTTACGGATTTACGTTATTTTGACGCTCTTCCTGTAAGTGAAATGCGCTGAAAACGCGGACGATCGCTGGAGCTATGATTTGAGTTCGGCGGGGCTGTGAGGCCGTTTAAGAGGAGGGGGATGAATTTCTTGCTGGGAGTTAGAGGCGGGCTAAAAGTCGATGACAAGGCCTGAAGTTGGTTTACTTTGAAATATCTAGAGTAATAGCTCTACTAAATGAACGTTTAGTTGAGCTATTCTCATAGGTTATTTGCAGAGGAGGGGATCTGTTTCAGGAGTATAGGGAATATCAACCCAGAAACGATCATCCTCCATTGGTTCTATCAACAAGCCGGCTCTTTCAACCAAGTCATCAATGATGTCCGCAATTAGAGTAAAGCTGGCCTTATTTTCCCACTCACCATAGTCTTTCTCGACTTCGAGACAGGCAGCTTGTAAGCGCTCAAAATATGGTAAAAACCAATGACCTTTGAGCGTTGAGGCCGTTTTTTCAGAGTCCTGCCAACGAACCCCCAAACCTTTGAGGTTGCCCAAGTGGTAGGCAGCGAACTTTAGAACGTCGCCGTAGCAGCCGTATATCTCACCTAGAATCTGATCAACTGAACCATGCTCTCGGTAGTTCAAAATCAGTCTATTGGAGCGTTCGTCAGCTTGAGCTAAGTCGCTGATAAACGTATTTTCATAGGCTTCTGTCTGGCTTTCTCCAAAACCAGCAGTAATGGATGTGACCGCAAATTCGTCCCACACGGCAAGAATTACTTGCCACTGCATTTGTTCAAGAATCGACCCATTATTCTGCCTCAGTAGCACGTTAGGGAAGCAGCGGTCGAACGCATTAGTCACTTCAACATGCGCGCACTCATGGGCCAAAATATGGATTGCATGATCTCGACCTTCGGCGTCTTCCAAGTCAATAAGAGGCGAAATGTGGTTTGCATTTAGGACGATGTGCGACTTCAAAGTACCGTTGCGCAAAACGCCAGGCGTCATGGCTACTCCCACAACGTGCGAATTAGTAGCGGTCAGATTGTTGTTCGTTTCGTACCCGCGATCCAGATCGAGCAAAGCTTGGTTGTAGTCGACCGCAAGCGTTACGCCGTCGAGGCCGCTCAAATCGAATTTCCCACCCAGTGCGCGCACGGCTTCGCCAACGATTGTGGCAAGGCGTGTTGCCGTGTCGGCATCAGCAAAGCCTCTTGCTTGGATACCAAACTGTTCAGGCATCTTGGAAGTAGACTTCTTGGTGGGTTCAGCGGAAGTATCCTGCGGGTCGTCCATGATGATTTTTCTCAGGGAATGGGATGAGCGATGGTCGGCAAACCCATTATCGTCAAGGTGAGCGCGTGGTGTCGAGGCAGCGAGCCTAGGGGGCAGTGCTCCAACCTAATCTCGCAGGGTGCCAAAAAATGGAGAGGTTGAATTTTGTACGCCTGAACTCGACGTTTCACGAAGCTCGAACAGCAATGCGGAGCTTTGACATCCCAGGTGCGCTAAGTAAATCAAGGTTAACAGTCAGGTGCAGTACCATTCTGTAAGCCCGTTTTTTGACTTGTTAACTACGGTGGTTAACAAGTCAAAATTGTGGTTAACAACGGTACCGGACGAGCATTTCACTGAGCTTTTCATCTAACCAGATTTCGGCGAGCACAACGTGTGCATCGCCAAACCGTCAGGGTCTGCAAGCAAATAATGGGCGTTTGTGTTTTCCCCGTATGGCAATCTTGAAATCTGCGCATCAACTCCACGCTGAATGCTACAGATTTCGCACAGCGACGTATTTGCAGGTGGATCTGCGATGTAAGTAATGCCGTGAACGAACAAGCGTATCCAAAAAAGACTCGTTAAATCAGACGGATAGGCGATTTCGCATGCGGTGCGCGATGACGCCAATCGAAGGCAATGTTTTTGGATTCGCTGCGCATGACGTAAAATCAGGTATTACAGCGCCGGCAAAGGCCGCGCCAGAGCCTGTAGCGCTAAGATGTTTACCGATCAGGTGATCCGCAAGTAAAACCGTGAACGTGAGGCGAAGGCTCGGGTTGCTCGATTACAGCCAATTTTTTCACAATTGCTTCTTAGGATTTTCTTGGGGCTGGCTTGATCTCCAGCACAAGTATTTCTGCGCAATATTCGCATTCTATGTAGGAGATTCAGGAACAAGGAAAGTCGCATGGGCCGCACGGAATTGGCTCTGAAGCCTGCAGAAGTAAAGTCTTTTCCTGGCAGCGAAGCACCCACGCAAAGGATTTAGTTCTCAAAATGAAAAGAGATTACTTCCGAGAACTGAAGATCTGCGCGCAACCCTGGCCCAATTGGAAATATCTAGTTACGTGTAATGTATATTATGTTAAATGATGTGTCTGTGTAGAACCCTCTCGCTCCCTTCAGTGTGCGTGTTCACCGATTACGATGCGGAGAATAGTTGCACCGCAGGACGTTCTTTCTTCATCACCGGCCAGACGCCGTTGCGAACCGGACTGACCAAAATCGGCGCATCGGTTGGCATAAAGAAGCGCGACATCACATTCGCCCAGGCACTGAAATCCCAGGGTTACGCTACGGTCAATTCGGCAAGAACCATCTGGGCGACGACAAACAAGGATGAGTACTTGCCGACCAATCAAGGTAAGCATCGGACCGGCCGCTGCCTTTCGAGATCAACCGTTAAGGAGGCTGGCGAGTCGCTTATCGCAGTCCAACGGCAGATCAAGCTAATCCAGCACGCATGAGAAAGCAGTCCGGCCCAGCGTCTGGATTCACTACCGGAAGTCCTGTGTCCCATCGTCATTCGCTCCTGCTACGCTTTCGCTAGCGTCCCTAATCAGCTCACGTCATCGTTGGGTCGCCAGGAGCCTAAAATGAAATTCGCATTTCTGACGTTCATAGCCCTACTCACTTGCTCATCGGCAATGGCGTCACCGCCAGATGGAGAAACGCTTTTTCAAGATAACTGCATGGTTTGTCACGGACCCCGAGGCACGGGAGGATCGGCACCTAAGCTGGCCGGAGATGCGAGTGAGTGGAAACCAAAAGTTTTTGAGAGGGCTGTGTTGAGCGGTATCGACGACCATGGAAAGCCTCTGAAAGCGCCAATGCCACATTGGGCTAACGCTAGCTTCAAATCTGACAATGGGGTAAAGCCAAGCAAACTTGAAATCGATGCAATTCAGAAATACCTGCATAAGCAAAAGTAGTGTGTTTGCATTCGACTGAATGCGTTGGTTTCTGCGACATGCTTTTCACGCAGTGTCACAGAATGGAGCGTAGAGCCCCCCTGCCCCTTTGAAAGATTCCCATTTGAAAAAGAGTGAACTGCCCATGAAGGCGTGGTTTCGACGACTTCGCCGGTGTGAGGGTTTTTATAGACCTTAAGCATGTGTAGCTTACGGGTGCCGACACTTTAGGATTAGAGCCGAGTAAAACGCTCCATGCTTACCACCGAACACTGAGCATTCAAGTTCGATGGTAAAGCACCCTGTGGAACGTAACTCTATCTCCCACCTTCGGCTAACTCGTTCGGGCAGGGTTGCTCCCTGCGAACAGATCCTGACTCAAGTCACCGTGACAGCGGCATTCAACATCAACACCACAATCAAACCGACCACGGCTACGATGGATTGAACCACCGAAATGGTCTTGGTGGCTTCGCCCATAGTCATGCCGAAGGATTCCTTCACCATCCAGAAGCCCGCATGGTTTGCATAGTTGAAGAACAGCGAGCCGCAGCCTATGGACAAGGCAAGCAAAGGCAGGTTGAGGCTGGGATCAGCACCTGCAAGCGGCGCCAGCAAGCCAGCAGCACCAACGATGCCTACAGTGGCAGAACCGGTAGATACCGAGAGCAACATCGCGATCAACCAACCCAAGATCAGCGGAGGGAACGCAGACTGCTGAGTCAGGTGCACAATGGCATCGCCCACCTTGGCGCTGGTCAGCAGCTCTTGAAAGGCACCACCGCCGGCGATGATCATGATGATTGAGGCGATTGGCTTGAGGCTCTTGCCCAGGGAGTCGCGCAATTGCCCCGCATCGCCGCCCCGCGCGAGTACCAGACTTGCCCCTGCGAACAGCACGCCCAGGAGCATGGCGATCAGGGGGTTACCCAAGAAACCAGCCATGTTCAGGATCGCATTACCCTTGGGTAATACCATCTCAGCGACGGCATGAATCAGCATCAGAATCGCCGGTAGCAAGGCTGCCAGCACGCCAAGGGATACGCTGGTGCGTGGTTGATCGTCGGCTTTTTCAGCCAGGGTGAACTGATCCAGCAAAACCTGATCGGGCCGAGTGCTCATGCGCGGCGAAATGAATGCGCCATAAAGCGGGCCGCCTAAAATCATTGCAGGAATAGCCGCAAGGAAGCCATAGAGCATTGTGGGCCCAACCGAGGTTTTGAGCGCGGCGATGGCCGTCAAGGGGCCAGGGTGCGGCGGTACCATCCCGTGCATGGCTGCAAGTGCCGCAATCACCGGAACACCCACATACACATACGCTGAACCTTTGAAGCGAGCCTGGCTTTCCAGCTTTCGCGCCACGCTGAATATCAGCGGCAGCATGATCACCAAGCCCACCTCGAAAAACATGGGAATGCCAATTACAAATGCGACCATCATCATGGCCCAAGGTATCATCCGATCAGATGTTCGCTTGAGGATGACCTCGGCGATCTGCTCTGTGACGCCTGCGTCAGCAAGAATTTTGCCTAGCATCGCTCCAAGCGCGATTACGACCCCTACTGCCCCCAGTGTCTTACCGGCGCCGGTGATCAAGTGGGAGACGATGGTTTCTGGCTCCATACTGGTTGCAAAGCCAACGCCAACGGAAACTACTAGCAGGGCCAGGAGCGGGTGCATTTTGAGACGCGATACGATGAGTCCCACCAGCACCAGGACGCTCACCAATGCGGTCAGTAAGAGGTCTATATCTAAGGGAGTCATGAAAGGATCTCGGTTGGGCTGGCGCTCAAACTGCACTCAGATTTGACAGAGAAGTTTGAAACCGTAACGCCTGTCGGTGCACGCGATAAACCAAACTTCGTTTGGGGGCTTTTAACTTCGGCATTGGATGACGTGTTCATGGAAACCACTCTCTTGTAATTGGAATAGCTGCTATTACGCAGAACTTCTCGATGAGGCACGATAGGTTTTACTGCAACGGTCGCACTTCGAACGTTCTGTATGTATTCGTTTAAATGGGTGAGATGTATGGTCATCGGCAAATGCAGACGTAAGTTTCAGCTTTCGCCTTTTGCAAAACCGAATAACCTTCGAGGGGCTTGCACCAGCAACGAATAGCTAACCTGCGTCGAACACTCCAGGGCTTGCAACTGATCGACTACGGTGCTGAAACCGATGCTTTGCTCATGCTGCGTATGCGGCCAGTCGCTGCCCCACACCAACTGGCGAAGGCCGAAACTTTGTTCCAGCAGCGGTAATGCCATTCGAGCGAAATTGATGTTCTGTTGCGGCGTACCTCCCAAACGATAGATTCCCGATACCTTCATCCAGATCGAACCTTTCGATCCCAACTCCAGTAACTCGCAAAACCCGGGCTGTTCGACGCCCGAATTGGCATCCGGCCGACCAAAGTGATCAATCACCAACTTCAAACCAAACGGCGTCAATTGATGGATCAGTCCTGGCAGATCCTTTACCTCCCGATGCAACTCGACATGCCAGTCAAGATCAGCAATGTGGCTGAAAAACTCTCTCCAGGCACTGGTACGAAAATCAGGTAACGCCTTACCCATCAGGTTCAAGCGAACGCCGACCACGCCCATCTGATCCATGTCATTCAACATGGCGCGACTGACGCCTGGCTCCAGCACAACCACGCCTCGCAACTGCTGCGGCGCTTGCCTCAACGCCGCCAGCAAGTAGCTATTGTCGGTACCGAGAAAGCTCGGTTGCACCAATACGCCATGACTCAGACCATGAGCGTGCAAGTGCGTCAGATACTGCTCAAGCGTGGCGTCGTAATCGGGGGTATAGCGCCGTGCACCGACCAGACATAGATCACGGCTAAACACATGAGCATGGGAGTCGATGCCGGTGATCGGCGTAGAACAGGTGTCAGTCATAGCGTTCATCTATAGAAGGTAAAGGGCATCAGGCCCGCGCACTCTCGTTGCCGTTGACCGTTACTGGCACCGATGCACTCGAAGCTTCGAGGCTGCGTCCACGGGTTTCCGGCAGACAAAGTGCCGCGATCACCGCCACGCCATAGGCAATCCCGGCGTCGATACCAATCGCAGACCCAAGCGACATGGAGTCGCTCATGTGACCGACCAGGAACGGGAACACCGCGGAAAGCACTCGGCCAAAGTTGTAGCAGAAGCCGACGCCGGCGCCGCGTACGTCTGCCGGGTACAGCTCGTTGAACAACGCGCCGAGGCTCGCTGGAATACCGGCCGCGAAGAAGCCGAGCGGGAACCCCAGGAAGAGCATCTGGGTATTGGTCAGTGGCAGAAACACATAACACTGCACCGTGACCACGCAACACAGCGCGAACAAAACGATATTTTTGCGACGGCCAATCCGGTCGATCAAAAATCCGCTGACAACGCAGCCGCTCCAGAAGGCCAGGATAATCACCGCCAGGTAACCGCCCGAGTTCAGCACGGACAAGTTGCGCTCGGTCTTGAGGAACGTCGGCAGCCAGGTCATCACCGCGTGATAGCCACCGTGTGCACCGAGCCCCAACAGACCGCCAAACAACGTCACGCGGATCAGCTCGGGACGAAAAATACCGGCCAGGGATTTGAAGAAACTCTGCGGGATGGCGTTTTCTTTTTGCAGACGCTGGAAGCTGTCCGGTTCCTCGACGTTGCGACGAACCCAGATGATCAGGAACGACGGCAGCAACCCGACCAGGAACATCACACGCCAGGCCATGTCCTGGGGCACGAAGGTGTAAATCAGCGTAAACACCCCGACCGCCAGCCCCCAACCCACGGCCCAAGCGCTTTGGACAGTGCCCATCACTTTGCCGCGATACTGCGGATTGATGGTTTCGGCCATCAATACCGCACCGGCTGCCCACTCGCCGCCGATGCCGAAACCCTGGAGCGCCTTGACGATCAAGAGCTGGTTAAAGCCGGTGACAAACGCGGAGAGAAAGGTAAAAAAGGAGAACCACAAAATCATCCACTGCAGCGTACGCACCCGGCCGTAGCGGTCGGACAACGTCCCCCCTACCCAGCCACCGATAGCTGAAGTGACCAGAGTCACTCCGCTGATCAGCCCCGCGTCGCCCTTGGTCAAGGCGAACGCGGCGATCAACGCTGGAATCGCCAGGCCGAACATTTGTACTTCCAGCGCGTCGAGCGACCATCCGCCGAAGCAGGCCCAAAACGTTTTGCGCTCCCGAGGAGTGACTTGGCGATACCAGCTAAACATGATTCTTATCCTTATAAGTGGAACGTGAGGCAGCCGAGAACAAACCGCGCCGCTACGGGCCAGTCGTGGTAATCAAAACAATGAAATCAGCAACGACCGAGTCGTCGCTGAGCGATCGCTATCCAGGCAAGGGCTTAGCGGATATCCACGCTGTAGCGGAAATGCTCGGCATGTCCGCGAGATCGTCGCCACTCCAGCGGCGTTCCGGCGTAATCACGCGCCAGGCGCTCAATCACTACTACAGGGCTGTTGATCGGGACTTGCAGCAATCGCGCGTGCACCTCATTCACCGATTCGGCGGTGAGCGTTTCTTCGGCAGACGCGACGACCTGGCCGCAGACTTCTTCGTAGATCGGATAAAGCAGTGGCCCTTTGCGGCTCAGGTCGATCTCCAGCAGCGGCTGGAAGCGGTTGCGCGGCAGCCAGATTTCTTCGGCGAGTACCGGCTTAACATCCAGCAGACGCACGCGAACTATGCGGATGACCGGTGCGTCGGCAGGCAGCCCTAACGCTTGGGCCACCGCCGAGGGCGCAGCCACCGGTTCGATCGACAGAATGCGACTCTCCGGCACCTGACGTTCGCCGGCAGCGGTCTGAAAACGGAAGAAGCGAAACAGCGAAGATTGAAACTGCGGCCGGCGAATGAAAGTGCCTCGGCCCTGCTGACGCTCAAGGATGCCCTCACTGACCAGCGCGTCGACCGCTTTGCGCACAGTGCCAGTGGACAGTTGGTACTCCGCTGAAAGCGTGGCTTCGGTGGGAATGGCTTCTCCCGGACGCCAGCGATTGTTGGCGATTTGCTCTGCCAAGTGGTCACGCAGGCGTTGGTAAAGCGGCAGGCGAACATCACTGGATAGAGAATTCATCGACTTTATTCACCTTGTTGTCTAGTCATCTATATGAATCTTGTGACGAGTATTTCCCCAGACGACTTGGCTGTCAAGAAGAGGCACGGCCTCTTGCTGACGAATGGTGAGCCATCGCCCAGGGAAGCCTACGTCAAGCCAGCTCTGTGATTCGCAATGTCGACTGTCCCAATCCCTTCAAAATCCCAAGCAGATTTTCCTGGCCCAATACTGCATAACCTCGATCACATGGTTCTTTATGACTTGGTTCCCTATCTACCTGGCCAAGGAGCGCGAGGCGGCTTGAGGGGCCCCGCCTGCACAAGCACTACGCCAAAAGGGGGGCGAGCTGTAACCCGCATTAATATCCCCTCCTCCCAAGGTCACATTACGTATCACGCAAGTGATCAAGTCGTTCGTACTGTTCTCGACTAGCCCCGCAGGCAGCAATCGCGCTGAGCAAGCGTCGTCGTGGATTCCAAATCGTCAAACACCAACCGCTGCGCCACTCCTCTCCTAAACTGAAGTACTCGCTCCATGGCTCAAAAACAGGAGTGACGTCTATGTGAAGACGCTCCGCCCTAATGCCCTCAATCCAGTTGAACACCACAAGATCATCCCGATCTTCAAGTCCAAGCACTTCGAGCCAACGGTGCTGGCCGACGCGCAGCATGACGACGAGATCGTACGCCGCGAAGTATTCGGCCCCGAGGTTGCGGTGACCAAATTCACCGATGAAGGCTAGGCGCTGGATTGGGGACTTGCACCGCTAAGACACGGGATACCTGGTCACCCAGAAGCATCTCACTCATCCGAAATTCCTCTCACATCACCGACTTTCACTTGAGCCAGATCCTGCCGGAGCGAAGCCACGTTTTCAGTGCCATTCAATTGCTCGAACTGACGCTGGGCTTCTTGCCAGAGAGGAGCGGTTCGTTTGAACAAGCTCCTGCCCTCCTCGGTTAGCTCTGCCAGGCGACTTCTGCCGTCCGTGGGTGAGGGTCTCACCAAAATTAATCCGCCCTTCTCCAGAAAACCCGCCATTTTCCCCATTGCCGTGCGCTCGATATCGAGACGCTCAGCAAGGGTATTGATGGATGCGCTCCCCATCTCATGGAGAGCGGCCAAGGTCAGGTACTGGGTGATGCGCAGACCTGATGGCTCAAGCTGTGCATCGTAAAAACGAGTGATCTGCCGGCTGGCTTTCCTTATCGCGGAACAATTGCACTGGTCGATCCCTAACGATTGGCTAACCGGCAGCATGTGTGTATTTCCTCGTGACCACTGATAATTATTTCAAGTGCCCGGGGCTGGTTACGCATAGGCGTCCCGGTACTTTTCGACGAAGGCCTGCACGGACAAGGCAGGTGTACCGGTAATCTTTTCAACGACGTCATTCACACCGGCGAAAACGCCAACCTGGTAATCCTGAGCGACCTCAACCAGATGTTGTGTCAAAGCGGCCGGGAACTGGTACTCGTGCGTCATTTTACGCTCGAACTCTGAAATCGATATCGGCGCGTACTCGATTTTCTCACCCAGCACTTCACTCATGGCCGCCGCGATTTCGTTTTGATTCATCTCGACCGGGCCATGGAGAGTGTAAATCTTACCCTCATGCCCTGCGGGTTTGGCCAGGATATGGGCGATCACACGTCCCTGATCATCCGAAGCGATGGGTGCGTGACGACCATTTCCAAAGGGGAACTCGATTTTTTTACTGGCCCGGATTTCCTTGGCGAAATGAGGGTACGCGAGCCAATCGGCGAAAAACGTAGGACGCAAATGAGTGGTTGGCACACCCGACCAGTCGAAGACACGCTCAGATATCCAGTGATCCTGCGCCAGATGACTCTTGGACTCGCGTCGCGCGGAAATCTGCGACATGTTCACGATCGCATCTACCCCGGCCTCTTTCGCGGCCTGAGCAAAATACGCCGCCCCTTGGATGATTCCCGATGCCAACGGATAAAGGAAATAGGCCGAACGGATACCCTCCATCGCAGAGCGAATGTCATCGATATTGGTGAAATCGCCGATGGCAATTTCAACGCCACGCGCCCTTAGAGCGGCGGCTCGATCATCGTCCTTGCGCACATAAGCGCGGACACGTTTACCCAACTTCAGCAGCTCATCGATGGTAGCTCCACCGGTACGCCCCGTTGCACCACTAACAAGAATTTCAGCTGCGCTCATGATCTTGGCTCTCTCGGTTAGCTGGAGCTAATGCTCCTTGGAAAATCCAATATAAGAGCATATGCCCCTATGTGATTTAATTTAAGAGCACATGCTCGTATTGTCAACGAATGTAGATGACCGTCCAGCAGATCGAAAATCTCCCGCAATAAACCGAGCCGCTGGCACTGCATCGCGAACTCCGGGCTAACGCCACGAATGGCTTTACTGCTGTCCACAAGGACGTTGGCAGGAGAAGGGAGACGCCTGCCTAACGGCGCGCCGTTTCGTTACGGACTTCGAAAGGGCCAAAAAAAGCGTTCTGACACTCCAAAAGCTGCTTATCTAATACATAAAAAGAATATAGAAAAGGCCAAAATCGGATCGATCAAAACCAAAAAAAGCTCAATACAACTCATTGTTATTAATAGATTTTTTTGAAACACCTACTAACCTTTTCCTGGCATCTGCCGATGGCTTTTAACAGGACACAAGGAGCAGTAGGAATGAGAAACAATCAACCAGTAACGCAGCGCGAAATTGCGCTAGCACCTCAACAAAAACTCATCTCAACAACAGATGCTCGAGGAGTAATTACTTATTGCAATGATGACTTTGTCGAGATCAGCGGTTTCGACCGAGCTGATCTGATCGGAGCTCCTCAAAACATTGTCCGCCATCCTGACGTCCCATCCGCCGTATTTGCCCATATGTGGGGCGCTCTAAAGCAAGGCACCCCTTGGATGGGGATCGTCAAAAACCGCTCCAGGAATGGCGATCACTATTGGGTCAACGCTTACGTAACACCGATTTTTGAAGGCCGCCAAGTGGTTGGCTTTGAATCGGTCAGGGTCAAACCAACCGCTGAGCAGATCCGACGCGCGGAATCCCTCTACAGGCGCATCAGTCAGGGAAAACCTGCCATTCCCACTCGTGACAAGTGGCTGCCTTCTCTGCTGGACTGCTTGCCGTACGTTGTCATGGGCCTGGTGGGCACCTTGAGTGGCCTGACTCTCAATTCATCCATAGCTATTGTCGCCACAGTAGGTATATCCGTTCCGCTCGGACTGATGACCTCTCGCTGGCAAAAGCAAGGAACCATGCGTTTGTTGGGGATGGCTGAGCCCTCCACTTCTGATCAGTTGATTGCACAGATGTACAGTGATGCGCGTGGGCCTCAGGCGCGTTTGGAAACTGCCTTTGTGAGCCAGGCCGCGCGCCTGAAAACCTGCCTTACACGCCTGCAAGACACCGCAGAGCAACTCAGTGGGCTAGCCGGGAGATCCGACATACTGGCCTCCGAGAGTTCAACTGGACTTGATCGCCAGCGCGTCGAGACCGAGCAAGTGTCCGCTGCGGTCAATCAGATGGCGGCGACCACGCAAGAAGTTGCGAGCCACGTCCAGCGCACCGCTGACGCCACCCAGGAGGCTAACCTGCTGACCGGACGCGGACGCGAAATTGCCCGAGATACCCGCGAAGCGATCCAGCGCCTCTCAGCAGTGGTGGGTGAAACGGGGGAAACCGTCGCGCAGTTGGCCAAGGACAGCAATGAAATCGGAACAGTGGTCGACGTAATCAAAGGTATTGCCGATCAGACCAATCTACTTGCACTGAATGCCGCGATCGAGGCCGCGCGCGCTGGCGATATGGGTCGAGGGTTCGCGGTGGTGGCCGACGAGGTACGCCAGTTGGCACAACGCACGTCTGAGTCCACCAAGCAGATCCATGACTTGATCACCAAGCTTCAGACTTCCTCTAACAACGCCGTACAGACAATGGAAACAGGTCATCGTCAAGCCGAAGAGGGTGTGGCGTGGGTACTCGAGGCGGACAAGGCGTTAGTAGGCATCAGTGAAGCCGTAGCCAACATCACTGATATGACAACGCAGATTGCGGCCGCCACTGAAGAGCAAACCGCCGTCGCCGAGGAAATCAGCCGGAACATCACCACCATCGCCCAGCTGGCGGATCAGACGTCGGAGCAAGCTCATCACTCAGCAGAACTAAGCAAGGAGTTGACCAAGACAGCTGCAACTCAATATTCGTTGGTCGAGCGCTTCAATCGATAGTCCCAACGCGCTGAACCACCGGCGCAGATTGCCTGGGCCGCCAAAGACAATCGCTGCTTTCCAACTCTCGTTCGTACTCCTCTTTCTCCCCAACTAACCAAGGGCCCTCAAAGGGCCCTTTTGTACCCAACCCGACAATCACCATCAGGCAGGACTCGAAGGCGGTGGTTGGCCAAGCGACTATTCGATGCGAATAATCTGTCAGGTACATAGGGAACGCCAATGCGTATCCGCCTTAGATTGAACCTCTGCTGCTAATGCGGGCTCCCAACTCAACATCCAGGAGAAACGTATGACTCAGACAGCATTGGTCGTGGGCGCCAGCGGCATCGTTGGCAGCGCCATCAGTCAGTTACTGATCGACAACAAGTGGCAGGTCGCCGCGCTGTCGCGGCATCCGTCACAGGCCCCCGGAATGATCCCTATCGCGGCAGATCTTCAGGATCCGGCGTCGCTGGAACATGCGCTGGCGGATTTGAAACCCACTCATGTATTCATTACCACATGGTCAAGGCAAGTCACGGAGGCCGAGAATATTCGCGTCAACGCCGCCATGGTACGCAACGTACTCGCCGCCATTCGCCCGGCCAAGAGTGTTGAGCACGTAGCACTGGTCACCGGCCTCAAACACTACCTCGGCCCGTTCGAAGCGTATGGTAGAGGTAGCCTTCCTCAAACACCTTTTCGCGAAGAGCAGGGTCGTCTGGACATCGAAAATTTCTACTACGCCCAAGAAGACGAACTCTTCGCCGCCGCTGAAAAGGACGGCTTCACTTGGAGCGTGCACCGCCCGCATACCGTTACCGGGGTTGCCGTAGGAAACGCAATGAACATGGCCACCACCCTCGCCGTCTATGCATCGATTTGCAAAAAAACCGGTCGTCCTTTTGTGTTTCCAGGATCAAGGGTGCAGTGGGACAGCCTCACCGATATGACCGACGCGCGTCAGCTGGCGAAACAACAAATGTGGGCAGCCACCACACCGGCAGCGGCCAATCAGGCATTCAATGTGACCAATGGCGATATATTCCGTTGGAAATGGATGTGGAGCAGAATCGCCGACTATTTCGGCCTGCCTCCGGCCGATTACCCCGCCACCCTCTCGCCACTTGAACAGCAAATGGCTGACGATCAAGTTGCCTGGACGCAAATCGTAGCGGAACACGGTTTGAAAGAATCCGATATAGGGCGCCTGATCTCCCCGTGGCACACCGACGCTGACCTCGGTCGCCCCATCGAAGTTGTCACGGATATGTCAAAGAGCCGGGTTATGGGTTTCACCGACTACCAAGCGAGCGATCAAGCATTTTTCGATGTGTTCGACAAACTGCGCGATATGAACTTGATCCCTTAGGCCGTCTTATCTCCACGGAGTCAGGAAGGATTCGGAGGATTGGCCTTTTTGCCGACGGTGCCCATCTCGACGGGAGTTTTTATGTAGAACACAGAGATTTCTTCAGCGTCCAATCGCTTGAATAACCTCTCGGACTCATCCTCGGTAATAGCCATTCGAATTTCCGTCGGCTGATCCGCCAGCTCAAAAAAGTGCGATGAGTGCAATTTCCCTGTGTGCCCAAATCCTTCGATTCCTGTGCAGAGAGTGGCGCCGCGCAATCCCATCTCTTTAGCCACGTCGACGATCCATTCGCCCAGCATCTTTCCCTGATAACGACGGTTCTGCTGGGTAAAGAAAATCACTAGATAACCTTTCATCTTCATCTCCTCAGCGTGTGCCAATCATTTGATAGGACAGAAGCCCGGCAGCCGGCATCGCCAACGACGCTACGACATGCATGAAACCGGGCCGAACGCCCAAACAGATTCGCAGAGACTCAGGGGGCACGCTCTGCATCCGTTACTCGAACTGACGCAGAGCATATTGATTGTGCAGAAGCGGCCGAGTCGTCTTTCGTTACCACACAGCAATATGTGAATCGGCCCTCGGCTCGGTACCGCCGCACAGCACACCAGTCTCCGGGTCCCGGATGATGATCTGCCCTCGCCCATAATTAATCAGGTCGCAATCAACCTGAATCCGGTGTCCGCGCCGTGCCAGCGAAGCCGCCAGATCCCGAGATGCTCCCTGTTCGATGCCGACCTTCATTTCTCCAAGCCATTGCCACCGCGGCGCGTCCAGCGCGGCTTGGGGGTTGAGACCAAAATCCACCAGGTTCATGACCATCTGCACATGGCCTTGGGGCTGCATGTAGCCGCCCATGACGCCGAACGGCCCCACCGGCGCGTCACCTTTGCTGATGAAACCGGGAATGATGGTGTGAAAGGTTTTTTTGCCCGGTGCCAGACAGTTGGCGTGGTCAGGATCGAGACTGAACTCCTGTCCGCGGTTCTGCAAGGCGATGCCGCTGTCTGGCAGTACCACGCCGGAACCGAAGCCGTGGTAGTTGCTCTGGATGAAGGACACCATGTTGCCCTGCGCATCCGCCGTGGCCAGGTAAACCGTGCCGCTGGCATGGGGATCACCAGGTTTGGGTTCACGCGCCTGATCAGAGATTTGTTGGCGACGATGGCTGCTATAGGCATCGCTGAGAAGATCAGCCACCGCCACACGCATGTGCAGTGGATCGGTGATGTAATGCAGGCCGTCGCTGTACGCCAGCTTCATGGCTTCCAGTTGACGATGCCAGGTCTGTTGGCTGTCGCGGTGATCGAAGTCAAAGCCCTCAAGGATCTTCAGGGTCATCAGGGCGACCAGTCCTTGCCCGCTCGGGGGGATTTCCCACACATCGTAGCCGCGATAGTTGATGCTGATCGGGTCCACCCATTGGGCGCGATAGTCTTGCAGGTCACTGGCGCGCAGGTAACCTCCGGTGGCGCGGGAATGGGCATCCAGCCGCTGAGCCAATGCGCCGCGATAGAGGCTTTCACACGCGGTGTCAGCCAGTTCTTGCAGCGTTCGGGCTTGCGCCGGGTTGCGGAATATTTCACCGGCCTTGGGTGCACGGCCATCGATCAGGAACGTGTCGAACCAGGCGTCGAGCACCCGGTCTCGATGGGGGCTGAATTCATCCAGAGCCGTCTGCCATTGTCGAGCGACCACCGGAGACAATGGGAAGCCATCTCTGGCCAGACTGATGGCGGGCTGCAGCAAGTCGGCAAAGGGCAGCTTGCCGAACCGTTTGGACAACTCCGCCCAGGCCGACGGGCAACCGGGCACCGTGACCGGCGTCCAGCCATAAAGCGGCATCTGCTCGTGACCGCCCGCCTTGACCGCATCGATTGTCAGCGCGGCCGGCGCCTGTCCATTGCCGTTCAGGCCATGCAATTGGCCTTTGCTCCAGACCAGAGCAAAGGCGTCGCCGCCCAAGCCGCAGCCGGTAGGCTCAACCACAGTCAGCGCTGCCGCCGTGGCGATCGCGGCATCAATGGCGTTACCGCCCTTGCGCATGATTTCGATACCGGCTTCGGCGGCCAACGGCTGTGAAGCCGCGACCATGCCACGCCGGGCAAACACACTCTGACGTTGCGAGGGATAGGGATATTCGTGGGCGGAAAATTTCAACATGGCAAAAGCTCTTCCAAACAAGGATTCGTTGGCCGCAGGTGTCCGGTTCCATGCCGGGTGAAAAACCCGAATGAGAAGGTCACAGCACGCGGCTGAGAAAGGCCTGGGTTCGCGGGTGTGTCGGTCGACTGAAGATCTGCTCCGGCGGTCCCTGCTCGATCAATTCGCCCTGATCGAGCACCACCACGCGGTCGGCGACTTCTCGGGCAAACCCCATTTCATGGGTGACCACCACCATCGTCATGCCGTCATCGGCCAGTTGCTTCATCACCTGCAGCACCTCGCCGACGGTTTCCGGATCGAGGGCACTCGTGGGCTCGTCGAACAGCATGGCTTGAGGCTTCATTGCCAGCGCCCGGGCGATTGCCACGCGTTGCTGCTGCCCACCGGACAACATCGAGGGGTAATGCATGGCCTTGTCCGCCAGACCGACCCGTGCGAGCAAGGCACGAGCCTGTTCCAACGCTTCGGCGCGTGGTACGCCAAGCACCTGGATCGGTGCCTCAATGATGTTTTCCAACGCGGTCATGTGGGGGAACAGATTGAATCGTTGAAAGACCATCCCGATGTCCCGACGCTGGCGAGCGATGTTGCGTTCGGAGTCGCGCATCAGGCTGCCATCGGCGCGCTCGCGATAACCCATGGCTCGGCCGTTGACGCGAATGCGCCCGCCCTGAATGTCCTCCAGCAGATTGATGCAGCGAATGAAGGTGGTTTTGCCTGAACCCGAGGCACCGATCAACACCACGACTTCACCGCGCCGCACCTGCAAGGAAATCCCTTTGAGAATCTCCAGGTCGCCGAAGGACTTATGAATGTCCAAAGCCTCGATGATCAGCTCTTCACTTTTGTGCGCCATGCTTAACGCCCCCTCAGCAATTTCAGCGTGCCGCGGCCGAACATGCGACTACCAGCCGCTGGCGGTGCGGGTCGATCGGACTGCCCGAAACGCGCTTCCAGCCAACGCTGGAAGAAGCCCCAGAGGGTGGTCAGCAGCAGGAAATAAATCGCCACCACCAGGTACAGTTCGAATACCCGGAAGGTCGCCGACGTGACCATTTGCGTGCTCAGCAGTAACTCCTGCACGCCAATCACGCTGACCAGTGTCGTGTTCTTGAGCATCACGTTGAATTCGTTGCCCAACGGCGGAACGATGACCCGGAACGCCTGCGGCAGAACGATGCGTCGCATCAGTTTGGCGAAGGTCATGCCCAGCGACCGCCCCGCTTCGTACTGTCCCTTGTCCACGGCGCCGATTCCGGCACGAATGATCTCGGCCATGTAGGCGCCCTCGTTCAGGCCCAAGGCGATGATCGCTGCCTGGATGTTGCCCGGCACCACCAAACCCAACAGCGTCACATCCTCGAATCGGAAGATCCCGCCAGCAGCCAATGCGGTATAGAGAAAAACGATCTGCACCAATAGCGGCGTGCCGCGCATCAGCCATACATAAAACCGCACTGGCAGGTTGAGCAACGGATTGCGCGACAGGCGCATCAGCGCCGCCGCCAGCCCCAGCACACAGCCCAACGCCATTGCCAGCACACTGATCAGACAGGTCAGCCAAAGTCCGGTGAGGTACACCCCGCTGGGCTGCAACAGGTATTGCCAGAACACATCCCAATTGAAATTCATCGAGTGTTCGCCTCAGTCGAGTGTGTCGCTGGGAACATGCCATTTGCTCAACAACTGCACGTAACTGCCGTCGCTGCGCATGTCACTGATGATCTGTTGTACCGCTGCGGTGAGCTGCGGATCATCCTTGCGAACGCCCAAACCGGTGAGTATCCGGCTGAAGGCCGGCACCCCTTCCTCGAACAGATCGGGCGCCATGGCCGCGTAGTAACCGGCGGTTTCCACGGTAGTACCGTAGGCGTCCACCTGACTGATGCGCAGCGCCTGAAAGGCGTCGGTGTCACTGTTGTAGACCACCAGCTTCATTGGGGGCTTGCCAGCTTTGGTCAACTTCTCGTTCTCGGCATCCAGCAAGGTTTTGATCGTCGAGCCATTGAGCACGGCCACCTTGTGCCCGGACAATCCATCCAGGGTTTTGATGCCCTTGGGATTGCCTTTGGGAACGACCACTGACTGGCTGGAGTACATGTAGTTGACGATGTCGATCACCTCCCGGCGCTCGGGCTTGTCGAACAGCTGATCCACGATCATGTCGCACTGCTGGGCGAGCAATGCCGGCAGCAACCCGGAGAATGGAATGACCCGCCATTGCACCGGTTTGTCTCCCAGCCGCTTGGCGATTTCCAGCCCCAGGTCGACCGTCAGGCCCCTGGGTTTTTGCGCCTCATCGAAAGACACCAGGGGTGGCGAATCCATGCCCGAGCAATACGTGAGTTTGTCAGCTTTTTGCAGTCGCTCCGGCACTTGTGGCGTAGCAACCGCCCACTGTGTACAGAGTCCGAGGGAGATAGCGGCGAGTAACATATGGCGTTTATGCATGACGAGATACTCCAGTTGTTGGGTAACGGGGCAGTACTCAAAGTCAAAACACACTGTCGGGTTGATGCCCGATTCTATTTTTCCGATTGCAGAAACTGGATCAGCGCCGGCACCGTGCCCTCGATGTGCTCGCGCACTACCGCCTCGGCTCGCTCGGCATCGCCTGAGCGGATAGCGTCGAGGATCACGGCGTGCTCCTGGCGAGCGCTCAAGGGTTTTACGCTGTGTTGCAGCCACAGGCGCATCGGTGCTTCGATCAACGAATACAGCGCCGAGATCTGCTTCAGCAGCCGAGGACGGCCGCTGAGGCTGCACAGATGTTCATGGAAGGCACGATGAAGTCGGACCCACTCGGCGCTTTCGTCGCGGTAGTCATCCATCTCGTCCAGCATGCGTTCCAGAGCCGCCAGCTGACGCTCACCGATCCTGGTCACGGCCACACGGATGGCCAGACCTTCGAGGGCACTGCGCATTTCGAAGACTTCGTGCAATTCATCGAAATTCAGGCCACTGACGATGGCGCCACGGTTGGGTCTCAGGGTGACCAGGCCTTGAGCATCGAGACGGCGAAAGGCTTCGCGCACAGGCATCCGGCTCATGCCGATTTCGCTGGCGATGTCTTCCGCGATCAGCCGATCGCCCTTGCGGTAACGACCGCCACAGATCGCTTCCAGCAGAAAGTTGTAAGCCTCTTCCTCGGCGGTCAGTGGCTGACGTTCAACGTAGGTGGGAGCGAATTGCATAAAGTCACCTTTTGCAGTTTTGTATCCAATTATCCATGGATTCAAAAAAGCAGAAACCGTGCCACTTTGCTTAGCACAGCTTCAAGGTCTTCATTGGAAAGGAGTTTTGACTCAAGAACCCATGAGTCTTTGATCGGCGTGTTACTCGCCGTGTGCTACGAAATGGCCCAGAGCGCCCCAAATGGGTGAAAAAAGGTAGCTGTCGCGTTGAATGGCTCAGGCGTGTGACTTCAAGGGCACACTGCTGGCCAGTCTGACCATTGCGATCCAGACAGTGGCGACGATGCCATTGCGCATTTCACCCAGGTCGTGAAATACCGTGATGACGCAGTTTGCGATAGAGCGTGTTGCGGCTGATCCCCAGGCGAGCGGCAACATGCGCGATATGCCAATGTTCCGCCTCAATCAATGTGAGCAGTGTCTGCCGCTCGGACACGCCCAACGGATTTTCGGCTGGCGCAACTGATGCTGGCGTTGCCGGCAACAGCTCTGCCAAATCGTCCAGGGTGACGCGCCCCTCAAACGCCAACGCCGCCAGCGTGCGCAGGCATGTACGCAACTGACGGACGTTGCCCGGCCAAGGCTGCGTCAACAGGCGTTCTCTGACACCCGGCTCTAGCCGAATCTTGCCCCCTGCCCCCTCCTCGCGCAGCAACAGGTCGAGCAAAAGCCCCTTGTCTGAACGTTCACGCAGCGGTGGAAGGTGCACGGCGAACCCGGCAACGCGGTAGAAAAGATCCTCGCGCAAGCGCCCTTCGGCCACGCAGGCGTGCAGATCCTGGTGGCTGGCACTGATGAGGCGGATATCGAGCGGACGTGCCGTCGAGCCGCCCAAGGGCACCACCTGACGTTCCTCCAGCACGCGAAGCAAGCGAGTCTGTAGAGCCAGTGGCATATCGGCGATTTCATCAAGAAATAATATGCCGCCGTGGGCCTGTTCCAGCTTACCGACCATCCCGTCTTTGCGTGCACCGGTGAAGCTGCCGCCGCGATAGCCAAATAGCTCGCTTTCGATCAGCGTTTCTGGAATAGCTGCGCAATTGATCGCCACAAACGGCTGGTTCGCTCGCGAGCTGGCGCGGTGCAGCGCCGCAGCAAAAGCCTCTTTGCCAGTACCGGTTTCGCCCTGCAAAAACACCGGGACGTCACGCTCCAACACACGTAATGCGCGAGCAAAGCCGCGTTGCAGGCGCGGGTCTTCCAGGCACACGTGCACGTCGTTGATTTTTTCGGTCGCTGGAATGACCAAGGGCGTATGGTGCACGGGTTCTCGCAATTGCCCGTAGAACTGGCGTCCGTCCACCAGCCGCATTGGCCAACAGACGCTCGGCTGAGCGCTGGCCTGGCTCATCAATTGCTCAATAGGTGTTTCCAGCAGCCTTGTCAGAGACTGGCCGATCACTTGATCACGGCTGAGGCCCAACAGGTCAAGCGCAGCATTGTTGACTGAACAAATACGGGCACTCTCGTCAAAACTGAGCAGACCTTCACCCAGCATTCCCACGAAGCCTGCCTCAGGGTGCAAGCGCAGCAAATATCGCTGCGGATCATGCCCCAGGAAAAAACAGCTCTCGATCAACTTGGCCGACAGGTTAGTCAACGCCATGGCCTGGAAGTGTTGCTGAAGGCTGTGGTCATCCCTTACGGAAGAGAGATTGAGCACGGCCAGCAACTCTCCACTCGCATCGAATATCGGGCTCGCCGAACAGGTCAGACCGACGTGCTTGCCACGGAAATGCTCGTCACGACGGATGGTGACGTGCTTTCGCTCGACCAGGCAGGTGCCGACACCGTTAGTGCCTTCGCAATCTTCACTCCACACCGAGCCGAGCCACAGTCCGGAGCGCTGAACTTCGTCTCGTTCGGATTCGTTAAACACACTGTCGATCGCCACACCGCGAGCATCGGTCAGTAGCACCACGTGTCCATCACGTCCGAGCTGTTGGTGCAAGTTGCTCATCTGCCAGTGCGCCACAGCGATGATGTGTTCCAGTGGCGCGCGGTGATCCTGCAAGCGTGGATGCTCAACCACGTTAGGTGCGCGGCGACTGGCAGGATCGAGCTGATACTGATCCAGGCACCGGCGCCAGGATCGCGTGATGGCCAAGTCAGCAATAGGGCCATGGGTGGCGTGAGTGCCCTGCACGGCTTGCAGCACTTGTTGTGCATGGGCGTTGATCAAGGCCGGCTTCATTATTCTTGTTCTCCGTTACGGTCAGGACACGGGTCTGTTTGCAGCTTATATGAAAAGACCGCAACCAGCGCTTTTTGCACCGAGTGACACTCTGTCACCCGCCCTTTCCATATTCGTGACAGATCTGTGAATCCAAGCCTGAGCAATACCCCGGCAGCCGCTCTGCAATGGCGCTTTCGCGAAGGTGGCCCGAGCCTTGCTCTGGGGCAAGTGGTACAAAAACAACAAGATCGGAGATGCCCCATGAACATCGCTGTTGAAACACCTCTGCACACGCCAACTGCTCAGCTCGCGGCTTGGGTCAAAAACCTCGGCGAGCGTCTCGCCCAACGTGATGTCGACGGCGTACTGGAATTGTTTGCCGACGAGTGCCACTGGCGTGACCTGCTACTTTTCAGCTGGAACCTGGTGACCCTCGAAGGCAAGCCTGCGATCCGAGACATGCTCGAAACACGCCTCGACCAGACTCGTCCCGAGCGATGGACACTGGAAGGTGAAGCGACGCTGAATGACGGTGTGCTCGAAGGTTGGATCAGCCTGGAAACCGAAGCGGCGCGAGGTAAAGGCTACGTGCGTCTAAAGGACGGTCTGTGCTGGACGCTGTTGACGACCATGCGCGAGCTCAAAGGCTTTGAAGAACCCAGCGGCCGCCGTCGTCCAATGGGTGCCAGTCACGGTCACGCCCACGCGGACAAACGCAACTGGCTGGAGCGTCGTCGCGATGAAGAAGCTGCGCTAGGCGTCACCACCCAACCTTACTGCCTGATCGTGGGTGGTGGCCAGGGTGGCCTGGGGCTCGCTGCGCGGCTCAAACGAATGGGCGTGCCAACGCTGATCGTCGACAAGGCCGAGCGTCCTGGTGATCAATGGCGCGGTCGCTACAAATCGCTGTGCCTGCACGACCCTGTCTGGTACGACCATATGCCTTACCTGCCCTTCCCCGATCACTGGCCAGTCTTCACACCAAAAGACCAGATTGGCGACTGGCTGGAAATGTACACCAAAGTCATGGAGCTCAATTATTGGCCGCGTACAGAATGCGTGAGCGCCAGCTTTGACGAGCAAAGCGGCACCTGGAAGGTTGAAGTGCAGCGCGATGGCGAGCGTGTGACGTTACAGCCTACCCAGTTGATCCTCGCCACCGGCATGTCCGGCGTACCCAACGTTCCCGTTTATCCGGGTGCCGAGGTTTTCAATGGCCAGCAGCATCACTCCAGCCGCCATCCCGGCGGAGATGCCTGGCGCGGTAAGCGCGCGGTGGTCATCGGTGCGAACAATTCGGCTCACGATATCTGCGCCGACCTGGTGGAGAACGGTGTCGAGGTCACCATGGTGCAACGCTCCAGCACCCACATCGTGCGTTCAGACAGCTTGATGGATCTGGTCTTTGGCGGACTGTACTCTGAAGACGCCCTGGAGTCGGGTTTGACCACGGACAAGGCCGACATGCTGTTCGCCTCGATTCCCTACAAGGTGATGCCAAGCTTTCATAAACCTATCTTTGATGCGATCAAGGAGCGTGACAAGGACTTCTACGAGGGCTTGTCCAAGGCCGGCTTCATGCTCGATTTCGGTGACGACGAGTCTGGCCTCTTCATGAAGTATGTACGCCGTGGTTCTGGTTATTACATCGACGTCGGCGCCTGCGAACTGATCGCCAACGGCACGATCAAGCTCAAGAGTGCGCCTGGATTGGGTGTCGAGCGCATCGAAGCAGATGCCGTCGTACTCAACGATGGCAGCCGACTACCGGCAGATCTGATCGTCTACGCCACCGGCTATGGCTCAATGAATGGTTGGGCGGCGAAGCTGATTTCCCAGGACGTCGCTGACAAGGTCGGCCGCTGCTGGGGCCTGGGTTCCGGAACCACCAATGATCCTGGCCCTTATGAGGGCGAACTGCGCAACATGTGGAAGCCAACCCAGCAGGAAAATCTCTGGTTCCACGGTGGCAACCTGCATCAGTCACGGCATTATTCGCTGTATCTGGCGCTGCAGTTAAAAGCGCGCTTCGAAGGCATCGACACATCCGTCTATGGCCCTGCCAAGAGTCACCACACTGGTTGATTCGAATGGCGCCCAGCCGTGGTTGGGCGCCTCTTCACAATGCCCTGGCTGAAGCCCGAAGGAGCGAGCGCATCGAAAGAGGCTCGAGTCATGAAACAGACAAGGCCGGACCAACAAACCAACGGCCGCTTCGATACCGCCAGTCACATCTCGTCCCTATATCTCTGAACTTCCATCCGTCATCGCTCATCTCCCACTTACTACCCAACAAATGAGAGAGGCAGGATGTTATGAGAGCACTTACCTACCACGGCGCGCATAGCGTAAAAGTCGACACTGTCCCCGACCCAGTGATTCAGGACAACGACGACATCATTCTTCGCGTCACGGCCACCGCGATTTGTGGTTCCGACCTCCATCTGTATCGCGGGAAAATTCCGACCGTTGAGCACGGCGATATCTTCGGCCATGAATTCATGGGCATCGTGGAGGAAGCAGGCTCTGCCGTTACCGCCGTTCAGCCGGGTGACCGTGTAGTGATACCTTTCGTTATTGCCTGCGGGAGCTGTTTTTTTTGTGAGATGGATTTGTTTGCCGCGTGCGAAACGACCAATACAGGTCGTGGCGCGATCCTGAATAAAAAGTCTATTCCGTCAGGCGCTGCTCTCTTCGGCTTTAGCCATATGTACGGTGGCGTACCTGGGGGCCAGGCAGAATATGTAAGAGTACCGAAAGCCAACACCGGGCCATTCAAAGTCCCGGGGACACTCTCTGACGAGAAGGTTCTATTTCTCTCGGACATCTTGCCGACCGCCTTTCAAGCCGTGACAAACACTGGCATTGGAAAGGGCTCAAGCATCGCGATCTACGGTGCCGGGCCTGTTGGTTTGTTAAGCGCCGCGTGTGCAAGGATGCTCGGTGCCGATCAAATATTCATGGTCGATCACCATCCCTACCGCCTGGCTTACGCACAGAAAACCTACGGCGTAATTCCGATTAATTTCGATGAAGATGATGATCCTGCCGACACCATCATTCGCCAAACCAAAGGTATGCGTGGTGTTGACGGTGTGGTGGATGCGGTGGGCTTTGAAGCCAAAGGCAGTACCACAGAGACCGTACTTGCCACGCTCAAGCTTGAAGGCAGTAGCGGTAAAGCCTTGCGGCAATGCATCGCTGCCGTAAGACGCGGTGGCGTCGTGAGTGTGCCAGGTGTTTACTCCGGCTTCATACACGGCTTCATGTTTGGCGATGCATTCGATAAAGGCCTGACGTTTAAAATGGGACAGACCCATGTTCAACGCTATCTTCCAGAGCTGCTCGAACATATCGAGGCTGGTCGCCTTTCTCCCGAGGTGATCATCAGCCATCGAATGTCTTTGGAACAAGCCGCAGAGGGCTACAAGATGTTCGACAAGAAGGAGGATGACTGCAGGAAAGTTATCCTGACACCGAATGGCAGTAAGGCACCTTTGCCAGCAGATCTGTAGTCCTGATCGCTCAGGAGATTAATCAAGCGAAAGGTCGAGATTTCATGCGCAAGCCTGAGATCTCTTCCTGCTTTTTTAAAGGCAGGTTTCTTGAACATCTCAAGAGCCTCAAATGTCCTTAATGGATGATGCTTTAAAAGTTGTCTTCAAGACACATACTCGAACGCGGAGGACTTCTTATGGTCAGGTCACAGGTTGTCGATGCTCCCGTGCAAGTGCTGCTCCTCGAACCAAACGATTGGGTACCTAACAACCCTCGCCTTCCTGTACTCATTTACATCAAGGCGATTGCCATTCAAGGGAGCGACCCGGCAGCCTTGTTCGAGAAAACCTTCAACGACAATGGCTGGCCGCCGCAATGGCGCTACGGCGTTTATGACTATCACCACTATCACACCGAAGGTCATGAAGTGCTCGGCGTCGCCGCCGGCTATGCTCGATTGATGCTTGGCGGGCCGGGTGGGCGGATATTGGAGGTCAGCGGTGGGGATGTGTTGCTCTTGCCTGCCGGTACCGGTCACTGCAATGTCGCATCCAGCGGTGACTTTCTTGTTGTCGGCGCCTACCCCCCGGGCCAGCACGCGGACATCTGTCGCGAAGCACCGACTTCAGAGCAATTGGCAAGCATTCACAAGCTGTCATTTCCAGAGCAGGATCCCGTTCAGGGCCTGCGTGGCGCGGTGAGTCGATATTGGGTTTGACACTGCTTGCGATGTATCACTCGGTTGAATACTCCCTTCAACCTTATTCCTGATCAGCGAATGCTCTTGAACCAAGCCCCGAAACGAACTCGGGGCTTGATGAACACACCGCATCAGGCTTTGCGTCCTCCACCGCCACCTTGTTCACCACCCTTGCGGCTCATATCTTCGGACTTGTCACGGTCATCGGTAACATTGCTACCGCGCCCACTTCCCTGGCCACCGCTGGTCATTTGATCGGCATCCTTGGATTGCCGTCCTCCTGAGCCCTGACCACCTTTTTGGCCTGGCTTGGAGGCACCTTCATTGTCATCGGCAAATTCGCCTCCACGACCCGTACCCTGCCCGCCTCCGGACATGCGATCAGTGTCGCGGGATGGTTGTCCGCCGGATGCCTGGCCACCTTTCTGGCCCGCCTCTGACGCGCGTTGTGGATCGTTGGCGAAATTCCCGCCAGAGGCTTCTCCACCTTTTTTGCCTGCTTCAGAAGCCTTGTCCCGGTCATTCGCAAAATTACCCGGGTTTTTATTTTCTGTATTAGCCATTTCAATCACCTCTACATCGTTAGCACGAGCATTGGCCCGTATAATTCGGAGGGTGTAGAAAATCGAAAGTTTGAACGAAACATCCAACTCGCGGATGAGTGGATTTTGAGATTTGGTTCCATCGAAAATACGCACATCCGACTGGCGGGCTGTCGGTTTAAAGAGCACCAACGCTTTTTTTTCAGATCGAATCGTCGATTTTTATTAGAATGGGAAACTCGCAGGAAGCCCTCCACGCATCCAGTTCAGGAGGTCAGTCGATGACAGAACACATCGTCCATTTTCATTGCCAGATCGATCAGTCAACAACTGAGCGCTTCAGGGATTGCTGCCTTGAGGCCATCGACCAAGGCGCCACATCACTGCTACTGAATCTGTCCACCTGTGGAGGCAGCACTAACTTTGGCTTCACGCTCTACACGTTCCTGAAGTCATTACCCGTACCACTCTGCGCCATCAATGCCGGCAACATCGAATCGATGGGCATCATCATGTTTCTGGCAGCGGGTCGCAGAATCACCTCCCCTCATGCCCGATTTTTGATTCATCCGATGAACTGGTACTTCAGCCAGAAATCGGTCGACCATCAACGCTTGAGAGAATATCTGTCCAGTCTCGACAATGACCTGGCGCGTTATGTGCAAATCTTTGCGCTCGAAACAGCTGATGCAGAGACCAAACTTGATATTTTTCATTGCCTTTCAGCAGAAGAAAAAGTTATTGCTGCGCACGAATCCTTGTCCTATGGGATTGCTCATGAAATGCGGCAAATGGTGTTCGCCGATGATGTCAAACACTGGAAAGTAAGCGGTGGATGAGCGTGGTGCCGTCGGCATAAGCAAATGCCGACGCATAATCGGCGAAGAATGTCGCTGCATGAGCACGCTTATTTTCCATTGGAGTGCTTATGAGAGAACCTCGGTGAAGCCCTATGGATCTGCTTTGACATTCGCAAAGCGTCTCGTTCGAAAGCTTTTGCAGTGGCCTTGAAAAGACCGGAAAAACGTTGCATGGTTTCTGCGAAAATCGCATTTGAATTGGATCTCATTTGATCACCTCACTCAGCAACTGAAAGGCACCGCACGCATCAAACGCATGCGGTGATCCTCGTCAGGCTTCAGGTTTTCCCTGTACGCCAGCACCCAGATCGGCACCGGTAATGGGGTTGCTTTGCGGGTCAGACATCGTCCGCGCTTTCATGTCCAGCAACAGAGCATCATCCTCGGCGCTCAGCTCAACACTCGCCGTACCGTCACCACCATCGACGGCAGGTGTTGGCTGCTCGACATACTCCCAATCGTCGCCTTGGTTCCATGGCCCACGCATGCTTTCCTCACCTTGGGACATGTTGAAGTAAACGTTCGTGAACTCCGGCATGCCGGGCAACTTGCCTTGAGGGAAGTTCGGCTGGATCGAGTGCAAGGCTTTTTCAAAGGACAGTTGGTGGGCGATCTCCCTGGTCATCAAGAAACCGAGAGCTTCTTTCACACCCGGGTCGTCAGTGACATTCATCAATCGCTCGTAAACGATTTTGGCGCGCGCCTCTGCGGCAATGTTGGAGCGCATATCGGCAGTAGGTTCGCCAATGGTATCGACGTAGGCGGCTGACCACGGCACGCCAGCAGAGTTGGTCAGGGGTGCCCCAGCCCCGTACAGCAGGCTAGTGATGTGCGAGTCGTTGCCCGCACCGTTTATGGCGCGATACAACTCGCCCTCTTCTTCCACGCCCTCTGCCAAGCGGCCTTTGGCGCCTTTGTTGAGCATCACGATAATTGAACCGACGATTTCAAGGTGGCTGAGTTCTTCGGTGGCAATGTCCATCAGCAGATCCTTTCTTCCTGGATCATCCTCAGCCAATGCCTGTGTGAAATATCGAGACGCAGCCGCCAATTCACCTTGGGCTCCGCCGAATTGCTCCAGCAAAAGGTTCGCCAACCCTGGATTAGGCTGGGCGACGCGCACGGTGTATTGAAGTCGTTTGTTATGCAAAAACATGGCAAATCTCCTTAGGACTAAAAGGCGTCGATGCTCATTCGATGATTGACCGAATGCGTCGCCCACAGTCATCTGAAGGGGATGCTTTGGAGAAAATTTTATAAAGATCGGGGGATCACGACAGACGGTTTTTCGCCGTGCAAATTACCCGTTTTCGCGCCAATCGTCGGTCACTGGACAATCGATTAAAACTTATTTTTATCCGTTGATCTCAACTGCTGTCACGACCGATTTCAGGTCCACCGAATACTTCTGGCAAACCACTCAACGTTGTTGTGAGAGAGTTGTGGATTCGGGCAGCGGGAGGACACAGTGCCGAACCTCCCGCTTTTCATTCACCCCTTATGACATTCCCAGACCTCGAGTAAGATCAGTCGACGTATCGGTTGCTGTACGAGTCTCCCCTTGCGGTTTTTCATCCTCGTCTGAATGTTCAGTCGTGTTGGTTACTGTATCTCGTACCGCTTCATATCCCTCGCGCGCCTGCTGTTTGACCTTGTCCGCCAGCCCCGCGCTGCTCTTGCCCAGGTAGCGTTGCTCGGTCGCTGTCGAAGGCAACGCCGCCCCCAACATCGCACCTAACGCGATCCCCGCGGCGGCGACCATCAAAGGCTGCTCCTTGAGCAAATGGCTGAACTGATTGCTCATCACTTGTGTAGAACGAACCAAACGGTCGCTGGCGTCATGAACGGCATGGCTGATGTTTTCTGTAGCAGCCCCCAAATTATCACTCAGGTTCGCCGCTTTGCCTTTGACAGTCTGGTAACCCTCCTTAAGCGTGTCTGTTGCCTGGTGTAGATGATCACGGGCACTGTCGATGCCATCAGCAACACCCTCGGCCCACTCACCCACCCTGTTTTGATCAGGGACAATTTGATTGCCGGGACGAGGGGTCGGTGGACGATTCTGACCCAGCATCAACCACAGCAGTCCGACCGATGTCAGTACAGTGGGAACCGGGTTATTACGGACGCTGGTGCCCAGGTTGTTCAGGAACGTCGATCCATTGCTCTGCATAAAAGACCACGCCTGATCGAACACTTGTCCTGGCGTGAACTTACTTTCCAATGCATCAACGATATTGCCGATACTCGCCCGCTGCGCGTCGATTTCACGCTCGATGGTTTCAGGGCTTTTCTGCGATTCGATTTCGAATTCACTGTTCATGAGACTTTCCTCCGCAGCGCTTCCTGGTCTTTGTTTAAAGCATCCAGCGTGCGATCAGGCTTGAGGTTTGACGGTTCGAATTGTTTTTTCGCTGACTGCAGCATGACGAAGCCAACGATCATCACCACAACACCGACAATCAGCGCTGCCAGCCAAGGTGCCATTATCATGCTTAGGCCGTAGACAGCAGACATCAGCAAGATGATGAACCCCGCCAGCAGCACAATCGCACCACCCGCGACACCGGCAATGCCGGCCTTGAGCGTCGTGAGACTTTCTTGAAGCTCAGCTTTGGCCAACGCGAGTTCCTTGGTGAACAACGCAGGCACTTCGCGGCTTAGTTGCCGTATCAGCCCGACGACCGACGCGTCGGGATCAGGCACAGAGACGGGTCTTGAGCCCGGATAGTCTGGATTTTCTCTGTTCATCACAGTGCTCCTTTGAAGTTCGTCGAGCCTGGCGTGGAGGTCGTTGCAAAGTCCGAAACATGTTCCCGCTCACTCGGCGAAGCCGCCGCGTTGCCAGTGGACAACGAGCTTTGATCGGTACGTGAAGGAACAGAAGTTTCGTAAGGTCGTTGAGCGCCAAAACCACTTGATGGAGGCATCGAGTTGCCTGCTGCAGGATCATTGGCATTGCTGAATGTCGACGCAGTCGCGACCCCGGCCTTGAGAAAGCGCGACAGGCCAAAACCCAGTGCGATACTGCCAGCAATGAACAGTGCCGGGTTATTACGGGCCAGGTCGGCTCCATCATGAAGCAACTGTTCGGCACTTTTTCCACGCAGATTCCCGGCCAGCCCGCTCATGGACTCCGCCATGTCTGCAAGGTAGTCGGACATGCCAAGGGTGTCCTTGCTTTCCAGTTCGGAAACAACCGATTTCGCACCTTTTGCCAATGCTTCTATCTGGTCGGCTGCCGTATCTCGATATTGACCAAACTGCGCATCAGCCTGTTGTTTGGCGTCGCCAAGCGCCTCAGTCACGTTTTCTTTCAAGTGTTCAAATTTCTGTTCTGGCCCTCCGGAATTGGGTTTATCTGGCTGACTCCCAGTGTTGTTATCTGAAGTATTCATGTCGTCCCTCGCCTTCTGAATGAAAAAGCGTTATTCGGGTTCGCCACGAAATACCCGCAGCTCCCCTCATTTCAAATGACGGAGCGGGTTATGGGGGAGTTCCAACGAAATGATGAGTGAGAAAACTTGATTACCAAACGCGCATGGATAAGCGCACAGCCCAAGCAATCTGTACGTCCTTCAGGAAGGATCGAGAGCTCTGCTGCGATTGCGTCGCCGTTGAGACCAGTGTGTGGAACGGAACGGCGAATCAAGGTGTCGTCTGTATTAGGCGACCTTGTTGGTCGTAATCCTGTGCAGATAGAGAGAGGTGGTTTTCATGAACAATATTATCTACATCGTCGGAGCAGTTGTGATCGTCCTGGTCATTCTTTCGTTTGTCGGCCTTGTATAGCGTTAGCTGCCGAGCATGTCACAACGCATCGCGCATACATGACGCTAGCAATGCTCATGGCGCCCGAGAAGCACTTTATAGATCTCGCGAACCACCTGCATCGTTGCGTCTTCGAGCGTTCCTTCATTACGGCATAACACCCAGCCGTGATCCGCAATCGCGCGCTCGAACGCTTTGGTGCAGGCGACATGTTCTTCCAGCTTATGCATCACCGTACTGCTCAGCCCACGCGATCGTGCTGCTGCCCTCGCCCACGAAATATCCGGGTCGGTGACAACGCCGACATGCAGGTCTGGCACTTGCACGTTTCGATCAATGTTCAACTGCAGAATTTCTGCAAACGGGACTAGCTGGCGAAACGCGGCATCAGACGGATACCAGCGATCGATCAGGATGATGCTGTCTGGTGGCTGTTTAGCCAATACGTGCCGGGAAATCCAGGTACGGCTATCAGCAAGGCGCTCGCAAACCCGTAACTCTAATTCCCGGGAGGGATTTCTGACGAGTTTGTTCAGGAGGGCCATGGTTTCACCTCGATAGGGATCGCTTTTTTTCTCGCAAAGACGGATGACCTTTTTGTTGTCTGCCCTCAGTACTTTAGTGATGGCCTCCAACAGTGTGGTTTTGCCGGCACCCTTGGGCCCATCCAGAGAAACAAACAGCGCTCGATTCATTCTTCACATGACGATTGATTTACGGTTTTTCTTGCCCTGTTCGTTCGCCGTAATCGCTTGGCGCGACTATGTGAATCGAGTGGAGAGCCCTTGTGAGCACTCTAACTTAGTTTCTGGCCGGCGGATCTCAAAAAAAAGCTGGTTCTATTTGGAGCGCTCGCGGTCACTCGGCAAAGGTTGCTGATTCTATCCATCGCCACGACGCTTGGCTGTGCGGCTATTCATCGTCGGTCTTTTGCTCGGGATTGCATCGATCAACCACCAGGAGAGCGCGGCTTACAGCCACGTGGCAGACGCCAATCACCTCTGAGCAGCCAAGCCAGTAAAAATGCAAAATTAACTCGCCAAAACCTATACAAGAAACTAAAGTTGTATAAATTCTGTAGAGCCTTTGATTGCCATGTCTCCTTCGGAAAGTCTTATCGCCTGGCACGGAAACTGGAGCCTTTCGCGGGCTACCGTCACTTGCAAGTCATGCAAGGCAACGCAATCCGAACTCGATAGAGAAAGCGATTTTCCCCATACCACAACGTGTTCCAGAGTGGCTTTGACGAGAAAACGCCCTTGGGATGAGCTCGATGAAATTCGCCATGCCCTCCCCCCTTACACCTGAGGTGTTACGCCTGACGAAGGCCTACGAATAACCAGGATCTATCGGCATGCGCTTGTCAGACTTCATCATCAAGAATCTTGAGCCGATACTGCAAGCTTGGGAGGATTTTGCAAGAACCATCGAGGTCCCCGGCAAAGCTCTGGATTCCAAGGCTTTACGCGATCATGCCGAACAGATGTTGCGCGCTATCGCGTTAGACATGCGCACGTACCAGTCCGCCCAGGAACAGATCGCCAAGGCCCATGGGAATGCCCCTGTGGACGAGTTGGAAACCGCCGCGGAAATCCATGCCGTCACACGTTTAATGGCCGGCTTTACCCTGGATCAAATGGTGTCGGAGTATCGCGCGCTGAGAATGAGCGTGGTCGGCCAATGGCTGGGGCACGTGAAAGACGGGGCAGCTTTTGAAGTGGATGACATGACCCGCTTCAACGAAGCCATCGACCAGGCGCTAGCCGAATCCATTGCTAGTTACTCGAGTGCTGTAGAGGCCTCACGCAATGTCTTTCTGGGCATTCTCGGCCATGATTTACGCACGCCGCTGGGCGCTATTTTGCTGGGGGCCGATGTGTTGCGAAACTCGGACGATCTGGGGCCCCGTGAGACTAAAATTGCATCAGGGATATATACCAGCGTCAGACGCGCCAGCCAGATAGTCGGCGACTTGCTGGACCTGACCCGCTGCCAGATGGGCCCAGGGATTCCCGTTAAAAAGGAATACATCGACCTGACGCCACTGTGCACACGCATCGTGGAAGAGATTCGAACGTTTCATCCAGGCGCGAAAATCATATTCAACTCAGGGGCGTCGGCTGGCGGTGAATTCGACGGGGCGCGCATTGAGCAAGTCATTTCCAATCTGCTCAGCAATGCAGTTCAACATGGTGATCTGCAGTTTCCTATCGAGGTCACGCTGGAGCCAGTAGACGGTAGCGTGATTTTCTCTGTACACAATCGTGGCGAGCCTGTACCAGAAGAAATCCTGCCCTTTATCTTTAACCCTATGGAACGTGTCTCGCTGTCCACTACCAGTGGTCTTGGCCCAAGCGCCGGGCTGGGGTTGGGCCTGTACATCGCCTCCGAGATTGTGGCCGCACACTCGGGGACTTTGGATGTAACTTCCGACCGAGCGCGTGGAACTACTTTCGTGGTCAAAGTACCTGTCGGTAAATCTCAAAGTATTTGAGAAACAACTTCTCCAATTTTTTTCGTGCGCTTCTGCTCATACATCTCATTGTCAGCGAGCGTCATCGCCGAGCTGATGTTGTTGGAAGCGTTAGCCATGGCTAAACCGATAGAAGCACTGACGCCCAACAGTTGGAGTGACTGGTACACCCTCTCGCGAAGCGCCTCGCCGCCGACTTTGTCGCAATTGACACCGATGACGCCGAACTCATCGCCCCCCAGCCTTGCAACGATATCGCCGGATCTCGAAGCGTGATTCAAGGCGTCGGCGGCACTCTTTAGCGTACTGTCACCCGCAGCATGACCTTCGCCATCATTGATGAGTTTCAAATCGTCTATATCAATAATCACAACCGCTGAGGAATGTCCGTAACGACGGTTTCGAATATCCTGACCCGCAGTCAATTGATCCCAGCCCGCACGGTTATAAAGTCCAGTCAAGGCATCGTTAAGTGCTTGCGCTTCGAATCGCTCCGCTCTGCTCGCCTCTTCGTCGGCCCTCAATTCCATTTGCAAAATCTTGCTGAGCACCTTGGCGACCATTTCGATGAGTTCCTGGTCTTCCCTTATTTTTTCAGGCTGAGTCGATGGATCAATGGCGCACAGGGTGCCGAACAAGGAGCCATCGGACAGGAGAAGTGGCACCCCGATGTACGAGTTGATGGTGAGCTGACGACTAATGGGGGCCGCGGCATAGCAAGGCACCAGTCCGACATTTGGCGCTATTCGCGGCCCAAGCCCCTTGACCATGTGACTGCAAAAAGAATCGCTCCAGATGAGGACTTTGCCTGGCTGAATTTGATAGCCATGATCTTCGCAATGCAAAACGGTCCAGTCATCGCCGTCAGCCCGGGTAACCATCCACAAATCGAACCCCAGCCGGTGCCGCAAGAACGAAAGCACTTCACGCGCGGTATCTTCAAAATCACTCATCGGGTATTTCGACTCATAGGTTGGGCATAGGCAAAAAAGGTGGACACCATCACCGAAACGCCGTGTGGGCCTATGAAGGGTCAGCGATTGTATCTGGTCACCACAGAGCAAAGTTCGGCTTGTCAAGGAAGCCGACGAAACGTCTTATTTGAGAAAAAAATGCACCTTTCAGTATCTCTGACCTCAAACGCTTTATCGGGCGTTAATGCGAAAGATTACCAGTAGATTGCTATAGGAACGGCTCTGGAAAAGTTTGCCAGGAGGCCTATATTTGGAGTTTCTATCTGACCGATGAATGAATGCCATGCCTTTTCTACCCCTTATACATCAAATTTATTTTGTATAGGTATTGACCCTAGCCTTGAAAGGAAATCAGCAACTGTATTCGTATTTGCGAAGCGCACGTTCGAAACATCAAGACCTGCCCATCACAAAATAACCGGGGTTTAAACATTGGAAGAATTACGGATGGCAAACCCTGGCTTTAACCCGGTTGCATTTGTTTCGCATAAATGGTCGCTTCGATCCGTGTTACTCCCTGTTAGTATCTTGTTGTCAGGCACTTTGCTTGCCGTAACGCTAGGTCACTTGGACGTCCAGCAAGAATCAAGTAAGGATAGAGCGCAAGTTACTTCGAAACTGACAGGCGTCCGGGCTCATTTAGAAGGCCAAATAAACGCTACGTTTGATGCGACGGAAGGTATTGCTCAGCTATTGAGGTTGGACGGCGGCATAACAACTGCGCATTTCGAGGGTATGGCAGAGCAAGCAATGGCTCTGCAATCGCACATCCATCACATCGCGCTTGCTCCCAACGACGTCATTCGCAGTGTCTATCCCATCAAAGGCAATGAAGGCGTTTTAGGCGTTGATTACCACAATCTGCCCGGCCAGTACGCAGCCGTATTGAGATCTCGGGAGTCAAGAGCCCCCGTGTTGGCAGGCCCTATTGACCTTTTCCAGGGAGGGCGAGGTTTTATTCATCGGCGCCCGGTGTTTGTCACCACCCAAGACGGTACTGATCGTTATTGGGGCAGCGCGTCAGTTGTGGCTGATGTTGATGCATTGCTTGAAGCCGGTGGCATCAATGCGCGCGGGACGCTTGAACTGGCGTTACGAGGTGCGGACGGATTAGGCGACAACGGAAAAATGATCTGGGGAAATCCTGCAGTATTTTCAGAAGATGCCATTACAACTTCTGTCGATGTGCCAGGCGGCACCTGGCAGCTCGCGGCGATTCCCCGGGAAGGCTGGAGGAGCGACACATTCTTCACCTCACCTTTGTTTATTTTTTCACTGACCTGCACTGGCTTTTTTACCTTTCTTGCGGCTCAACTCAGCCGAAGTCACCGCCTTATTCGCCAGCGCCACGCGCAGCTCGCCAAGGAAATTGAAGAGCGTGAGATTGCGGAGCTGTCTTTAGTGCAAAGCGAAGCACGCTTCCGTGCCCTGTTTGAGCGTTCGCCAGATCCGATATGGATCCTGCGTCGCGGCGGCATTTGTAGTGATGCAAACACCGCAGCCCTCAAGTTATTCGGTTATGAAGACTTGGAAACGCTACATGAAGTCAAAGCCACTGATATTTCTCCTCCGTTTCAAAGCGATGGTCAATGCACGACAAAGAAAGCACAAGTCATGTTGAACATGGCAATGGAAAAAGGTGTTCATCGTTTTGAATGGCTCCATAAAAGTGCCGACGGGGTGGTATTTCCAGCTGAAGTAACGCTCTCCACCGTTGCTTTGTCGGGGGAGTTAATGCTGTATGCGGTGGTTCGAGACATCTCCGACCGTAAAAAAGCCGAACAGGCATTACTGACTCAAACGACTTTGCTTCAGGATGTTGTGGATAATGCACCGTCTCTGATTTATGTGTTTGATCTTCAGGGAAATCTTCAACTTTGCAATCTCATGTTCGAGCGCGCAGTAGGCTTATCATTTGCAGAGATGAACGGCAGGCCGCGCGAGAGTTTTCTGACCTCTGAAGAGGCTGACACCCAACGTCAAAATGACGAACAGGTTCTCGCCACTGGAAGTGCCATGCGCTTCGAGGAACAGATCGACAGAAATAACACTATTCATATTTATCTTACAACCAAGTGCGTTCTTTACGACAATGATGGTCAGCAAACAGGTGTCTTGAGCATTTCTACAGACATCACCGAAATCAAACAAAGTACCGAACAATTAAGACTTGCGGGCGTTGTCCTGGAGAACACAGCCGACGGGGTCATTATCACTAATGCTGTAGGCCATATCGTTTCGATCAACAAAGCATTTTCTGACATCACAGGCTTCAGCGCAGAAGAGTCCATAGGGTTGAAGCCCTATATCCTTATTTCAGAGGAACAGAATCTCGATTTCTACCGCGATATCCAGGAGACGCTCAAAGCCAATGGATTTTGGCGTGGTGAGCTCTGGAACCGTCGAAAAAATGGCACGCTTTATCCAAAGTGGATGACGATAAACACTGTGTTCGACGAGTTCGGTCAGCCCGTCAACTACGTGGCCGTTTTTTCAGATATATCAGCGATCAATCAGTCGCAATGCGAGCTTGACCGCATGGCGCATTATGACCCGGTTACAGGCCTGCCCAATCGCCTCCTCTTCCAGGAACGGCTCCAGCATTCCCTGGATCTTTCCTTGAGTTATGACCAGTCACTTGCAGTGCTTCTGGTCGACCTGGATGGCTTTAAAACGGTAAACGATAGCCTTGGTCACTCGATGGGAGACTTGCTACTGCAGCAAGCAGGCATTCGCTTTTCGCAGTGTGTACGCGTTGAGGACACCGTCTCTCGAATAGGCGGAGACGAATTTGCAGTCATTTTGAACAACCTCAGCCAGCCAACCGATGCCATCGTCGTCGCGAAAAAACTGCTGATGTCACTCCAGGAGCCTTTTGATCTAAGGGGAAATTCCACGCTGCTGACAGCCAGCATCGGGATTGCAGTAGCACCGCAAGATAGCGAAACGCCGGAGCAATTGCTCCGTCAAGCGGATACGGCCATGTACGGCGCCAAAGAAAGCGGTCGCAACGACTATCGCTTCTATCAGCCTGAAATGACCCTTCGCGCGCAGGAGCGTTTGATCCTGGAGCGCTCCCTGCGACGTGCAGTAAAAAACCATGAGTTTGAAGTCTGGTATCAACCAAAGATCAATCTGATGAGCGATAAGGTGGAAGGCGCCGAGGCACTGGTTCGTTGGCGCGATCCGGTTCACGGCCTTATCTCCCCGGCGGACTTCATTCCCCTGGCAGAGAGTACCGGGCTGATAATCCAGATAGGTGAGCAAGTTATCGACAGAGTCTGCCGTGATATTCGACGCTGGATCGATAGTGATATCGCTTGCGGGATTGTCGCTGTCAATGTGGCGGCTATACAAATTGACAGAACTGATTACGTCGAGACACTTCGAGCGGCGTTGTATAAATATGATTTGCCCGCGAGCGTCCTGGAGGTAGAAGTTACGGAGAGTTTGATGATGGCGAGTCCAGAGCACTCCAGAGAAGTCTTGAGCACGCTCCAAAGTCTGGGGATCTCGACGGCAATCGATGACTTTGGCACAGGCTACTCATCCCTGGCCTATCTAAAGATGCTGCCCATCAATAGTCTGAAAATTGATCGCAGCTTCGTTTCCGATCTGCCTCACGACAAAAGTGATGTGGCCATCACCAAAACCGTCGTTGAGTTGGGACATGCCCTGGGCTTCAAGATTATTGCGGAGGGCGTTGAGACCGCTGAGCAGAGTTCTTTTCTGCGAAGCATCGGATGCGACCAGGGACAGGGATATCTCTATGCACGCCCGATGCCGGCGATAGAGTTCGAGTCGTGGTTGAAGAGTGATAAATATTTTGAGTGAAAGCCAGTGGTGCTGGCGCCCGATTTGCTCTTCGTCTGAAGAATCACTGTTTTTTCAGTAAGAGCAAGAGTAAAGCCGTCGCGGCAAACACTGCCCCCACGAAGAACGTGCTGCCTGACCCGAAACTTTGCCATAAGCCACCCGCCAGAACACTGGCGATCAGCATGCACACGCCACTGACCAGATTGAAAATGCCGAAGGCGGTGCCCTTGAGTTTCCCCGGCGTTGTATCGGCTACCAGCGAGGCAAGGATGCCTTGGCTGAATCCCATGTGAAGTCCCCACAATGCAACGCCCAGCATCATCGTGATGACAGTGCTGGACTGAGCCAGCACCAGATCCGCCAGCACGAGTAACCCCATCCCCACGCAGAGCAGCTTCGTACGGCTCATGCGGTCAGACAGCCAGCCGGCGGGGTAAGCGGAAAACGTGTAGAAAATCGACATGACCACCATCACCAGCGGAACCCAGGTGACCGACAGACCTGTCTCCTGCGCACGCAATACCAGAAACGCCTCGCTGAAACGCGCCAGTGTAAACACCCCACCGACAATGACGACCCACCAGTAGCCAGCAGAGAACTCGCGGAGGACTCGCCAATGGATAGGCGATCGGAATTTATGTTCGCTGGCGACGTGTGTGGGTTCTTTTACGCCGGCGACAATCAGAGCCACTGCGACGGTTGCGGGGATCACCGCAAACCACAGGACGAGCTGGAGATCGGCAAGCCATAGCATCAGCAGGATGGCCATAGCCGGGCCAAGAACAGCGCCTACAGTGTCCATTGATTGACGCAAACCAAAACAGGCGCCACGGATCTCGGGCGGCGAAACATCGGCAACCAGGGCATCGCGCGGCGCACCACGAATGCCTTTGCCAATGCGGTCCAGAAAGCGTGCGGTAAAGACCACTTCAACCGAGTGCGCCAGAGGAAACAGGGGTTTGCTCAGCGCGGCCAAACCATATCCCAGCAACAGCAATCCTTTGCGTCGGCCAATGAAGTCGCTGATCGCGCCAGAGAATATCTTGACGAGCATGGCTGTTGACTCGGCAACTCCCTCGATCACCCCGACGGTCAATGCACTCGCCCCCAACGTCGTGACCAAAAACACGGGCAACAAGCTATGTACCAGCTCGGAAGACAGATCCATGAACAGACTGACAAAGCCCAACGCCCAGATCGTGCGCGGAATGCGAAGACGCTCGGCTTTGGTGGTCGGACCTTCATGACTCATATGTTCTTCCTTAACTCATCGGCACCGAGGAAAGACTGCGCAAAGGCGCTGTGTGCTGGAACAAGTCGTCTAACGCCCATCAAGAAAGCGGAACAACTCCTCTTCCTGATCAAAGTGCAGTCGCACCAAGGTATCCAGACGAATCAATTGATGCTGAATCTCGTCGGCGGGCGTCGCTGCCGGATCAGCACTAAAATCACGGCTCATGCGCACCAACAGGTGGATAAGGCGAAAAATCTCGCGGTGAGCATGGCTCATCGCTGACATCGGGTCCTCGCCGGGCATGCTTTGCGTCAGCAGCGGATACAGTGTTTTTTCATCGTCGCGTTCATGGTCCGCCAATGAGGTTTGCAGCTTGTCGACCAGTTCCAGCAAGTCGGCCTGCGCTTGCTCAACCGGGCGCCAGGCAAAGTCACTGGCCATCTGGTGCAGCTCGCTTAGCACACTGGACAGCTGCTGGTGTTCATCTTGCAAGCGATCGATATGCTCTACCGTCAGCTTTTGCTGCCGGCGCCCCCACAATGGCCCCAATGCCCGCAAGGCGTTCATGATAATCAGCACATCGATGCCCTCCTGCACCACGGCGCCGATCAGTGGCGGCAGATAACCGAGGGCCGCCACCACCATGGCCAGTAGCGACATGCCCATGCCGGCCAGCACGCCAAGGAGGGCGATGTGGCGGGTGCGTCGGGCGATGTCCAGCGCCTCGACGAGGCGATCCAGACGATCCACCAGCAGCACGACACCGGCGGCTTGCGCAGAAGCCGTCGCGCCGCTGGCCCCCATCGCGACGCCGACGTTCGCCGCCGCCAATGCGGGGGCATCGTTGATGCCATCGCCGACCATCAGCGTGCTGGTGCGCAGGCAACCCTCCTGGACGGCACGCACCTTTTCTTCTGGGGTCAACCCGGCGCGCAGTTCGTCAATTCCGGCAGACAGCGCAATCATCTCGGCGGGTTCCAGACGATCCCCGGTGAGCATGACGATCCTTTCGATGCCACGGTTGCGCAGTCGACGCAGCGTTTGCGGGGTTTCGCGCCGGACGTTGTCCGAGAACACCAGCAGGCCAGCGAGTTGCCCATCCACCTCAATGAAGCTTCCAGTGCACGCCAGATAATCCATGTGGCGCAGCATGGCGGCGGCCCAATCGGTCGCGGGGGCGTCGTTCTGAGCAAAAGACAATGTGCCGAATCGCACCCGCCTGCCATCGATCAGCCCACAAAGACCCGAACCCGGACTTTCTTCCACCTCCTGCGGGACGCTGAGTGGCAGTTGGCGCTGTTGCGCCGCCTCGACAATCGCCTGGGAGATCGGGTGCGTCGAGGCCTGTGCCAGCGACGCTGCCAGGCCAAGCAATTGCTGCGGATCTGCCACCCCGTTGACTTCGATCGACTGCAGTCGGGCATGCCCGCTGGTCAATGTGCCAGTCTTGTCGAAAAACATTTGCTTGATCCCGGCCAGCGCCTCCAGCGTTGCTCCGTCCTTGATCAGGATCCCGCGTCGCGCCGCCCTGGAAATCCCTGACAGGATCGAAATGGGCACCGCCAGGATCAATGGGCAAGGTGTCGCCACCACCAGCACCGCCAAGGCTCGCAAGGGATCTCTACTGAGTTGCCAGGCCAATGCGGCGATCAGCAGCGTCAGAGGAATGAAGACCAGCGCATAGCGGTCAGCCAGACGCACGAAAGGCGCGCGCGAACGGCGTGCTGCCTCGGCCAGTCGCACAATTGCGGCGTAGGTGCTTTGCGCAGCCGTTCGCGTAGCGATCAGCAGGATGGGCGCGCCAACATTTGAGACGCCGCTGGGCAGTGGCTCTCCCTCCTTGCGGGTCACTGGTAACGATTCACCGCTCAGCGCCGATTCGTCCAGAATGGCGGCGGGACTCAGCAGGCGACCATCCACCGGCACCACCTCCCCCAGGCGTACCAGCAATGTTTGACGCGGCTGGATTTGTTCCACGGGGATCTGGCGCAAGCCGCCCTCCTCCTGCAGCCAGGCAAAACGCGGTGCCCTGTCGATCAGCGCACGTAGCTCACGCTCGGCGCGTTGCCGGGTGAAAAACTCCAGGGTCCGTCCGGTCGCCAGCATCAAGGCAATCACCGCCGCGACCAGCGTCTGCTTGAACACCAGTGCGGCGCCAATCGACAGCAGCGCGATCAGGTCGACCCCCGCCTCGCGCCGAGCCAGACGCCCGACGATCTCGACGAGCAACACCAGCGCCATCACCAGACTGCCTGCGGTCCAGCTCATCGAAGCCCAGTCAGACTTTTGCGCCACCTGCGCAGCGCCACCGGCCAGCAGCGTCAGGGTCGTGAGCAGCAACAGGATGGGGTCCCGCCATTTACTAAGCATTGAAGTCGGCACCTTGAAAACGCGGCCTTTCATCGCGACTCCCGTTCCTTATCCCCTGAAAATGTCGAAAGGCTCGATTCGCAATACCTTGCGGATCCCCAGATAGCTGGAAAATCCGGCGATCAGCAGTACCAGCCCGAACGCCAATCCTAAATTCCAGTAAGTCACGATAGCGGCGTAATTGGGCAAATAGGTTCGCGCCAGGGCAATCATCAGGGTCACCAGGCCGACGCCTAATCCATAACCGGTCATCGCCGTAAACATGGCCATGAACAGGATCATGTACACCAGCTCCCGACTTTTGGCGCCGATAGCTTTCAGGGCGGCGAACTTGTCCAGGTTCTCCAGGATGAAACTGTAGAACGTCTGGCCGGAAATCGATAAACCGACCAGGAAACTGATGACGGTCATCGTCAGGATGTTGGTGCCTACTCCGGTCTGATAGATGTAGTAATTGGCGATGCGCTGATTGAATTCCGCCCTTGTCAGGGCGACGTAACCCAGTTGCGCCACTTGCTGCTTGATTTGCGCGATCGCTTGCTTGTTCCTGGGTTTGAGCAGGATATAAGACACCGTGAAGCGGGTCGTTGGAATGTATTCGATGGCGCGCCGGTAGGTGGTGTAAAGCGTCGGCACACCGGTCAACCCGCCGACCAGAACCTTGGCAATGCCAACGATCGTGCCGCGATGATCGTTGAGTTCAAACGTGGTGCCTATCACGGGGTTGCCCAGCTTGGAAAACTCGGTGTCGTGAACCATGATGAATGCGTTTTCGGCGTAGATATCCTCGATCGCGCCCTGCTCTAGCGCGGGGCGGCCAAACAGGCTCGTATCGTCCAGGCCGATCACGCTGACGGCCTGGTAAGTGCCATTGGACAGTCGAACCTGCGCGTTGCCTATGAAAATCGGCACCGCGTATTCAACCTGCTTCATGCTGCGCACCGCATCGAGCAGGTAGTCAGGCAAAGGAATCACCACGGTGGGTGTATTCACCGCCGGGTCGATGATCCACATCGGCGCGCCGATGTTGGTCACTGTCGAGTGAGCCCGGTTGAGGATCCCGGCAAACATTGCGGTCATTTGCATCATCAGGAACACCGAAAAAGTGATGCCCACCAGTAACGCGGAAAACTTGGCGCGGTCATTGACCAGAAGTTTGTAACCGATGCGCAGGATGCCGGCGTACTTCATGGGATCGGCCTGCTGCCGGCGGCGTCCGGGCGGCTCCACCACCCACCGCCCAGCGCAACGAACAAGGCCACGGTGTCCTGATGACGCTGGGCCAAGGCTTGCAAGTAGGCGATGTTGACCTGATGCAGTTGCACATCCGCCACTAACAGATCCAGATAAGTCACCAGCCCCGAGCGGTAGTTGGCTTGCAACAACCTCAAGGCCTCCTGAGCCGCGGTTTGTGCTTCGGCCTGTTTTTGCAGGGCCACGGCATCGTACTCCAGCGCCTTGAGCACATCGGCCACCTGAGCGAAGGATACGAGCACCACCTGACGATAATTCGCCGACGCTTGCTGATAAGCATCGATCGCGGCCTGGCGGCCAAACCACAGACGCCCCCCCTGGAACAGCGGAATGTCGACCGATGGCCCGACAGTCCAGAATCGTCCGGCACCGGCGAACATTGAGCCGGCGGAGGTTCCAGCCGTGCCGTACGTTCCTGTCAGGCTGAAGCTGGGAAACATCGCCGCCGTGGCCACCCCGATATCGGCACTGGCCTGGTGTAATTGTGCTTCGGCGGCGAGGATGTCCGGGCGTCGGCGAACCAGTACCGAAGGCAGACTGACGGGTAAATCCCTTGGCAACGTGAGTTCCGCCAAGCGGATATCGGGCAAAGTCACCTGCGTCGGGACAACACCTTCGAGGGTGGCCAGTAAATGTTCGGCCTGACTGATTCTCTGCTTGAGGGCCGGCAATTGGGCTTCGTTGGTGGAGATCAGGCTCTGCAGGCTCAGGATCGTGGAGTAAGGGACTGTTCCGCTGCGCACCTGGACCTCAGTGGATCGAAGCTGCTCGCGCTGGAGTTCAATGAGTTGTTCCGTTGCCTCGATCTGCGCCGCATAGGCGGCGCGGGCGATAGCGGTATTGACCACATTGGCCGTCAGGGTGAGGTAAGCCGCCTCCATCAGCCAGGTCCGTTGATCGACCTGCGCTTGCAGGCCTTCGACGGTTCGCCGCTCGCCGCCAAAGATATCGAGGGTGTAGCTGACAGTGCCGCTCAAGGTCAGCAGATTGAATATGGAACCCGTTGACGTCAGCCCCTGCTGAGCAGTGGGGTTGCGCTGGCGGCTCGCCGCGAAACGTGCATCCAGTTGCGGATAGAAAACCCCATGGCCCGCCATGAGTATGTCCTGGCTTTGACGCAGGCTGGCCTCTGCCGCCAGCAGCGTCATGTTGTGAGTGATCGCCTGCCGCACCAGGTCATCCAGTGACGGCGATTGAAAAAAACGCCACCAATCCGGCGTGACCTCGCCGCCCGGAACAAAGTGCTGCGACTGCCCCTGTGCCTCGACGGTATTTGAAAGAGGATCGCGCAGATAGCCTTCTTCCCGGGGCACTGGCGGGCGCGAGAAATCCGGCCCGACCGTGCAGGCACTGACCAGCAGTATCAGGTTCAGGACCCGGCCCCAGTCCCATACGCGGCGAAAACGGCCTGCGGTTTCCATTACTCTTTCTGACCTATGAAGACATCCACCAACTGCCCCGGATACACCATCGGCAGGTCTTTTTTGTCAAAGCGGAAAATCACCGCCAACACCCTCAGATCGACTTTTTCCTGGCGCTGATTGGACAACTCGATTTTCGGCGAGACATAGGGTTGCACCCGGACGAACTCCAACGGCACTTTGATATCCGTGCCATGGATCAGCATCTGCGCACGAATGCGTTCGGGGGCCGGGATCCGGGCGATCAGAATCTCGTCGACGTAACAGCGCACGGCCAGATGATCCTGATTGGCACTCATGACCACCAGCGGGCTGAACGCCTGGGTGTACACGTCGTAGGCGCCTTGAGGTGAGACATAGCTGCCCACGGCGCTGTTGATAGCCAACACGACGCCGTCCGCCGGCGCCTTGATGGCGTACTGGGCCAATACCGCCGCGGACGCCTTGAGCGCGGCTTGTGACTGGACCATCAAGTCTTTGGCGGTGTCGAGGGTGTCCTTGCTGATGGACTTGGGATCAATGGCGTAGGACGACAGCCGTTTGTTGTACTGATCCCGGGCAGTGGCCAGATTGGCTTGCGCCAACTCGAAATTGGCCCTGGGAACGGCGTCATCCAGGTTCACCAACGGCATGCCGCGGCTGACCACCTGCCCCTCGTGCACCCACACTTGAGTCACCGGGCCGGCAACCTGCGGGTAGATCACGATGTTGCTGCCTCCGGGCTGCTCACTTTCGATGATGCCGTTGGCGTAGATAGCCGTGTCAAAGGTGCTGCTCGCTGGCGAGAAGGCTGGCGGCAATGTTGGCGGTGTTCGCCCGAACAGGTAGGCGGCGACTAATCCGCCCACTATGCCGAGTACCGCCAGCGCGAACAGCACGGGCTTTTTCACGGCGACGTCCGCTCGGGCTCGGTGATATGGCCGTCTTCCATGTAAATGATGCGATCAGCGTATTCATTGATCCGGGCGTCGTGCGTGACGATCAGAATGCATCGCTGCTGATTGAGAATACGCGCCTTGACGAAGGCGATGATCATCTTCCCCGTATCGCCGTCGAGGGAGGCAGTGGGTTCATCCAGAATCAGGATCTGCGGCCTGCCGACGATCGCCCGGGCGATGGCAACGCGCTGTTGTTCACCGCCGGACAGTTTGACCGGCAAGATATCCCCGCGATCCTTGAGGCCCACTACATCAAGGCTTTCCCTGGCTTGAGCGATGGCATCGTCCCAGTCGTGATGCTGGAGAATCAGCGGAATGGCAACATTCTCGGCGGCGGTTAACCGGGTAAAGAGGTGATAGTCCTGAAACACGAATCCGATGTTATTGAGGCGCAACTGTGCCAACTGATCGCTATCGAGACTCCAGATGTCTTGACCATTGATCGTCACCGTCCCGGAATCCGGGCGCAAGATGCCGGAAATCATGCTTAGCAGCGTCGTCTTGCCGCTGCCCGAAGGACCGACGATAAACACCATTTCACCGTACTGCGCGACCAGCGCCACCTCATCGACAGCCTTCATCCGCGCGCTCCCTTCGCCAAACCATTTGTTCAGCCCGCGCGAAACGATTGCTGGATGATCCGGGGGCGCGACCACGTCGGGGCTCATCATCTCTCCTGCCGTACCGGCGAGTGCAAACGTGCGTTACGGCGATGAATCGTTGCGAGTGAGTTCGACGTTTTCGCGATACTCCGGCACCGACACCGACCATCCCAATTCCACGCTGATACGTCGGCGCAGCACGTCTGAGGCATTAGGCTCCCCATGCACGACGAAGGTGTGTTTGGGAGGTCGTTTGAAACCGCGCAACCACTGCATGATTTCGTCGGCATCCGCATGGGCAGACAGGGTTTCCATCGGCACCACCTCGGCGCGGATCGGCACGTCCTTGCCATGGATACGCACCGAAGGCGCGCCCGCGATAATGTGCGCGCCACGGGTGCCGCCGGCCTGAAACCCGGGAATCAGCAAGGTGTTGATCGGGTTGGGGGCCAACGCCTTGAGGTGGTGGATCACCCGTCCACCGGTGGCCATGCCGCTGGCGGCGATAATCACCGCCGGGGTGCGCTGCTGGTCCAGCTCGATAGACTCACGGGTCGTTCGCACGAAATGCGCGACACTGCACATGCCTTCGCAATCCTTTGCTGACAATCGGTGCTCGCTGCCGAAGCGCTGGTACAAATGCGTGACGTCGGTGGCCATGGGGCTGTTGAGGTAGATCGGCACGTCGGGAATCGCGTGTTGTTGCTTGAGTTGGTACAGGTGGTACATCAGCAATTGGGCACGACCCACCGCGAACGATGGCACCAAGGTAATGCCGTGACGCAACGTGGTGCGAGTGATGACATCGGCCAACTGCGCTAGCGGCGATTCCGACGGATGTTTACGGTCGCCATAGGTCGACTCCACCAGCAGATAATCCGCCTGTTCGACGGGTTCCGGGGCGAACATCAGCGGATCTTCCGGACGCCCCAGATCCCCGGAACACAGCAGTGTGATGCCATCGGCGGTGACCTCCACCGTGGCGGCGCCGAGGATATGCCCGGCACGGCGTAACAGGATGGCAAAGTCAGGAAGAATGTCGACTCGATGATGCAGTTCCACCGGCCGCAACAGTTTCAGGGCTCGTTCGGCATCTTTCTCGGTGTAAAGCGGGAGTGCCGGCGTATGTTTGGAAAAACCGTGCCGATTGGCAAAGTCGGCTTCTTCTTCCTGCAGGCGTCCACTGTCCAATAGCAGGATCGAGACCAGCTCACAGGTGGCGGGCGTCGCATATACCGGTCCGCGATAACCATTGCGCACCAACACCGGCAGATAGCCGCTGTGATCCAGATGGGCATGGGTCAGCACGATGGCGTCGAGGTCGGAAACCGGTAGCTGAAACGGGTCCCAGTTGTGCAGTCGCAATTGCTTATAGCCCTGAAACAAACCGCAATCGATCAGCACATGCCGGTCACGGTGCTCCAGCAAGTACTTGCTGCCTGTGACGGTGCCAGCGGCGCCGAGAAATGTCATTCGCATGCCCGTCTCCTGAATCGCTCGTGTAAACGTCATAGATCGCTCTTTACAGGCCGGCGGTCGTTGATATTTATCAAGCCCGGTCCGCACCTCACTGACAATGCTTACCTGCGATGCTGCCACCCTGCGTTCCTGTCAGGGCTTGATGCTCGTTTCTTCATTTGCGTGTCGCTTTACCGGCCGTGCGGCTGTTGGCTTCATCGGCAGTTTGTTGTGCCTTTCGAGCTACTTCCGCAGCCAGTAATGCCCTGGTGTAAGCCTGATCGGCCCGTAGCCGTGCCATCGCCGCTTTGTTTTCTGCTGATTCCAGGCGTGCACTGATTTCCTGGGCGTACTTATCAGTGCACCCGGCAGTGGTTGCCAGGAGAATGCCGAGCCAGGCAACAGGCAAACACTTGTTCATGATCGACTCCTTGGTGGATACCGACCTGATACGGTCAGTCATGCCAAGTATCCAAGTGTCACCCGCGGTGCCCTCTGATATTTATCAACAAACCACATGGCTAATAACGACCTGTGCCTGGAAACCATCTGCCGGGGCATCGCGCACCCGCGGGCGCCCTCCTCTGTGCTGATCCGGCGATCACAAGTCCGGTGCGAAGCCCAACGCTGATTGCTTGACCGCCAAAATCCAGCAATCACTGACCAGCGGCGCATAACCGTTGTATGCAGGAGATAAATTTATCAATATCAATCGCGCCAGTGCCGACCGGGCTAGATTGAATATATGTCTGCCAGCAGCCGATCCGGGCCGACATCGTCGGCATGCATCTGCAAGTCGCCGCCGATGACATCGTCGAGTGCAACGTGCCGCCCTTCGAGCAGGAGTTTTGCATTGAGGTTGTGCGCCATGGCGCCGCTCGCTGACGGTAGATGATGCGTACTTGGCAACGGCCTCGAAGGAGTCCTGCATGCTTACCCTGCCCCCGCTTCTGTTTGCCCTGCAAGGCAGCGAGCTCTATGCCGCCCGCGTCGCGCAGCGGCTTGGCTGCCCGTTGGCGCGCCATGAGGAACGTGATTATGAAGACGGCGAGCATAAATGCCGCCCGCTGGATTCGGTCAACGGGCGCGAGGTCGTGGTGTTCCATGCCTTGTATGGGGATGGACAACAGAGCGCTAACGACAAGCTGTGTCGTCTGCTGTTTTTCTGCGGCGCCCTCAAGGATGCCGGCGCTCGCCAGGTGCAGGTGATGGCACCCTACCTCTGTTACGGGCGCAAGGACCGCCGCAGCCAGCCTCAGGACCCGACCATCACGCGCTACGTGGCGGCGTTCTTTGAAGCCAGTGGCGTGGATCGCCTGATCACCCTTGAAGTGCACAATCCAGCCGCGTTCGATAACGCGTTTCGCAAGCCGGCGTGGAGTCTGCAGTGCGCGGAGCTGTTCGCTGAGCATTTCGCCCAGTACGTCGGCGACACAGAAGTGGTTGCCGTATCCCCGGACTCGGGTGGCACCAAGCGAGCCGAGCAATTTCGGCAGGCGCTGGAGCGACAACTGGGACGTTCGGTCGGCAGCGCGGTGATGGAAAAACACCGTGCCCATACCACGCTGACGGGCACTCTCTTGATCGGCGATGTACGCGGCAAGACCGCGATTATTTACGACGACCTGATCAGCACAGGGGAAACGCTCAAACGCGCCGGCCTTGCCTGCCAGCAGGCCGGAGCCGGACGCTTGTTCGCAGCCGCCACCCATGGTTTGTTTACCGCCGGCAGTCAATTGTTCGACTCACCGGTCTTTGAACACATCGCGATCACCGACACCGTGCCGCCGTTTCGTCTGCCGGCTGATTATGTGACGCGCCACCTGCAGATACTCGACAGTACTGCCCTGACCGCCGCTTTCCTGCGGGAAAATGGTGCATTCGATCGCGGGAGCTGACATGTACGGGAACATCCTGTTGTGGATCGAAGGCCGCGTCGTGTCACGGCTTCTGCTGTGCGCCGTTTTACTGTGCACCTGCGGATTTTCCTGGGGGGCGGCGCACCCTACCGAATCGCTTGTCACGATCCTGGTGTACCACCGGTTCTCGGACACTGCGGACGACTCGATGACGGTGCGCATGAGTACGTTCGACAGTCAGCTGGGTGTCTTGCGTTCGCATGGCTACCACTTCGTCACGCTGCGCGCGGTAGTCGACTGGCTGCGAAATCCCGATGCGACGTTACCGGACAAACCAGTCGCAATCACTGTCGATGACGGGCATCGCTCGGTATTCGACAAGCTGCTGCCGGTGATGCTGCGCGAGCATTTTCCCGTGACGCTGTTTGTCTATCCGTCGGCGATTTCCAATGCCGCTTATGCGTTGACCTGGGAGCAGTTGCGAACGTTGAAGCAGAGTGGCCTCGTCGACATCCAGTCGCACACTTATTGGCATCCCAATTTCAAGATCGAGCGTCGGCGCCTTTCCCCGGCCGATTTCCGCCAGTTCGTTCACCTGCAACTGGACAAATCGCGACGACGGATCGAATCGCAAACCGGTGGCACGGTCGACATGCTCGCCTGGCCGTTCGGCCTCTATGACGACGAGTTGATCGCACTCGCCGCCGACGAAGGCTACATCGCGGCTTTTTCACTGGAGGAAAAAAAGGCTGACCGGCACGCACGCCTGCTCGCCCTGCCGCGCTATCTGATGATTGACGCCTACGGCGCCCACACCTTCGCCCGTCTGCTTGGCGAACCGCAAACCCGGCCGCAGCCCACCGCAGGGAGCACGCGATGATCTTAAACCGTGCCTTTAGGCGCCAGCGGACTTCAACGTTACTGCTCCTCGCCGCCTTGCTGTCTGGTCAGGCCTTGGCCGTCAGCGGCATCGTACTGGACGCCAACACCCAAAGGCCGATTGCCGGCGCAACGGTCACAAGCTCGGGCGCGGTGACGCAAACCGACGAACTGGGGCACTTCGAAACCGACTCTGCGGACACAACCATCGCGGCCAGAGCCCCCGGCTACCTGCGCACCGAGGCAACGCTTGTGGCCGATGAAGCGCCCAGCGTGCTCACGTTGACCCCGTTTCGCCCCAAAGCGGTCTATCTGTCGGTGTTCGGCGTCACCAGTACGCTGTTACGCGACAGAGTCGTCAGCCTGGCCGACAGCACTGACATCAACGCGCTGGTCATCGACGTCAAGGGTGATCGCGGCTTGACGCCTTATCGCAGCGCGGCCCGCGAGGCAATTGGCGCAGCGGCTCACACAAGTCGCCCCGCACCTCAAGCACGAGACTTTCCCGGGCTACTGGCAAAGTTGCGTGCGCGGCACTTCTATCTGATCGCCCGTATTGTGGTGTTCAAGGACGATCCCCTCGCCGACGCGCACCCTCAGTGGAGCGTGCATACCGCGGACGGCACACCGTGGCGGGATCGCGAAAACCTGCAATGGATGGATCCGTTTTCACATGAGGTCTGGCAGCACAATCTTGATCTCGCCGAGGAGGCGGCGCGCATGGGCTTCGATGAAATCCAGTTCGACTATGTGCGCTTTCCCGACAAGAGCGGGTTACGTTTCGCGCTCCCCAACACCCGGGCCAACCGGACGGCAGCGATCATCGGGTTCCTGAAGGAGGCCCGTCAACGGCTCGCGCCGTACAACGTTTTCGTCTCGGCAGATATCTTCGGCTACGTCTGCTGGAATCTCGACGACACCGCCATCGGCCAGCAAATCGAATTGCTCGGCGCGGCGCTCGACTACATATCCCCTATGTTGTACCCCTCCAGCTTCACCTGGGGGCTGCCGGGCCTTACCAACCCGACGGAGGATCCCGCTCAGATCGTCAGGCGTTCCCTGGCGGAGGCGAAGCACCGCACAAAATTGCCGGGCCTACGCTTTCGTCCCTGGCTACAGGCTTTTCGCGACTATGCGTTCGATCATCGGCCGTTTGACCAGGCGGCGATCAAGGCTCAGGTTGATGCCGCCGACGCGGCCGGTACTGATGGATGGATGTTATGGAACCCGCGCAATCACTACGAAGCCGCCGATCTGCCCCATCGTTGATCGGAGCGCTTGAACGCTTGGCGCTGTTGCTCGGTTTGGCAATGTGCGCCCAGTTTGCCATCGCCATCGATCTGGACGCGCCGACGCGCCTGCAAGCCGCACAGATTGTTGCAGCGCAGATCACTGCCGGACGCATGCCGGGCGCCGTTGTCCTGATCGGCGACGCCACGCACGTGTTCTATCGCCAGGCCTTCGGCCAACGGATGACGACGCCCGCCCCCGAACCGATGACGCTGGACACCGAGTTCGATCTCGCATCACTCACCAAGGTCATCGCCACCACCACGGCGATCATGCAACTGGCCGAAGCCCGCCGTATCGACCTGGATGCACCGGTTGCACGCTACTGGCCAGCCTTTGCTTCGGGTGGCAAAGGGGCTGTGACGGTGCGCCAACTGCTGGCGCACACCTCGGGACTACGCCCGGGCTTGCCCTCGCGGCCCCAGTCGGGCGAACGCAACGGCGTATTGAGCGCCATCGCGGCGCAGCCCCTGCTTGACGAACCCGGTGCTCGGGTCATCTACAGTGATCTGAATTTCGTGGCCCTCGGCGAATTGGTCGAACGCATCACCCACCTTTCACTTGACGCCTATTGCCGGACGCACATTTTTGCACCGCTCGGCATGCGCGACACACTCTTTGTGCCGGACGCAGGGCGAGTGGCGCGCAGTGCGCCGACCCTCGCCAACAAGGCCGGCCTGCTGCGCGGGCGTGTGCACGACCCTATAGCTCGGTGGATGGAGGGCGTCTCCGGGAATGCAGGGCTGTTTTCAACGGCGGATGACCTGTCACGCTACGCGCAAATGCTCCTCAATGATGGCCGCGCCAGCACCGCGCAGATACTCAAGCCCACCAGTATCGCCGCGCTGGCGGCTGCGGCCTCGCCGTTCACCAGCGAACCCTGGCGCGGACTTGGCTGGGAGCTGAGTGCACCGCTGGTGCCCAACCATGACCGCCTCCCGCCCATTGGCGGCATAGGCCATACGGGTTACACCGGCACCGGCCTGTGGATCGACCTGGTGACACGCCAGTTCATCATCATATTGACCAACCGTGTGTACCCGGACGATCGTGGCGACGCCCGCCCGCTTCGCGCTCAGTTGCTCGCGTTGCTGGCCAGTCACGGGGCGCCGGCGAGCGCCATGCAGATCGGCCAGGCGCTGCCGTCAGCGATGCCCGCGCTCCTGGCCGCCAAACGTCTGCCGATCTCCACGGGACCGGTTCAAACCGGGATCGACGTGCTCGAGACGCAACAGTTTGCCCCGCTCGCCGGAAAGCGCGTCGGGCTGATCACCAACCGCAGCGGCTTCGATGCTGCAGGCCGGCGCACCATCGACGTGCTTGCCCATGCGCCAGGCGTCAGGCTGGTCGCGCTGTTCTCGCCTGAACACGGGCTCGACAGCGATGTGGACGAACGGGTCGGCGACACACGCGATGCGGCAACGGGACTGGTGGTGCACAGTCTCTACGGCGAAAAACAGCGATTCCCGGCCGGCTCCCTGCAAGGACTCGATGCGCTGATCTTCGACATCCAGGATGCCGGCGTACGCTTCTTTACCTATGAAACAACACTCGGCTACGCCCTTGAGGCGGCCGCGGCGAATAACATTCCGTTATTTGTGCTGGACCGGCCCGATCCGCTGGGCGCGCAGCGCTTTGGCGGCCCCATGCTGGACAGTCAGCGCGAATCGTTCACCGGCTATTTCCCCGCGCCACTGCAACCGGGCATGACCGTCGGTGAGCTGGCGAACCTGTTCAATCGCCACAAGCACCTTGGGGCGGATCTGCGCGTGGTGCCGATGCAAGGCTACCGGCGCGACATGAGCTTTACCGACACCGGGCTCGGTTGGGTGCCGCTGTCGCCGAACCTGCGCACGCTGGCCCAACTCGACCTGTACCCGGATGTCGGCTTGCTGGAAGGCGCGAATGTGAGCGTGGGGCGCGGAACGCCGCACCCGTTCGAGTGGCTCGGCGCGCCGTGGATCGATGCGACACGGTTGGCAGCCGCGCTAAATGCACTGCAGGTTGGCTTGCATTTCGAGCCGATCGATTTCGTCCCCACCGAATCCACCTGGCACGGGCAACTGTGTCATGGCGTCAGCATCGTTCGTGACCAGAGCGCTGATCGACGCCCCGTCGCCAGCCTGGGACTGTCGCTGCTCGTCACCTTGCATGCGCTGTATCCCACTCAATTCAATCTTGCGGCGACCCGTGGTTCGATCGGCTCGACATCGGTGTGGCAAGCCATCCGCGACGGCGCCGCGCCGCAGGCCGCCCAAGCCTTCGATGCCGCGGCAATGGCGCGCTTTGCACGGATGCGACAAGAGAGCCTGCGCTATTGAGCGCGTGTGCCAGCCCGGATTTGGTAAAAACACAGCACACCGATTCAATCTCGCCGCCGGAATTTACGTAACCATGGCCTCCTCATTCACCCGTAAGGACATCGTCATGGCTATCGCAAAAGCTGTTCCTGGCAAAACCCTGCTGACCCCGACTGACCACACTCTGATCATGATCGATCACCAGTCGCAGATGTCGTTTGCGACCAAGTCGATCGACGCCGTTACCCTGCGCAACAACGCCGCGCTCGTGGCCAAGGCTGCCCGTGGTTTCAAGGTCTCGACCATCCTCACCACCGTTGCGGAAAAGAGCTTTTCCGGCCCGATCTTCGATGAAATCAAGTCGGTGTTCCCGGAACACAACGTTATCGACCGTACCAGCATGAACACCTGGGAAGACGAACGCATCGCCGTCGAAGTCAATAAGTTCGGCAAACAGAAGATCGTCCTGGCCGGTCTGTGGACGTCCGTGTGCATCGTCGGCCCGGCACTCTCCGCCATCGACCAAGGGTTTGAGGTGTACGTGATTGCCGATGCTTGCGGCGACGTCAGCACCGAAGCCCATGAAATGGCCATGCAGCGCATGATCCAGATCGGCGCCCGCCCGATGACCTCGCTGCAATACCTGCTCGAACTGCAGCGCGATTGGGCACGTACCGAAACCTACGACGAAACCGTGAAAACCTCGATTGCCAACGGTGGTTCGTACGGTCTGGGCCTGATCTACGCCAAAACCATGTTCGGCGCCTCCGAAGGCCATTAAGCGGTTTCATGCAAAGCCAGCGGCTGCGGATTTTTCGCAGTCGCTGCGCCCGTGGTGATTGATCGATGAAGTTTGGCAAGCAAGACTTTCGCGCCGGTTTGTCCTTCTGGATACCCGCGCTGTTCGCCGGCACAGCGCTGGCTGACGAATCCGCACAAGGCTTTCTCGACGGTGCAACACTTGATGTGCTCAGTCGAAACTTCTATTTGAACAGTGATTACCGAACACCCTCTTCTACCGGTAAAAGCTACAAACAAGAGTGGGCTCAAGGCTTTATCGGCGCTTTTGAATCTGGTTTCACACCAGGAATAATCGGATTCGGACTCGATGCCCATGCCTTTGCGGGCTTCAAACTGGATAGCGGCAAGGGCCATTCCGGGACGGGATTGCTGCCCGTGGACGCTGAAGGTCGCAGCGAAGACAACTATTCCAGTGGCGGTGGCGCGCTCAAGATCAAGGCTTCGCGCACCACCCTGGCGTTCGGTGAAATGATGGTAGAAACCCCGGTGTTCGACACTGCGGACAAGCGCCTGCAACCGGAGTACGCCACCGGCTTTCTGCTCAATAGCCACGAAATCGATGGCGTCAATCTGGTCGCCGGTCATTTCACGGCATTCAAGAACCAGGACAGCTCCTCCAGCAAGGGCAACTTCTATGGTTACGGCGCCAACACCGAGGCTGGTGGTATCAGCTTTGTCGGCACGGACCTGTTCACTCAGAGTCCTGTCGGCGGCTCGCTCTATGCCTCCGATCTCACCGACACCTGGCATCAGTACTACGCCAACCTGCACCTGAAGCAACCCGGCGTATTCCTCGACGCCAATCTCTACCACACGCGGGACACCGGCGAAGCGCTGGCCGGCCCCATCGACAACACCGCGTTCAGCCTGTCAGGCAAATACACGGTCGATGCGCACGCCTTCACCCTCGCCTATCAGAAAATCAACGGAGACACCCCCTTCGATTTCGTTGGCGGCGATTCGATCTACCTGGCCAACTCGATCAAGTACGCCGACTTCAACGGCGCCCACGAGCAATCATGGCAAGCACGCTACGACTTCGATTTCACTACCTTAGGGATTCCGGGCCTGAAGTTCATGACGCGGTATGTCACGGGCAGCCAGATTGACGGCACCCACGCCCCACAGGGCGGCGCCTATAACCCGTTCGATGCGTCGACCGGTGAATACGTGCCGCAACAGGGTGACGGCGGACGCCATTGGGAACGCGACATTGACCTGCACTACATCGTGCAATCCGGTGCGGCCAAGGGGTTGTCCCTGCAACTGTCGCATGTGTCGCATCGGGCCAACGCGGCCCAGGCGGGCGATAATATCGACAGGGTTTACGTGGTCATCGAGTACCCGCTGAACCTGGGGCATCTCTGAGCGGAAAATGGCGGAAGGCAGCCGGAGTCGAACCGGCCCGGGAACGGATGCCGTCCCCAACCGGGTTTGAAGCCCGGCCGCGCCACCGGGCGCGATTGCCTTCCTTGACGTCAGTGATCGTTGGGTTGAGCCAAGGCATTGTCCAGACGTATATGGCGCTTGTCGCCCATGCGACGGGTCAGGCCGAGCCGGTCGAAGTACTCGAGAATCTGAATGCTGCGCTTGCGTCCCAGGCCCACGGCATCGCGAAACGCCGTGACCTGAATCACCGGGTTCTGCGCCGCCAGTTGCACAAGCATAGCCGCCAATCGACGCAGGACTGCATCGGTGTAAAACAGGTCACGAACGACTTGATGCACCAACCCCAACCTCGCCATCTTGCGCAAGAGCAGGCGCACCGCCGCTTCGTCATGGCCCAGGTCGCGCACCCATGGCGCGTCGAAACCGGCCTGTTCGAATAACGGCTGCAGGCGTTGCCAAAGGGCTTGATCCGCTTCGCTCAAGCGCACCTGATGTTGCGGTAAATGCAGCCAGGGACCGCTGGCCAGGATCGCACCACTGGCCAGCAACTCCTCGACCAGGCGGATGAACGTCGGTCGATCCAACGATGTTCCAGAGAAGCGCCGCAGTCGGTCGCGGTCGGGTCCCATTTGATCCGGTTCGAGTTGATGAAAGCGCGCCAGATGCTCCAGCAATGTGGCCTTTGAGGCGTCCCAGCGTGCTGCGCTAAACAGCAACGAACCCTGGCGCGTATCGATCAAGCAGATATCGGCCGGCAAAATCCAAGTGTCGCGCGGCCGGTCGAACTGACGCTCGAGGCGCTGCGGATCGAGCCCGGTATCGCTGTTCACCAACAATGCAGGCAAAACGTCTTCCAGCTCGCTGCATGTCGCGAGCGCCTCTAGCTGCGCCAATCGCTCGGGACTGCGGCGTTGGCGGGTCGGCGCGAACGGATCGAGTACCCGGCCACCGCCGAGGGTGCGTTGGGCGCTCTGGTCGCGCAGAATCACAGGATCGCCTTTCACCGCTTGCACCGGTGCATTCAACAGAATCTGCGCAAACATTCGCTCGCCGGGCGCCAGGCTCGACCCCTCCAGCAACGCCACTCGCCCGGTGACATCCTGAGTGCCGAGGTGAACATGCACCGGCTGAAAATGCTCGAAGGCTTTGGGCTCGCTAGCCAGCAAGCGCAGGTCGATATCCAGGCGCTGGGTCGGTGCGTACAGCCACTCGGCCACCAGCCAATGACCCCGGTGAATCTGCTCCAACGCCAACCGCTCGGCGCTGAGGTTCAACGCAACACGCTGCCCCGCCACCGCCGTGCCTGCCGCTTGATTTTGCGCATGCAGACCCCGCACCCGCACCGCTTTGCCCAAGGGACCGAGCGTCAACGTGTCGCCCACGGCAACCTGTCCGGATAACGCGGTGCCGGTCACCACGATGCCGGCGCCGGCCACGCTGAACGCTCGGTCAATCGCCAGCCGAAAACCACCGCGAGTGCTGCGCTGATGGACCTCACGTTGTGCGTGCAGCAAGGCCGCCCGCAGTGCCTCGACGCCTTCCCCGGTCACGCTCGACAGCGCAATTTGCGGCGCATCGGCAAAAGGTCCCGGCGCCAATAACGTTAGGATTTGTTCGCGCACCGCCTGCACCCGGGCCGGATCGACGCGGTCGCATTTGCTGATGGCCACCAGCGCCCGCGGGATGCCCAGCAGTTCGACAATCGCCAGATGTTCACGGGTCTGCGGCATGACGCCGTCGTCGGCGGCGACCACCAACAACACCAGGTCGATCCCCTGGGCTCCGGCCAACATATTGTGGGTGAAACGCTCATGACCGGGCACGTCGATAAACCCAGTCAGTGGCGCGCCCGGCTCCAATGCAACGTAGAGATAGCCGAGGTCGATGGTCATCCCGCGTTCGCGCTCTTCGCGCCGCCGGTCGCCGGCCTGGCCGGTCAATGCCTGGAGCAACGCCGTTTTGCCGTGGTCGATGTGCCCGGCCGTGCCGACAATCATTCTTGCACCTGCAATTGATCGAGTTGCGCCAACCACGCGGCTTCGTCGTCCAGTTGCCGCAGGTCCAGCCACAACGCGTCGTCGTCAATCCGGCCCAGCACCGGAATGCTCAATTGGCGAAACGCTGCCTCAAGCGCCAGCAATTGCCGGCCACGCAGACGCTTGCTGACCAGCGGGCGCAGGCACAACGCCGCGCTGGGCAATCGCGCCACCGGTTGGCTGCCGCTGCCGATCATGCCCAGTGCCGGCACTGCGCTGACGTTCCAGCCCTCTCCCACCGCTTGCGCCAGAGAAGGTTGCAAGCGCTCCGCCTGGGCGAGGATGTCGGCCTGCGCCCGGGTCAGCAGGCGCAGACTCGGCAGCCGTTCGGCCAAGCGATCCGGATCGCGGTACAAACCCAACACCGCTTCGAGCGCCGCCAGGGTCAGCTTGTCGACGCGCAATGCGCGCTTGAGCGGGTTCTTCTTGATCCTGGCGATCAGGTCTTTGCGGCCAACGATCAAACCGGCCTGGGGACCGCCCAGTAACTTGTCACCGCTGAAGGTGACGATGTCCGCACCATCGATCAGCGCCTGGCGCACCGTGGGTTCGGCGGGCAAACCCCAGCGAGTCAGGTCCAGCAAACTGCCACTGCCGAGGTCTTCGAGCAGCGGTAACCCGTGTTTATGCGCCAGCGCCGCCAGTTCGGCGGTCGGCACGCGTGCGGTGAAACCTTCGATGTTGTAGTTGCTAGCGTGCACGCGCATCACCAGACCACTGCGCGGGCCGATGGCCGCTTCGTAATCGCGGGCATGGGTGCGGTTGGTGGTGCCGACTTCATGCAGCCTCACCCCGGCCCTGGCCATGATGTCGGGAATGCGGAACGCGCCGCCGATTTCGATCAGTTCGCCCCGGGAAATAATGCCTTCCTTGCGCGCGCCCAGGCTGTTGAGCGTCAGCAGCACGGCGGCCGCGTTATTGTTGACCACCGTCACCGCCTCGGCACCGGTCAGCTCGCGGATCAGGCCTTCGATCAGGTCATCGCGGTCGCCGCGCTTGCCGCTGTGCAGATCGAATTCCAGGTTGAGCGGATAGCGTGCGGCCATTTGCACCGCGTCGATGGCTTCCTCCGGTAACAACGCGCGACCGAGGTTGGTGTGCAGGACCGTGCCGGTCAGGTTGAACACCCGGCGCACGTGACTACGCTGCTGGATCGCCAGGCGTTCGCCGGTTCTGCCGGCCAGTACCTCAGGGGTAATTTCAACGGCGTCGAGTTGCCCTGAAAGCACTTGCTCGCGCAGGTCATCAAGCAATTGCCGCAGGCTCGCCAACAGCGCATCCCGGCCATAACGCTCGGCCAATGGCTGGCACGCCGGATGACGTAGCAAGCTGTCGATGGAAGGCAGCCGCAAGGCCGGGCTGGCGGATCTGGCAGACATCAGGCGCTCCCGCAAACGTTGACCGTCGCGCCTGAGTGTAGCTGTTGTGTTTAATCGCCTCCCGGAGCGAGCAGAAGATTGGGTGCCGCGCGCAAGTAGCCTTCCTGCTCCAGGCGCATGTCCAGCATGAGGCTGGTGAGGTCAGCCGAGAGCGCTTCGGCCTCGGCGTCATTTTCCAGATAAAGCAGTTTCAGGTAGTGGTGGCAGCCGGGACAGGTTTCGGCGCGCAACGGCGCTTGATTGGCGGCGTAGCGGTCGTCATCGAGGCTGACGTATTCCAGGCCTTTGCTGTGCTCGCAATACACGCACTTGACCCGCACCACATGCCATTCGCAGGCACACAACGAGCACACCAGATAACGCAACCCGTTGTATTTGCCGCGATGGCGAATCACTCCGGCCATGGCCGGCGACCCACAGGCCGGGCACTGGCTGAGGCTGTCGCCGGGTTTCAACGCCAGGTCGGGCGTGCTCAGCAGCCAATGACTCCAGGCAGCCTGCAACGCGGCACCGAAAAACGGCACCAGCGCTGCCGGCAGCAATGAATATTGACCGCTGACCAAGGCGATCGCCCAGGCCTTGCGTTGCCCGGTATTGGCATTGCGCAACGCAGCGACGGCTTTCTCGACAGCAGACGTTGGCGCAGGTTGATATCGCTGCAACAAGGCATCGAGGTACGGCAACCAGGCGTCCTCGCGCGCCAGGCTGTCGGCGGCGAACGGCGGCAATCCGTGTTGTTGACAGATGTGCAGGCGCTCGGGATCGAGCGGCGCGGTGTCGGGTGGATCGTCCAACAGGTCTTGCTGGACGCGGCACAGGTCGGTCACCAGTCGCAGGTAATCGGCTAGTGGATGCCCGTCAGCGAGTTTTTCCAGACGCTGCGCCCGCAAGGCGAACAGGTTGATCGGGGGCAGGTGCAAAAACGGCGGTGAAGTCGCCGCCGCTTCGATTTCGCCAGGCTGAAGAATGGTCGCCAAGGGCTTATCCTTTTTTGCTGATCGGCCGGTCGGGATGCTCGTCGCGTGTCACTTCCCGATACCAGAGTTCATGGTGTTTCTTCGCCCAGGCGCGACTGACCCAGCCATGCGCCATGGCGCTGATCGAGCCCTTGATCCAGATGCCGGCATAGATGTGCACGATGATGCTCAGCACCAGCACGAAACCCGCCAGCGCATGCAGCAACATCGCCCAGCGAATCGCGGTGATGCCGAAGTACACGCTGAAGTAAGCGCGCCAGATCACCAGCCCAGTGAAGAGCAACACCAGCATGCACAGCAGCAGCGTCCAGAACAGCAGTTTCTGCCCCGGGTTGTACTTGCCGACGGGGGGCACGCCCTCTTCTTCATTGCGGATCACCCGCCCGACTCGCTTGAGCCACAAGCCGTCATTGCTGATAAAGAAGTTCGCCCGAAAGAACTGAATCACCAGGCCGAGGAACAGCACAAACATCACCACGCCCATGAACGGGTGCAGGATGCGTGTCCACGGCCCGCCGCCGAACAGGTGGCTGAGCCAGAACAGTGCCGGGTGGAACAACGCCAGGCCGGACAGCGCCGCCATGAAAAACAGGATCGCCACCAGCCAGTGATTGGTGCGCTGGTTGGCGGTGTAGCGAAGGATCTGTTTGCGGATCATGGCCGGTCCTCCCGTTTCGGATCATAGGTATGCACCGATGGATCGACTTCATGCACCGAAGGGTCTTTGAGCGGCGGCAGTTCATCCTCCTCGACCACTTGCGGGCCGATGCGCACGTAATGGAAGAACCCGGCCAGCACCGCCAGGCCCATGGCCAACAAGCCCAAAGGTTTGCTCACGCCCTTCCACAAGTGCACCAACGGACTGATCGTCGGGCTGGCCGGCAAACCGGCGTAGAGCGTCGGCGTGTCCGCGTGGTGCAGCACATACATCACGTGCGTGCCGCCAACGCCTTCGGGGTCGTACAGGCCGGCGTGGTCGAAGCCGCGACTCTTCAAGTCGACGATGCGTTCGGCGGCGTGTTCCTTCATGTCTTCCTTGCTGCCGAACACAATGGCGCCGGTCGGACAGGTTTTCACACAGGCCGGTTCCAGCCCCACTTCCACCCGGTCCGAGCACAAGGTGCATTTGTACGCCTTGTGATCTTTCTGCGAGATCCGCGGAATGTTGAACGGGCAGCCGGTGATGCAATAGCCGCAGCCGATGCAATGGTCCTGATCGAAATCGACGATGCCATTGGCGTGCTTGATGATCGCGCCGGGGCTGGGGCACGCCGCCAGGCAACCGGGCTCGGCGCAGTGCATGCAGCCGTCCTTGCGGATCAGCCACTCCAGGTTGCCGGCGTCGGTTTCATGCTCGGTGAAGCGCATCAAGGTCCAGGTGTCGGCGCTCAGGTCCTGAGGGTTGTCGTAGGTGCCGAGGTTGTGGCCGACGTCGTCGCGCAGCTCGTTCCATTCCGAGCAGGCGACCTGGCAGGCCTTGCAGCCGATGCACTTGGTGGTGTCGATCAGCTTGGCCACTTCCTCCTGATTGCGCACCGAGGACGGCACGGTGGTGGTGGCCGAACGGGCGATGATGTCTTGGCTGGCCATTTAGACTTTCTCCACGTTGACCAGGAATGACTTGGATTCCGGGGTCTGAGTGTTGCCATCGCCGAGGAACGGCACCAGGGTGTTGGTCAGGTAGCCGTGGCGCGTGAGCCCGGTAAAGCCCCAGTGCAGCGGGATACCGATCTGGTGCACGACCTGGCCGTTGACTTGCAGCGGCCGGATTCGCTTGGTCACCACCGCCACCGCTTCGATATGCCCACGCTTGGAACTGACCCGGACACGGTCGCCAGCGACGATGCCTTTTTCCTTGGCCAGCACTTCACCGATCTCGACGAATTGCTCGGGTTGGGCAATCGCATTGAGCTTGCAGTGCTTGCTCCAGAAGTGGAAATGCTCGGTCAGCCGGTAGCTCGTGGCCGCATACGGATAATCCTTGGCCACGCCGAGCGAATCCCACACCGAATCGAAGATCCTGGCAGCCGGGTTGCTGGTGGCTTTCTTGTTTTGCGGGTGCAGCGGGTTGATGCCGATTGGCGTCTCGAAGGGCTCGTAGTGTTCGGGGAATGGACCCTCGTTCATCTTGTCGACGGCGAAGAATCGCGCCACGCCTTCGGGGTTCATGATGAACGGATTCATCCCCGCTTCCGGCGCCACGTCGACCTTGTAGTCGGGCACGTCGGTGCCGCCCCAGACTTTGCCGTTCCACCACACCAGGCGTTTTTTCTCGTCCCACGGTTTGCCTTGCGGGTCGGCTGAGGCGCGGTTGTAGAGAATCCGCCGGTTCGCCGGCCACGCCCAGGCCCAGCCCTGATGTTGATGCATGCCGTAAGGGTCGCTGTTGTCGCGGCGGGCCATCTGGTTACCGGTCTCGGTCCAGCTGCCGCAGAAAATCCAGCAGCCTGATGCCGTGCTGCCGTCGTCCTTGAGCTGGGCGAACCCGGCCAGTTGCGCGTTGCCCTTGATCGCTGCGCCCGTGGCGTCGGTGAAATCGCTGACCGCGTAGCCGTTGATTTCCTTCGCCAGTTCTTCCGGCGACGGCTCTTCGGGCATCTTGTAGGGCCAGGACAGTTTGAGGATCGGCTCGGCGTAAGCGCCGCCATTGGCTTGATAACGCTGGCGCAACCGTATGAACAATTCCGCCATGATGCGGATATCGGTGCGCGCTTCGCCCGGGCCTTCGGCGCCTTTCCAGTGCCATTGCAGCCAGCGACTGCTGTTGACCAGCGAGCCGTCCTCTTCGGCGAAACAGGTGGTGGGCAGGCGGATCACTTCGGTCTGGATGTCGGCGCTCTTCACATCGTTGTACGGCCCGACATTGCGCCAGAACTCCGAGGTTTCAGTCGACAGCGGGTCCATCACCACCAGCCATTTCAACTTGGCCAGTGCCGCCATTACCCGGTTCTTGTCGGGCAGCGCGGCGATGGGGTTGAAGCCTTGGCACAGGTAGCCGTTGACCTTGCCCTGCCCCATCAAGTCGAACACTTTGAGGATGTCGTAGTTGGGAATGTCCAGCTTCGGCAAATAGTCGTAGGCCCAATTGTTCTCGGCCATGGCGTTCTCGCGGTACCAGGCTTTCATCAGGCTGACGTGGAATTTGCTGTAGTTCTGCCAATAGGACAATTGCCCCGGACGCAACGGTTTCTGCGTGCGTTTGACGATGTAGGCGTTGTAATCCTGCTCGGCATCCGCCGGCAAGGTCAGATAACCCGGCAGCGAATTGGACAGCAAACCGAGGTCGGTCAGGCCCTGGATGTTGGAGTGCCCGCGCAGGGCATTCACGCCCCCGCCCGGCATGCCGACGTTGCCCAGCAGTAATTGCACCATCGCGGCGCTGCGGATAATTTGCGAGCCGATCGAGTGCTGGGTCCAGCCCAGCGCATAGAGAATCGTCATGGTCTTGCCCGGTTGCGCGCAAGTGGCGATCTCATCCCAGATTTTTTGCATGGCATCGACCGGCATGCCACAGATCTGGCTCGCCAGTTCAATGGTGTAGCGGCTGTAATGCTGCTTCATCAATTGATAGACGCAGCGCGGGTCTTGCAGGGTCGGGTCGACTTTTACAAAACCATCGTCACCGAGTTCATAACCCCAGCCGGACTTGTCGGTATAGCTGCGCTTGGCGACGTCGTAACCGCTGAAGATGCCGTCCTCGAAGCCATAGCCGGCTTTGACGATGAACGACACGTCGGTGTAATTGCGCACGTATTCGTGCTGGATCTTGTCCTGGGTCAGCAGGTAGTTGATCAGCCCGCCCATGAAGGCGATGTCGGTGCCGGTGCGGATCGGCGCGTAATAGTCGGCCACCGAGGCCGTGCGGGTAAACCGCGGGTCGACCACGATCAGCCGCGCCTTGTTGTGCGCCTTGGCTTCGGTCACCCACTTGAAGCCACAGGGGTGCGCTTCTGCTGCGTTGCCGCCCATCACCAGGACCAGGTTCGCGTTGGCGATGTCGGTCCAGGTATTGGTCATGGCACCACGGCCGTACGTCGGGGCAAGACTTGCCACCGTCGGGCCGTGTCAGACACGCGCCTGGTTATCAAACCCCAGGATGCCGAGACTGCGAATGACCTTGTGGGTGATGTAGCCCGCCTCGTTGGACGCTGCCGACGCCGCCAGGAACCCAGTGGTCAGCCAGCGGTTCACCGTTTGGCCCTGGGCATTCTTTTCGATGAAGTTGGCGTCGCGATCGGCCTTCATCAGGTCGGCGACACGGTCCAGCGCTTCATCCCAGGAAATGCGCGTCCATTCCGTACTGCCCGGCTTGCGCACTTGCGGATATTGCAGGCGCCCGGGGCTGTGAATGAAGTCCAGCAGGCCAGCGCCTTTGGGGCACAGGGTGCCACGGTTGACGGGGTGGTCGGCATCGCCTTCGATGTGGATGATGCTCTGCGCGACGTTTTTGGCGGTATCGCCCTGGCTGTACATGATCACGCCGCAGCCTACCGAGCAATACGGGCAGGTGTTGCGGGTTTCATGAGTGTGGGCGAGTTTGAAATGGCGTACCTGCTCGGCGAAGGCTGTCGCGGGGAGCATGCCCAGCGCGCCGAGGCTCGAGCCCGCAAGGCCGATACCAGCGACCTTGAAGAACTGACGACGGTTGAGGTCCATCGTGCACTCCTGATCAGGTGGAAACCCGGTATTTTTGCCGGGTTTTTCTGGACGATCACGGTGGCGGCAGCGTGGCTACCGACATCTGAAACTTTAGCCAATGGGAGAACTGACTGCCTGAAAACCGACCATCGGGCAGTGCGCAGATTCCAGCCATCACACAAATCCTGTGGGAGCGGGCTTGCTCGCGAAGGCATGGTGTCAGCCGACATAAATGCTGGACTTGCCGGCCTCTTCGCGAGCAAGCCCGCTCCCACATGGGAATGTGATGTTCGGGCGATTACTGTCTCGCTCCCACAGGTCTTGGCGTTTATCATTGCGCCACGTTCAACCACGCTTTCTATGAGACTGAGCATGACCTTCGATTTTGATCAGGTGTTCGACCGCCACAACACCGGCAGTACCAAGTGGAGCCGCTACCCGGCCGATGTGTTGCCAATGTGGGTCGCCGACATGGACTTCGCCGCGCCGCCGGTCATCGTCGAAGCCCTGCGCAAGCGCCTGGAACACCCGATGGTCGGCTACAGCGTGCCTCAGGATGATCTGCGCGCCGCCGTCATTGCCGACCTCTGGAACAAGTACGCCTGGCGCGTATTGCCGGAAGAACTGATCTTCCTGCCGGGTGTTGAATCGGGTTTCAACATGGCACTGAAGGCACTGGTCGAGCCGCAGCAGAACGTAGTGGTCCAGGTCCCGAACTACCCGCCGCTGCGCCACGCGCCGGGTCACTGGGGTTTGAACAAGGTTGAGCTGGAATTCGATGCATTGGCCGACGGCACTTATGCCACGCAACTCGACGCCTTGAGCCAGGCACTCAAAGGCGGCGGCGCGCTGCTGCTGAGCAACCCGCATAACCCGCTGGGCAAAGTCTTCCCCCGGGAAGAACTGCAAGCCCTCGCCGACATCTGCCTGGAGCAGAACGCCTGGATCATCTCCGATGAAATCCACGCCGAGCTGTGTTTCGACGGGCGTGTGCACATTCTGACCGCTTCGCTGAGCCCACAGATCGCTCAGCGCACCATCACCCTGATGTCGGCGAGCAAGGCTTACAACATCGCCGGCCTGAAAACCTCCTTCATGATCATTCAGGACGCCGCGGTGCGCGCTCGGGTCAATCACGCCCGTTGCGGCATGGTCGACAGCGTCAACCCGTTGGGCATGGAAGCGACACGCGTCGCGTACAGCGAAGGCGGTCCGTGGCTGGCCGGGTTGAAAGCGTATCTGCAAAGCAATCGGGATTACCTGGTGGACGCGGTTCGCACCCGTCTGCCGGGCGTCACAATGAACATCCCGCAAGGGACGTACCTGGCGTGGCTCGATTGCACGGCCCTTGGGCTGGAAAATCCGCAGCGGTTCTTCCTCGACACGGCCAAGGTTGGCCTGAGCCCGGGTCTGGATTTCGGCGATAACGCCCAACAGTTCGTGCGCCTGAATTTCGGCTGCCCGCGGGCGTTGCTCGAAGAAGGTTTAGCTCGAATGGAACGCAGCCTGCTCAACCTTAAAGCCTGATACTCGCTTGATTGATCGTTCCCACGCTCCGCGTGGGAATGCAGCCCGGGACGCTCTGCGTCCCAAGAGCGGACGCAGAGCGTCCATTGAGGCATTCCCACGCAGAGCGTGGGAACGATCGGGAGAGGCACTGAAATCCAACCGAACTCAAGGCAAAGACACAAGGTCAACCCTTTGACTCTTGTGCCTTGAGAACGGAGATTTCCTGATGATTGATTACCCAAAACCACCCTTCAAGAAACAAGGCCAGGCTGTTCCCGGCTCGCAAAAGAAAATGGATCCCTACCCGGACTGCGGCGAGCAAAGCTACAAAGGCTCGGGCCGGCTGGACGGTAAAATCGCCCTGATCACCGGGGGTGACAGCGGTATCGGTCGGGCAGTCGCCATCGCCTTCGCCCGAGAAGGCGCGGATGTCGCCATTGCCTACCTCAACGAACACGAAGACGCACAGGAAACCGCACGCTGGGTCGAACAGGCCGGGCGCCAATGCGTGCTGCTGCCCGGCGACATTGCACATAAAGCACAATGCCAGGCGCTGGTCGACAAGACCGTCGAGCGCTTCGGCCGGATCGATATTCTGGTCAACAACGCTGCCTTCCAGATGACTCACGAGAACTTCGAAGACATCCCGGACGAAGAATGGGTCATGACCTTCGACGTGAACATCACGGCCATGTTCAGGATCTGTCAGGCCGCGCTCAAGCACATGAAGGCCGGCAGTTCGATCATCAACACCAGCTCGATCAACTCGGACATGCCCAAACCCTCCCTCCTCGCCTACGCTACGACCAAGGGCGCGATCGCCAACTTCACCGGCGGCCTGGCGCAGATGCTCGGGCCGAAAAACATTCGGGTGAACTGCGTGGCGCCCGGGCCGATCTGGACACCCTTGATCGTCTCGACCATGCCCGATGAAGAAGTACAGAACTTCGGCGCCCAAACCCCGTTGGGGCGGCCTGGTCAACCGGTGGAAGTGGCGCCGATTTATGTGCTGCTGGCATCGGACGAGGCCAGTTACATCACGGGGCAACGGTATGGCGTCACGGGCGGCAAGCCGATGCTGTGATCGCGCCTGTCCTGACGTCTTGCACCTCACCGGGTAGACGTAACGTTCGGTTGATCGCATTGAACCCGCCAACGCGGCGCCCCTGACGAGTACCGATCATGAGCTTTATTTTATGGGTGGCCGTGTTGGGCGCCGTGCTGCTGACGCTGGCACTGACCTCGTCGTACCTGCGCTGGATGCCGGTGACCACTTCTGCCGTCTGCCTGGCGCTGGGGGTCGGCATCGGGCCGGCGGGGCTCGGGCTGTTGAAACTCGACACCAATGACGCTTCCAGCTGGATGGAGCACCTGACGGAAGTTGCGGTGCTCTTTTCATTGTTTGTCTGCGGCCTGAAATTGCGCTCGCCGCTCAAGGAAAAGAACTGGCGGATCGCCTTCGGTCTCGCCGGTCCGGTCATGGTTTTGACCATTGGCGGCCTCAGTCTGTTGCTGCATTACGGGCTGCAGTTGTCCTGGGGTGCCTCGGTGCTGATCGGTTCGATACTGGCGCCAACTGACCCTGTGCTCGCCGCCCTCGTCCAGGTCAACGACGCGCGGGACGACGACAGCGTGCGTTTTGGCCTGTCCGGTGAAGCCGGACTCAATGACGGCATCGCGTTTCCGTTCGTGATCCTTGGCCTGCTTCTGCTGCAACACGATGGCAACCCCGGCTGGCTCGGCGACTGGGTGCTGCGCAGTGTGCTCTGGGCAGTTCCCGCCGGATTGCTGACGGGATACTGGATGGGGCGCGGTATCGGGCGGTTGACGTTATCGCTGCGAATCAAGAATGACGACAGCACGCTGTCCCCGAACGACTACCTCGCCCTCGCCCTGATCGCCCTGGCCTATGTCGGCGCCGAGTCCATCCACGCCTATGGTTTCTTGTCTGTGTTCGCTGCCGGCCTGGGGTTGCGTCAAGCCGAGGTGAAATCCACCGGCGAATCACAACCGCCCGCCGAGCACTTGGTTCAACCCGTTGTCGGTCATCAGAACGTCGAACCGCAACACGCTGTGCATGGCGACACCGAGCATCTTGAGGACACCCAAGTCGCGGCAGGGATCATGATGGGTGACATGCTCGCCTTCGGTAGTTTGGTGGAACGGGCGATGGAAGTGTTTCTGGTGACGCTGCTGGGCGTGGTGCTGATCGCGCACTGGGACTGGCGTGCGTTGCTGGTCAGCGGGGTGTTGTTTTGCCTGATTCGGCCCTTGAGTGTCGTGGTCATGCCCTGGGGCGGGCTGCTCGACGGGCGGCAGCGGATGTTGATTGGCTGGTTCGGCATACGTGGCATCGGCAGTCTGTATTACCTGTTCTATGCCTTGAACCACGGGCTGGATCACTCGGTGGCGACCCTGTGCACTGACCTGACGTTGTCGGTGGTTGCCTTGAGCATTCTGATTCACGGCGTCAGCACGCAACCTACCCTCGCCCATTACGAACGCAGCAAGAAACAGGTTTTTTGATTTTTCGACTGTATATCTTTGGCTGAATTATCGAATTTTCATCTTTAAAAAGTTGAAATCCCCGTGAAACCCGACAGTCACAACGTTAAACCCGCCTCGGTTTTGCAGGCAGGAGACGACAGTGTTCGGTTCCACTGTGGCAACGATGCCGTTCAAAGGGACCTCGGATAAGAAGAAGGTGCCTGTCATGACTCAATGTTCCTCTCCCGATCAGATCAAGGCCTGCCGCACGTTCGCTCTGGAACGCAACCGGCAGTTGTTCGAAGAAGCCCAGTTGTTGAGTCGCTGTGCCTTTGAATTGCTTGAAGGCGGCGATCTGGATGTGGAGCTGTTTGAGCGATATCGGGCGTTGCGCAGAAAGGCTGATCAGAAGTTTCAGGAAGCGATCGAGCATCTGAGATTGCTTAATGAAGATTTTCCGCCGATTCCGATGTCGGCCAACCATTCCCAGCGGTTGCGTGAGTCACTTGAGCTTTGAGCTTGAATGCGGTTGGGGTTGGGTTGGGGTTGGGGTTGGGTACATATCCGTTTCTGCGGTAACGGCGGCTTAGGGTTCCGCCCTGACGGCGGGTCACTTGGAGAAGCGCCAAGTAACCAAGCGCTTTTGCCCCTGAC